>CAZUUA010000013.1:0-59829 GCA_964623635.1 uncultured Ruminococcus sp.
TATTAGCTTGAAAACATCCCCTATTGTACGAAAGTATGATAGGGGCTTTTCATTTGTGTACGGACATATGTCACGGGTGGAAGATGGCTGGAATTATACACCAAACCTGAGAAAACCGCCGTTTTTTTCTGCAACCTCTTGCACTTTTCGCCAATGTGTGGTACAATATTCCCGATATGGGAAAAAAATAACAGATGCTTACGGATGGATCATGACCATGAATAGTCGAAAAATGATGGCAGCACTGCTGCTCCTCTCTCTGACCATGGCAGCGGCGGTGGGTTGTCGGGATACCGGCACGGAAACCACACCGGACACAGTGGCAGAGAGCGTTGATACAGAGACCGATACGGAAACGGAAGAAACGGAAACAGAGACAGAAGAGACTGAGACCGAAGCCGAGACCAAGCCGGAGACCGAACCGCCTTTGCCTGATGCAGCGGAACGACTGGACGAGGCCGATTCCAATATCACCGGTTGGTCCAGCGACAGCGATTATAACCTGCCGGATGGTACGGTGGAGACAGAGGCAAAGACCGAAGAACCCAGCGAACCTGCCCGGATCTACAACTACTTAAACGGCAAGACCTGCACGCTGGAAGAACAGCAGAAGCGTCCCGTTGCCATTATGATCAACAATATCAAAAACTGCCTGCCACAGGCTGGTCTGACCTGCGGCGATATGTTCTACGAATGCTCGGCCGAGGGTGGTATCACCCGGCTCATGATGCTGACCACCGATTACGAAAGCATTCCGCTGGTGGGCTCGATCCGTTCGTCCAGAGACTATTTTGTGGATTTCCTCTCCAACCATGAGGCGATCTACGTCCATGCCGGTGGTTCCGAAATGGCCTATGCCAAGCTGGCGTGGCGCAAAACCAACAACCTGGACGGCGTGAATATGTATATCCCCGGTATGTTCTGGCGTGACACCTGGCGACTGAACAACATGGGTTTGGAGCACAGCCTGATGACCGATGGGGAAAAGATTGCGGCCGGTATCGAATATATGGGCTACGAAACCACCCTGCCGGAGACCTACGTTTGTCCCTTCCAATTCTACGACGAGACCGTGGACAACCACATCAAGGGCAGCCCGGCCAGCCATGTCCATATGATCTCCACCTCTGTCCAGACCGTGGACTTTGTATATAATGAAGAGACCGGCGAATACCTGCGCTATCAGTACAACGGCATGGAGCACATCGATGCCAACAACGATGAGCAGCTTTCCGTGAAGAACGTGCTGATCCTGTTCACCGACATCAACGTGATCCCCGGCGACAGCTACGGCCATTTGTCCGTGGGCACCGTGGGTGAAGGGCAGGGCTACTACATCACCAACGGCAAACGGAAGGTGGTCAACTGGTCCCGCAGCGGCAAAACCACGCCGATCCACCTGGAATACCGGAACGGTGACGAGCTGATCCTGAACAGCGGCAAGACTTTTATCTGCGTGGTGGATGATTCTGTGGCGTCAAAAATCGATTTTGAGTATAGCTGGGAGTGAGAACAATGTCGATCCGATATGCGACCTTAGCGGACGTGCCAACAATGCTGGCTATCTATCAGCCGTATGTGCATGACACCACCTATAGCTTCGAATACACAGGCCCTACGCTGGAGGAGTTCACGGAGCGCTTTGTGGAAAATACCGCCAAGTATCCGTGGCTGGTGTGGGAAGAAGACGGCACCGTGGTGGGCTATGCCTATGCCAGTCCCATGGCTGTCCGTGCTTCCTACCAGTGGACGGCGGATGTGTCCATCTATATCCGGGACGACGTACACGGTCACGGCATCGGTCGTGCGCTGTATACCGCATTGGAGGAACGACTGCGGCAGCTGGGCTACTTCAATATGCTTGCCATCATCACCGAGGAAAACGAGATCAGTCGTGCGTTCCATACGAAAATGGGCTTTGTCCATACGCTGGATCTGCCTAAGGTGGGCTACAAGTTCGGCCGTTGGCTGGGCGTCAGCTACTACCTGAAGCGCATCCAGGAAGGCGAGCCCAAGTCTGCTCCACAAAAAAACACGATATAAGACAGTCAGAGGTAAGAAGCGACTCAAGGTGAGATCCCATGTGCCGTTTTTTGCCTTTTGTTTTTCTGTATACGCAAGGAGCGCACGGTCTCTGTGGCCGGCGTTCCCATTGAAAAGAGGTGTTTTCTATCAAACTACTTATCGAATACCTGCGACCCTTTTTTAGGCGTATGGCGCTGGGTTGTACCATCAAATTCATCGGCACCCTGGCAGATCTGGCGCTGCCCATGATGCTGGCCTTCCTGATCGACGACATCGTACCGATAGGCTCCAAGGGCCTCATTTGGGGGGCCGGTGGGGTCATGGTGTTTTGTGCCATCGTTGCCATCTGGGGAAATATCACAGCCAACCGGTACGCTTCCCGTGTGGCAAGAGACATGACGGAAAAGCTGCGCAACGACCTGTTTGCACGGATTTCCTATTTGTCCGCCAAACAGCTTGACACCTTCACCATTCCCTCTCTGGAATCCCGGCTCACCTCGGATACCTACAACATCCACCAGATGATCGGTATGATCCAGCGTATGGGCATTCGGGCACCGTTGATGCTGGTAGGCGGTCTGGTGATCACCTTTTTCTTAGAGCCGGTGCTGACCCTGGTGCTGGTGGCGGTGCTGCCCTTTGTGGGAATCACCGTGTATGTCATCTCCAAAAAAGGTATCCCACTGTACACCGAGCAGCAGGAAGCCAACGATGAAATGACCCGTGTGGTACGGGAAAATGCCCAAGGCGTGCGGATCATCAAGGCACTGCATAAGGAAGAAGCCGAAAAAGCCCGGTTCGATATGGCAAACACCCACCTGAACCGGCAGGAAAAACGAGCCGCCGAAAACATGGCACTGACCTCACCGCTGATGAATCTGTTCCTCAACGGTGGATTGGTGGCGGTGATCTTTATCGGTGCGATCCGGGTCAACGCCGGTGTATCGGAGCCGGGGAAGATCATTGCGTTCCTTTCCTATTTTTCGCTGATCCTGACCGCTATGATGAGCATCACCCGGATCTTTATCATGTGCTCCAAGGGTGTGGCCTCTGCCGGTCGTATCGGGGAAGTGCTGGACGAACCGGAGGATATGGCCGTCCTGCCACAATATGCGACAAACGTAGAGTTGGACGCACCCCATATTCGCTTTGACGACGTTTCCTTCTCCTACAACGGCGTGAAGGACGACCTGTCCCATATCAGCTTCTCTTTGGAAAAAGGGCAGACCCTGGGCATCATTGGTCCCACCGGCGCCGGCAAGACCACGCTTATTTCTCTGCTCATGCGGCAGTATGACGTGACCGGCGGCGCTGTGCAGATCTCCGGTGTGGACGTCCGTGGTATGGCGAAAAAGGACATCGCCAAAAGGTTCGGTGCCGCATTCCAGAACGATTTTCTCTTTGCCGATACCATCCGTGCCAACATCGACTTTGGTCGTGGGCTTACCGATGACGAGATCGAAGCCGGTGCCAAAACTGCGCAGGCCTGGGATTTCATCCAAGCAAAGGAAGGTGGCCTTTCCCATATGCTGACCATCAAGGGCGCCAACCTGTCCGGCGGACAAAAGCAGCGTGTGATCCTGTCTCGTGCCATCTCCGGTTCTCCGGAAATTCTGGTGCTGGACGACAGCTCCTCGGCGCTGGACTACGCTACCGATGCAAGACTGCGGCAGGCCATCCGGGAACGTGCGGCTGCTATGCAGGATCCACCGACCACCGTCATCGTGGCACAGCGGATCAGCTCCATTCGCCATGCCGACCTGATCTTAGTATTGGAGGACGGCAAGATCATCGGCCAGGGGACCCACGAACAGCTGATGGAAACCTGTTCCCTGTATCGGGAAATTGCAGATACCCAGATGGGAGGTGCGCTGCTTGAATAACAATTTTAAGATGCCTGGCTTGCAAAAGTCGAGTGGTCCAAAGGCGGTCAATCCGGCCGATCTGCCCCAGGGCAAACAAAAGCTGCGGGTACTGCTGCGGCTGGGCAAATATATGGCGAAGTTCTGGTGGGGCTACCTCATCGCTTTCGGGATCAATATCGCCTCCAATCTGCTGGCATTGGAAGGTCCCAAGCTGTCCGGCAAGGCCATCTCTGCCATTGAACCGGGTGTAGGCAAGGTGGACATGGACAGCGTGGTGTACTACTGCGTGCTGATGCTGCTGTTTTACGTGGCTTCGTCGGTGCTGTCCTATGTGCAGCAGCTGCTGATGATCCGGCTGTCCCGTGGGATCGTGCGGCATATGCGGGAGGATATTTTTGCCAAGCTCATGCGACTGCAGGTCAGCTACTTCGACCGTACCCCGGTAGGCGACATCATTTCCCGGATCTCCTACGACATCGATACCCTGAACGCCACACTGTCCACGGACCTGGTGCAGATCTGTTCCAGCGTGGTGACGGTGGTGGGCTCTCTCTGGATGATGACCTCCATTTCTCCACGGCTATGTCTGGTGTTTGCCGTGACTGTACCGCTGGCGATGCTGGTCACCACCAAAATGGCTGGTATCTTCCGACCGCTGTTCCGTGCTCGTTCCGGCAAGCTGGGTGAGCTGAACGGCTATGCAGAGGAGCTGCTGTCCGGGCAGAAGACCGTGCGTGCCTATGCCGAGGAGCCTACCATGATCAAGCGGTTTGCCGAAAAGAACCAGACTGCCGCCGATGCCTACTTCAAAGCGGATTACTACGGCGCCATGGTAGGCCCTACGGTGAACTTTATCAACAACCTGTCCCTGACCTTGGTGAGCGTATTTGGTTCGCTGCTGTACATGGGTGGCGCCATCGGTCTGGGAGACGTGTCTTCCTTTGTGCTGTACTCCCGGAAATTCTCCGGCCCCATCAACGAGACCGCCAACATCATCAACGAACTGCAATCGGCAGCGGCGGCGGCAGAGCGAGTGTTCCGTCTGTTGGATGCCGAGGAGGAAAGTCCCGATGTGCCGGATGCGCTGTCCTATGGCGACGGCCATGGCGAGATCCCAGTGACGGGTCACGTGGCACTGGAGAACGTGCGGTTCGGCTATGAGAAGGAAAAAGAGATCCTACACGGTCTGACCATGGACGTGCCGCCGGGGGCTACCGCTGCCATCGTTGGTCCCACGGGTGCCGGCAAAACCACCATCATCAACCTGATCATGCGCTTCTACGACCCGGACTCCGGCACGATCCGGCTGGAAAACGAAGATATTTTGCGTGCCAAACGAGCCAGTCTGCGGCAGAGCTACACCATGGTTCTGCAGGACACTTGGCTGTTCTCCGGCACCATTGCGGACAACATCGCCTATGGCAGCCATCGTCCCGTAAGCCAAGAGGAGATCGAGAAAGCGGCCAAGGCTGCCGGGATCCACAGCTTTATCGAAGGTCTGCCCAAGGGCTACGATACGGTGCTGACGGACGAAGGCGTGAACATTTCCAAAGGACAAAAGCAGCTGCTCACCATTGCCCGTGCCATGATCGCCGATGCGCCCATATTGATCTTAGACGAAGCCACCTCCAACGTGGACTCCATGACGGAGATGCGGATCCAGCGTGCTATGGGGCAGCTCATGGAAGGACGCACCAGCTTTGTGATCGCCCATCGCTTGTCCACAGTGCGCAGTGCAGACGTGATCTTTGTGCTTCGGGACGGCAACGTGATCGAGCAGGGCAACCACGAGCAGCTGATGGCCATGGGTGGTTTCTACGCCAGTCTCCATGGAGCGCAGTTTACCACATGAGAGGGAATATGCCGGAAAGTGAACGGCTCCGTGGGTGGCAAGCGGAAGAGGACATGGTCCATATCCACAAGTGGGATCTTTCCCATATCGAGGAAGGACATACCGAAGAAATCGACCGGGAGCTGACAGCGCTGCTCTTTGGGAAAACAGGACAGAAAACGCCGTGTCCCCCGATCCACGCAAAATATTATCTGCAATTTTTTCCCATTTCCTCTTGCACTTTCTCGAAGAATGTGCTACAATATCACCAAACAAGCAGTTGACATCCATACGGAGGTAATGAGCTATGGCAGTTTTACGTGTAGGTTCTATCGGACTGGGTGGTATTTCCGGTGGGGTACATCTTCCCGGTATCAAAGGTGCAGACAACCTGGTGCAGGTGGCCCTGTGTGACACGGATGAAAAACGACTGGCAGAACGGGCAGAGCAGTATGGCATTCCGGCCGACCACTGCTTCACCGATTATCACGATCTGATCGCCTGTCCCGATGTGGATGTGGTGGACATCTCCACACCCAACGACCGGCACTGGGAGATCGCTATGGCAGCCTGTGCCGCCGGAAAGCCCTACGGTGTGGAAAAGCCCATCACCATGGACAGCCAGCAGGCAGACAGTTTGCTGGCGGCTACGGAAAAGGCCGGGGTGCGCAGCATGGTGTATTTCAGCTATCGCTACCAGCCGGCAGCCCGATATGCCCGTGACCTGATCGCCGGCGGTCGGCTGGGGACACTGCACCACGTGAGTATGCAGTATTACCAAGGCTGGGGTCTGGAATCGAGACATTGTCCGTTGGTGTGGCGGTACGTGAAGGCCGTTGCCGCATCCGGTGCGCTGGGAGATCTGGGCTGTCATGGACTGGATCTGGCGCAGTTTGTCACCGGTCAGCAGTACACCAAGGTCAGCGCACATCTGGGGACCATCGTACACGAGCGTGCTCTGCCGGACGGTTCCGGTGTGGGCAAGGTGGACGTGGACGACTTCTCCAACATTCTGGCAGCCATGGACGGCGGTATCTCTGCCACCTTCCAGATCTCTCGTTTCTGCAGGGGACGTGGCAATTACCAGAGAATGGAGATCTATGGTGACAAGGCGGCGCTGGTGTACCATCTGGATCGTGAGCCGGGCAAGAACGAATTGGAGATCTGCGAAGAGGCCACCGGTGACAGGTATGTGCCCATGGAGATCCCGCAGCAGTACTACGTCAGCCAGATGCGCTGCTTCGGCGACGAAATGCAGGGACTGGGCGATGGCTGCAATGCGGATATCGCTGTAGGCGTGCGGAACCAGCATTTGCTGGACACCATCATCCAGGCAGATGCCGAGCAAAAGTGGCTGGACGTCGAATGATTGACGTAAAATAAGCAATCAGAAAAAATTCCCGAAAGGAAACAGATACATATGAAAATTACAGTTTGGAACGAATTTGCACACGAAAAGAGTGACGAAGCGGTAAAGGCCATCTACCCCGATGGTATCCATGCCGTGATCGCCGATTTCCTGCGTGAAGCCGGCTATGATGTGACCACCGCTACCCTGGATATGCCGGAAGCAGGGCTCACTGATGAAGTGCTTGCCAACACCGACGTGCTGTTCTGGTGGGGTCATATGCGTCATGGTGACGTGCCGGATGAAGTGGTGCAGAAGGTATACAACCGTGTCATGGAAGGCATGGGCATGGTAGTGCTGCACTCCGGTCACGCTTCCAAGATCTTCCAGAAGCTGTGCGGTACACCCTCCGGTCAGCTGAAGTGGAGAGAAAGCGGCGACAAGGAGATCCTGTGGGTCGTAGAGCAGAGCCATCCCATCGTGCAGGGCATCGACGAAAAGATCATTCTGGATCACGAAGAGACCTATGGTGAGCACTTCCTGATTCCCGAACCGGACGAGCTGCTGTTCATCTCCTGGTTCTCCGGCGGCGAAGTATTCCGTTCCGGTTGTACCTTCAAGAGAGGCCGTGGTAAGATCTTCTACTTCCGTCCCGGTCACGAGTCCTGCCCCACCTACCACAACAAGGATGTCCAGAAGGTGCTGATCAACGCCGCTGCATGGGCCTACACACCCAAGGCAGAACCCTACAAGTACGGCTGGGTACCCAAGACGGTGGAAGACTGAGCGCAAAAACAGAATACAAAAGTCACAAACGGGTGCGAGAGTGCAAATCTCTCGTGCCCTTTTTGTTCGCTTTTGCCCTATTGGTATCGTGAAATTCGCTAAAAATGACACTTGCGTTTTGTGATAAATACACCAATTTCCTGAAAATTCATAATTTGTTTACCTGGGGGGGTGACGTTGTTCACAGTTGTGTGGTATAACTACCACAAGCTATAGCATTCCTAATGAATTTCGGGAGGTTCCTATGAAACATTTTTGTAAAAACAGTGTCCTGCTTTGCCTGATCGCTTCGATGCTGCTGACGACATTGGCCAGCTGCGGTGGTGGTACGGCAGAGAACACCCCCACCGATGGACAGAATGGCAGCACGGTGGAAACGGAAGAAACACGGCTGTATGTGGACGACATTGGCGACGACGTGAAGTTCAACGGCGACACGGTCAAGTTCATGTGGTGGGCAGAAAACGAGGAATTCGCCGAGGAGCTCACCGGGGAAGTGGTCAACGATGCCATGTACCAGCGTGACCTCTCCGTAGAGAGCCGACTGAATGTGGACATTGTCAACGTTGGCGAATCCTATACATGGGACACCAAGGACATCTATCTGGACAAGATCCGTTCCAGCGTTATGTCGGCCGACGGTGCCTATGATGTGGCATCCGGGCAGTATGCAACGCTGCCGGGTTTGGTGGCGGAAGGTATCTTCATGAATATGCAGAAGCTGAACTATCTGGACTTCTCCAAGCCCTATTGGGTACAGCAGCTGATCGAGGAGACCTCCATTGACGGCAAGCTGTATCTGGCTACCGGCGACCTGACGAAATGCACCATCAATACGGTGTACTGTGTCTTGTGCAACGACTCCATGCGGGAAAATTTAGGTATTGAGGATCTGTTTGGCGTGGTGCACGATGGCAAATGGACGAAGGATACCGTGAATACCATGATCGCCGGGGTGTACAGCGATACGGATGGAGATGGCGTAAAATCCGCTGGTGACACCTTTGGTTTGTCGATCTCCAGTGCCAACCATACCTATCCTTTCCTGAACGCCTTTGGTCTGTCCTACACTACGCTGGACGAAAAAGGTTATCCGGAGCTGACCTTCTATAACGAAAAGACCGTTGCTGCTTGGGAATGGATGATGGATTGGTGCTTCACCCAGCAGGATTCGATCTACGGTGGTGAAGGACAAGGCTATTATAAGATCGGCGATATGTTCATTGAAGGAAGAGCATTGTTTAGTATCAATACATTCAGTGACGTGAAGAAGTGTGTAGAGAATATGGAAGACGCATTCACGATCCTACCCATGCCCAAGTGGGACGAAAGTCAGGCCGGCTACTACACCTGGCTGGGGGAAAGCAACACGTTGTTCGGCGTGCTGGTATCCACCGCCAACCAAGACGTCACCGCAGCCGCTATGGAAATGATGGCAGCAGAAAGCTATCGTCTGGTTTCTCCGGCCATTTATGAGATCAACATGAAGACCCGGTATTCCGCAGACAGCGAAATGGCGCAGATGTTTGACCTGATCCGGGAAGGCGTAGTGTTCAACTTTGGTCTGGCATACGGCTTTGCCATGAACACTATGAACTGCTTCTGGAAAGGTAGCTTGAACAAAAACAGCAATATGTCCTCCGACTGGGCCAAGAAGGAAGCCAGCTACAAGACCTCCATCGACGATTTCTATGCCGCTGTGGAACAACTGAACTAAACGAAATAAAATAACGCAAAACAAAAAGGATGTGGAAAAATCTACATCCTTTTTTCTTTGCATTATCGATCCAGACAAGCGTACACTACATTGCGCAGCCGAGGCGAGAACCAGGGCTCTTGGTTGTTCAGCATATGGTGGGCATAGGTCACAGCCAGCTTTCTTGCCGGGTCTAAAATCAGGTAGGCACCGGCCGCACCACCCCAACCGAATTCGCCAACGGAACCACCGGTACCGGCCAGCATGGGACTGATCATGGTCCGCACACCCAGACCGTAGCCGTAGCCGCAGAGCTGCTCCCAGTTGAAGTCGTGGAGCATGGTCTCGTTCAGGCAGTTGGTGCGCATCAGATCGATGGTGGAGGAAGCCAGCACCCGTTCGCCGTTCTCCGCCACACCGCCGTTTGCCATAGCCGTACCAAATTTCATATAGTCATCGATGGTGGACACGATACCGGCGCCGCCGCTGTCGTAGTCGGGACCTAAGATGTGTCCACAGGTGTTGTTGGTGGGCAGTGCCTTGTCAAGGTCATCCCGGAAGTTGTACTGCACTGCCAGCCGGGTCATCTTTTCCGCATCCGGCAGGTTGTAGCAGGTGTCGTGCATTTCCAAGGGATCGAACAGCACCTTTTTGGCAAAATCCCGTGTGCGCATCCCGGCCACCACCTCGATGAAGGCAGACAGCACATCGTGACACAGGCTGTAGCTCCAATGGGTGCCCGGCTCAAACTGCAGGGGAGAGGCGGCAATGGCACGTGCGATCTCTCTGGTGGGACAACGGCCGCCGGTCTTTTCCTTCACCGCTTGGATCTCCGGGGTGCCCATATTGTAGGTGAACCCGGCAGACATGGTGAACAGATCCCGTACCCGAATGGGATTTTTTGCCTTCTCCAGCCGTGTGGTACCGTCTGCGTTTTTGGTCTCCACCATCATATTCCGGAACTCCGGCAGGTACTCGTACAAGGGATCGTTCAGCAGATACAGTCCCTTTTCGTACAGCATCAGCGCCAGTGTGCAGGTGATGGGCTTGGAGCAGGACCAGAGATAGTACAGCTCGTCCCCCTGCATGGGCAGTCGGTTCTCCATATCCCGGAAGCCGGACTGGTAGCGGTATACAGTCTCATGGCCGATCTTCACCATGCAGTCGTTGCCGGGAATGCGCCAGGATGTCAGTCTGTCCTGAAAATCACGCAGATAGTCGAAGTTCATAGGATCACACCTTTCAGTCTATGTAATATATGATCATGTCGTGGATGTAGCCTTCCTTGGCCAAGGCCGCTTTTTGGGGATTGCTGTTACTCAGCCAAATGTCCACCTCCCAGTCGTCGATGGAGGAACCCGTGTCGGCCGCCGTACGTACCCCAAAGTCGTAGCGGTCGTTCTTCACGTAGATCTTGGTGCCGGCCGGAATAAAGTTGAAATTCGTAGCCACAACCGTTTCATCGGCATCGTAGCCCAGATAGGTGGCGCCGGGAATGTCGTAATAGGTGGCGCTGACCACACGGTAGTAGGAGTAGCTGTAGGTGACGCCATCGTTGCCCACCAGCGTACCACCGACACCGATCTGCCCCAGCTCATCCACCGGCGAGACCGTCACGTTCTCGGATGCGACCGTGCGCTCTGCCTCTTCGCCATTGACAAATTTCACCGTATAGGTGATGGTCTTGGAACCGTTTTGACCGGCTTGGGTGATCTCCTTTTGTCCCTTGGGTATCGTCTGCACCTCGGTGACCTTGGATTCGTACGGCAGCACAACGGTTTCTGTAGCGGTGTCATAGGTGACAGTGTCCACGGTGATGGTGGTGTCCTCGGTGAGCTTTGTATCCAGCGGCAGCGAAAAACTGTCGGTGTCCAAAATGGTATAGCTTATGCCTGCCAGAAGCGCCTCCACTGTGGTAGCCGTGGTGGACACGGTGATGGGCTCCCGGTCAAAGAAATTCAGGGTCACGGCGAACTTGACCGCCGGTTCGGTCTCCGTTTCGGTGGCTTCGTCCCGACCAACACCGGCGGTATCGGCCACATCCGGCTCTGTGTCGCTTTCGGTGGGCACATAGTCTGTGGACATACTGAAATCCGGTTGGGTCGTGGTACGATGGGACAGCGCCACCGGGATCCCGATCGCCAGTCCCACCACCAGCACAAGGCAGGCGATACACACACCCAGCTGTGGCATTTTTGTCAGCCGGGCAAGGGACGAAGACTTCTGGGACGTTGCCGCAGGGGGTGTCTCCGTTGTGGGGAGCCGGGTGAAGGTCTGTGTGTCCGACAGGGGATCGTGGAATGGCATATCGTCCGGTCGGGGCAGAGGCAGATCGTGCTGGGTCGTATCAGGATGGGCAGGGCGCTGCGGAACACTCTCCTGGGCAGGAATCGGTCGATCCACTGTGTTTTCCACCTCGATAGTTTGCTCTGTATCCTTTTGCACGGTGCTGTTTTGCACGGTGCTGTTCTGCACGGGAATATGCGACCTGGCACGGTGTCCATCGGTGTTCCCACGCTGCATCACCGGATAGGTGCGACCGGTGGCGGCGTCCTGTCGTACGGGGACCTTGCCCTGACGCAGCATTTCCGGCACTTCCTTTGGTCCGGCGGCACGATTGATATTTCGCCGAATGGTGGGATCCGCATCGGCACGGACCGGATAGCCACGCTGCATTTGCTGTCTTTCCTGGGGCGTGGCCGTGTTCCGACGTTCCGGCGTAGGGGGTATATTGGTATTGTTCTGTTCCAAAAAAATTCGTTCCTTTCTGAAAGCTGCTTCCATAGCTGGTATCAGTATAGCACATACGAATGAAAATTGCAAGAGGAGAATTTGACTTTTCCAAAGAACACCCTTGCATTTCTCTTCCAGGTGTGGTACAATATAGTATCATGCCTATCTTTGCGACCGAAGAAAGGTAGGTACGGAACGTGTCGGTGCTGCATGGGACTATGTGTCTTTGCCGGGAAAGGAATGTGTATGCCGCAAAAGAAAAGTACAAGTGGCAAAAAAGCTGCTTCAAAAAATACAAAAAAACAAGAGAATACATCCGCCAGATCGTCTGCCCATGTGGAAAACGGCAGCGGCTTTGCCAGACAGGTGGGACCCTATCTGTTGGCGGTCGGCGGACTGCTGTTGGCGGTTTGTCTGTTGGCAGGAGACGGCATCATCGGCGGTGGCATCCAGAAGCTGTTCTGCGGCCTGTTTGGCGTAGTTGCCTACACACTGCCGCTGTACTTCTTTCTGATGGCATTTCTGTGGCGAAACGACATCGAAAGCGGTCTGTTCCGTTGGAAGATTTTGTCATCCTTTGTGATCCTGTGCGCCACAGCCCAGCTTGCCCACATCTTTGACCATGGTCTGGATACCTTCCTGCCGGCAGAGCTGTTTGCCAGCGGCGTATCGCTCCATGGCGGCGGCGTCATCGGCGGTTGGTTGGGCGTGCTGTTTCTCCGAGGCTTTGGCAAGGTCTGCACACTGATCTTCGCCATTGGCCTGTCGCTGACCCTGCTGCTGTTTTTGTTTGGCGTGACCCCACGAGGACTCATGGTCATGGTGCTGTACAAGATCCGTGTGACCCGGGAAAAGGTCATGGAACGGGCAGCCATGCGCAAACAACAGGCAGCCGAAATGCCCCGTGGCGGTGGTCTGGCCGAGCGAAACCGGATCCGTGAAGAGGAATACACCGCTTGGCTTCGGGAAAAAAGACAACGTGAAAAGGAAGCCCGGATGGCAGAGCAGGCACAGCCGATGTACACCGAACCGGTAGCCCCGGCCCAGCTCAAAATGCCCACACCGGAACCTACCGTATATAAAGTAAGAAAGCATAAGATCGTAGACATCCCATTGGATCCGGAGCCGGAGCAGGCGTACACCGAACCGGTGCAGGAGCCATTCTACAACGATCCGGAGCCGACGCAGGAAAATACCGCAAACGCAGAAGCACTTGGCGGAACGGTGGATGATCGTATATTTGATGAAGTCATGCGCCGTACCAGAGAACGGGTTGAGCGTAGCGCACGGACAGCAGACAACGCTGTACCTGTGGAGGCAGAGCAGGTGCCTGCAGCAGTGAATTCCACTGCAAAAACGCAAACCGTTCCCGATAAGATCGGTGTGCTGCAGGTGGATACAGAGACCGGAGAAGTGTTGTCCGAGATGGCGATAGAACCACAGGAAGCACCGGAAACAGACGAGGATGTGCCGTGGTACGAGGAACCAGGCGATGTACCCCATACGCAGACGGAGACCCTTGCACCCACTGCCAAAGCGACGCCAAAGGAGCCAAAACAGACGAGCGCCGATACCAACGCACCGGCTGAGGAAGAGCTGGATCTGTCCGGTCTGTTTGTCAATCCGGAGGATGCAGAGCTGCTGGATCGGTTGTCCGATGCGTATTTGAAAAAAGAAGACAAGCCCTCTGCCTTGGATGTGAACCGGGAGATCATGGCAAGCGGACAGGAAAGCATTGCGACCACACCGGCCATGGAAGTGCCGCCGCCGTACAACTTCCCACCCATCGAGATCCTGACCGAGGATGATCAAAACGAGCCAACCGGGATCAAAGAGGAGCTGCAGGACAACGCCGTCAAGCTGGTGGAGACCCTGAAAAGCTTCCATGTGAATACCAAGATCGAGAATATTTCCCGTGGTCCCACCATCACCCGGTACGAGCTGAAGCCGGAGATGGGGACCAAGGTGCGCTCCATTGCCAATCTGGTGGACGACATCGCTTTGAACTTAGCCACCACCGGTGTCCGGATCGAAGCGCCCATTCCCGGCAAAGCGGCCGTGGGGATCGAGGTGCCCAACAAAAAGCAGTCTACGGTACATCTGCGTACCCTGATCCAGTCGGAGGCCTTTACCAATGCCAAAAGCAAGCTGACCTGCTGCCTGGGCGAAGACGTGGCCGGGGAAGCAGTGTATTTCGATATCGCCAAAATGCCCCACCTGCTCATTGCCGGTGCCACTGGTATGGGTAAATCCGTATGCATCAACTCCCTGGTGGTGAGCCTGCTGTATAAGGCAAGCCCTGATGAGGTGAAGCTGATTTTGGTGGACCCCAAAAAGGTGGAAATGAGCATTTACAACGGCATTCCCCATTTGCTGGTGCCGGTGGTCAGTGACCCGAAAAAGGCGGCAGGCTCTCTGTCCTGGGCCGTTGCAGAAATGGAAAGACGGTTCGGCCTGATCGAAGCGGTGGGGGTACGTGACGTCAAGAACTTCAACGAAAAAACCAAGGATGATCCCGATTACGAATTTTTACCCCAGATCGTGATCATCATCGACGAGCTGGCAGACCTGATGATGACGGCGCCGGACGACGTGGAAGAGTCCATTTGTCGGTTGGCACAGAAGGCCAGAGCCGCCGGTATGCACCTGATCATTGGTACCCAGCGTCCTTCCGTAGACGTCATCACCGGTCTGATCAAGGCAAATATCCCGTCCCGGATCGCCTTCACTGTGGCGTCCCAGATCGACTCCCGTACCATCATCGACCGTGGCGGTGCGGAGAATCTGATCGGCCGTGGGGATATGCTGTTCTACCCGGTAGGTGCCGCCAAGCCCATGCGTGTACAGGGCGCCTTTGTGTCGGAGTCCGATGTAGAGGAAGTGGTGGCATACATACGCAATATGAATAAGCGCAGTGCCTCCTATTCCGACGAGGTGCTGGAACAGATCGAAGCGGAGGCAGCCAAGTGCGGTGTCGGCAAGAAGGGCAGCAAGGCTGCAGTAGACGGAGATATGGACGCCGGTGACGACGATCCCATGCTGCGGCAGGCTCTGGAGCTGGCGGTAGAATCCGGCAAGATATCCACGTCCCTGATCCAGCGTCGGCTGCAGTTGGGCTACGGACGAGCCGCCAAGCTCATCGACCGCATGGAACAAATGGGATATGTGAGCCCGCCGGACGGACAGCGCCCTCGAAAGGTGCTGATCACCAAGCAGGAATTTATGGAAATGGTGCTGCAAAACGAAGTGGATTGATCCACTGCAGTGCCGATCATGTAGCAAAGTGAGACAAAAACGACCATGGGAAAACTGATTGTGCTGGAAGGACTGGACGGTTCCGGAAAGGGAACGCAGAGCCGCCTTCTGGCAGAGAGACTAAATAAGGAAGGCAAAAAGGTACGCCTTATCGACTTCCCCAGCTACGGCAGTGCCGGTGCATCACTGGTGGAGCTGTATCTGGGTGGCGGTCTTGGCGGTAAGCCGGAGGACACAGGTGCCTATGCGGCGTCTATGTTCTTTGCCGCCGACCGATATGTCAGCTATCGACAGGACTGGGGAAAGGACTGGCAGGATCCGGATACCATCGTGATCGCCAACCGATACACCACGGCAAACGCCTACCACCAGCTGTCCAAAATGGACAGAGACAAGTGGGATGATTTTCTTGCCTGGCTGTGGGATTTTGAATATACCAAGCTGGGTCTGCCCACACCGGCGCAGGTGATCCTGATCGACGTGCCCCAGAGCGTGTCCGACGCCAATGTGGAAAAGCGCAGTCGGGAGACCGGTGCCGCTTTGGACATTCACGAGACCGACCATGCCTATCTGCATCGTTGCCGGGAAGCAGCCTTGTATGTGGCAGAGAAATGCCATTGGACCGTGGTCGCCTGTGCCGATGCAGACGGACACCAATACCCCGTGGATGTGATCGGCGAAAAGATCTGGCAGACTATTTTTTAAGGCACCACCGCACAATTCACGGCTAACGCCTTGATGGCACATCTGCTTGCATCTTTCCCGTCATACTTCACAAATCCACCTTGCCTTACGAGCGTAAGCCTGCGGTGAATTTGTTTTGTCTGACGAAAAATCTGCCGACGCATCTGCATCATCAGAATTGTGCGGTGGCGCCTTAAGTAAACGCTGATCAGGGTTGAAAACGTGCCAAAAATGCCATATATGCTAGCCTTTTAGTCACATTTTCTCGAGTTAATCAGCATTAACTCAAGTTGATCAACATTAACTTAGGCATAAAAACCAAAGAAAACCACCGATTTCCGCGATAAGCCCAAAAAGGAATGTGGACCGGCAACAGAAAATTTATGGAATGTTAACCGGCTCGTGTGGAAAATGTGGTATAATACAGAGAGGAGATCCCTATGATCTACGTTTTTTTAGCAGATGGTTTTGAAGAGATCGAGGCCCTTTGTCCCATCGATATGCTGCGTCGTGCCGGACTGGAGGTGACCACCATTGCGGTACACCCGGATCCGCAGAACGACGGCAAGCTGGTATCCGGTGCCCATGGGATCTATGTCCAGGCGGACCGAAGCTACCCGGAGATGGCAGCTCAGCCTGTGCCGGAGGATCTGGAAATGGTGGTGCTGCCCGGCGGTATGCCCGGTGCCAAGCATCTGGACGGTGCACCTCTGGTGGATCGATACCTGAAAGCCGCCGACGGAAAGGGTGCCTATATGGCTGCGATCTGTGCCGCTCCCATGGTGCTGGGCAAGCGTGGCTACCTGAGAGGGAAAAAGGCTGTGTGCTATCCCGGCTTTGAAGCATTTCTGACCGGTGCCACGGTGTGTGACTGTGCAGTCGCCGTAGACGGAAACGTGATCACCGGTTGTGGTATGGGTGCCGCTGTGCAGTTCGGCGGTACACTGATTCGAATGATGAAAGGAGCGGAAAAGGAACAGGCGATCTTGTCTGGTATCCTTGCTGATAGAAAATGATTAAGAAACAAAAAGACGATATTCGTGAGGAATACAAAGAACGCCGTCGTGTCATGCCCATGGAAGAACGCCACCGCAGAGACGAGGCCATCTGCCATGTAGCCGAAGGACTGGTCAGCTTCCGGTATGCGGAATATGTACTGCTGTACGCCGCTACCGAAGGAGAGATCGATGTGAACGCCATTGCCGAGCTGGCATTGGAAAAGGGCAAAAAGGTGTGCTTCCCACGCTGTGACAAG
Organism: uncultured Ruminococcus sp.; assembly: GCA_964623635.1. Classification (GTDB taxonomy): domain Bacteria; phylum Bacillota; class Clostridia; order Oscillospirales; family CAG-272; genus UMGS1696. Next base: position 17,479 of record CAZUUA010000013.1, read on the forward strand.
AAGACCCACACCATGACCTACCATATGGTGAACTCCCTGGACGAGCTGGCTGTGGATTCCTACGGGCTTCTGGAACCGACCGAGGATGCGCCCATCTACGAACCCGAAAAGGACACCGGTGCCGCCGTGTGCTTTGTACCGGGATTGGTGTACGACAAGGCTGGCTATCGTCTGGGCTACGGCAAGGGCTTCTATGACCGGTATCTGTCTGCCTTCTCCGGCTGTACCATCGGCGTGGTGTATTCGGATTATATCCTGCCGGTGGTGCCCAGAGGTCGCTTTGATGTGTCGGTGGATATCCTGCTGACCGAAAAAGGCGTGAAGATCACCACAGGAAAAGACAAGAAATGATGGTACACCATCGCTTGGATCCCACTATGGAAAGGGAGCTTGAGAAGCTTTGAAACGCCGGGATACCGTATGGACGCCGCTGCTATTGGTGTTCGTATTTGCCTTACTCTATTTTGTCGGCTTCTTACCGGCAGAGCGGCTGGGAATGGACGAAAATCCCTACCTGGCAGTTGTGGCGGTACAGCTGCTCATATACGCCGTACCGGTGCTGTTTTATTGCCGACTGCGTGGTGCGGATTTCTCCGCCAGACTGCGCATCCGTCTGCCAAAACCGGGACACCTGCTGTACCTGTTGTATGCGGCCGTCTTCCTCATTGGCGGCAGTGCGCTGATCAGTATGGGGATGTATGCGCTGTTTCCGGAGAGCTTTGTTTCCGGCAGCACCGATACCTATACCAGCTTTGCCCGTAATGCCGGTGTGTTCGACGGTTTGTATCTGGTCATGGCCTTTGCCATATTGCCGGCCTTCACCGAGGAGCTTTTGTTCCGTGGCATCGTGGTGGCATCCTATGAGACCATGGGCGTCACCACCGCTGTGATCACCTCTGCTGCCGCCTTTGCCATGTCGCACTTCAGCTTCGTGCGGTTTCCGGTGTACTTTTTCTCCGGACTGGTGCTGTGTGGTGTGCTGTATGCCACAAGGTCTCTGTTTGCCTCCGTGCTGATCCACGCCATCAACAATGCCTTTGTGCTGTTTCTGGAGAAGTACCTACTCCACATCGCCGACAAGCGAAGCATCAGTCTGGTGCTGTTCCTCATTATCGTAGGCTTTTTCACCCTGACAGCCGCCGTGCTCCTGTTCGTGGAAGCCGGAAACCTGTACGCCGGATATGCCAAGGACAACGTGCCCTCACCTTATGTGGTGCGGCGAAAAGGCGGTGTGCTGCTCTCCCTGGCACAGTCGATCTTTTCCCCTGCGTTTTTGGCAGTGGTGGTGTTGTTTGTAGCCGCCAGCCTGTTTTAGGGCACCGCTATTCCATAAGTCAACGATGATCAACGACCTTGATCCGTGTTCAATTGTGTATCCTATAGATTCCTTTGGGGTTTATTATGTCAGAACAAGATAAAAAATTCAGCGATACCCGACAGTTTTCAGTACCTCGAAATACGGCGGATTCGCTCAGAGAACAGATCAACCGTGCCAACGAGCAGAGCCTGCATCGGAAACGGGCAGACACGCCGCAGGGACAAAATACGGTCAGTCATCCACAGGCACAGAACGTGACCCCGACAGCCGATGGGGTGCGTGTGAACCCAAACCGACAAGCTGCCGACCCAGCCGGAACAGCACGTCCTGTGCCAAGACCAAATGGCAGCGTGCCTACCCAGGGTGTTCGACCGACAGCATCTGCCGCCAGACCGACTGAGGATCCTGTGGCCGCTGTCAATAGTCGTCCGGCAAATGGCGGTAGCACGGTCGGTCACCAGGGTCAGCCTACGCCAATGGGAAACCGTACCGGTGAAAAAAAGCTGGCAGGGCATATGGCGCAGCGTGCGGCCGACCTGACCCGTATCACGGATATTTCCACCATAAGCCACACGACCGCTACAGCTGCCAAAGCGTCTGCCGGTACTGCAGCAGCCCAAGCAGCAGTTCCGGTGAAGACTGCGGCAAAAGCCCAGGCAAAAAAGCGGCCGACGATCCAGCGGACTGAGGTGGTGTACGAGGATGAAGGCGGCAACACGGTAGTCAGCATCGTCAAAGCTGTTGTCTATATGATCTTCGTGGTGGTGGTGGCTGTGTTCCTGTCCATCGCCATCATCAAGGTGGGCAACGATGTGTTCGCCTTTGTGAAGAACGACGTTTCCGTGGATGTACACATTCCCGAATACGCCACGCTGGACGACATCACCAATATTTTATACGAAAATGAAGTGATCCAGTATCCTTCCATCTTCAAGCTGTATGCCACCTTGAAAAAGGACACCGACGGCTTTTTGGCTGGCGACTATGTGGTCAATCCCAATATGAACTACGACGACCTGCGGGACGCCTTCCGTCCACAACCCAAGGTGGGTATCTCGGAGATCACCATTCCCGAAGGCTACACCACGGACGAGATCATCGACCTGATGGTATCCTACGGCATCGGCACCAAGGAAGGCTATATCGAAGCCATCCAGAACTATGATTTTGACTATTGGTTCTTGGAAGAATTAGAAGACGATGGAACCAGCAAGGATCGGATCTATCGGCTGGACGGCTATCTGTTCCCGGACACCTACCAGTTCTACAATTCGTCCAGTGAAGTGACGGTACTGAACAAGCTGTTAAAACGGTTCGGGCAGATCTTCAAGAAGGAATACAAGATCCAGGCAGAGGCGCTGGGCTACACGGTGGACGAGATCATCACGCTGGCGTCCATGATCGAGAAGGAAGCCGGCACACCGTCGGAATTCTTTAAGGTGTCCTCGGTCTTCCACAACCGTCTCAACAACTGGGGTTCCGCACCGAAGCTGGAGAGCGATGCCACCATCGTATATGCCATCCAGCATAAGACCGGCGAGCGCCCCCAGCTGACGGATACCAATTACGCTACACCCTACAACACGTACACGTATGCAGGTTTGCCGCCGGGACCCATCGCCAATCCCAGTGCCAGTGCGATTTTGGCAGCCCTGAGCCCGGCAGAAACAGCCTATTACTACTTTGTATCGGACGGCAGCATCACGTATTTCTCCGAGACCAAGGAGCAGCATCAGACTTATATCAATGCGATCAAAGAGGGTACGATCCGCTCGTATACCAGCGTCGAAACCGAACAGTAAAACCCACACAAGAGCCGTCCTGCTGCGTCTTACACAATGCATGGCGGCTTTTTGCAGGTGCATAGGCATATGGTATAGCTGCAAACGGCAGATCCACAGATGTGTTTTGGTGCTGTGTCCGTTCTGTGGCTGCAAGAACCGTACACCAAACGTCTTTCAAAAGGAGATTTTCATGTCCCATAAGAAAAATCATGTTGTCCACATTACGTGGCTGGTCTCTCTGATCCTGCTGGTGCGGCAGTTTACCAAACGGATCTGGCAGGATCGTGTCAGCGTGTATGCGGCACAGGCATCCTTTTTTACCATTATATCCTCCGTGCCGTTGGTGTCTCTGCTGGCGAATATCGTCAAGCTGATCTGGCCCACAGCGGCGGAGCGTGAAAATGTCATTGCCTTTTTTGAAGGTACCGTGCCGGAGTCGCTTTTGGATACCGCTGTACGTGTGTTTGACGATATGATGTCGCCGTCTGCCATGTCCGTGCTGTCGATCTCTGCGGTGTTCATCTGGTGGAGCGCAGCCAAAGGGGTGGGCGCCATTCGGGAAGGCGTACAGACGGTGTACGAAGCGCCTCGTGTCCGTGGGTATCTGCGGAAGATGTGCAGCTCCGTGGCGTATACGCTGGTGTTCGTGGTGCTGATCCTGTCGGTGATCGGACTGCTTTTGTTCGGGGAATTTCTCTTTACACTGCTGCGAACACACCTGCCACACCTACAAGTTGTGCTGGATCGGCTGCTGTACTTCAAAGCGCCCATCTTTCTGGTGGTGCTGTCGCTGGTGTTCACGATCCTGTACACCGCCGTGTCTCGCCGTAGCGCCGTGGTGAGCCATCATTTCAAGGATCACGTCCTTGGTGCTGTTCTGGCGGCAGTGGGCTGGTTGGTGTTCTCCTGGGCGTACTCCTTCTACATGACCCACGCCAGTCGTCCGGCACGGCTGTACGGGAACCTGACCGCCATGTGCCTGATCATGCTGTGGCTGTATGCCTGTATGATCATTTTGCTGTGCGGTGCCGAGGTGAACAAAATGCTGTGCAGCCGGAAAGAAAAATCGTACACAGCCGGTCGAAACATATAGGAAAGGAAAAGAGCATGGATAGAATAGATACTTTTGACAAAGAGACCATAGCGGCCATGGCAGAGGCGATCCTGCTTTTGCCGGACAAGCTGCCGGATGGGATCGAAGACGCGCTGGTCACCCTGCGACATATGTTGGAAAAAGCGGTGCAGGGCGTAGAGGATGCTGTACCGCAACCGCCGTCCTACGGAAAGGTCGCCGCACCAGCCACAGCGGAGGACGACAACAATATTTTGCACCTGCGTCCCGATGTGGCCGCAGCAGAAAACAAAAGGCTGATCGAGCTGTCGCCCAGACGAGACGGCGACTACATCACCGTACCACGTGTGGTGGGCAGTGCACCCGATCAGACCACACAGCCGGGAGGTCATCATGCCTGAGAAAAACACATTCGCCTGGTGTAGCCAGACTGCACAGTCCCCCGTAGAACGGACAGAACAGTGCCTTGCGGTGATCGAGCAAAAGGAACCGCAGATCGGTGCATTTCTGACCGTGTGTGCCAAGGAAGCCATGGAGCAGGCACAGCAGCTATCGGCAAAGGACACCATGCCGCTATATGGGATCCCCTATGCCTGCAAGGACAATTTGGTGACCGCCGGGATCCGTACCACCTGTGCTTCCCAGATGCTGGCCGATTTTGTGCCGCCATATTCTGCGACCGTTGTCGAACGATTGGCAAAGGCCGGTGCGATCCTTGTGGGAAAAACGAACATGGATGAGTTCGCCATGGGTTCGGACTGCGCCCATTCGGCATTTGGACAAACGAAAAATCCGCTGGACAAAACAAAGTCCCCCGGCGGCTCTTCCGGTGGTTCGGCAGCAGCGGTGGCGTCCGGGGAAGCGTTCTTCGCATTGGGCACGGACACCGGTGGTTCGGCAAGACAGCCTGCGTCCTTCTGCGGATTGGTGGCGATGAAACCGACCTATGGTCTGGTCTCCCGGTATGGGCTGGTGGAGTTCGCCTCGTCCATGGACACCGTTTGTCCCATGACCCATACGGTGGAGGAGAATCGCCTGGTGCTGTCGGTGCTGGCCGGTCCGGATCCCAAGGACATGACCTCTCTGCACTTGCCGGATACCTGGTATGCAGAGCTGAGAGATGCACCGTTGGATACGGAGCTGACACCCAAACGGATCGCCGTCATCCAAGGCTGGAACGTGCAGGTGGACGCAGCTACGGCGAACAATACCGCACGGGTGATCAAGAGACTGGAAGACAATGGACACATGGTGGAAGAGGTGGCACTGCCGGAAAATGCGCTGGCGGTGTACGTGATCCTGACGGCGGCAGAGTCCTCCTCCAATCTGGCACGGTACGACGGGATCCGTTACGGCACACCGGGCACCCATGGAGACAGCTACCGGACCATCGGCGCCGACGCACGTACCGCAGGCTTTGGGGATGAAGTGACCCGGCGTATTTTGACCGGCACCTATGCGCTGTCCAAGGCACATGGCGGGCAGTATTTCCACAAGATCAAAACGGTCCAGCAGGAGATCATTCGGTCGGTAGAGACAATTTTGGAAACATACGATGCCATCCTCATGCCCACCACCGGTTCTGTGGCGTTCCCACAAGCCGAGGACGGGGCGCACATGGATCGATACGACAGCGACCGGTTCACGATCTACGCCAACCTGACGGGACTGCCGGCCATCCAGCTTCCCTCGGGTGGAGACGGACGCTTGCCTACCGGAGTATCCTTCTTAGGCAGGCGATGCGGAGAGCTGGCGCTGTACCGGTTGGCTGCTTGGCTGGAGAAGGAATTGGAAAAGGAGAACGAAACGGAGGTCTGTCATGCCCTATAAAGGATACGAACCGGTGATCGGCGTAGAAGTGCATTGTGAGCTGAAAACGGCGTCCAAGGTCTTTTGTACCTGCTCAGCCGCCTTTGGACAAGCACCCAACACAGCCTGCTGTCCGGTGTGCATGGGACTGCCCGGTGCACTGCCGCAGCTGAACGGAGAAGCCGTACGCCTTACGATACAGGCAGGTCTGGCACTGCACTGTGAGATCCATCGTGACACATGGTTCGATCGCAAAAATTATTTTTATCCCGATCTGCCCAAGGGTTACCAGATCACCCAGAACGACACACCCTTCTGCACTGGTGGCTATGTGCCGCTTCATAATAAGGAAGAAAAGCGCATTCCCCTGACACGGATCCACCTGGAAGAGGACGCCGGTAAGCTGCTGCACGGGGACGAAGTGACTCTGGCCGACTACAACCGATGTGGCGTGGGACTGATCGAGATCGTGTCGGAGCCGGCCATCACCGATCCAAACGAGGTGAAAGATTACCTGACCAGCCTGCGGCAGATCCTGCTGTTCGCCGGTGTGTCGGACTGTCGGATGAACGAAGGCTCCATGCGCTGCGAGGTGAACCTGTCCGTGCGGCCGGTGGGATCCACTACCCGTGGTATTCGCTGCGAGATCAAAAATATTGGATCCATTCAGTTTGCGGCCAAGGCGGCAGAAGAAGAATTCCATAGACAGGTGGACGTTCTGGTCGCCGGTGGGCAGATCCGGCAGGAGACACGCCGCTTCAACGAAAACACCGGCAAGACCGAGACCATGCGAAAAAAAGAATCTGCTGTGGACTATCGATATTTTACCGAACCTAATATCCCCATGGTGCATCTATCGGAGGATTGGCTGGAAAACGAAAAAAGACGAATGCCTAAATCTGTGGAAGACTGGGATGCACAGTTGACAAATGCCTTTGGACTTGGCGAGGAAGATAAAAAGCAGATTATGCAATCGCCTAAATTTGTGCAGTATTACTGCGAAGCGGCAGCGCTGTCCCCATACCCCAAGCTGGTCGCCAATTTGTTTATCGGGCAGGTGCTTCCGACTTTGGACGCCAACGATACGTCGGAGACCCCGATCCCACTGGCGGCAGCACACCTGGCAGAAGCGGCCGATCTGTCGGGAAACGGAGACGTCAGCAGCAACGTGGCAAAGCAGCTTTTGACAAGGGCCATGACGGAAGGGCAGAGTCCCAAAGCGATCGCCGAAGCAGAGGGACTGTTCCGGATCCGGTCTGCGGAGGTGCTCCTACCCATGGTACAGGAAGCCATCCGCAGCGATCCCTGTTCGGTGCAGGACTTTTTGGGTGGCAAAGCAGCGGCGAAAAAACGACTGCTGGGCGGTGTCATCCGACAAAGCGGTGGACGCGCCGATCCGGCGGTCACGGAGCAGCTGCTGGACGAGGCGTTGGCGGCACTGCGATCTTAAAATAAACGGCAAAAAAGTGTGTTCGAGAACCAAATGGAGCGCACCTTTGGAAGGCATCACCGCACAATTCGAGGTGTCAGACGTGAATTGTACGGTGGTGCCTTGCTTCGTCTAAACGCACAAATTGTAAAATAACCGTGAAGTTTATCGAAATAATTTACGAACGCACGGGCGACGCCTGTGGCGCAAAATGGGAGATGTGTCACTATGTGCGAAGGTAAATGAGATTGACATATGACCGTTCTCGAACCCACACGGGGAATCGGTAAAACCGGTGGGAAATGCGAAAAAACCAAGAAAAAGCGGTTTTCCCTCGAAAAATACCATGGAAAATACTGGAAAATGGTAGAATGACGGCGAAGCGCGGGAAGAAAGCATATAATTTAGTTGATATATTTTCGGAAAACCCCTTGTAATTTTCCTCAAGATATTATATAATAACAGGGAGTGGTGGAGAGTTCCATGCATTTCCACGGATTGGAGGTGATGGCCGTGCTGATGGGAAAGTACAACCACGCACTGGACAGTAAGGGTCGGGTCATCATTCCGTCCAAAATCAAGGAGCAGCTGGGGTCTGTGATCACGGTGCTGAAGGGCAACGACAAATGTCTGCGTCTGTATTCGGCAGAGGAGTGGGCGCTGTATGCCGAAAAAATCAGCGCACTGCCTGCGACCCAAAGCCGTGCCATCACCCGGTATCTCTACTCCAACGCCATTGAAGTTACGCCGGATGCCCAGGGTCGTGTCACCCTGCCACAGGAAATGTTGGAATTTGCCGGGATCACCAAGAATCTCGTCACGGCCGGTTGTGGTCGTTATGCGGAGATCTGGTCGGCAGAGCGCTGGGAAGCCTGTGCCCTGAATGACGAACCGGAGAACTTCACCGAAGAACTGGAAAAGCTGGGACTTTGATGTCTCACAAGCGAGAAAGATACGAGAACAAAAATGGAATTTCATCATGTGTCCGTCATGGCGGCGGAATGTATGCAGGCACTGGCACCGGAACGAGGCGGTATTTACGTGGATTGCACAGCCGGCGGTGGCGGTCACTCCTACGAGATCGCCAAGCGCTTGCCGGAAGGGTCCAGGATCATCAGCCTGGATCGAGACGACAACGCCATCGCAGCCTGCCGAAATCGATTGGCAGCCTTTGCGGATAAACATACGATCGTAAAAACGAATTATGACCAGATCGACAGCGTCCTGCGAGAGCTGGGTATCGACGGCATCGATGGGGTCATGTGGGATCTGGGCGTGTCGTCCCACCAATTGGACGAAGCGGAACGTGGCTTTTCCTACACCGCCGAGGCACCGCTGGATATGCGCATGGACCAGACCTGCGGCATCACGGCTCGTGACGTGGTCAACAGCTACAGCGAAGAAGAACTGAAACGGATCCTGTGGCTGTACGGCGAGGAGAAATTTTCCGGTCGTATCGCACACGCCATTGTGACAAAGCGAGCCGAAATGCCCATCGAGACCACCACGGAGCTGGCCGCCATCGTAGCCGGTGCGATACCAGCCTCTGCCAGAGCCAAGGAATCCCAACACCCGGCACGACGCAGCTTCCAAGCCATCCGCATCGAGGTCAACGGGGAGCTGGACTCCATCGCACCGTCCCTTCGTGCAGCAACATCGCTTTTGAAGCCCGGCGGTCGGTTGGCGGTCATCACCTTCCATTCGCTGGAGGATCGCATCGTCAAGGAGACCTTCCGGGAGCTTGCCACCGGTTGTACCTGCCCACCGGAATTTCCGGTCTGTGTGTGCGGTGGAAAACCCAAGATCAAGCTGCTGTCCAAAAAGCCCATCCTGCCCGGCGAAACGGAGCTTGCGGAAAACCCAAGATCCAGAAGCGCCAAGCTGCGGTGTGCGGAAAAACTTTGAAACAAAAACAACAAGCATAAATCGAACCCATGACGAAAGGAGGACGTTGCGATGCACGGTGGATCCTATGAAAGCCCCAGTCGTTTGGCGACCAAGCTGCGGCAGGAATACAGAAATCGAGGAGCGGATCTGCGTGGCATCGGTGCGTCTTCCACAGAGGAGCTCATGCGTAGAGCGCAAATGGGTCGGGATCCTCACGAAAACGTCTCCGAAGAGGCCTTTAGTGAACGACTGCGGAATCGACAAAACAACGGTGGCACCTATACGACCTATGCGTACCGGGATCCCACACAGCGCCGAGAACCGAAGAAACAGGGCGCCGATGTGCGTGGTACCACCGGAACGCAGACCCAAGATCCCCGGCAGAACACCAAGACGGCAAAAGGCAAAAACGCAAAGACGAAAAAGCAGCCGTTCTGGAAGGTGCCGCACGAGGGTGAAGTACGGGTACAGGGACGCAGCTTCCCGGTGGGCTATCTGGCAATGCTGGCCGTGGTCACCATGATGATCATGGGCATTTTGGTCAGCATCTCCCAGATCTACCAGACCACAGGCACCATCGCCGACTTAGAGGATGAGCTGGTGACTTTGCAGGCCGAAGTGGATAAGCTGGAGCTTGCCATCGAAGAGAAGAACGACATCCGTGTGATCGAACAGATCGCCACCGATCAGCTTGGCATGGTCAAAGAAGATTCGGTGCAGCGAAAGTACGTCTCTCTGTCGGACGGCGAACGGATCGATCTCATCGGAGAAGAAGACGAAGACACCATAGAAGAGGGGACCTTTGCTACCATGCTTTCCTCTTTAGCAGAAGCCTTTGCCGGATTTTTTGAAGGTCTGGGTGACTGAGGCAGAATGTCCATAGACGCAGCGAGATCATGGGTTGTTTCACCAAAAGACCCGGCCGTGAGACAACCCGTTCCTTTTCTCCAAAGGCTCCTTTTGCAAAAGCTGCTTTTTTCGGAAGGGGACATATTCTTGCTGCCGGGTGCATAGGATACTACTAAGATCGCTGGCGAATACACGCTGGCGAAACAAAACACAGCGATTCAAATGGCAAAACAAGCGTGATACACAGGATGGGAGAAGTTTATGAATCAAAGCAGAAACCGGATCGACAAAAGGACCTATACCCGGTACGTGGTGTCTTTTTGTGTTTTTTTGCTCATAGCGACTGCCATCATCGGAAAGCTTGCCGGGTACCAGCTCAAGGATTATGATACATACCAGTCCATTGTGCTGAACCAAGTGACCACCGAATACAGCGTCAATCCGGAGCGTGGCAACATCACCGACTGCAACGGCAACCTCCTGGCTACCAACATCACGGTGTACAATGTGATCCTCTCTCCCAAGGATATCCACGAGCGGATGGAGGAGGACGCAAAGACCCTTGCCGACGACAATCCGGAAAACGATGTGCTGTACGTGTTCGACGACGACTCCGTGGGTATCCATTACCGGGGCACCAAACTGGATGAAATGATCGGACAGGTGCTTTCCATCTACCTGGACGTGGGTTATGACAAGATCATGGAGAAGGCCGCCAAGGTGAACCGCCAATATGAAGTGATCAAAAACAACGTGGACAACGACACGGCTCAGCTCATCCGGGATTTCATCGCCGCTTTCAGTCTGGGCGACGAGATCTACTTCAATGCCTCCTCCAAACGGTATTATCCCAAAAGTGAATTAGCGTCCCATGCCATTGGCTTTACCAACAGCGAAGGCGTGGGGATCTACGGTCTGGAACGATATTACAACAATCTGCTGGAAGGTACCAGCGGACGATACATTCTGGCGCAGGATGCCCGTGGCTCCGATATGCCCTTTGAATACGAGCGGTACATCGAGGCTTCCAACGGCTACAACATCACCACCACGCTGGATATGTACATCCAGTACGAGCTGGAAAATCAGCTGGAAAAAACCTTCCTTGAATCCGGTGCAGGCAACCGTGTCACCGGCATCGTCATGGATGTGAACGACGGCAGCATCCGGGGTATCGCTACCTACCCCAGCTTCGATCTGAACGATCCGTATACGCTGGACGAATTTTCCGCCGCAAAGCTGTATGGCATGGACCAGAGCTCTGATGCGTACAAAGAACAATACCAAACCTTGATGTACAATATGTGGAACAATAAGGCTACCACAGAGACCTACGAGCCAGGTTCCACCTTCAAGATCATCACCACCTCCATGGCCTTTGAGGAAGGGCTGGTCTCCGAAAACGAGATATTCTACTGTCCCGGCTATTCCATGATCGAGGGTTGGTCACAGCCCATCAACTGCCACAAATTGACCGGACACGGCAGCGTGACCTTCCGGGTCGGTCTGCAGCAATCCTGTAACCCGACACTGATGTCCATTGCCGCACGTGTGGGACGAGAAAAGTTTTATAACTATTTCCAAGCCTTTGGATACACCGGCAAGACCGGCATCGACCTGCCCGGTGAGGTAGCCGGCATCTATTCCAGCTACCAGGACTTCGGGCCGGTATCGCTGGCCGTGTATTCCTTCGGGCAGACCTTCAAGACCACCGCCATCCAGCAGATCCGTGCCATTGCCTCCATCGCCAACGGTGGGTATCTGGTGACGCCCCATCTGCTGTCCAAGATCACCGATGACAACGGCAACGTGATTCAGAGCTATGAGACCGAAGTGGTACGACAGGTGGTCTCCACCAATGTGTGCGAACGGATCACGGACATTCTGGAAGAAGGCGTAGCAGGAGACGGCGGTGCCAAGAATGCCTACGTCAAGGGCTACCGGGTGGCGGCCAAGACCGGTACCTCGGAGAAGCGTGACAAGGTGGACGAATACGGCGAGAAATCCTATCGGGTCGGGTCGTGCGTAGCCTATGCACCGGCCGATGATCCCCAGATCGCCGCCATCATCATCGTTGACGAACCGTCTATCGACAGCGTGTACGGCAGCGTCGTGGCGGCACCGTATATCTCCAATCTGCTTTCCTTCATCCTGCCGTATATCGGTGTGGAAGCGCAGTATACCGAACAGGAGCTGGAGACCCAGAGCGTGACCCTGTCCAACTACGTGGGCGCCTCTGTGGAAAACTCCATCACCGACCTGAGCTGGCGCAGCTTCACCTATGAGATCATCGGTGACGGCGACACCGTAACAGCCCAGATCCCGGCAGCCGGTTCCCAGATCTCCGCAACAGACGGCCGCATCGTGCTGTACACCGGTGCCGAGGTGCCGGTGGAAAACATCGCTGTGCCGGATCTGACCGGTATGACCGCCTACAACGCCAACAAGATCTTGGTGCAGGCCGGACTGAACCCCGTATTCGAAGGGTCCCTGAACGGCAGCACCGCTACGGTGATCAGCCAATCTCCGACCGCCGGTACCATGGTGACCAAGGGAACGCTGGTGAACGTGGTCCTGCGCCACCTGGATTTGACTGACTAAAACAAACCGCAGGCTTTCGTTGAAAAATACCGAATGAAAAAGCGTGACTATACCGCATCAAAATTCCATTCGCTATATTTTTCAAACGGAGGTTTGTATGGAGCTACGGGAGCTACTGCAGGACGTGCCGATCACAGAAGCCCATTGCACCAAGACCCATGTGTCCGGGATCACCTCGGATTCCAGGCGTGTGCAGGGTGGCGAGCTGCTCATCTGCATCCAAGGCCTGCACCGGGACGGACATAAGTTCATACCCGAAGGTGTGGCACGTGGTGCAGCGGTGGTGCTGGTGGAAACAAAAGAGGCACTGCCGCCGGACGTGGACTACATCGTGACGCCGGATACCCGTCTGGCAGAAGCACTGGTGTGGAACAATCGCTACGGCCGTCCGGCAGCAAGCATGACCTGCATCGGCATCACCGGCACCAGCGGCAAGACCACCACGGCACTGCTACTGCGAGATCTGCTGATGGCCGGTGGCAGACACGTTGGTTCTCTGACCACCGTAGGCGGCTTTGTGGATCGGGAGAGCATTCCGTTCCCCGATGGCGGCACCTCCGTCTCCGATACAGCCGCCGCCATGACCACACCGGATCCGGAGTATTTCTACGGTGCTATCGCCGCTATGGCAAAGGCCGGCTGTGATACACTGGTCTACGAAGCCTCGTCCCAGGGACTGGCACAGCGCAAGACCGACGCCATCGTGCCGGAATATGCTCTGTTCACCAACCTGACCCACGAGCATATGGATCAACACGGCACCATGGAAAACTATCTTACAGCCAAAGCAAGACTGTTTGCCAAGGCAAAGATCGGTATCCTGCACGCCGAGGATCCGTGGGCGAAAAAGCTGATGGAGCGTGTACCCACGTGTACCTGGCTGACCTGCACCACCGATCCGGAAAAATTCACCGCATATGATAGCGCAGCTCTGCGGATCCGGGACCATGGCGAAGACGGAATGTCCTTTCTGTACTGCGGAAGGGAAGCGATCTTTCGGATCCGGACACCGCTTGTGGGTATGTGCGCCGTTCAGAATCTGCTGCTGACCGTGACGCTGGCACTGCACATGGGCATGGATCCGCTCACCATCCAGAGGACACTGCACACGGCACAGTCGCCGGTGGGACGAATGCAGAAGCTGGCATTGCCGGATGTTCCCTTTGCGGTGTACATCGATTATGCCCATACGCCGGCTGCCTTGGAAATGACCCTGCAGACCGCCAGAGCCATGCATCCCGAAAGGCTGACGGTGCTGTTTGGCTGCGGCGGCGATCGGGATCCTACCAAACGACCGCTCATGGGACATATCGCCGAGACTTGGGCCGACCGTGTGGTGGTCACCGACGACAATCCACGAACCGAAGACCCGGCGGCGATCCGATGTGACATCGTGGCCGGTATGGAAAAACCACCGTATGCTGTGATCCCCGACCGGCGTGCGGCCATCGAACAATGCATCGGGGAGGCCGAGGTGGGAGATATGCTCCTGCTGTGCGGCAAAGGACACGAAAGCTGGCAGATCATCGGTCAGCAGAAACTGCCGTTTTCCGAAGAAGCGATCGTACGGGAAGCGGTCGAGAAACGATATCAAGACAAAAATATGTCATACGGCAAATAATATGCCGATGGCAATTGTATAGAAGAAACAACATGGGGAATGTGTAAGAAAGGTGTGGCAGAGAACGAATGAGTGTTGAACTGAAATTGAAGACCCTGACGGCGGCGGAGATCGCTTCCGTGACAGGCGGCAGACTGGAAATATATAATGGTGGTAAGGCAGACATTCCCCAAAACGGATTGACTTCCAATTCCCGTGAAGCCGGTGAAGGCGTGATCTTTTGCGCCATCAAGGGCAGTCGGGTCGATGGCTGTGACTTTATCGCCGAAGCGGCAAAGCTGGGTTCCACCTGCTTCCTGTGCGGCCGTGTGCCGGACAACGCCAAGGAATGCGGACTTCCCTTCTGTGCCGTGGTGGTAGAGGATGTGGTGAAGTCCATGGGCACGCTGGCCGGCTGGTACCGTGGTTTCTCCAAGGCGACCTTCATTGCCATCACCGGTAGCGTAGGCAAGACCACCACCAAGGAATTCGTAGCGGCTGTGGCATCGGCGGCATTCCAGACCCACAAGACCAAGGGCAACCTGAACAACGAGCTGGGTCTGCCGCTGACCCTGTTCGATCTGTCACCCGACGACCAGGTGTCCGTCATTGAAATGGGCATGAGCGCACTGGGGGAGATCGAATACATGACCAAGCTGGTGCGGCCGGATATCGCCATCGTCACCAACATTGGCACCTCCCATCTGGCTACCCTGGGCACGAGAGAAAATATCTGCCGTGCCAAAATGGAGATCCGGCTGGGTCTGTCCGACAATAGCAAGCTGATCCTGAATGCGGACGAACCACTGCTGTTCGAAGAGTATGAGAAGCTGGACAAAAAGCCACGGATCCTGAGCATCTACAACCGCAACGGCGATTTTCGTGCGGTCAACATCCGGCAGAAGCTGGACGGCATCGTGTACGACTTGATCTATGACAATAAGGCTGTGACAAATGTAGAGATCCCGGCACTGGGCAAGCACAACGTGTACAATTCGCTGGTGGCCTATACGGTGGGCGTGATGCTGGGCATGGACGACGAGCAGATCCGTCGGGGACTGAAATCCTTTGTGGGTGCGGATATGCGGCAGAAAATCTACGAGGTCGGCGGTATCACCATCATCGATGACTGCTACAACGCCAGCCCCGAATCCATGCGCGCCGCCATCGATGTGCTGGTGTCCATCGCTTCCAAGAAGAACGCACGACCGGCGGCATTGCTGGGTGATATGCTGGAGCTGGGCGAATACTCTCGTCTGATGCACGACCAATTGGGGCAGTATGCGGCGCAAATGCAGGTGCAAAAGCTGTTCTGCTACGGCATGATGGCAGATATCGTGGCGGAAGCGGCCATCAAAAAAGGCATCCGTGCCGACAACGTGTGTGTGTCGCTGGACACCAGAGATGCTCAGACCATGGCCGATATGATCTTGACGGCACTGCATCCGGGAGACGTACTGCTGGTCAAGGCAAGTCGTGCGGTACAGGCCGAACGGATCATCGAATGCATGAAGAAGCGTCGGATGAAAAAGCCCGGCAAAAGATAAGTGAACGCTGATGCAGGTTGAAAACGCACCAAAAACCATAGATCTTCGTTTTGGGTTCGTTTTTCTCAAGTCGATCAGCATTGACTTCAAATTATAAAACAATAGAGGAATATCATGCTCACAAAAATCGTATTTGTCCTGACGATCGCACTGACCTTCGGCTTGACTGTTGCCATTTCCCGAAAGCTGATCCCCTTCTTGAAAAGCAAAAAAATGGGGCAAAAGATCCTGGATATCGGTCCCCGTTGGCACAAAAGCAAAGAGGGAACGCCGACCATGGGTGGCTTTGCCTTCATCATCGCATCTGTGGTGGTGGGACTGCTGGGCGCTGTCTACTTCGCTGTGACTGACGGACTGCGTACCACACTGCCGTTTATTCTGACCTTAGCGCTTGGCGTGGCCGGTGGACTGATCGGCTGCATCGACGACTCTGCCAAGCTGCGGAAGGCACAGAACGAAGGCCTGACCGCCGGACAAAAGTACATATTGCAGGTCGTAGCAGCGGCGCTGTATCTGGTTGGCATGACCCTGACCTGCGGCGCACACACCACGGTGCATATCCCGTTCACCGACATCCAGTGGGATCTGGGCATCTTCTACTATGTATTGGCCATGCTCCTGCTGACCGGCGTGATCAACAGCGTGAATCTGACGGATGGTCTGGACGGATTGGCTGCCAGCGTGACCCTGCTGGTAGGCGTATTCTTTGCAGCCTCCGGATTTCTCACCGGTATGGCCGAGCCGGACAGTGGTCTGGTGCTGCTGGGGGCACTGCTCATCGGTGGCTGCGGCGGATTTCTGGTGTATAATTTCTATCCAGCCAGAGTATTTATGGGTGACACCGGTTCGCTGTTCCTTGGTGGATTGGTGGTCGGCGGTGCTTTCATGATGGAGGAGCCGCTGCTTGTGGTGCTCTTTGGACTGTGGTACATCGTGGAGACCGCATCGGTGATCCTGCAGGTGGGCTACTTCAAGCTGACCCACGGCAAGCGCCTGTTCAAAATGGCACCCATTCATCACCATTTTGAAAAGTGCGGTATGAGCGAGGTGCAGATCGTCTGCATGGCAAGCGTGATCACATTGGTGACCTGCGTGATATCGTTATTTGCATAAAATCATTCATTTATAAAAATAGCCGGAGGAGGTGGTCAGATGCCGGAGAACAGACAGATCCATACAGGGGAACAACCCAAGGCACGCCGCCGTCCGGAAAATGTCAGCCGTAACGCACGGTACGGAAACGGAACCAATACGAGAAATACGACCTACACCGGTGGCAGACCACAGAGCGCACCAACCGGTAGCCATACCGGTAGCCGTAACAATGCTGGAAACACAAACTATCGGTTTCAGGCAGAACCGGGCAGAACCACACAACCCCGGCGTCCTGCGACCAGTGATCGTTCGCAGACAGGTCGGCGTCCCCGGCTGGATCCCAAAGAGGCAAAAAAGCGCCAGAAGCAAAAGCAAAAGTCCGCTGCCAAACAGGCGAAAAAAGAGCGGTACGATGCATCGGTGGCAGAGTACAAGGTGCGCCAGAAGGACCGCAGTCTGGTACGGACGCAAAAAAAGAACGACAAGCTGCAAAGGGTGGAGTCGGCGTGGCAGAAGGACATCGTGCGTGTCTACGGCGGTGTGGATAAGGTCATGCTGGGACTGATCCTGACGCTGGTGTGTCTGGGGACTGTCATGGTGTTCAGCGCCAGTTATCCCTCGGCCCTCAACGAAGGTCACGATATGTACTATTACAGTAAGCGTCAGATCGTCTTCGTCATCTTGGGTCTGATCGGTATGGTGGTGATCTCCCGGATCCCTTATACGGTATATAAGACCGACTGGGTCGTGATGACGGCCTATGTGGCTGTATGCTTCCTCTTGATCCTGGTGCTGCTCATCGGTACCGCAGAAGGCGAGGCAAAACGGTGGCTGAACTTAGGGTTTTGTACCATCCAGCCGTCGGAGTTTATGAAGGTCGTGCTGATTTTGATCTTGGCGTGGTACGTGGACAAATGGAAGCCACAGATCGAAGCCCGGATCGACCGGAAGCATACCTTTGTGTACAACGTGGTGTACCCTTGTATATTTGTAGGGATTGCCTGTGTGCTGATCTTATTGGAAAAGCATTTGTCCGGCACATTGATCACCGGTGCTATCGGTCTGGCCGTGATGCTGGCAGGTGGTTGCCACATTGGCTGGACCATGTCTGTGGTGGCACCGGCTGGCTTGACGGCAGCTCTGGTGTTCCTTTTCACAAACGATTATGCCATGAAACGGATCACATCCTTCGTGGATGAAAATGTGAACACCTTGTCGGACGGCTACCAAACCATCCAGGGCATCTACGCCATCGGTTCCGGCGGCCTGTTCGGACTGGGTCTGGGACATAGCCGCCAGAAGTACAGCTATGTGGCAGCCGCCCACACCGACTTTATTTTCTCCATCTGGTGTGAAGAAATGGGCTTTATCGGTGCGGTGTTCCTGGTGGCGCTGTATCTGGCCTTTGTGATTCGGGGATACACCATCGCCTCTCGTGCACCGGATACCTTTTCGTCGCTGGTGGCCTATGGGATCAGTACCCACGTAGGCGTACAGGCGCTGATGAATATCTGCGTGGTGACAAAGCTGTTCCCCAATACAGGCGTATCACTGCCGTTCTTTTCCTACGGCGGTACCTCACTGGTGGTGCTGCTGTGTGAGATGGGCATCCTGCTTTCCATATCCAGGCAGTATTACATGAAACGAAAAGACCTGGAAGAGCTGCGTCGCAGTATTTGACAAATGCAATCCTGAATGGGGAGAATGAGTACTATGAAAGTTTTAATGACCGGCGGCGGTACCGGCGGACACGTGAATCCGGCGCTTGCCATTGCCAATACCATCAAGCAAAACGACCCGCAAGCGGAAATCGCCTACGTGGGTACCAGTCACGGCATCGAGAATAAGCTGGTGCCGAAAGCCGGGTATCCGCTGTACCATGTGGAGATCCAGGGGATCCGGCGCAGTCTGTCTCTGTCCAACCTGAAAACGGCGTGGCTGGCTGTGACCTCCGTGGGCAAGGCAAAAAAGATCGTGAAGGAATTTCAGCCGGATCTGGTGGTAGGCACCGGCGGATATGTGTGCTGGCCCGTGATGAAGGCCGCCGCAGACCTGGGCATTCCCACCGCACTCCACGAATCCAACGCCATTGCCGGGGTAGCCGTGAAGATGCTGCAAAAGGCCGTGGATCGGATCTACCTGAACTTCGAGCGTACCGGAGAGACCCTGACCTGCGACCGGGCAAAGCTCATGGTGGTAGGCAACCCGGTCATGAGCTCCTTCAAAGCCATCTCCCGGGAAGAAGCCAGAGAAAAGCTGGGCATCCCGGAAAAATACAAATACATTCTGCTTTCCTACGGCGGCAGCATGGGTGCGGAAAAGGTCAATGATGCAGTGCTGTACCTCATGCGGGATTTCACCGCCAAGCATCCGGAGGTACTGCATATGCACGCCACCGGCTCCATCGAATGGGAAGAATGCAGCGCCAAGTTCCGGGATATGGGACTGGACAAATACGAAAATATCCAACTTTCCGAATATATCTTCGATATGCCCCTGCGGATGGCAGCAGCGGACATGACCGTGAATCGAGCCGGTGCCATGACGGTGACCGAGCTGGCCACCACCGGCAAATGCGCCATCTTCATTCCGTCTCCCAACGTAGCGGAGAACCACCAATACAAAAATGCCAAGGTGCTGGTGGACGACGGCGCCGCACTATTATTTGAAGAAAAGGATCTGAACGACTGCGAAGCTGCACCTTTGACCGAAGCGGTGACCGAACTGCTTTCACCGGCAGGGGACGAAAAGCGGCAGGAAATGGGTGAACGGATCCGGAAATTCGCACTGCCCGATGTGAACAAGCGGATCTATACGGATCTGACAGATCTGGTGGCAAATAAGAAGAAAAAGTAAAATACGATTTCCCAAAAAAAGGATGTGATCTTGGTTGTATACGGCTCCACGCAACGCAACACAAACCCATATGGAAAACCCGACGCTGTACGTGTATGATCAGGTACGCACAAAAGGGGAAATGCAAAGTCGCATGGCACGAGCCCCCATGGACACTGGACGCAAAGACCTGTCCTGTGCCTACAAGACACAGGCCCATATCCAAAAACAGGTCGAGGGTAATCTGCGTGATTTTTACAATAGTAGTAAATATATCGCCAAACGCCCCCGGCATATGGGCATGGTAGAGGATGCCAGTGCTCATCGACCTACGTCGGCACCCAAAGCACAGCCGTCCCCACAGACCAGCGCATCGGCAACGAATCATTCGGCAACAAATGCGTCGTCTGCCCATACCCAAAGCTTTCAGAGGGTGTACAGACACACTGCCAAAACGGCCGGACAGGGGTACCAGGCAGGGCACGCCGAGACCGTGGTGTTCCATAGTCCCCGCCGTGCCGAAAGCGGTGGTGCAGCAGCCAAGACCCGGCGAGGACCACTGGACGGACTGTTCGATTTCTTCGATGCCGTAGATACCCGACTGGGTTGGCAGCGAGATGTGGATGCAGCCCGAAAGCAGGCAGTTATCCACAAGAAGCTGCAGGAGCACCGACACGGACTGACCTTGGCGCTTGTGATCTTCCTGATCTTTGCTGTATGCTGCTTCGGGATCTACCAGCTGCTCTTTGTGGTGCGCAGTGTGGAGGTCACCGGTTCCGGCCTATATACAGCGGAGGAGATCGTGGCAGTCACCGGACTGAACGAGAACGTGCATCTGTACGACTTTACCACGCAGGAGATCGCCGACCGGATCACCTTCTATTGTCCCTACATACGTTCCGCAGAGCTGACCCGACGTCTGCCTACCACGGTGCAGGTGGCGCTGGAGGACGACGAGATCCGGTACTGTGCCAATATATTCGGGCAGGTCGTGGGTCTCTCACCCAGTCTCCGGGTGTTGGGTACACTGACCGCCGAAGAAGCTGCCGACTATATCCTGCTTCGACTGCCGGCTATATCGGAAGCGGTGACAGGACGAGGTGTAGCCTTTGCGGACACACGAAATGAGCGATACATCCAACAGGTGCTGAACGAGATCACGAACTCTACCTTTGCCGATCGGATCTCCTACATCGACCTGCGGGACGAGCACAACCTGATCCTGTACTGCGATGGTCTGTACGAACTGCAGCTGGGCAACACAGCCGATATCCCCATCAAGCTGCGGATGGCAGACAAGGCGCTGAACGATGTGCTGTTTCCGCAGAACACTCCGGCTAAGGTGGATCTGCACGTTGTGGGATACGCCAGCGTCATGGCAGACCTGCGATTGGATCTGACGGTCGCCCCGTGATGCGCACCCGTGATGCGCACCCGTGATGCACCCATAAGAGGTAAAAACCGGATAGAATGGCGCTTGCGAAAAAAATTAACAGAATGAATTTCGCAAAAGCTATTGCAAAATCCGCCGTTTTGGTATATTATATAAGGTAGGAGTAAACTGCCCATAATATAAAAAATAAGGACATCCCATGGTGCAGACAAATCTGCTTCCCAGGGAATAAAAACGAAGCGAGGAGGGCAAAGGGAAATGCCATTTGAACTTGACGATTATACGTATGAAAGCGGTGTGAATATAAAGGTCATCGGTGTTGGCGGCGGCGGTAATAACGCAGTCAACAAGATGATCACGGACGATGTGCGTGGGGTAGACTTCATTGCCATCAACACGGATATGCAGGCACTGGTACACTCCAGCGTCACCAAGAAGATCACCATCGGTGAGAAGATCACCAAGGGTCACGGCGCCGGCTCCAATCCGGAGATCGGTGCAAAGGCTGCCGAAGAGAGCATCGAGGAGATCCAGAGCGCCATCGAAGGTGCTGACATGGTGTTTGTCACCGCCGGCATGGGTGGTGGTACCGGTACAGGGGCAGCGCCGATCGTGGCTCGTGTGGCAAGAGAAATGGGGATTTTGACCGTGGGTATCGTGACCAAGCCTTTCCTGTTTGAAGGCAAGCGTCGTATGGCTCAGGCCGAAGCAGGCATCGCCAATCTGCAGGAATATGTGGATGCACTGATCATTATCCCCAACGAACGGCTGAAGCAGGTAGGCGAAAAGATCACCATGATGAACGCCTTCCAGGTATCCGACGATGTGCTGCGCCGTGGTGTCCAGTCCATCACCGAGCTGATCAACGTGCCCGGCTACATCAATCTGGACTTTGCCGACGTGACCTCCATCATGAAGGACGCCGGTTATGCCCATATGGGTGTGGGTGAAGCTACCGGTAAGGACAAGGCTGAGGAAGCGGCTCGTATGGCCATCTCCTCTCCGCTGCTGGAGACCTCGATCAGTGGCTCCCACGGCATCATCATCAGCATCACCGCATCTCCCGATATCGGTATGGACGAAGTGGACGCTGCTTCTACTCTGGTACAGCAGGAAGCCCACGAAGACGCCAATATTATCTTTGGTGTTGCCTTTGACTCTGAGCTGGAAGACACCATGAAGGTCACCATCATCGCCACCGGCTTCGAAAACAAAAGCGAGGCTGCCATAAATTTCGGTAAGGCTGCTATGCCCGACAACCTGCGGATGGTAGCAGCCGGCAAGATCGAAAAGGGACAGGTAGTGCGCAAGGAATCGGTGATCGAGAATAAGTCCTCCACGGCTGCAGCAGAACCGGCCGCCGCCAAG
The DNA here is from genome assembly GCA_964623635.1 of uncultured Ruminococcus sp. Taxonomy (GTDB): domain Bacteria; phylum Bacillota; class Clostridia; order Oscillospirales; family CAG-272; genus UMGS1696. Next base: position 40,066 of record CAZUUA010000013.1, read on the forward strand.
GAAGAAGCAGAGGACGACAGTCCCATTTCCGACGAAGATTTCAACGAGATCATCACCATGCTGAAAAAAGGCAGAAACAACCAGAACGGCGGCAACACCAACAACGGTGCCCCCAGACGGTATTGATCGGTAAATAAAATAGTATAGGGTACAGGCTAAAAAGGCTTGTGCCCTATTTTTTGTGGGTTGAAGAAAGCAGCGCACCGTGCCCTATGCTGCATTTCACCAACCAAAAAGTGCCGCACATTGGCACAAAGCAAAGGCAAAAGCTTGTCAAGCCCTTTTGCGAAAAAAAGTGAAAAACGGCATTATCCATAAATCCGAGGCGTGAAATTTGGCGCTTATTATTCCAAACAGGTCTTGACAAAAAAGGCTTTATCGTTTATAATATACAACGTAATGACGACGAAAAACTGCGCACCACAATATGTTGTGGTGTTTTTGTTGGAATGGGACGAGGGGCTGTGACGTGTCGAGCTTCAAACATTATTTCGGCACAAATAGTCTGGCTCTGTCTGGCACTTAGGAGGAGATTGTATGTTGACCAAGATACGCAAACGGGACGGACGTGAGGTCCCCTTTGCCATGGAGAAGATCGCAAGCGCTATCTTTCGAGCGGCGCAGGCAGTGGGTGGCAGTGATTACGAGGAAGCTATGGCACTTGCCAAAGAGGTGGCGGCAAAGCTGGAAGCGGAACTCCCGGATGCGGATGCTATCCCGGATGCGAATGCCATCCCGGATGCGGATGCTATCCCATCGGTTGAGGCCATTCAGGACGCCGTAGAATGGGTGCTGGTGAAGCATGGACACGTGCGCACCGCCAAGGAGTATATCCTGTTCCGGGCAGAGCGTACCCGTGTCCGGGAGATGAACACCCGGCTCATGAAGACCTACGAGGACCTGACCTTCCGTTCGGCACTGGAAAGCGATATCAAACGGGAAAACGCCAACATCGACGGAGACACCGCCATGGGCACCATGCTGAAATACGGCTCCGAGGGTGCCAAGCAGTTCTATGACCTGTATGTGCTGGATCCCATTCACGCCAAGGCACACAAGGAAGGCGACATCCATATCCATGACTTAGACTTCTACGGCCTGACCACCACCTGCTGCCAGATCGACCTGATCAAGCTGTTTGACGGCGGCTTTGCAACCGGACAGAGCCAGAACATCCGGGAACCCAATGACATCATGTCCTATGCGGCGCTGGCTTGTATCGCCATCCAGGCAAACCAGAACGACCAGCACGGCGGCCAGTCCATTCCCAATTTTGAATACGCCATGGCCATCGGCGTCCGCAAGACCTACTATCGGCATCTTGTACGCAATGTCGCAAAGGCACTGTCCTTTGCTGACGTGTCCTACAACGGTGCAGAAGACGAAGACGCAGCCAAGGCACTGCTACACCATATCGAAGAGACCTACGGTGTGAAGTCCGTTATGGCAGACGCAGAAGCCATGCAGGACGCACTTGCAAAGGAGCTGACCACGCTGCTGGGCGAAAATGGCAAGAGAGAAGCGGCGGTCATCATGAAATATACCGACCGGGAGATCGAGCGCAGCGTCCACCAGGCCATGGAAGCCTTGATCCACAACCTGAATACCATGCATTCCCGTGCCGGTGCCCAGATCCCTTTCTCCTCCTTGAACTACGGCACCGATACCACACCGGAGGGACGGCTGGTGATCCGGGCACTGCTGGATGCCACCGATGCCGGATTGGGCAACGGCGAGACACCCATCTTCCCCATCCAGATCTTCAAGGTCAAGGAGGGCGTGAATTACACCCCCGGTGACCCCAACTACGACCTGTTTCGACAGGCGTGCCGTGTGTCTGCCAAGAGACTGTTCCCCAACTTCAGCTTCTTGGATGCGCCCTACAACGCACAGTACTATAAGCCGGGCAGACCGGAGACTGAGGTGGCCTACATGGGCTGCCGTACCCGTGTCATTGCCAATATCGATAAGGATAACGAGATCGTCAACGGCAGAGGCAACCTGAGCTTCACCTCCATCAACCTGCCCCGGATCGCCATCAACGCCAAAGGAGACGTGGATTGGTTCTTTGAGGAATTGGAGAAAAAGGTGGATCTGGTGATCGACCAGCTGCTGGAACGGTTCCGGGTACAAGCCGCCAGACGGGTGCGGAACTATCCTTTCCTCATGGGCGAAGGCGTGTGGCTGGGCTCCGACAAGCTGTGCAAGGACGACTTTGTGGGTGACGTGCTGAAGCATGGTACGCTGACTGTGGGCTTCATCGGATTGGCGGAGTGCCTGAAAGCTCTGACCGGCTACCACCACGGCGAAAGCGAGACCTCCCAGAAGCTAGGTTTGGAGATCGTTGGCTTCATGCGCCGGAAGATGGACAAGGCCACCGAGCAGTATCATCTGAACTTCTCCCTGATCGGCACACCGGCAGAAGGACTGTCCGGCCGATTCGTGCGGATCGATAAGCAAAAGTACGGCATTCTCCCCGGCATCACCGACCGAGAATACTACACCAACTCCTTCCACGTGCCGGTGTACTACGACATCTCTGCCTATGACAAGATCCGTCTGGAAGCACCCTACCACGAGCTGACCAACGGCGGACATATCACCTACATCGAGCTGGACGGCGATCCGCTGCAGAATCTGGAAGCCTTTGAGGACATCGTGCGGTGCATGAAGGAAAGCGGCATTGGTTACGGTGCCATCAACCACCCGGTGGATCACGACCCGGTCTGTGGCTACAACGGCATCATCGGCAACACCTGCCCCGGCTGCGGTCGAGAAGAAACGACGGAGGCACCCTTTGAGCGGATCCGTCGCATCACCGGCTATCTGGTGGGCACACTGGATCACTTCAACGACGCCAAGCGAGCCGAAGAACGAGATCGTGTCAAGCACAGCGTCCGCAGTGAAATGGAAATGATATAAGTGAACGCCTGTTTGCATAACTATATATGGGTACAGAACCACCATCTGTGCCCATTTTTTGTACACAAAAAAGCCTGCCGGTTTTGGCAAGCTTTTTTTGGTGTGCATATTAGTCCAACCACAGATCGTCTCGAGCCATCAGCGCCGCACAATCCTCGATCCGCTTGGTCGCAAGGTCCGACTGGGCTTCGTACAGCGACGGATCCAGCATGGCCATGGTGCCTCGTTCGTACACGGAATAGTTGGTCAGCAGATTGTTGTGGGGCTTTTTGAAAAATACTTCGTCGGAGATAAAGGAGCCAATGGACATATGGGTCTGCTCACACACAAAGCCTTCGGTGGCCGTCAGCAGATTCTGCCCAAACATGACGGTCTGTACTTCGTCAATGCCCAACAGACACAGCAGCGTGGGCAAGGTATCGATGTGACCGCCGGCGGTCTCGATGGTCTTGGTCACGCCACTGCCGGGAATGTGCATGAGCATGGGCACGTTGAACACATCGTATATGGTGTAGCTCCGTCCTAGCATGGACGAGACCTGTCCGGCGATCTGTGCGTCGGTGTTGGTCAGGGCATAGTGGTCGCCGTACAACACGAAAATGGAATTGTCATATAGCCCATTTTCCTTGAGCAGCTCCAGCCATTCACCCAGCACCGTGTCCACATAGTGTACCGCTTGGATGTACAGACCAAACAGCGTCCCCTCGTCCTCCGGCTTCAGCGTGATCCCACGATCCTGCAGGGGAATGGCGTAGGGATGGTGGGACGAAACGGTGATAAAGAAGGTGTAGAAGGGCTGCTTATAAGAAAGCAAATAGTCCATGGATTGGGCGAACAGCTCACGGTCGGAGATGCCCATGGGGAAGGGATCGATCAGCTCCAGATCCTCCAGCCCCACAAAGCTGTCGAAGCCTTGGTTGGGGTAGGCCACCTGTCGGTTCCAGAACTCCTTGGTGTAGTTGTGGAAAACATGGGCGCCGCTATAGCCATTGTCCTTCAGCAGCCATGGCAGACCGTGGTAGTGGTTGTCCTTGTACTGCACATAGGCCGCCTGGGACTCCGGTGCAAACAGGGAATTGTTCACGGTGAATTCCGCATCTGCCGTGTTGCCGCCACCGATCTGGTAGTAATAGTTGGGGAAGTACAGCGTGTCCGTCTGCAAAAGCGCATTGAGATTGGGCGTCAGCACCTGTCCTTCGTAGGCGGCGCCGATGACAAAATTCTGCAGTGCTTCGATCTGCAAAACGAACACATTGCGCCCTTCTGCCAGCCCAAACCAGTCGGAGTCGCTGTCGTCTCGCAAGGTGTACTGCGACTTGTCCACAGCTTCGTCATTGGCGGCATCCCACAGAGTTTCTACAATATCCACCGTATGGTAGCAGAACAGCTCGTTGATGCAGTATTCCGGCCGGAAGGAACCAAATACCGTCCAGCCAACCAGCACCAGTACACAGCAGCCGGCACAGGACAGCATCGCCGTGACCTGCTTTTTTTTGCCCCAGAAGGACGTGCCCTTCTCCCGTTTTCTGCGGTCTACGAAATAGAGAAACCACAGGGGAAAGTCGAAGATCATGGCGATGTGCTTCCAGTTGATCAGGTTTAGCACCGTGTTCGCTACGCCGCCGATCTGCCACGCCATGGTGATCTGCGCCATACTGGGCAGCTTGGCAACATAGGCATAGTATACGCTGTCTACCGACATATAGAAGCCGGCCAGAAAGTAGAGGATCCCAAAGCCGATTTTGGCCGCTTTGGGGGAAAGAAGCCGCAGCAGTCCGCAAATGAGCGTGACGACACATAGCGTCCCTAAACAAAAAGCAAGCTCGAATCCGGCCAAATGGATCTGACTATAAAAAATGTATGTTTTCCAAAAGAGCAGCCCACCGGCCAGTAGGTACAGCCCATACTGTCCCAGGAACAGTCCACACTGCCCCAGGAAGGCAGCTGCCCGTGATCGTGTTTTCATGATGTGTCACCTGTGTATCTATGTTTTGCTACGGATAAAACCGTACACCACATTGTACCACAAATGCTGTCGGGGGAAAAGTGGGTAAATGTTAAATGTGGCCGAAAAACAGCGAAAATGTACACCGGCGACTAAACGGTACAAGACAGCAGGTCATTTCTTTTCTACGGAGAAGCTTTCGGTATTGTAATCCACAGTGATCACCGTGCCGTCCGAATAGGTGGTGCGGTATACCCCATCGGCCAGGCATTCGTGATCGTCCATGGTTTCGTATTCCAAATGTCCGTAGGCGGCACAGTAGTCACAGGCTTCCCGGAGCGCACCGATGCAAGTTTCCCATTCTTCCTCTGTATGGCAGTGCAGATCGATATCACCCATCCAGTTTTTGTGTTCGCCGAATTTGCTGTACAGATAGAGCAGGGGACGACCGCCGTATTCCAGCATCTTGAGCAGCGACTTTTTGCCCTTCAGCGGATAGTTCACCGTGTGGGACGTGGGATTGGACAGAACGATGCCGTGATAGAGCAGCTGCCACAGGGGAATGTCCCGGTCGAACAGGGGATGCACCTTGGGCGTGATCTGGAAGCAGAAGCTGGTGTACAAAATGGCATCCACGTCTTCGTTCATGTAGTCGTACCACGCCTCCGATTGGAACCCACCGAACAGCGCCTTGGACAGCTTCGCCAGCTTCCGGTTGTAGTCCCAGGCAGCCTTCCGGGAGATGCCGTGTTGGGGATCATAGCATTTTTCCGGTGTGCAGGCCGTCAGCTCATCGATGAAGTGGAGCCCGGCAAAGCCATATTCCCGTACCTTGGGCAGATCGGTCACACCATAGTGTTCGTACGCCGTTTTGGCACACATATGGTACGGCGCACCACCGGACAGTCCGCCGGAGTTGACGTACCCCATCCGCAGCATTGGTGTAGGTACACCGTCCACCAACTTTTTGGTGGTCAGATCCGGATCCCAGTTGTCGGCAATCTCGTAGGCACAAACGCTGTTGGTGTGCGCCACGACCGCATAGCCGTAGTCCTGTGCTTTGGCTACAAAGGCTTTCATTTCGGTATCGGCATCTTCTTTCCCATATTCCGGGGAGACCGGCACCTGTTGGGGGAATCTGCCGTCGTGACCACCCTGTCCCCAGCCCACCAGACACAGCTCCATCTTGCCAATGCCGGCCTGATGCATCCGTTCGATCAGCTCGTTTAGCCTTGGCACATCCACCTTGACCAGCAGCGGCGGCTCGGTCTCCGGTGTCTGGTGCATACAAGGCGTGGGCACCGGCTTCCAACCCATGCGGATCCGCAGTTCCGGGGCTGTGGCAGCATAGGCAAGAGCCGGGCTTTCCTGGATCCGTTCCCGGATCGGTCGACAGCCGTGGGTCAGCAGATACTGCCGGTAGTGCCTTGCCATATCGGAATAGCTGGCGTAGGGCATTTTGTGGATCTGAAAAACAAGGTCTTCTTCCGGCTCGTCTCCATTCAGCCAGATCTCCGGCCGCAGGGTGTAGACATTATCGGTGACGTTGACGTGAAAGCACAGGTCGTAGGCCATGGTCAGTGCCTGAAAATAGGCGGCATGGGCATGGGCACCCACACCGGCGATGGCCATGGAGGTGAGCTGTCCCTGAAAGCTGGCGTTCTGTCTGGGTGTCAGATTGGTCAGCACCACACCTTGGGCACAGTTGGTGGGGTAAAACATATAGCCGTCGCCGCAGGGAAGTACAAAATCGTCTTCGTAAATATAGAGCTTGTCGATGTGCCTGCCGGAGAGGGCCGACTGCAGCACGGTGTAGGTGTGCGTGGTGATGCCGTCCGCAGTGGCTTCGGTGACAGAGAAGGGCACGTCTACGGTGGTGTCGGCAGAGATGTATTGAAGCTTCATGGAAACAGTCCTTTCGTGTGGAGGATTTTTGTATAGTATAGCATAGGCCGGTCGAAAAGGCAAGAAGAACGACAGAAAAATTTGCAAAAAATGGCAGAAAGGTATTGCAATATTCTACTTTTTGTGGTATACTATTCTTGCGACACAAGTGCATACGATCCTTCTGTAAACGGGAAAATACTTTTGGCTAAAAGTGCTTTCTCTCTTTGCTTATTCTCGTTTACAGTTTTAGTGTAAAAACTATTCAGTTTGAATATAGAAGAAGCTTGTGTCGCAACAATGAGGGACTCACGTTAGCAGGTGCGTTCTATCATTGGAGCGCACTTTTTTTGATAGGAACGATCTATTTCGTCTTGCCGCAAACAGAGAGTCCCATAGGAGTGAAATGACGAAATACATAAAACAGACAGTTTTGTTTCTCTTTTTGAGTATATGGATAGGCGTCTTGCAAGGGGATCTTTCGCAGCTGCATACACACGACACCATTGCGGCGACCTGCACCGAATCGGCCGTGTGTACCCTGTGTTATCTAAAAATCGGCGGTCCCCTGGGTCACACGATGATAGAAGCTACCTGCACAGAAAGTGCGTATTGTTCTCGCTGCAAAGAACATTTTGGAGAACCGCTGGGACACACGATGGTTGAGGCCACCTGCACAGAAAGTGCGTATTGTGCCCGGTGCAAAGAGCGTTTTGGAGAACCGCTGGGACACACGATGGTTGAGGCCACTTGTACGGAAAGTGCCTTTTGTTCCCGGTGCAGTGAGACCTTTGACAAGCCGCTGGGACATATCCGGGTGAAAGCTACCTGTACAAAAAGTGCCTGTTGCTCTCGCTGTCGGGAAACCTTTGGCGATCCGCTGGGACACAAAATGGTGGCAGCTACCTGTACGGAAAAGCAGTATTGTTCCCGGTGCCATAAGCAGTTTGGCAAAGCCCTGGGACACAGAAAACAAGCAGCCACCTGTACCACAGCTTCTATTTGTACCCGATGTCGGACGATCCTTGCACCGGCAAAGGGACACAGCTATGACAGCACCGTGGTCAGCGAACCGACCTGCACCACAGCCGGGCAAAGAAAATACACGTGCGCTGCCTGCGATGCGATCTATTATGAGAAGCTCTCACCGCTGGGACATACGCTGCAATACAAGAACGATCGGGCAAGCTGTACACGATGTGCATATAACTATGTGTATATCTGCGTGGAAGCGTTGTACCAGGGATGTGCCTATCCCAATGGCTGCGAAAGCGTGGCATCGGTCATGGCACTGCAGCACGCCGGTATCGATATTTCGGTGGATACCTTCATTGCGGCGCATTTGCCCATGGCAGAGCTGCCGGCTTTCTTTGATGACGATCCCACAGCTGCAGATCCGGCCCAGGCGTTTATCGGCGATCCAAGGTCGATCACTGGCCTGTATTGCTTTGCACCCGTGATCGAGACGGCTATTGACAGCCTGATCGATCCTGACAAATATCACTGCCGTGTACACAAAGACCGGTCTCTGGATGCGCTATGCTCGACCTATCTGGACAAAGGCGTGCCGGTGATCCTGTGGACAACGCTGGGCATGACGCCAATGGAGTACAATGGTCTGTCTTGGCAGATCGAAGGCACGGAGAACACCCACCAAATGATACGCAATCTCCACTGTGTGCTTCTGGTTGGCTACGACGATACTTCCTATTATATACAGGATCCACTGTACGGCAGCCTGTCCTACGCCAAGGCACGTGTACAGAGCGCATATGCTTCCATGGGAAGACAAGCGATCACCGTAACACAGATCGGATAATGGTCATCTTTGTTTGTGTATCACACTGTTCGAATGGACGGTGTATACAATATATCACTTTTATTCTGGAGGAACCTATTATGAAAAAGTTCACCGCCATGTGGACTGCTGTCCTGATGCTGATCATGTCCGTGCTGGTATCCACGCAGGTGTTTGCCGATGAAACGGAAACCTACCTGCTGGCTGCGGACAGTCCGTATGATCTCACCGTAGATTTTTACGATGAAGCAGGCAATGACCTGGGACAAACCGTATACTACCAGACAGCCCTTCGCTCAGATGCCGTCCAATCTACGACACGAGAGCTGTACGGGCAGGAGAAGATCTATCTGGTCATTCGCACCAAAGAAGATGTGTCTGTGAAAATGATCCATGGAAAAGATGGAATGCAGCCGGATGCCTTTGACGGTGCCGATGCACTGCCCCGTGGCCTGACGGAGACCATCACCCTGGTACAAAACGACGAGACCAGTGTAGAAAACAGCGTTTCTTTCCTGTATACCGTAGAGGGAAAAGAGTACCAAGCGAGCGTCTCACTGGTGAACCACTCTAAGGAATATTTCTACATCAGTGTGTACCAAAACGGAGACGCCGGTTACCTGTACGAGAAGATCATCACCAACACCACAGCCGTAGAAGACGAGATCCGTGTGGAATGTGTGGCATCTCCGTTTGCTATCTTTGGCATCACCTCCGGCGCAGGCGATATGCCCTATGCGCTCACGATCAACGGACACAGCAACACCGGCTGCGAAGCATTGTCCACCGGTGAGAATTATTTCACCATTGGCTATAACGGCAAGCAGTACAAGGTTGTGCTGGTGTATCCGGAAGAAAAAGCGTGGGAAAACACCTTCACGGACGTGACGACCGCCGATGTGTTCTTCAATAGCGTGAAATATTGCAACATGAACGGTCTGATGCTGGGCACCTCCGATACCACCTTTACACCGGATACGCCTACCACCAGAGCCATGGTGGTGACGACACTGTATCGCATTGCCGGCAGCCCCAAGGTTACAGGCGAGAATACCTTCAGCGATGTAGAAGCCGGTAGCTGGTATGCCGATGCCGTGCTGTGGGCCAACCAGAACAAGATCGTTCTGGGCTATGACAACGGCAAATTTGGTACCAACGACAACATCACCAGAGAACAGTTTGCCACCATTCTATATCGCTACGCAAATAGCCTGTATCCCGAAATGAGTATGTTCGTGAGCCTGTTCCCGTACGACGACAGCGACGTAGCCGAATACGCACGGACACCGATGCAGTTCGCCACCATCTCCGGGATCCTGAAGACAGAGGACAGCACCCACCTGCGTCCGGGCGATACAGTATCCAGAGCCGACCTTGCCATGGGTCTGTGCAGCTTCGAGAATGTTGCGCACTATATGCTGGAAAAAGCAGGTGTCGTGGCAAGAGGCTTCTGATCGCATTCAGCAAACGACCTATACCCCACCAGCGTATTTGCAACTACAGCAGAATAATACCCCACAAGAACCTCTCTATACCACAGCTATGGAGAGGTCCTTTTGTATACCCACGATACCACGCGGCATCCAAAATCTACACGCCTATCTCATTTCTGTAGAAATTTTCTTTCCCCTCTTGACAAATCTCACCATCTGTGCTACAATATCCATTGTAAGACAAGGGAGTAATCAGCAGGAGCTTTCCTGTAGTAAACGCCAACACACGGGTGTCTGTGCGGCACTCTGGCTTTATTTGAAATGATGAGACTTATCTGCGGAGAGCAGAAAGTCTCTTTTTTCGTATCTGCTCTCTTTGCGATCGATCCCCGTCTATCGGCACCGCTTTTGGGGAAGGATAGAACGGACAAGAATCAGAAAGGAAACGATGTATGAAGGAATACCTAAGTTCGACAGAGGAAGTGCTGTCGGAACTGTCTGCCACAGAAGCCGGTCTCACCAGTACCGAGGCGGTGGCAAGACTGGAAAAGAATGGTAAAAACAAGCTGGTAGAGGGCAAGAAGACACCCATGATCGTGCGGTTCTTCCAACAGTTCGCTGAGCCTATGACCATCATCCTGCTGGTGGCGGCAGTCATCTCCGGCGTCATGGCCATCTTCGAAAACGAATTCCCGGCAGACGTACTGATCATCATGGCGGTGGTCATCATCAATGCGGTGCTGGGCGTGCTGCAGGAGAGCAAGGCGGAAAAAGCCATCGCAGCCCTGCAGGAGATTGCCGCTGCCACATCAAAGGTTTTGCGGGACGGACACCAACAGACCATCCGCAGCGAAGACTTGGTGGTAGGCGACGTGATCATTCTGGAGGCCGGTGACGCCGTACCTGCCGACGCCCGGATCCTGACCTGCGCCAGTATGAAGATCGAAGAAGCCGCCTTGACCGGTGAGTCCGTTCCCGTGACCAAGACCGACGCCACACTGACCGCCGGGGAAAATGGCGACGTGGCACTGGGCGACCGGAAGAATATGGTCTTCATGGGCTCCACCGTGGTGTACGGCCGTGGTACCGCTGTGGTGACCGGCACCGGTATGGATACCGAAATGGGCAAGATTGCAGATGCACTGGCTCAGGCGGAGGACGGCAAGACCCCCCTGCAAAAGAAGCTGGCCCAGCTTTCCCAGATCTTGACCTGGCTGGTCATCGGTATCTGCGTGGTGATCTTTGCCATCAACCTGATCCGCTCGCTCATCGTCGGTGACGGCATCACCCTGCATACCCTGCTGGATACCTTTATGGTGGCTGTGTCCCTGGCCGTGGCTGCGATCCCGGAAGGCCTGGCTACCGTGGTGACCATCGTGCTGTCCATCGGTGTCACCAATATGTCCCATCGTGCCGCCATCATCCGGAAAATGACCGCCGTGGAGACCCTTGGCTGTACCCAGATCATTTGCTCCGACAAGACCGGTACCCTGACCCAGAACAAAATGACAGTTGTCGAGCATTGGGGTGAAGACGAGACCCTGCTGGCCACCGCCATGTCCCTGTGCTCCGATGCCCAGCTGGAAAACGGCGAAGCAGTAGGCGAACCCACCGAATGCGCTCTGGTCAACTATGCCGCCAAGCTGGGTCTGGATAAGAATAACCAGAAGAACGACCTGCCCCGGATCGGCGAAGTCCCCTTCGATTCCATGCGGAAAATGATGACAACGGTACACCGAGTTAACATGGACGGTGTCCACGTTAACTCCAATACTGTTGATGGAATCAACAGCATTGATGGAATCAACAGCATTGATGGAACCAACGAAGGCAAGCTCATTCAGTTCACCAAGGGTGCGCCGGACGAAGTGCTGAAGAACTGTACCCATATGCTGGAAGGCGGCAAGATCGTTCCCATGACCGATGCGCACCGCCAGTCCATTCTCGCTGCCAACAAGGTTATGGCAGACAAGGCACTGCGTGTGCTGGCGGCTGCCCAAAAGCTGCTTTCTGCAGAGCCTGCCTCCTATGAGCCGACCGACGTGGAATGCGGCCTGTGCTTCATCGGTCTGACCGGTATGATCGACCCTGTTCGTCCGGAAGTGAAGCCTGCCATCGAAGAATGCCGCAGTGCCGGTGTGCGTCCCATCATGATCACCGGGGACCACAAGGATACCGCCGTTGCTATCGCTATGCAGCTGGGGATCCTGGACGATCCTGCCGCCGCCATCACCGGTGCCGAGCTGGACAAGATCTCCGACGAAGCGTTCGACGCCGAGGTGGAAAAGTACTCTGTGTACGCCCGTGTACAGCCGGAGCATAAGACCCGTATAGTCAATGCTTGGCGAAAGAAGGGCATGGTCACCGCAATGACCGGCGACGGCGTAAACGATGCACCCTCCATCAAGAATGCGGACATTGGCGTGGGCATGGGCATCACCGGTACCGACGTGACCAAGAACGTAGCTGATATGATCTTAGCCGACGACAACTTTGCCACCATCATCTCTGCCGTGGGAGAAGGCCGCCGGATCTACGACAATATTCGCAAAGCCATCCAGTTCCTGCTAGCTTCCAACCTGTCCGAGGTGTTGTCCATTTTCGTGGCGACCCTCATGGGCATCAACATCTTCCAGCCGGTGCAGCTATTGTGGATCAACCTGATCACCGACTGCTTCCCGGCGCTGGCATTGGGTATGGAAAAGCCGGAAGCGGACATCATGAAGCGCAAGCCAAGAGACTCCAAGGAAGGCATTTTCGCCGATGGTCTGGGTCTGGCCGTTGGCTATCAGGGCATTCTGGTGACCGCCATTACGCTGATCTCCTACTTCATCGGGGAACACGTGCTGTTTGCCCACCATGCGGCAGAAGGCGTGACCTACACCGCAGCACAGCTGGGTACCTCCATGGCGTTCTTGACCCTGTCCATGGCAGAAATTTGTCACAGCTTCAATATGCGTTCTCTCCACGGCTCCATCTTCACCATGAAGGGACAGAACCTGTGGCTGTGGGGCGCTGGCATCCTGTCCTTCCTGATGACCACCGTGGTGGTGGAGGTGCCGTTCCTGGCTGCCGCCTTTGATTTGGCAAAGTTAGACCTGCGAGAATACGCCATCGCTATGGCACTGGCCATCTCCATCATTCCCATCGTAGAGATCTGCAAGATCTTCACCCGTATGCACGACAAGAAGAAAAAGCAGTAAAACGATATACAAGACCGTCTGGATATTCTTCAGGCGGTCTTTGTTATATATATGATGGAAAATCGTGGATCGAAGCCTCGTCGGGTAGGGGATTTTCAAGAATATGCGCAAAACGTCAAAAGTGCCTGCGGGATCGTGCGAAAAATTGGTAGGTGTGGTGAGAAAAAATGCTTGACAACCGGACAAAAATATGGTATACTATACACTTGAACGGGCTATTTATGTCCGTCTCTCTGCCGCTCAAAAATCATTTCATGGGCGGTCTGAAGTCCATAGGGAGGTAAAAACAACATGGAACAGATCAAGAATTCCTACGAAACCCTTTATGTTATTGACCCCGATCTTTCTGAAGAAGCCACCAAAGGCCTGGTAGATAAGTTCAATGCACTTATCGCAGAAAACGGTACGCTCGGCGAAGTTGCCGAATGGGGGAAGAGACGTCTGGCCTATCCGATCAACGATAAGTCGGAAGGTTACTATGTTCTGGTGAATTTCGAAGCTGGCTCTGCTTTCCCGGCTGAGCTGGAAAGAATCTTCGGCATCACCGAAGGCATCATGCGCTCCATCGTTATTCGTCACGAAGAAAAGAACGCCAAGGCTGAGTAATTCATATTTCATTCCATTTATGAATGTGATGTGAAAGGATGATGATATGGCGAACTTTAACTTTAATAAAGTGATCCTGGGTGGTCGTTTGACAGCCGATCCTGAGCTGAAGACCACACCTTCCGGTATTTCTGTAACGTCCTTCACCATTGCAGTCAACAGACGGTATGGTGCCAAGGCAGGTGCAGAGGAACCGCAGGCAGATTTCTTTAACGTGACGGCATGGCGTCAAACGGCAGAGTTCATTACCCGGTATTTCCGGAAGGCCAGCTCCATTTGTGTGATGGGTTCTATCCAGACACGGACCTGGACCGACCAGCAGGGTATGAAGCGCTTTGCTACGGAGATCGTGGCAGAGGAAGCATTCTTTGTGGATGCCAAGAGCGAAAGCCCCTTAGCTGTACAGCAGGCAGCTGCTATGTATAGCCAAAACGCATATGGACAGCCTGCAGCCGGTATGGGACAGGCACCGTCGTATATGCCCGACAACTACAACAACTACGGTGGTCAAAGTGCACCGGCACAGGCAGCTGTTGCTCCCGTGAGTGGCGGATATGCTGCACCTGCTGTTGCTCCCACCGCACCGAAATTCGAAGAGATCGCCGATGACGATGAGCTTCCGTTCTAAGAAGCTCCCATTGGTAGCATATCAATAACAGGAGGATTTTCAAGCAATGGATACTGAAAAGATCGAAGTTGCTGCGGAAGAAACTGCAGCCCCTGCAGCTACGCAGGAAAAGACTGAGAACACTTCCACCGCACCTGCCGCAAGACCGGCTATGCGTAACAACAGAAGAAGAAAGAAAGTTTGCGCTTTCTGTGCCGACGGCATTGAAGAGATCGACTACAAGGACGTTGTACGTCTGCGGAAGTTCATCTCCGAAAGAGCCAAGATCCTGCCTCGCCGGATCTCCGGTACCTGCGCAAAGCATCAGAGACTGCTGACCACCGCCATCAAGCGGGCCCGTCACGTTGCACTGCTGCCCTACATCAGCGACTAATCATAGCCACTGATACAAATTATTCTTCAATACACTAAAATCAACACAATTCGCGATACGAAATCAATCAACAACAACCAGAAAAGGACTGCCCCGTTGGCGGTCCTTTTTTGTGCTTCGAAAAATATCTTGTGGAAAACTGCGCTGTTGTGTGGGGAATTTTTCGCTTTCGATGACGAACGAAAAACAGACCCACCGGTATGAGGCAGGTCTGTTTGGATCGCTTATGGATTCCAAATGGCGGTGTTGTATACGGTTCCATCGGGAGACGTCCATGTGGGTGTCGTCCAACCGGATCTTCCTTCGATATAGTGGATGGTCAGGTTGGCGCTGCGTGCGATGTACTCTCCGCAGGTTGTGGGAACATCACCACAGAAATAGATGTCGGTCAAACTGTCGCAATAATCGAATGCACGGGAATCCAGCTTTGTCACAGAAGCGGGAATCGTGATAGAGGTGATGGCAGAAGCCCAAAATGCGTACTCACCGATCACTTGCAATGTATCCGGCAGGATCACGTTGTGGATGTAACCATTTTGTGCCATACCGAGTCTGCCAATGGTCTGGACGCTGTCGGGGATCACGTAGGTTGTGTCTGTCTTCCCGCGAGGATACTGGATCAGTTCGGTTTGGTCGTGCGTGAACAGTACGCCATCTTGGCTCATGAGAAGGGTATTGTCCGGGTCTACCACAAACGCTTCTAAGTCGTAATTGCAGTAGAAGGCGTTGTAACCTATAGAGTTTACATTTTTTGGGATCCGAAGCGTACCGACAAATCCGACATTCCAAAAGGCCGTGGCGCCAACCGAGATCAAGCTTTCAGGCAGTGTGAGGCTGGTTAAGGCATAACAATCGGCAAATGCAGAATAGCCGATGCTTGTGACACCTTCGGGAATATGCAAAGACGCAAGATTGGTACACCGTTGGAAGGTTTCTTCCCCGATGCTGGTCACGCCGTCCGGGATCACGAACGATTGCAGGTTGGTGTTATCCTTGAAGGCAAAGCCATCGATCTGCTGCACGGTTGCAGGAATGTTGTAGCCTGTGACTTTCTTGCAGCCTTCGAAGGAGCATTTGCCAATGGTTTGCACGCCATCCGGTATGGTGATCGTACCGGGCACATTTTGACAATAATAGAATGTAAACGCACCCGTATCGGTGATCCCTTCGCCGATGGTGATGCTGGTGATCTGCTCCCGGTATCTGCTCCAGGGCGCCAAATTGTCGGCGGTGTAGGAATAGTCAGCCATTTCGCCGGTCCCGGTCACGGTCAGCGCATAGCTGTCATCCAGCGTCCAGGTCACGTTGTCGCCGTCCATACCGCAGGTGCCGGAAGCGATGATATCCTCTTCTTCCACAGCCACCATCGTAACGGTATCGATGGTGTAGTCACTGCCGTTGACGGTGACGGTACGTGTGGTGGTCTCGTAGCCATCCAGCATAAAGGTCAGGGTGTACGTTCCATCCGGCAAAGCGAAGGAATAGTGTCCCGTATCGTCGGTCGTGATCGCGCTGCCATAGGAGCAAGCCACCGTGACCCCAGCCGGCAAAGCTGTCCCCGATACGGTGTGGGTCGTGGGTGCTTTCTCCATCCTGACTTCACCAAGGGAATAATGGAGCAGATTTCCCTGCATGACCAAAATATCATCTGTCAGAGCAATCTCTTGGACTTTGTATCCATCGGCGACAATGACAGCGTGCGTGTATTGTTTATCCGTTTTGAAGAATCGACAGGTAGCACCTTTGTCATCTGTAGTGAATCTCTCACTGGTGGCCGTGATGGTTCCGTTGGCTTTCAAGATAAACTGAATGGTTGCATTGGCAATGGCACCATCGGTATCGGTCACATAAGCGGATAATTTAGAATAATCATCAATATCATCACGCATGAGGATCGCTGCTTCTACGGCTGCCTTGGCATTGACCATGTTTGGACAATTGTCGTCGCCATTGCCATCCACAGGAATGTCCGCAGTGCGGATCAAAAAATCTTTGACCTGCTCCGGCGAAAGGTCTGGGTTGGCTTCCCACACCAAAGCCGCAACCCCGGCTACAACCGGAGAAGCCATGGAGGTACCGGTTAACTTCACGTAACCATCACCATCGATAGGGTCAAATCGAGATAATATTCCATCAACCTCGGTGGATGTTGTACTATATACAAGGGTACCTGGTGCCATGATATCCACACGTTCACCGATGTATGAACTGCTATCATTTCGTTCAAAACCATTTATGAAATCAGCGTAATCTCTGATGTCCTCTCCGTCGTCTGCATCAGCGTTGCCTACCACTATAATGTTATCAACCACAGATGGCTCTGTAATGGCTGTCAATATGGAACACGTTACAACGCTGTGAGATGGATCCGTGCCGTAATTTCCGGCAGCTACAGTGATAAGAAATTCATATCCTTTATTTTCGAGATCGAGAAGCGTTTTGGAGATGGATTTTGTCTTTTTTGCTTCATATCCACTCAACGACATATTGATTATCATATGGTTGCCATTTTGGCATCCTTGGGTGATCATAGTGCTGTAATCACGGATCAAATCGGCAAGGCTGGTGAGATATCCTGTTTCATCTCTTTGATACGCTTTTTTTCGTTCAGCTATACAATAAACGGTTGGATTGATAGCAATGCCACTGACACCTCTTTTGTTGTTGGTGATGGCACCCAGTATTCCGGCAACATGTGTACCGTGGAGGGCGCCACGGGGATCCGTGGTTCCTGTAAGATTTTCGTTGTGTCGAGATAAAATATTGATATTCAGATCTTTGTGATTTTCATCAAAATTATCATCAATAATACCCATCACGACACTGGGGTTCTTTTCTACGCTATACACCAGTTCCCATGCTTCCGGCACATGGGTCGCTCTTAAATGCCATGTGTTAATGGAATCATCCCATAGACTGTCTCCGACATTATAGGGATCATTCGGATAATAGGCGTTCGTTTCATATTCCGTTACCGTATTCAGATACGCATCTTCCACGTATTCGGCGGTGGTCAGGGCGTCGATTGCTTCGTTCAGCTGAGACAGTGTGGGTGCACCGTCGATCTCCACCTGATAAAAACCAACGACCGGGACCTGCCCAACGACCGTACCATGGTAGGGCTCGACCAAGGCTTCCACATAGTCACGCCCAACCTGATCTTCGTCCACGACCACAAGGATCTCGTTGTCCACATACATACTTTCATAGCTTTCGCCTTCGTAGGTCAGCGTGGCGGTCTGCACGTGTTCTTCGTCCAAGGCTTGGGTATAGATGGCAGCAGCGGCTTCTTCTTCCGTGGCGATCCCATACCCATCCCATCCGTCGGTGTATCGGTTCAGGATCATCCCATCCTTCCGGGTGAGCTGTCCATCGGCGTCCACATCGGCAGACGTGCGGTCGAAGTTCCGGTCGTAGCCGGCAAAATATTCCGTCAAGATCTTCGCATCCTGCTTGTCCACAACGCCGTCGTTGTTCAGATCTCCGATCATGGCAATGGCGTGGATCGGCAGGGAAACGGTCATGGTGACAGCTGCCAATAGTAGGGTCAGCACTTTACCTGTCTTCATTCTATAGTCCTCGCTTTTTCATAGTGTACCATCATTATACAACTTTTGTTGGATAAATACAATACCTTTGCGAAAAATATTCAAAATAATACCAAGAGATACGATACGCTTTTTAAGCCTAAATAAAAAAGGACACCAATCTGTCCTTTTTTGTGTTTCTATATTTGTCGATCAGCCCAGCGCATATCGCTCGAACGTTCCCGTTTGGGTGTCGTAGACAATCTTGCAAACCATGTCCCCGTCGGTCGCATCCACGATCACAAAATCGCCTACCACCTCCAGCGTCGCCATGATGAGATGCCAGTCCGCCTCGGCTGTGTAGAGTACCTTTTGGGTGCCGTCCGTGGCGTGGACCTGCATGAGCACCGACCGTGTGCCGTCTCTGCGGATCCCGTAGAGGTACCCACCACAGGCCACCAGATTGCTGTGCCCGAAATTTTGCACCAGCAGCGTGTTCTCTTGTGTATGCCGGTCAAAACGGTAGAGATCCCCCGGCACCACATTTCCTTCGATGCTTTCGACGGGCAGAGCGTCGTCCCCGAACCAATAGATGGCATCCTCCGTCACCAGCTGCGTAAAGTATAGCTCGACTTCGTGGAGCAGCAGCGTCTTTGCCGGTATCGCTTCGTTGGCGGTATATAGCGGCTGGCTGTAGAGGCCGGCGGCAGAATGCCCGTTGGAATCCGGTATGGTGTAAAAGCCCACGTCATGCTCGATGTACATGGGGATCGATTGCCCCGGTATATCCTCCCAGGTACCACCGGGTAGATGCAGTCGCCGCAGTTCGCCGTAGCTGGATCCATTCCGGCTGGCATTGTTAAAGTGAAATAAATATTCTCCTTGAAAAAGAAAACTGGAACGCCACAGCTTGTTGGGAGAGGTGTCTAGGAGACGTGTGGTCTCTCCCGTGGTCAGCGAATGGGCATATAGGTCGCCATAATCTTCATTTGTAGTGAAGTAATACAGCGTGTCACCAAGCAGCGTATATCGTGCGGAAAACTTGGCAAAAGGACACTCGTCCCCATGCACATCTTCATCGCAGTGTCCATCATTGCCCACGCAGCTATGAGGACAATCGGGGCAAAGATACGTGACTTCCCCGGTGGCCGGATCGAACCAGGCAGGAGATGTGACCTCGTTTTTGCCGCTGGTGTAGGTCGATACAAAGAGCTGTCTGGGCGGTGCTGCTTCTTCCTTGGCACAACCGGCGAACAGGAGCAGAAGCACCGATGCAAGTACAATGATTTTTCGCATGATGTGCCCTCGAATATGGTCTATATACTATGCTTGTTGTGTTGTTTGAATGTGAGATCAAAGCGCCTGGATCCGCTTGTACATATCCTGCATCCGTTTGTCAAGGGCAGCGATCTCGTTGGAACAGGCGAGCAGCTCTTCACTGATCT
>CAZUUA010000014.1:0-18308 GCA_964623635.1 uncultured Ruminococcus sp.
ACCATACACCTTTTGTCAACCCCTTTTGACAAAGTTTTTCAAAAAAATCGAAAAACCTTTGCGCCCTGCATCCGGATCGTCCTTTGCATAGCGATTTGCGTCGGTTTTCACCTGTGCGTTGCCGGAAGAAGCATTCTACCATATATTAATGTAGGAATCAGAACATACAGCAGCCGTGATAACATATCCAGAAGATAGCTTTTCTACTGCTTTCCCCAACACCACCCATTTCCCCATAAAATCCCACAAAACCCTCTTGACAATTCCCCGTTTGTGGGGTATCATATATTGTAGTTAAAAACAACCACCGAAAGGATTTCAACTATGTTCCGTGATCTTGTGCTGGAGAATCGCAGCTACCGAAGCTTCAATGAAAATTTTCCCGTCTCACACGAATTGCTCCTGGATTGGGTCGATAATGCCCGTCTCACTCCTTCTGCCGTCAATGCACAGCCTTTGAAATATCGTCTTGTCGAGGGGAAAGATGCCGTAGAAAAGCTGCTGCCTCTGACCGCTTGGGCCGGGCTGCTGCCGGATATCCACTTGCCGCCGGAGGGTCATCACCCGTCTGCCTTTGTGGTGATCTGCCACGATACTTCCGTCCGGGAAAACCCCAATTCCTCTGCCACCGATGTGGGTATCGCCGTTATGACACTGCTCCTCTCCGCTACCGAAGCTGGCTACGGCGGCTGCATGATCGGTGCCTTCAACCGAGATCGGGTCGGCGAAATGCTGCGGATCCCCGAAAAATATGTGCCTGTACTGCTGGTCGCTTTGGGAAAGCCGGATGAATTGGTGTTCCTTTGTGAACCTAAAGACCCAGCCAACGTTGCCTATTATCGGGACGACCATAACCTCCACTTCGTACCCAAACGGAAGCTTGACGATATCCTGATCGAAGGCTAAACGTTTCTTGTCTTAGAATATATTATGTATCTTGCTCTTTGCATAACACTATTTATCGCACTTGTCTTCCTCACTGTGCTGGAATGGCAAAAACCAAGGAAATGGCTCACCATCACCGAGGCTTCCCTGTGCGGTATCGGTGTCCTTGCACATCCTATTTTGCTGCTTATCCTCCGTGGATTTCTCTCGACCTTCCGGGAAGCCTTCGCATCCTGGGCGTGGGACTGCGTGTCCACCTACCTCCAATATGCGCTGCCTGCTCTGCTGGTCTGCTGCGCCATCACGTGCCTGTCTGCCCTGTCTGCCAAATGGGTGAAACGCTACGGCTCCAATGCTTGGCGTAGGCTCCGTTCCCTTTTTGGGCTTGCTTGCACCATCGTATTGTTCGCTGTGGCAGGATTTTTTGGCGCCACATCAACGACAAGTGAGCTGCCGCTTGCCGGGTACATCTATGCCCTGGGTTTGGCCGACGCTCTGGTACTGCGTGGCGCATACGTGATCGAAGTGATGATCCGGTGATGCATGGACGAAAATTTTCGAGTACCCGTTGCAATTTTGCCGTTGGTGTGGTAGAATAGAGAAGCGAATAGAAGTCAGAGGTCAGAAATAAGAAACTGCAGTACCTTCGTTAAGGAAGCACATACCTGCCCTTTGCATGAATCCTGTAAATTGAGAAAACAAAAAAGGAGAAAACCAAAATCATGAACAAACGAAAGAGAAACGGATGGGTGCTGGTGTGCCTGTGTGTGGCGTGCGTAGCGTGCCTCCTGTGCATAGCTGTTGGTGCTGCATCCGGCGGTGTCACCATCACCGAAACCGTCAATATCGCACAGGCCAACAAGAATATGGAAGGCCACGGCTATTCCTGGCAGAACCGGTACGATATTCTCACCCTGGACGGCGTCTATATCGATACTACCGCCGATTACGGTCTTAGACTGCCCAAGAATTGTACCGTTATCCTCAAAGGTGACAACTACATCAAAGCCAGCCGGTATGCCATGTCTGCTGCCGGTACCGTCACCTTCAAGGGAAGCGGCTCACTGACCCTGGAAGCCGGCGAGATCGGATTCTATATCTATGCCGAGGATGGCACGCAAAAGGTGCGCCTTCTGGATGGTTCGTATGAGATCCACGCCGGAGATTATGGCGTCTTCTCCAATGCAGCCGACTTCTCTTTCGTCAATGGAACGATGCAGGTCTCCACGGATAACGAAGACGGCGCTGCCGTATCCGGTCGGATCGTGAACCTGCTGGGCGGCTCCTTCACCGCCAATAACGCCGTGACCGCTTCCCATATCCTGAACGTAGAAGGCGTAAACCTGGATATCACCGCCCAGAAACCTGCTCTCTCCGGCAAGAATCTCACCATCAAGGATATCGCTCTTACCTCTGCCGGGACCGCTATTGACGAATACGCAGACCAGATGCAGCTCGCCGGCAAATCCACCGCCAAGCGTGTGCGTCCGTCTGTCATCTTTGGGGAGAACGTCAACGGCGTGGTGGACTACGTGTGCTTGGTGGTCGCCATATTGGGGATCGCTGCCCTGGTGATCGTGCCGGTGCTGCGGAAGAAAAAGAAATCGGCAGAACTGCTGGCACGGTTGGAAAAGGAAAATCCAGACGCAGCGGCAGCTCTGAAGCGGTAAGTTAGAAATAAGAAGGTAGAAGTCAGAAATCAGAGGTCATACAAGTGTGCAGCAGAGGTCAAACGTGATCAACCGTGTGCTATGGAAGCTGTATCTGACCCCTGACATCTGACTTCTGCCTTTTCAGCAATTGAGGTATAACTTTATGAAACAAACACTCACGTGGGAAACATACTACGACAAAGTCTATGGGTGCTTCTTAGGGAAGTGCATCGGTGGGACGGCCGGTGGACCTGCAGAGGGTCGCAAGGAGCTGCTGGATTATCCGCTTGACGAATCGCTGCTCCATATGTGTCTGCCCAACGACGACTTGGACCTGCAAATTTTGTGGCTTGAGCTGATCGAGGACAAGGGCTATTCCATCACCGCAAGAGACCTGGCACACGAGTTCTACCACAAAGTCCCCTACGGCCCCGGCGAGTATGCCTACTTCCAGACCAGCTACGCCAAGGGCATCTATCCGCCACTGTCCGGGAAGTATAACAATCGTTATTACAAAAATGGTATGGGCTGTCCCATCCGGTCGGAGATCTGGGCTTGCCTGTTCCCCGGTGCGGACAAGACCCGGCAGATGTATGTGGAAATGGACGGCTCCTTGGACCACGAACGGGATTCTATCGACGCCGAAATGTTCCTGTCCACCATCGAAAGTGAGCTCTTTTTCTCCGACGACATCCGTGGCGCCATCGAGACCGCAAGAACCGTTATCCCACAGGGTACCAAGCTTTCTCATATGATCCGTGATACCATCGCCTGGTTCGATCAAGGGTATGCATGGCAAATGGTTCGGGGCCTGATCCTGCGCCACTACGGCCATGCAGACTGTACCAATATGTACCAGAACGTGGGCTTTACGCTGCTGACACTGCTGTTCGGCAAGGAAGACCTACGTGAGACCATCCGGCTGGGTCTGGCCTGTGGCTACGATACCGACTGCATTTGTGCCACCGCTGCTTCCATTTTGGGTATCGTCCGTGGTGCAAACTGGCTGCTTGGTCAGGACGGCTTTACCGATACCGGGCTGAACATCGAAGTGGGCACCCGACGGAAAACCGGCACCATCGCCGATCTGGCTCGTGACGTGTGCCTCATAGGACTGCAGAACACGCGCTTCGATGACGTGGTACCGATCACCGGTGCACCGACTGTTGAGCATCCCATTCCCACAGACGACCGTACACCGCTGGTGGAAGTGCGGGCAGAATATCGCATCGACCCCAACATGGAGGAAGACCCCACCATCTCTCCGCTTGCCGATTCCGAATTTATGCTGTGCCTGACCAGCCACCTGAAGAACACCGAGGACGTAGAGATCACCCTCACAGCACCGGGCGGAATTGCCGTCACACCCACCAAGCTTTCCCTGACCATGACGCCGGGTGAAGTGGTGAAGCTGGCTTGTCGTGCTTGGGTAAAGCCCGAGACGGAAATTTTGTGGCAGAAGAATATTTTCGAAGTAAAGATCACAGGCAGCTTTGGTACCGTGGAAGACAACTTCGGTCTGGCCGGACGAGACCTGTGGACCCACTACGGTCCGTTTCTTGCCAACAACAAGGATATATCCCACGTGCCGCCGGAAAAGCACTACGGTGCGTTCCTGCCCATCGAGGACGGCGAAAACGGCTATGACGTGACCAGAGAATTCCATCTGGGTGGCGTTGCAGACATTCACCACGCCTTTGCCGACGAGACAGAGCCGTTCCTTGCCGTAAAGCCTGCCGCCGAGAGCAAGGTGCATATGGCAGCCTTTTTGCCGGAAGCAGTCGCCATGCCGGAGGATCAGTTCGACACAGCCAAGGTGCAGCCCTACGAAGGCGCCCACGTAGACTATTTCGTCCGGAAGCTGATCTGCCCTGCGGATTGTGCAGTGGAAGTGGCAGTCGGACACACAGCACCGTTCGCACTGTGGATCAACGGCACCAAGGTTGGGGAAAGTGACAAGACCAAATGGTGGACGCTGGAAAATATGCACTTTGCAGTGAACCTGCACCAAGGCGAAAACGTGGTGATCCTGAAGTGCGCCCAGCAGTCGGATCATGGGAAGTACTCGATCATTTGGCGTGGTCAGGATTGGCGTTGGCGTCAGCACACCGACTTCGGCTCCGTGATTCGATAAAATGTAGAAAAAAAGCTAGGGCACCACCGCACAATTCACGGCTAACGCCTTGATGGCACATCTGCTTGCATCTTTCCCGTCATACTTCACAAATCCACCTTGCCTTACGAGTGTAAGCCTGCGGTGAATTTGTTTTGTCTGACGAAAAATCTGCCGACGCATCTGCATCATCAGAATTGTGCGGTGGCGCCCTAGAAACGAAAAATGGATGCAGAGCTTATATAAGTTCTACATCCATTTCTTGTTTTTGATTTTACAGCTCCAGTACTGCGCCAACCGGGTAGTGGTCGGTCATGGTCACGCCGTCTTCGTTCGTGTCCGTGATGGCTACCGACTTGGTCGTGTCACAGGGCAGCGTAGAGAACACATAGTCGATCTTGATGTGGGTCTTCTCCGGGTCGAAATTGTGGAAGGAGAACGGGATCTCTGCCGTCTTGTCTTCCAGTGCCGTACCCAAACCGTTGAAGGATACGATAGATTTGTACACCACATTGTCCGGTGTTACGTTCATGTCCCCGGTCAGGATCACCGGCATCGGCCACGCTTCATAATCCGCCGCCATCCGGTTCAGGATCATCGTGATCCCCTGGGCCTGTGCGATCTGTCCTACATGATCCAGATGCGTGTTGTAGTGCCGGAACAGCTTGCCGTCTTCCTTGCGCCGCAGTGTCACCACCGTGCAGATACGAGGGCAAGCAGACTGGTCCGTGCAGAACCGTGTACCGGGCTTGTGGGGTGTGTCAGACAGCCAGAACGTGTCCAGATTCACCAGATCAAATTTGTCCTTCTTGAACATCACCACATTGCTTTCACCCTGCAGATCGTGGTCCCGTCCAATACCGCACACCTGATAATCCGTAAACGTGTCGATCAGCCACTGACGCTGGGCAGGCATGGTCTCCTGGAAGCCGACAATGTCCGGGTCATAGAGCGGCAGATTCTTCTTGATCAGCTCCCGACGGACTGCAAAGCACCGGGGATTGCCCGAAGATGCTCCACCATCCGCACGTCCATCCGTCCAAATATTAAAGGAAAATACACGAAGTTCACGCATAATGCTACCACCTTTTTTGGTAAAATTTGGGAATAAATTCTCCATCGTCACCTATATTATAGCACAAACCCGACAGCCATGCAATAGGTTTTTGGGGATTTTTTTGATTTGCCGGAAAGAAAGAGGATGGCAAGCAGAATGTCCCGAAGCCTTACCACTGGTATCAGATCGGAAACGCCTTGCCCGCAACCAACGATATTGGTGTAGAGTTCAAAAGTTTTGCCCACACCACGCTCCACGCAGTGCGTGTGCTTTTACAAATGCCACGTCTCTCCTTCCGTGCGTCTTGGACTGCAAAATTGAAAAAACCCCAAAAGCCCTCTTGACATTCGCTCGTGCATGGCGTATCATTATGGTGTTGTATCCCATTCTCTTCTATATAGCAAAGGAGATCCCTCATATGCCAAACCTGCCACAAACCCCTCTGCGTCGTGTCGTCCGTATCGTGCTCACCGGTGGTGCGGCTGCCGGAAAAAGCTGCGTCCTGGATACGCTCGCTGACGAAATATTGCCTCACAATACCTTCATGGACTTCCCCATCGTCATCGTGCCGGAATGCGCTACACAGCTGCTTTCCCACGGCATCACACCCGACCGCATCGGCCAGACCGCTTTCCAACACGCTGTGTTCCGGCACCAGCTCCAAAACGAAAACCATGCCTTCCGTGCCATGCTGCCTACCGCCAAGAAAATCGGCCTGCCTGTGGTACTGCTCTGCGACCGGGGTCTTTGCGACGGCGGTGCCTATATCCGGGAAGAGACCTTCACTACCATCTGCCATAGCTTCGACTATTCCCGAAAACGTCTGCTGAATCGCTACCAGGCCGTGCTCTATCTGGACTCCGCTGCCACGCTGCCTGACCTGGATTTTGACGTGTACGCCGGAAATGCCCATCGCCTGGAATCCTCTCGCGCCGAGGTGCTGACCACCGCCGACAATGCCTACGCCGCTTGGCAGGATCATCCACACCTGTCCCATATCCCAGCCGAACCCGATTTTGCCGCCAAGGTGGAAAACGTGCGCAATACACTCTGCACCATTCTGGACAACTACCGATAACCGGAACAGCTATTTGTTACCTACAACCAACTATCGCTGCGGACAAAATTTTACCACAAAATATCAATTTCCGGGCACATCAATATTGACAAAAGCCGAACCTTTGTGTATAATAGTTATAGGCTATTTTCACATTCTATTTTTTGCGAGGTTTTTATGAAGAAAACACTTTTAACGACTATTCTTTTGACAGCTCTGCTGACATCTGCACTGACCGGTTGCGGTGGCGATACTACAGCTGACAATACCACAACTGTAGACGTAAACGTGGACGAAGTGATCCAGACCGTGGTGGCCGACTATAGCCTGACCGATGGGTTCGTGTTCGCCTCCTCGTCTACCGAGCTGGGCGAATACCTGGACGATGACCTGATCATGGGCTACTACGGCGATGCCGTGGACGTGCCGGATTTCTCCAAAGTGGACGAATATTGCGTGTATATAGACGAATCGAACCCCAATGTATTCATCGACGTGGGCCTGTTCAAGATGAACGACACCACCTATAGCGATACGCTGATGCAGTATTTCCAGAGCCGGATCGATGACAAGATCGCCAAAGCCGACTCCGGCTATCCGGACATGGACGTAGCCACACTGGGTTCCGCCACCATCGCCAAGCACGGGGACTATGTGTACTACGTGATCTCCTACGACGTGGACGCCATCACCAAGGATATCGAGACCGCCATTGGGAAGTAAGAAGGTAGAAGGCAGACACCACACAGGTGTGGGGCAGAATTAAGAAGTCACGATGGGCAACCAAACCGACACCAATGAGGCATGATCGTGGACGTTCGATGGTGGGATGATGAACACCAAATTATTAGTTTAGTCAAGTGGTAGGGTGACCCACACATTCTACGTACCAAATCGATTCTATAGCGACACCCATATAGTGGCTTCTTATTTCTAATCTTCAGCTTGTTTGGTTGCCTAATTTCTCAATTTGCAAAGTCCCCATATCCGGGAATGTTGTGCGCATCTCCTTCCCGAACGTCTTGGATCACGAACGTGACCTCGTACTACGATATCTTCGAACCCCATCACGAAAAACGCAAGAAAAAGGAGCAAGATCCATGGTATTTTCATCGCTATTATTCCTGTTCGCATACCTGGCGGTGACCCTGTTTTTGTATTACATCATACCCAATATGCGGTACCGGAACTGGGTGCTGTTCATTGTCAGTATGCTGTTCTACGGATGGGGCGAACCGCTGTATATCATCGTTATGCTGGCATCCATTTTGGAAGCTTACATATTCGGTTTCTTTATCGCTAAATATCGAGAGAGCAATATCAAAAGGGCAAGACTGTTCATGACCCTGTCGCTGTGTGCCAATTTGGCATCGCTGTTGTTCTTCAAATATTGCAACTTCTTTATTGAAAACCTGCGGCTCTTGCCCTTTCTCACAGACGCCATCGCTCCCATCGAAGGCTTGAAGCTGCCCATCGGTATCTCCTTTTACACCTTCCAGATCATGTCGTACACCATCGACCTGTACCGTGGCGAGACCGACGTGCAGAAAAACTTCGTTGCCTTCGGTACCTATGTTACACTGTTCCCCCAGCTCATCGCCGGTCCCATCGTCCGCTACCGGGACGTGGACGACCAGCTCATGCTCCGGAAGGAGACCATCGACCTGTTCGGCTCCGGTACCAGACGCTTCGTCATCGGCCTTGCCAAAAAGATCCTCATTGGCGACGCCTGCGCTGCGTACTACGAATATTTCAAGGCTACCGACGCTTTGGCAGACACCAGCGCCGGTGCCTGGATGGTCATGATCTTCTACACCCTGCACATTTATTACGACTTCTCCGGCTACTCCGATATGGCCATCGGTCTGGGTCGTATGATCGGCTTCCGGTTCTTGGAAAACTTCAACTACCCTTATATTTCCAAATCCATCACCGAATTCTGGCGCCGCTGGCATATGTCCCTGGGCACCTGGTTTAAGGAGTACGTGTACATTCCCTTGGGCGGCAACCGGGTCGGCAAGCTGAAGCAATACCGAAATATCGCCATCGTTTGGTTCCTGACCGGCTTCTGGCACGGTGCCAGCTGGAACTACATCCTCTGGGGCGTGTATTTTGGTATTATATTAATGATAGAAAAAACCTTCCTGCTCAAAGCCTTGAAAAAGACCCCGGCCGTGGTGCAGCATCTCTATGCACTGCTCCTCATCGGCTTCGGCTGGATCATCTTCTCCTACACCGATGCCGCTGCCGGTCTGAACTGCTTCGGGTCTCTCTTTGGCATTGGCACCTCCGCCTTCTGTACACCCACCGTGGGATACCAGATTTTGCACAGTCTGCCGCTGCTGCTCATCGCTGCTGTTGGTTCAACGCCACTGCCCAAGAAGCTGTGGGACAAGCTCTGCACCGTGGACTGGATCCGCATTGGCGCCATCCGGGAAGACGGTACCGAGGAACCGGTGGTCATGGATGAGCCTGTGACCTCTGTCCGTGCCAAGACCATGGCTGTGGTGACCACGGTACTCACCTTTGCCATATTCATGATCTGCGTGGCGTACCTGGTAGACTCCACCTTCAGTCCGTTCTTGTACTTTATTTTCTAAGGAGGCAGGCATATGAAATTTCAAAGAATCATCAATATTGCGACGTCGGCATTGTTTGCCTGCATTCTCTTTGCCTTTGCCATCGCCTTTGTAGCGGTGCCGGACAGTAATTTCTCCGAGGAAGAAAACCGCACGCTGACCACCTTCCCGAAATTCTCCTGGGAAGCTTTGGTGGACGGCAGCTTCTCGTCCAAGATCAACGAATACTTCGCCGACCAGTTCCCGGCACGCAACTCCCTGGTAGGTGTCAAGAGTGTGGTGGAACTGGCGCAGGGAAAAGCGGAAAACAACGGTGTACTGCTGGGTGAAAACGACCAACTGGCAGTGCGTCTGTTCACGATCTACAAAAGCCGGCTGGAACGGGTGGCGGACATGGACTATTACTATGCGGACACGGTGACCCAGTCCATCGAGGGGCTCAACGCCTACGCCAAGGCTGCCACGGTACCGGTGACCACGATCCTGCCGCCACGAACCATTGACGTAGCGTCCTCTGCCTTTTCGTACCCTACGGAGATCAGCGATGCCCTGCATGACCAGATCGCCAAAGCCATAGCGCCGGAAGCGAATTACATCGATCTGTTGCCACTGATGCAGGAGAAATATGACGCCGGAGAGCCGGTATATCTGCGCACCGACCACCACTGGACGGCCTATGGTGCATATCTGGCGTACCGGGAGATCATGGACGCCTTTGGAATGTCGGACGATATTCTGCCCATGGACAGCTTTACAGTGGAAAAAGTAGAGGATTTCTACGGCACGAC
The DNA here is from genome assembly GCA_964623635.1 of uncultured Ruminococcus sp. Lineage (GTDB taxonomy): Bacteria > Bacillota > Clostridia > Oscillospirales > CAG-272 > UMGS1696. The sequence goes on from CAZUUA010000014.1 coordinate 10,132, forward strand.
TTGGTCGAAGGGTGGCTACAAGTTTGTAGAGCCGGAGACCCTGGAGGTCTGGACGGTGGGCAACGAAGATCAGTTTACCACGTCCTGTCTTTCCACGAAGCAGGTGAAGGGTGAAGACGGCAAGCCTACGTCCGTGAAGGAGGCGTACAAGACCTACACCGGCTGGCTGGACAGAGACTACCTGACCCAGAAGGACAAATATGCCGCATTCCTTTCCGGTACCCACAACGAACAGACGGTATTCTTAGGCGATGGCAGCACGGGACGGCCACGGCTGCTGATCGTGAAGGACTCCTTTGCCAACACGCTGGTGCCCTACCTTTGCCAACACTTTGACATTGTGATCATCAACTTGGCGGCAAAGGTCTCGAACATCTCGGACTACACAGCAGAATACGACTGCGACCGGGTGCTGGTGGTCTACAACTGGGCCAACCTGATCGAAAACAACAACCTGGCAGCGGTCAACTAAGTTGGATCATACACATAGTATTTCCAATATGGATCAAATACAACAAAAGGAATTTTAATCATCATGAATACACAACATCGATTGATCACCTTGTTCTTAGCGTTGGTCTGCTGTATGCCTTTGGCTGTGGCTTGTGGAAAAAAGGGGATCTCCGTGGACAGAGAACAGGCACTGGAGCAGCTGAAGCTCTCCGATGCCAAGACCCAGGAGTCCAAAAATGCCGAAGCCGAATCCAAAAAGCAAGCCATGATCGAAGGCAGAAGCACCAAAAAGGTGGAGACCAAGGCGCCGGAGACCGAGCCCATTGAGACAAAAGGTCCCGTGGAAGAGGTGCCCATCACGGACTACACGCCTTACTCTGCCCCAGCCAAGGTGCCGGACGTCTATGATCCGGACATCGAAAACCGGGAGCTGAAGGTTTTGGGTGCCGCTTTCTCCGATGGGGACTATTGTGTGGTCTATGGGGAATGCGCGGTAGGTACAACGGTTTATATCACGAACGAAGAAGGCACCTTCTCTGTGGTATCCGAAGGCGGCAACTTTGCCATGCGTGTGCTCAGTCCCGATCTTTCCATGTCTCTGGACGTACTACAAAAAGCAAACAATGCCCAGGTCGGAGACAGCATCCATTGGGAAGGAGAAGCTTCCCTGCCGGATTACGGCGAAGACTGGGGTGTATGGATCGGCTACGAAAACCAGGGCTTCTACTACAAGATGATCCCGGACTTCACCCACACCAACCGTATGTCGGACGAGCTTATGGCAAACGTGACCAAACGGTATGCGGAGCGTGTCGAGAAGCTGAAGACGGTGGGCGACGGCTGTGAGATGATCTTCCTGTTGGTGCCTGCGTCCATGACCATGTATCCGGAATTGGTGCCGGAAGAGGTTGCCACACCCGGCGAAGGCGAAAGTCGGTTTGACCAATTGGCCGCTGCCCTGACCGAAGCCGGCGCCAAGGTGGTGGATATGCGCAGTACTTTCTCCGAACGCAAAAACGATGCCCTGCCCTTATACTTCAACTACGACAGCCACTGGACGGACTACGCTGCCTATCTGGCCTATGTGGATCTGTACGACTACATCTCCGACCGATACCCGGATGCCGCTCCCAAGACCTTTGATCAGTTCGAGTGGAAATGGAGCTATTACACCCGCGGCGATATGCCCTGGTACTTTGACATTGACCAAGGTGGGCTGATCTACGAATACACCTTCGAGCGATTCGGCACCTTTGACCATCCTGCGGTGCGTGCCATCACCCGGTATCCCGAAAAAGGCTGGTCGGTGGCGTACCCGGCGTTCTCCGGTGAGATCCAGAACGGCGGCACCTACAACACCCATCGGGAAAACCTGCCGGACATCATGGTCATGCGCAACTCCTACGGCTCCTATCTGTATGAGCTGATGGTGGACAGAAGCGACAAGGCGTTCATTCTGCCGTCCTTCTCCTACGCCTTCAACTATGCCCAGATCAAGAAAAACGACCCGGACTACCTGATCTACATTCTGTCCGAGTGGGATTTCCAGAATATCATCGATAACTAAGCAGATAACTAAGCTAATAACTAAGCCAATAGGTATACCCATGAAAAAAATTCTTGTGACGGCCGTGTCTGTGGTTCTGTTGTTTCTCCTGACGCTGCAGAGCTTAGCCGCCGGTGGACTGCTGAAAATATCGGTAGACCCATCCATTAAAATATTGGTAAACGGAAAAGAATTCCAGCCCAAGGATGCAACCGGCAAGGACGTCATGACCTTTGTGTACAACGGCACCACCTACGCACCGCTCCGAGCCCTGGCAGATGCATACGGCTTGGAAGTGGGGTACGATGCCGAGAAGAATATGGCCACCGTGGACAGACCGTAAGCCTCCAAATCACCACAAAAAACCGCTCGTATCCTTTTGGGAAACGAACGGTTTTTCTTTATGCTTATTTTACAGCTTGCAGGTGTACACAGCTCTGTCCAGATCCGTGTGCATGACGGCACCGTTGGGCAGGACGATCTCCTGATTCAGGCCACGAGGTGCGATCACGTGCATCTTGAACCAACCATCCTCGACCTTCCAATCCACTGTCACCATGCCGCCGACCACCGCAACAGAACCCTTGGCGTGGTCTCTGCCAGCAATGCGGGGCTGGATGCGGATCTTCTTGTCGGCAGCCGACATGGTGCGCACACCCAATACCACTGCTGCAAATTCATAGATGGCAACGGCACCCCAAGCATGGCAGTCGCTGCGAGGTGCGTCCGGCGTCTCCGGAATGGTGGTGCAGTGCAGGGCAGGCAACGCTCTGAGCTTGTCCATCATGATCTCCGTCTTGTCGTACAGCCCAGCTTTTTCCAGTGCCCGGAAGTACAGGTAGCCATAGGCCTGGGTGCAGGCAGCTTCCAGAGGCAGTGCGTTTTCCATGATCCGGTGAGCCTTGTCTCCGGTGGCAATGTCGGACAGCACACACCACACCTGCATATGCTGGCTGTAGTAGTTCCCGGCCAGGTCGTCCGCATACAGACCCTTGTCTTCATGCCATGCTTTTTCTTCGATCACACCTGCGATCTCGTCGGCTCTGGCACGATATTCCGCAGCCGTGCAGTTACGTCCACAAACAGCAAACAGCTCCGCCGCCTGCCGCAGGGCGAATACGTACATGGCACTGTGAATGGTCACGATCTTGCGCACTCCGGAGTTACTACTGCCGGAGTGATCATCGCCAATGTACGGTTCTCCACGGGTGGCCATCCAGGGTGCAGACCAGTCTACAAAGTCCCAATACAGGGTGTTGTGCAGCAGACCGCATTCGTCCATTTGGTGATCGAACCATTCCAGCACCCCATCGATGCCCCGGAGGTTTTCCCGAACCAGCGCCTTGTCCCCAAACCGCTTGTAATGCTCTGCCACCATAAAGATATAATAGAAGCAGAAGGTGGGAATGTACTGGATCTCCACAGAAGGATACCGGCTGTGCATCAGACCGTCGGCTCTCTGTGACAAACGGAAGTCGTGGATGGCCTTCCGTGCCAGCTTGTCATCGTTCGTCAGCTGATAGTGGAACAGCATCTGCATGGAGGTGTCCATATCGTACTGCAGCTGTTCGTAGAAGGGGCAGTCCGTGTAGGATTCCACCATGCACCGCTGCAGGGTGTTCACAGAGATACGCCACAGGGCATTGTCGGTCTCGCTGCCAAAGTCGCAATTCTCCGGCACGTCCAGAGGATAACCAGCCTCGGTGAAGTGGAACCCGGTCAGCTGCACGTCCCCTTCGATCTCCAACCGAAGGATCCGACAGGTGCGGAACCAGAAGGGCTCAAAGTGGGTCTCTCCGTCCACAGTCACCAGGTCTGTCGCACCGGTCATGCCCTTGGATCGATCCAGTCGGTCACCCTTGGCACCGCCATCACCAAAGGATTCGGCATAGCGAATGAGCACCCTGCCGCATCCGGTAAAGGTAAAGTCCGGGAAGCCAATGGTCAGGTGATCCAAGATGATGTAGCCGTCTTCGTCCATACCGTCCGCCGGGGTCACATCGTTCTGCCGCAGCATGGGAATGGGACGCGGTACCAGGAACAGATCGTTGACGATGCCGTACAGATAGGGCGTGTCTCGGTCGCAGTGGACGTCCCGGAGCACTACCGCTTTTTGCCATACTGCTTCCCCAGGCGTGTAGGTCTCCTCCATGGTGCACGCACACATATCCCCACGGCGTACCGGAAAGGTGGCAGTGGGTGACACACATACGTCCCAGCTTTCGTCGGTGATCAAGCTGGTCGCAGAGCCGTCGGGCATGGTGCAGGTCAGCTTCACGGCCAGAGCCAGGTTTCCCGTACGGCGCACGGCATAGAGGAAGCGAGACGCCGTCATGTCTTCGTTGTCGCACAGCTGCAGCACCTGGCAATAGAGCTGGTTTTCGCCTTCGTGCAGGTAGGGTGCGATGTCGATGGTGTCGTAGTATTTTTCTTCCGCAGACGAACGGCAGGGACCCACCGCCACTCTCTGTCCGTTGACAAACAGCTTGTATCGGGCTTCTGCCGAAATGTGCAGCACAGCCGTCCCCGGTGCGTCGGACAGAGCAAAGGTCTTTTTGAAATTGTACAGCTTTGTATCCGAGTAGGCAAAGCCGGGGCAGGTGATCCATTTGGATGTATGCATAGGATTGACCTCCATATGAAATATTCATGTATTAGGATATATCGCAGCTTCTGCATAAGGCGAACTGCTTTTTCTCCATACACATTATACCACAACCGTGGGCATTTGGAAAGAGGTACACGCCGGTTTCGCCAAAGTTTTTCTGCAACATTAGCAAAAATGCCGAATTTGCTCTTGACAGGAGGCGGAAACTGTGCTATACTGACCATGTATAATCGCCATAGTTGTATCTATATCATAGCAGGGCTACTCTGTGGCCAACGTACCGCTATGGCAGCTTCACGTGAAAGGAACGTACCACCATGAAATCCAAAACCCGTTTTCTTTGCCTGCTTATGGCACTGCTCATGACCATGCCTCTTTCCTCTTGTGGAAACACAGGAACCACCGACAACACCGGTGACACCACCGCAAATGCCGATACCACGCCTACCGAAACGGAGACCACCGATCCGCTGGCACACCTGCCCAACACCGACTACGAAGGCTACGACTTCCGGATGCAGCTGCGTAACGACGACAAGTGGGTGGCAGACCAGGTGGCCGAAGAGATGACCGGTGAAGTGGTGAACGATGCTGTGTACAAGCGCAACTCCGAGACCATGGATCGCTACAACATCGTGATCACCCACACCCGTTCCTCCAGCGCCAACGGAGACATGGACGCCAAGGCAACGATCCAGGCCGGTGACGATGCCTACGACCTGATCATCAACCATCCCCGGAACGTGCACCGGTACGCCAATCAAGGACTGGCCCGGAACTGGAATGACATGACCTATGTGGATCTGAACAAGGACTATTGGGATCAGGATGCCAAGGAAAGCTTCCAAATGCCCGGCGGTCTGTTCTGCATGATCGGTGACATCAGCCACGAATCCATCGGTGCCACCAACGCCATGCTGTTCAACAAGGATATTTTTGACGACAACGGTCTTGCCTATCCGTACGAAACAGTGAAGGAAGGCAAGTGGCTGCTGGACGACTTCATCAGCATGGTGGAGACCTATTCTCAGGATCTGGATGGGGACGGCGAATTCACCGACAAGGATCTGTACGGCTATGCCACATACCTGTGGATCGGCCCCATTCAGGCATTCTATTCCTCCGGCGCACGTGTCATCGAGAAGGGCTCCAAGACCTACGAATTCTCCGTATACAACGAGCGCTCGCTGACCATGTTCGAGAAATACTTCGATATGCTGGATGCGCCTTACACCTATTTCGATTCCAAGTCCACCCAGTCCATCGACTGTGAACCGATCAAAATGTTCCCCGAAGAAAAGGCTATGTTCATCGATGTAAACATCACGTCGGTACTGAATATGCGGGAGATGGACGCCAACTTTGGGATCATTCCGTGGCCGAAGCTGTTTGAGACCGACGAGTACTGGTCCAACGTGGACGCCGGCACGAACCTGTTCTTTGTACCCATCACGGTGACGGACATGGATCGGACTTCGCTGGTGGTAGAGACCTTGGCGATCCTGGGCAGCAAATACGTGGTGCCGGCCTACTATGATGTGGCGCTGAAGACCCGTGACTCCCGTGACACCGAATCTGCCGAGATGCTGGACATCATCCTTGCCAACCGAGTATTTGACTTAGGCTATTACAACGAAGAATTGGGTGGTGGATATGCCAGCCACTTTGCAGATCTGAGCGGCCAGAAAAACCGTGACTTCACGTCCTGGTACGACAGCAAGCTCAAAGCTTCCGAAGCCAAGAAGCAGGAGACCCTGGAAGCGTACGAGGGAAGAATGTGACCCTCTTTCTGCAAGCGTGACCGTTTTCGCTATTTTTATGTTTTTTGCCAAACCCCCTTGTATTTCTCCGAGATATGGTGTATAGTATAAAAAAATTGAATCGAGGATATAGTATGCAACGCAAGACCAAGCTGCTCTGCCTACTCATGGCACTGCTCATAACACTGCCCCTTGCGTCCTGTGGCAGCACCGATACGACCGACACCAGGGACACCACAGCGAACGCCGACACCACACCCACCGAAACCGAAACCATCGATCCTTTGGCAAACCTGCCCACCATGGATCTGGAAGGCTACGAATTTCGGATGCTGATCCGGAATTCCGACGACTGGATCGGTGACCAGATCGCAGAAGAATTGACCGGCGAGACCGTCAACGACGCCGTATTCAAGCGCAACTCCACCACGGAAGAGCGGTACAACATTTCCATCACCTACAATCCGTCGTCCCACCACAACTACGAGACCGACGCCAAGCCACTGATCTTAGCCGGTGAAGATGCCTATGACCTGGTGGTGCCCCATCCTCGTGTGGCCCATGTTTACGCCAACGAAGGACTGGTACTGGACTGGAACGAACTCAAATACGTGGATCTGACCCAGAGCTATTGGGACAAGGATGCGGTGGAGAGCTTCCAGATGCCCGGCGGTCTGTTCTGCTGCATCGGTGACATCAGCCACCAGGCCGTAGGTGCCGCCAACGCCATGCTGTTCAACAAGGATTACTTTGACGAAAACGGTGTAGCATATCCGTATGAAATGGTAAAAGATGGCAAGTGGACCTTTGATGAATTCGTCAAGATGGCAGAGGCCTATTCTCGTGACCTGAACGGCGACGGCACCATGACCGAGGACGACCTGTACGGGTACGCCACCTTCTATTGGATCGGTCCCATCCAAGCCTTCTATTCCTCCGGCGCACGTGTCATTGCCAAGGGTTCGGAGAACTACGAATTTGGCGTATACAACGAACGTTCGCTGACCATGTTTGAGAAATACTTCAAGCTGCTCAACGCCGATTATTCTCTGCTGGATGCCAAGTCCGACAACTCCTTCGACTGCACTCCCACCGAATTTTTCCGGGAAGGTCATTCGCTGTTCACGGACGTAAACGTGTTCCTGGTGCTGACCCTGCGGGAAATGGAGCAGAATTTCGGTATCCTGCCGTGGCCGAAGCTGGAAGAAACGGACGATTACGTAGCCAACGTGGACGCCGGCACAAATATGTTCACGATCCCAATCACCGTCTCTGACCCGGATAAGACCTCGCTGGTCATCGAAACGCTGGCGATCCTGGGCAGAGAATACGTGATCCCGTCCTATTATGATGTGGCGCTGAAGACCCGTGACTCCCGTGACGAAGAATCGGCCGAGATGCTGGACATCATCGTAGCCAACCGTGTGTTCGACTTAGGCTATTACAATACCGCAATGGGCGGTGCATTTGCCAGCCACTTTGCGGAAATGGCAAAAAACAACACCGAAGATTTTGCATCCTGGTACGACAGCAAGCTGAAGTCCGCCACCACCGACCGGGACAAGACCCTGCAGACCTACTACGACAGAATGAACTAAGGCAGCATACATAAAGATACCGCATCGAAAAGGTACGGTATCTTTTTCTTTTGCCTATCATGAAACAAAAAAGAATACCGTACTCCAAATCGAATACGGTATTCTATAAGCCATATCTACTATCTGACTTATTGTATAGTTCGCTCCACTACTCAGTTAAATAGTATCCCCACACATCCGTTTTACAAAAACTTCAGGGAAAATTTTCCGTC
>CAZUUA010000014.1:18408-57726 GCA_964623635.1 uncultured Ruminococcus sp.
AAATTTTCCAGAGTGGGGTGGTTCGCTCCACTACTCAGCTAAATAGTATCCCCACACATCCGTTTTACAAAAACTTCAGGGAAAATTTTCCGTCAGGGAAATTTTCCAGAGTGGGGTGGTTCGCTCCACTACTCAGCTAAATAGTATCCCCACTCAGTGGTACTGTTTTGCCAGATCTTCGGCGATGTCTTCCAGAATTTCCTGCAATGCAGCCTGGTACAGAGAGCCGTAGCTGCCGTTCAGCTTGCCGTTCTTCAGCAGCAGTGCATACAGCGTATCCACGTTGCCGTAGCAGCTGTCGTACAGCAGATCGTATACATCACTGTAAACCGTCGTGGTGGTGGTCACCTTGTCGCCGTTGGGCTTTTCGGTGGTGGTCTCCACCTTGGAGATCACAGGCAGATAGCAACCGGTGTCGGTCAGTACCCAGCCGTTGATCTTGTAGCTGCCACTCCACAGATTGGGATTCCAGTAGTTGCAGGAGATGTTGCCGCCGTTTACGGTCCAGTAGCCGTCATAAATAGCGTCCACATACTGACCAACGTATACGATTGCATACGCCTGGATGTTGGTGTTCTTGGTGTTGTAGGCCTTCAGTACGATGGGACCGTTGCCCGTAGCGTACAGCATACCGTCCTTGATATAGCCGTTGCCCTGTACCACAGACAGCTTCACCGGATCGTCCTTCCGGTCTTCGCTTACCTTTACGACTACGGAAGTAGATTCCCCAGCCTTATCCAGTCTCCAGGAACCAACCTGAATGTCCATATATTCATCGTGGAAGCCACCGTACAGCGCATTGGTCACAGATACAGACAGCTTCATAAACGGCACACCACCGGCGGTGTACAGATATACGTCTGCATTGCCCATGCCAACAGCCTTCATGTTCTGTCCGTTGGTGTCGTTGTAGATCTTCACCACGTTGCTGTTGGAGGAGATCATCTTGAAGCCGGTACCAAAGGTCTGAATCTCACCCACGATCAGCTGCATGGCGGCGGTGTTCTTGTTGAAGTACGTGCCCAGGTCCACCTTGTCATAGGCATAGTAGGTACCGCAAAGGGTCTTGTACTTGTTGTAGCTGCCCAGCAGAGCCGGATTCTTCACGGTCACGCCGCTGTCGGTGATGACCACACCATTTTCCTTCTCTTCCGTGGTGGTCTTGGATCTCTTGATCACGCCGGAGGGAATGGAGCTTTCATACTTGGTAACGCCGGTTTCCTTGGAATATTCCACAGAAGGAACATTCGTAGCGGTCACGGTGTGGGGTGCATAGTGGATATAATAATCCTTGGCGCAGTACTGTACGCCGTTCACCCAATAGTAGCCGGACAGGTCAGCGTGACCGGTGCAGTAGAGGCAGTTGCAGTTGTCATACCGGCCGGTGATGGGATTCCAGAACGCTTCCAGCTTGGCACTGTCATTGATCCAGCAGCTATCATACAGGTAGTTATAGAAGTGCCCGTTTTCATAACCGCCGCAATAGGGGTTGCCGTAGTAATACGGATAGTAAGCGCCGTAATAAGGGTAGTAGCAGCCGTTTTTGTAGTAGCCATCGTAGCTCATGACCACGCCTTTATCGGTATACACCGGTGCATCGGCCGCCACAGATGCAGCACCACCGACCAGCATCAGACCGGCCAACAGCACTGCCAGAGTCTTCTTCAGTTTCATAGTTTCCTCCTCAAAGAAATCGCATATAGGATCAGCCCACCTTGGTATAGAGACAAAGCGGCTTCTTACCATTATTATACAACACAGAGGTTCCGATGTCAAGCGTTTTGACCAGAGTTTTTCTCTTTTTGGTAAATCTTTACCACTCTCCACAAAGTCTGTACGTCTCGCTAAGTCATATCGATATATATATTCTGTTTTTGTGCGGTGTTGCCAAAAGCATTTGGGGAGATCCGCCGATGGTAAAAAACAAAAAAACTTTTCGAAAGCCCTTGTAAATTGTCGGCAAACGTGGTATCATATGGGTGAAGAACCGCAAAATACGGGACAGGGAGAGATTGCGATGACCCAAAAGGATATAAACAAAATGGCGCTGGATGCCTGGCGTGTGCCGGTGTATACCTGTGGACTCTGCGTGGTGGGAAGTGGTGCCGCTGCCTGGAACGCTGCCCATACGGCTCTGACAGAAGGCAGTACAAATGTGGTGTTGGTGACGGAAGGGGTCATGATGGGTACCTCCCGCAACACCGGCTCCGATAAGCAAACCTATTATAAACAGTCCACCACCGCACTGCATCCGGATTCGCCGCTGGAAATGGCAGAGGACTATGTGTCCGGCGGCGCCATGCACGGAGATATCGCCTTGACCGAAGCCTGTGGGTCGCTGCTGGGCTTCTATAAGCTCATCGCACTGGGCGTTCCCTTTCCCCACGACCGATACGGCGAATACCCCGGCTATCGCACCGACCACGATGAAAAAAGCCGTGCCACCTCGCTGGGACCGCTGACCTCCAAGAAAATGACCGAAGCCCTGGAGCACGCCGCACGAGCCGCCGGTGTCACGGTGTTTGACGGGTACAGAGCCGTGCAGATTTTGACCAATAACGGACAGGCCTGCGGCATTTCCTGCATCAGCCAAAAGGAAGTGACTGCGGACAACCCGGCCGGTATTGCAGTCTTTGCGTCTCCGGCGGTGATCTGGGCAGTGGGTGGTCCCTCATCGCTGTACCACAAATCCGTCTATCCCGAAAGCCAGACCTGCGGACTGGGAACCGCTCTGGCCGCTGGGGCAACGGGTGTGAACATGACAGAGTTCCAATATGGGCTTGCGTCCCTGAAATTTCGCTGGAATGTGTCCGGCTCCTATCAGCAGGTGATACCACGGTATTACTCCACCGCAGCAGACGGCGTCTCGGACGTGCGAGAGTTTCTTTTTGACACCTTCCCAGATCCGGTGACCCTGTCTCACGCCGTCTTCCGCAAAGGCTACGAATGGCCCTTCTCACCAGAGAAGTTAGCATCCATCGACTCCGCAGCAGGCAGCAGTTCCTCTTGGGTGGATATCGCCGTGTATCGCCAGATCGCCGCCGGTCGCCGGGTGTTCATGGATTTCACCACCAACGGCACCGGTGTGGCTGCAAACGGACAGGTCACGGAAGCGGAGATCGGCACAGAGGCTTACCAATATCTGGAAAATTCTAACGCCACCAAGGGGCGTCCCATCGACCGGCTCCGTGCCATGAACGAAAAGGCGTATCGGTTATACCTGGATCACGGCATCGATCTGGCAGTGGAACCCTTGGAAGTCGGCGTCTGTGCCCAGCATATGAACGGCGGTCTGGAAGGGGACATTTGGTACGAAAGCCCTGCCCTGCCCCGGCTGTTCATATGTGGGGAAGCAAACGGCGTCTTTGGTGTCCGCAGACCCGGTGGCAGTGCTCTAAACTCCACCCAGGTCAGCTCTCGTCGTGCGGCAGAAAAGGCCGTTCATGTGTACGACGACACGCCTGCCGCCATCACCCCGGAGCAGCTTGACGACACGGTATTTCTGGCAAATCGTCTCCGTCCCGGCACCGGCATGACCGTGCACGATATCCTTACGCTGCGCAAATGCTTTGGCGAAAGAATGGATCGCTGTGCCGCCTTTTTACGGGATCCGGAAGAGATCGACAGATTGTATACCGATTCCCTTCTGGCACTGCAGCAGGCCGAGGAGCTGACAGCCAACGATGTACCAGCGCTGGTGGAGCTGCAGATCCATCTGGACACGCTGCTGACCCGATTGGCGGTGCTGGACTCTATGCAGTTTTATATCAAAGACGGCGGTTTGTCCCGTGGCTCGTACCTGATCCTGCCGGAAAACAAAGAGATCCCCGACACCGTCGCCATCGATACAAAGCACCAACGCAGGATCGGACAGGTGTGCATTTGCCGTGACAAGACGGTGACCGGATACACCCAATGTGCCTGGCAGGACGTGCGTCCCATTCCGACCGAAGAGCATTGGTTCGAAGAGGTGTATAACCGCTGCAGCACAAAGGAAAGCTACCGGTGAGGATGCGGGGGATTGGTACATATATGCAAACTTACAAAATCGAACAATATTACGTGCAACAGGCGTATACGGAAAAAGAACAACGCCAAAGACAAAAGGGCAAAGCCATCACCAACGAACGGACGCTGTCCCTCTACGTGGTTCGACTGGTACCGGAGCAGCCGCTGTGCCTCGTCCAGTTCATCCACGGCATTGATGATCATGTCGATCGGTATATTCAATTTGCGGAACACTTGGCTTCCCATGGCATCGCTGTCGTCATGCATGATCTGCGTGGACATGGCGGCTCCTGCCTGAACGAACGAGTGACCTATATGGGCGAGGAACCCTTGCAATACCTCCATAACGATATCGATATCGTGTACGCATCCTACTTCCGGGAGGCTCCTGACTGCGCTACAATGGAGATCGGCGAACAGGATATTCCCTCCATCGATCCCATGCCCCGGTATCTGCTGGGCTTCAGCATGGGTGCCCTCATCGCCGGAAACTATGCCGGACAATATGACGAGCGCCTGGCTGGTCTGCTGCTGGCCGGTCTGCCCCACAGAGAACCTATGCTCCCACTGGCACTGGCGCTGGGCTGGATCCGGTTCTTGTCCCTCTTTTACGGAGAAGCCGGACGACCCTTCCTGCTGGGCACCTACAGCCTGCTCCGCTACAATATTCCCTTCTGGCGTGCCGGTGAAAGTGGTGCTTACCTGTGGCTCTCCGAGGACAAAGAAAATCGAGAGCGCTACCTCTATGACATCAGCTGCGCCAAAATGCTGACCATCTCAGCCTATCGCTTCCTGCTCACCCTGCTGCGAGATATGTATCGCCCGGCCTCTTGGGAAATGACAAGGCGTGACCTGCCGATCTGGCTGTTCTCCGGCGAAAAGGATCCCATTGCCGGCGGCGAAAAATGGGCACTGGACGGCGAGACCTTCCTCTCCGACATAGGCTACACCCACATCGATGACCGCATTTTCCCCGGCGCACGCCACGAGATCTTTTTGGACACGAACCGACAGTCCGTTTGGCAAGAGGTCGTGGTGGCAATCCTGGACACCGTGGAGACCGAACAGGCAAGACTGGATGCGCTCCGGGAAAAGGAAGAAGCCGAATACACCTCCCTGTTTGAGAAATCCTAAAGGAGCCTGCCATGGTCGAGACACTGCTTTCCATTTTTATGTCCTGCTTTCCCACAGCCGTACGAGATACGGACTATATACAAAGCGTACTTTCCGCACCGGACAATTTGGTCTTCACCCATAGGGAACAGGACACCGTGGTGGGTGCGCTGGTGCTACACAAAAATACCGTCTATATGCTGGGTGTGCTGCCCGACTATCGAAACCGCGGCATAGGTTCCCGGCTGCTGACACAAGCAGAGGATGCCGTGCGGCAAGCCGGGTACGACACCATCGTGGTGGGTGCCGGTGACGAATATCTGCTGCCCGGCGTGCCCACTTCTCAAATGCTGTACGAGGAACCACTGCAGCCGGCCTGCCTGGATCCGGGACTGGACACCCATGCCGTGACCTTCTTTGCCCACCGTGGCTATGTCCACAGCTGGGAGGACAGCAACTGCTTCGATATGCGCTTTCCCCTCTGCGACCTGCCGGACGACATCCCCACCGTGGGCGCCGTGGTGGATGGGGTACAATATCGCTTTGCCACACCGGCGGATATGCCCGCTGTCCTTGCCTGCACCGAGGAAGCCTATCCGGAATTCACGCCCTATTACAAGCACAAAAGCACCTACGAAACAGATGCCCGGGAACGGGTCTTCGTTGCCTGGGAAAAGGATCGTGTGGTGGGAACGCTGCTGGTAGGTACAGAGACCGAAGGCGCCGGACGTGGCAGTGTGGGCTGTACCACCGTTCTACCGGCAGCACGGGGACGACACATCGGCGTGAACATGGTGCGTATCGGTACCCGGTATTTGCGAGATGCCGGACTGCAGGAAGCGTTTTTGGGCTACACCTACTCCGGCCTCGATAAAATGTACGGCTACGCCGGTTACCGGATCTGCGTCTACTACATGATGGCACAAAAGATGCTTTGACCATATGACTGCTGCGATTCTCGTGGCAGTCTTTTTTTGCGCCTTTTTTGGCAGTATGGTCAAACATAGATCCAGAATCATGTCATAACAAAAATCTAAAAAAACTTGATTCCGTGAGAAAAAACGAGAAAACCACAAGCCAAATCCGCATAACCGCCTTTCATCGGCAAATTCCTGACCAAATTTGACTTTGACCTTTTCTGTCCTTTGGTGTATACTATAGGCACAAGAAAGGTTAAAGAAAGTCAAAGACAAACAATGACCAAAAAGAACAGGAGGGACCAAAGATGGTGTTGTCTGACCATATTGCCCGGCTCATCGAACAGATGCTGGAGGAAGGAAACGGACAGGCCGAGGTGCGGCGAAACGACTTGGCTGCCCAGATCGGCTGCGTACCCAGCCAGATCAATTATGTGATCACGTCCCGGTTCACGCCGGAGCGAGGCTATGTCACCGAAAGCAGACGTGGCGGCGGCGGATATATTCGCATCGTCCGGGTGCCCATGACCAAAAACAGCGTCCTGATGCACTTCTTCCACGCCATCGGTGATCGCTTGGAGGAAAACGAAGCCAAGGCCTGTCTCAAGAATCTGGCAGACGGTGGTGTGATCACAGCCCGAGAAGCCAACTTAGCCATGGCATCCATGACACAAAAAGCCCTGGATAAGGTACAACCCGACGACCGTGCCGCCGTTCGAGCCGACATCATGCGCCACGTACTGATGATGCTCATGATGTAGGGAAAATTTACCAAATGAAAAATAATGATATACATGGAGGAATATACTATGCTTTGTGAAAAATGTGGGAAGAAAGAAGCTACCTTTTATTACAAGGAAAATGTGAACGGAACGAAAAAGTCCTACAATCTGTGTGCCGATTGTGCGGCAGAGCTGCAGAAATCCGGTGAGCTCCAGACCAGCTTCGGTGAGGATCCTTTCTCCAAGATGATGCATATGTTCGACAACGACAGCTTCTTCGGTGGCAGTCTACTTGGTGGAGACAGCCTATTGGGCTCTTTGCTGGGTGCACCCCAAAAGAGCACCGCAAGAACCACAAAGACCTGTCCCCTGTGCGGCAGTACCTTCGGTGACTTTGTGAACACCGGAAAGGCCGGCTGTCCCCAGTGCTACGAAACCTTCGAGAACGAGCTGATGCCGTCCATCCAACGGATCCACGGCCGCTCCACCCACACCGGTCAGGCACCGGCAAGGTTCCGTGTGGAAAACGAAAAGAAGCAAAAGATCGCCGCTCTGGAAAAGGAACTGAAGGACGCCATCGCCGCCGAGGAATACGAAAAAGCCGCCGGTCTGCGAGATACGCTCCGGGAACTCAAGGGCGACGCACCCAAGAACACAAACGGCGAACAAACCAATGCGTGAACGAGAATGGTAGAAAAGGAGTGCATGATGATGAAAAATTGGTATGAGATCCCCGGCAATGAAAACGATGTGGTGGTCAGCACAAGAGTACGGCTGGCAAGAAATCTGGCAGACTATCCCTTCGAGCCAAAACTAAGCGAAGCCCAAAGCAAAGAGATCTGTGAGAAGGTAAAGTCCATCTACAGCGATGGCTGGAACTACACCGACTTTGCTGCCCTGTCTCCCCTGGAAAAGCAGTCCTATAGCGAGAAGCATCTGGTCAGCCCTGCCTTTGCAGAAAAGACGTCCCCCTGTGCTCTCTTGACCAAAAACAGCGTGTCCATCATGGTTCTGGAGGAAGACCATTTGCGGATCCAATCCATCTACCCCGGTCTGGCACTGGATGAAGCCTGGCACGATGCGGCCGAAGCTGACGAGCTCCTGGACGAAGGCGCCAATGTAGCCTACACGGAAAAACTGGGCTACCTGACCCATTGCCCCACCAACTTGGGTACAGGGATGCGTGCCTCTGTGATGCTGTTCCTGCCGGCCTACACTGGTGCACACGGGATCCAGTCTCTGGCAACTCAGCTGGCCAAGATCGGCTTCACCATTCGGGGTATGTACGGCGAAGGCAGCGGTGCGGACGGCTGTCTGTACCAGGTCTCCAACCAGATCACCCTGGGCATCACCGAAGAAGAAACCATTCGCAAGCTGCAGACCATCGTGGGGCAGATCATCGATACCGAACGGAAGCTGCGGGAACGGCAGGACAAAGAAGCCCTTGCCGACCGTGCCAGTCGAACGCTGGGAATCCTGCGGTATGCCAAGCGGATGGACAGTGCCGAGCTGCTGAGCCTGTACACCACCCTGCGTCTGGGCGCCTCCATGAAGCTGCTGGACGGCATTACCCCCACCATGGCCGACACCATGCTCATCGAAGGAATGCCGGCTACCCTGTCTCTTTCGACAGATGCCAACGATCCGGCTGCTCGAGATAAGGCAAGAGCCACACGGATCCAGGTGCTTCTACATGAATAATAGTTGGTAATAAGAACAAGAATATTGTTACGCTGCCTGGAACGAATATAGTGAGAGAAAATTGCATACAACAACAGGCAGCAGACTATACTGAATCATTACCTTCCTCAAACCCGTATGGGTCACAAAAAGGAGTTGATATATATGCGGATCGGATTTACACAGAAGGCACAGAATGCACTGAACCGGGCACTGTATTATGCCTGCGAAATGGGACACACCTGCGTGGGCAGTGAGCATCTGCTCATGGGACTTTTGGCCGAAGAAGATGGTGTTGCCAAGAGAGTGCTGGAAGAAAGAAACATCACCTTTGAAAAGACCAGAGAGCTTTTGGCACAAAATGTGGGTACCGGTGCGCCGACCAAGCTGACCGCCGCCGACATGACGCCCCGTACCAAGAAGATCATCGAAGCCTCTGCCGGAGAAGCCATGGAAATGGGTCACGGCTACATTGGTACAGAGCATCTGCTGTGCGCCATCTGCGGTGAGCCGGACTGCTTTGCCGTCAAGCTCATCCAGGCACAGGGCACCTCCGCCGGGGACATCAAGCGAGACGTGGTGGCATACTTTGGCCAGAATGGCCGCCAGAATGGTCGCCAAAATGGTGACAGCGGCGACAAAAAAACAGCCGATGCCGGTGCCGGATTGAAGGATGCACCTACCCTGTCCTCCTATGGCAGAAACCTGTGCGACATGGCAAAAGACGGCAAGATCGACCCCATCATCGGCCGTGACACCGAGACAGAGCGTGTGATCCAGATCCTGTCCCGGCGCACCAAGAACAATCCCTGCCTGATCGGAGAACCCGGCGTAGGCAAGACGGCTGTGGTGGAAGGTCTGGCACAGCGGATCGCCGATGGTACAGTACCGGACACCTTAAAGGATAAGATCATTGTGACATTGGATATTTCTGCCATGATCGCCGGTGCCAAGTACCGTGGGGAATTTGAAGAGCGCATGAAGAACGTCATGGACGAGGTGCGTCAGAATCCCGACATCATTTTGTTCATCGACGAGATCCACACCATCATCGGAGCCGGTGGTGCCGAGGGTGCCGTAGATGCCGCCAACATTCTGAAACCGGCGCTGGCCCGCGGAGAAATGCAGGTGATCGGTGCTACGACCATTGACGAATATAGACGGCACATCGAAAAGGATGCGGCATTGGAACGTCGGTTCCAGTCGGTGATGGTAGGCGAACCCTCTCCGGAAGAAGCGGAACAGATCCTACTGGGGCTGCGGGACAAATACGAAGCGCACCACAAGCTGAAGATCAGTGACGAAGCCATTACGGCTGCCGTCAAGCTGTCCGTGCGGTACATCAGTGACCGGTTCCTGCCGGATAAAGCCATCGACCTGATCGACGAAGCCGCCAGCAAAAAGCGCATCTCCCACTTCACACCCACCGACGACGTGCGGGAAGCGGAAAGCAAGCTGAAAGCCGTGACCGCCGAAAAGGAAGAAGCCATCTTAGCCGAGGATTACGAAAAGGCTGCCGGACTCCGGGATACCGAAAAGAAGCTGACGGAAGCACTGGAAGAAAAGAAAAGGAACGCCGCTCCTGTGAACAGCGATGCCCTGGTGGTGACCGAGGAAGACATTGCGGATATCGTCACCAGCTGGACGGGGATCCCGGTGAAGAAGCTGGCGGAGGAAGAAGGCACCAAGCTATTACACCTGGACACCATTTTGAAAGAGCGGATCATCGGGCAGGACGAAGCAGTGGATGCCGTAGCTCGTGCCATTCGCCGTGGTCGTATGGGACTGAAGGACCCCAAGCGTCCCATAGGTTCCTTCATCTTCCTCGGCCCCACCGGTGTTGGTAAGACGGAGCTGACGAAGGCTTTGGCAGACGTGATGTTCGGTGACGAGAATGCCATGATCCGGATCGATATGTCGGAGTACATGGAAAAGCACAGCGTCTCTAAGCTCATCGGTTCTCCTCCGGGATATGTAGGCTACGAAGAAGGTGGCCAGCTGACCGAAAAGCTTCGTCGGCACCCCTACTCCGTGGTACTCTTTGACGAGATCGAAAAGGCGCACCCGGATGTATTCAACATCATGCTGCAGATCCTGGAAGACGGGATCCTGACCGATTCCCAGGGTCGCCGGGTAGACTGCAAGAACACCATCATCATCATGACCTCCAACGTAGGTGCCGCAGGTATCACAGCCCCCAAGCAGCTTGGCTTCACCAGCGACAACGAGGCTGCCGTCCGTGACGAACGAGAGAAGATGCGTGCCACCGCTATGGAAGCCCTGAAAGCCGCATTCCGTCCGGAATTTCTGAACCGACTGGACGAGATCATCGTGTTCAACAAGCTGACCCAGCCGGACATCGAAAAGATCACGTCCCTGATGCTGACGGAGGTACAGAAGCGGATCGAAGCACTGGGGATCACAGCCACCTTCTCACCGGCGGTCGTCACACAGCTTGCCAAAGAAGGCTTTGACCCGGTATATGGTGCCAGACCCCTGCGCCGTGCCATCGTCCACCAGATCGAAGACTCCTTCTCCGAAGCCATGCTCCAGGGCACAGTCCAGGCCGGCGACACGGTGGAAGCGGTGCTCACCGATGGCAAGATCACCTATCAAAAGCAGAATAACCAATAAATCGTTCGACCGGGTATCCGTTTTGGGGAATGCCCGGTCGTTTTGTTTATATGGATCGGCTATGCTTCCAGAACCTCCGCATAGGTTCGTGCTAAGGTATTCCAGGTGGCGGCACCAACGACGCCGGTGACGGGCAGTCCGAAAAGGCCCTGAAACACACGCACCGACTGAGCCGTGGCTTGCCCGAAAATACCGTCCACCGTCACCCTGGGGATCGAGCGATACACCGCTGCCACGCCGTTCAGGTAGGTCTGCAGTGCCGACACATCGTCCCCTTCCGAACCTATGCGCAGTGGTGTGCCGGGATAGGGTCGGACTGCAACACCAAAATATCCGTCCGGTAAAGAATCCAGATATGTGCGGTACACGGAGAACAGTGTATTCCACGTGACCACGCCCACAACGCCGTCTGCCGTCAGCCCGTACCGCCGCTGAAAGCTCTCCACGCTTTGCCGGGTACGTGCGCCAAAATCCCCGTCGATGGTGACAGACTGCACTTGTTCATCAAAGAATGCAATGAAGCTGAGAAAATATTGCAGCTCCCGAACGCCGGTACCACGGTCCCCTTCCCGCAGCACCGGTGGTCTTGTGTTCATCACGTCCGCTGCATCGATGCCTTCTGCGTTCAGCTCCGCCAGCCGGGTCACCGCCGCCGCCGTGCGACTGATGGAATACCAGGTCGCACGTCCCACAATGCCGTCCGGTGTCAGGGAAAAGATCTCCTGATAGGTCTCCACAGCGTCCAACGTGTCGTTGTCGAAAATGCCATCGGGATTCTGGATCCGGGGAATGGCGGGAAAATTTCGGCGTATCCGATTGAGCCGCAGCTGCATCTGCCGCACATCGTTGCCCGAACTGCCCAGCCGCAGAGGAATGCCGGGATAGCTTTCGGTGATGCCGCGGATGGGTGCGTCCTCCACCAATACGATATCGCCGCCATAGAACCGGGTCAGGATCTCATAAGGTGTCAGTCCGGCTTCGGCCAGCGGTACTGTCCCCCATTGGGATAGCCCGTCGCATTGGACCTGCACACCATCGCAGTACAAGGCAAACAGCGGCACAATGCTGTCGTCCCGGCGAATGTAGGTGGAAAACAGCTCCTCCACGATCTGGGAAATATTGTCAAAAATATCCCTGCCGTAGACAAAGGCCTGATCGATGGCGGTGGAATTTGTGATGTCAAAGGCGTATCCCCGACTGCGGTAATATTCGGTATAGACCCGGTTCAAGGCAAAGCTGACCTGAGCAAGAATGTTGGCACGCAGGGCATTCTCCGGCCAGGTGGGATAGATCTCGCTGGATGCCACGTTTTTGATATAGTCCACAAACGATACCGTCACATCCGGTGCTGCTGTGGAAGCCGGACCCAAATGCACCGTGATGGTCTCCGGGATGTACGGCAGTACACCGATGTACGGCAGTGCGTCACCGGTCATTCTGGTCTCCTCCTCTGTTCAGCCTGCCCATACTCCGGCAGATCCATGTCGTCCATGGCAGAAGCATCCGACGGCACAGGCTCATTTTCACCCGTTTTCGGGAACAGCAGATAGGGTGCCCTTGCTTCATTTTCCGTGACATTTGTCCGTGGGAGCAGTGTGATGGGCTGCAAGGATGTGATCCCGGCAAAGATGGGCACGGACAGCGGTGGTACCGGCGTGTACTCGTTGTTCTCCACAGACACATGATAGGCAGTGTACGCCTTGCTGCCCGGTGTCAAACTATCGGCAGCCGGTGGTGCAGACAGAGCCACTGTCGGTGTCAGTCCGCTTTCCCCGGTCCGCAGCACATACAGCAGGTCGCCGTCCTCGTTTTGGATCCGCACCGCCACGCCCGACACCGGCAAGGTACCACCGGCCGCCGTGACCCAGATCCGCAAAAATCCCTGTGATTCGTTCATAGGCAAAACCTCCTTATGGTCATCGATACAGCATATGCGGCATGACGATGGAATGTGCAAAAAAAAAGCAGACCATGGTTTGATGTGGTCTGCATTCTTTGTGGATGTCAAATTATTTGCTATTTTCTTTTTTCTGGGTTTCCCAATCGGCAACGAACTTTTCCAAAATGTCCAGTGCCTTGGCGATGTGCTCCACCGAATAGGCGTAGGAGATGCGCACGAAGCCTTCGCCGCAGTCACCAAAGGCCGAACCGGGTACAATGGCCAGCTTGTATTCGTACAGCAGCTTTTCGCAGAAGGCCACGCTGGTCATGCCAAATTTCGAAATATTCGGGAACACATAGAACGAACCTTCCGGATTGAAGCAGGTGATGCCCAGTCCGTGGAGGCCGTTGACCAAATACCGTCTCCGGCGGTTGTATTCGTCACGCATCATCTCAATGTCGGCGTCACCGTTGCGCAGTGCTTCCACGGCGGCGAACTGAGACATGGTGGGTGCGCACATGATGGCGTACTGGTGGATCTTCAGCATCTGCTTGGTCAGCGGAGCCGGTGCCGCCAAGTAGCCCATACGCCAACCGGTCATGGCATAGGTTTTGGAGAAGCCGCTGGCCACAATGGTGCGTTCCCACATACCGGGCAGCGAAGCCGGGGACACATGGGTGCGACCATAGGTCAGCTCGCCGTAGATCTCGTCGGACAGCACCAGAATATTGGTACCACGCAGCACCTCGGCGATGGGTTCCAGATCCTCTTTGGTCATGATGGCGCCGGTGGGGTTTCCGGGGAACGGCAGCACCAGCAGCTTGGTTTTCGGTGTGATGGCGGCTTTCAATTCTTCAGCGGTGAGCTTGAACTGGTTTTCCTCTTTGGTGGGAATGAACACCGGCACGCCGTGGGCCATTTCGCAGATGGGGCCATAGCACACGAAGGACGGCTGGGGTACGATGACCTCGTCGCCGGGTTCGATAATGGCACGCATAGCCAGGTCGATGGCTTCGGAACCGCCTACGGTCACGGTGATCTCCTTCAGGGGTTCATAGGACAGATCGAATCGGCGTTCCAGGTAGGCAGCGATCTCCTGACGCAGCGGAGCCAGACCGGCGTTGGCGGTGTAATAGGTCTTCCCTTTTTCCAGGCTTTCCATGGCAGCGGTGCGGATGTGCCAAGGCGTGACAAAGTCGGGTTCA
Source organism: uncultured Ruminococcus sp. (assembly GCA_964623635.1). Taxonomy (GTDB): domain Bacteria; phylum Bacillota; class Clostridia; order Oscillospirales; family CAG-272; genus UMGS1696. Next base: position 32,570 of record CAZUUA010000014.1, read on the forward strand.
CCCACGGTCAGAGCGGTCACGTCACTCATGGTGGTGAGCAGATCGAAGAATTTCCGGATACCGGAGGGCTTGATCTCCTGCACTTTGTGGGACAAGATATTTTCGTAATCTAAGGTATATTTGTTTTCGCTGGGGGTCATACGATATTCCCTCTTTCGTCCACAGGCATAGCACCGAAGATGAGACCCTTGTCCTTATACCGGCGCAGGACAAAGTGGGTCGAGGTAGAGGTCACGTCCTCGATGGTGGCCAGCTTTTCCGCCACGAACAGAGCGACCTCACGCATGGTCTTTCCCTCGATCATGACGGCCAGATCAAAGGAGCCGGACATCAGGTACAGGGATTCTACTTCCGTGTAGTTGTAGATCTTTTGTGCCACATGGTCGTAGCCCCGGTCTCTCTGTGGTGTAATCTTGAGCTCGATGAAGGCCGAGACTCTCTCAGAGCCCAGCTTCTCCCAGTCGATGATGGTCTTATAGCCCTGGATGACGCCATCCTTTTCGTAGCTCTCGATCAGGGAGCGGATGTCGCCTACCTCTTTATCCAGCATCTTCGCCAGCATTTCCGGCGTCAACCGTGGATCATTTTCCAGCAGTGTCAACAGTTCATTCATTTTTATACTTCCTCTTTTGGTGTTTATCGGTATACAAGTTCCTGCAGATCCAAGCAAACCGCCTATCGAAATCTGTCAGTACCCAACCTCTTACTTCTTACTCTGTACTTTCCCCATAATGTGTTCTAGCGACAGACCGTACTTTTCCGCAATGTCACGGGCATAGCTCTTGCCATCCGGCTTGGCTCGCAAAATCTTGAAGCTGCGGCTGCCTTTCTGGATAGCGGCTACCAAATTGTCGATCTTCACGCCACCCTTGGGCAGGCAGGCTGCATTGATCTCGTCCACGGAAGCGGCCAGGTCGTGGAGGTGTGTGGAGAAGATGCCACGGCAACCCACCATGGAGAAGCCCTGCAGCACTTCCGATGCAATGTATGCACCCTCATAGGAGCCGGTGGAGGACAGCGATTCGTCCAGCAGCACCAGAGAATCCTCGGTGACGGTCTCGAAAATGGCACCCAAACGAGAGCACTCTTCGCCCAGTCGGCCTTTGTCGATGGTGTCTTCGCTGCCTGTTGGGAAGTGGGTGTAGATCTCGTCACAGGGGCTGATGATGCATTCGTCGGCGCACACAGGCAGACCCAGCTGTGCCATGACAAAAGCGATCCCCACGGCGCAGGTGATGACGGATTTACCGCCACGGTTGGGGCCGGTCAGCACGTAAATCATGCCGTCTACGTCAAATGTAAAATCGTTGGGGATCACAGGCCCGTCCAGCTTGGTGGCAACGATGGGATTGCACAGCGCCTTGGCAGTGAACTTTTTCTCCGCCATGGGTGCAATGACGGGCGAACACAGGTGACAGCCCTTGGCCTGCAGCTTCTGGAGTAGCTCGGTTGCCTTGGTGACGAACTCGATCTCCGGCATCAGGCGAATGAGGAAGTCGGTGTTTTCCAGCACATACATCTGGATGACCTTTTTCCAGGCCTTGATGGAGGAGCGGAACACATCCCCAATGGCGGTATTGAAGGCGTTGGCAAGTGCCATTTGCTGGTTGTCGGACTGACCTTTTTTGAAGGGGATCAGGGGTGCGATGCAGGTCATTTCGTCGGACTTGAAGTCCAGACGCAGCATCTTGTCCAGCAGCTCACCGGACTTGAAATATTCGTTATTCATAGAGAGCACACCGGCTTTGTCAGCCCGGAGCTGTGCATCTAAGTTGACGCCGATGGTGATGGACTTGATCTCCCGGACACGAGAGGTCAGCTCGGTCAGGCGCTGGTTCAGATCCTTGTAGTAAGGGCTTGCGGTAAGGATGTTGATCCGTTCGGCCAGGCGTCGGAAAGCGGTGCTTTGGAATTTCGGCGCCATAGGCAGCAGCCGTTCCTTCAGCAGCTCCAGCAGCGAGGTGTACAGCTCTACTTCTGTAATGCTGTAAAGATAGGCTTCGGTAGAGGCAGCGGAGTCGGCACCCATGCGACGTAGCTCGGTGATATCGTTAAGGAAGGGGATCATTTTGAGAAGCACCTGGGTCAGCTCCGGATTGGCGAGCAGATCGGTGAAGGTGCTTTGGCGATAGAGAATGACCTCTGGATCAGCGGTATAGAAGGAGCCGAAGTCGCAGCTTTTGAGGTCCATGAGGTAATAGAGCTCCAGCTGTTCGGCGGTAGTCTGGCTCATGCGAGCGATCTCCTCACCGGCAGCGTGTCGGCGCAGGCTATCCGCATCGGGATAGAGCAGACTGATGTCCGAGGTATCGATAAGAGGTGCTGTATGTTCAGACATTTGTAAGTTTGTCCTTTCCATCATAAATCCGTATTCGTACTATTATACCGCATCTTGGCGCATTATGCAAGTAGGAAATTATGAATTCTTTGGGGTAAGGGCGTATCCCTTTACCCCCAAAAGGCGCCAGAGCGTCAGGATCGCTTGTTCCCTTGTGTAACCCGTTAGTGGCGAAAACTTTGTTTCCGATACGCCGCCCATCACTGCCTTGCCATTTTCGCTCACCAGGGACGACGTGTAGAGGATCCCCATGGCGGCCCAGTCGGCGGCTTCCTCCATATCCGAAAAGCTCTTCGGTTCCGCTCCCATTTCGATGCCCAGCACCTGCGCCGTCCGCATCAGCATCACCGACGCTTCCTGTCTGGTGATGTGCGCCTTGGGGTCAAATTTGCCATTTCCTCGTCCGTTCACGATCCCCAGTGCGTTGGCCGCTAAGATCGATGTACCGTCTGCTTCGTCGCCAATATCCGTAAACGTGGCAGGATCGATGGTCACACCTCGCTTGGTGAGCAGTGCTTCCAGATTCGCACAATCCTCTTTCACCGTCAGCATGGTCATGAGCAGGGTACAAAAGTCGGCTCTGGTCACTTCGGTCGTATAACTTTTTTGCTGTGAAGCCGGCAGCAGTCCCTTGCCCAAAGCAGAGCGCACCTCGTCCATGGCCCAGGCACTTGGCGTATTTTCGGCCGATGCTTGGGAAGGCAGCTTTAAGATCAAATGGCTTCGGGACAAATATGCCATGGTGCTGTCGAAATACTTCCAGCCGCTGGTGACACCTTTGTTCTTCTGCCCGTTTTCGTATCGGTTGGGGCTGTCCCAGGTGGGATCCAGCTGTACCCATCGGCCATCGACCCACGCCGCCACATGGGCATGGTTGGTCTCCTTGGTACCACCCAGCAACGCTTCCGTGTCGGCGGTGGAAATAAAGCCATCGGAACCGTCCCCGGCACTCCAGGTGTTCACCAACATAGCCGGGATCCCCACGGCACGACACATCTCTGCCAGCAGCGTAGCATAGCCCTGACACACGGAATACCCTTTTTCCAGCACTGCGGCGGCCGTCAGAGGCGTATCCCCGTCGGCACCCACGCCGTAGTAGGTATTCTCCGAAACATAGCTATATAGCTTTCGCAGTCTTGCATATGCATCGGTGGTGTCGCCTACGATCTCCCACGCTTTGGCAGACACAGTGGCATCGATGTCCCCGGTCAGGCAGTCGGCAGGATTGACCCAGGCAGCGTCCCAGAAGGACCGGTTGTGGTCGTAGGCGGCGGTGTCTGTGATGGTCCAACCGTCTGTGGTCTTGTGGAGGAACACGGTGCGCCATACATAGCTCCAGTACAGCTCGTCTCCGCTTCTACGGGTGTAGACCGTGACCTCCCGATCCTCGTCACCGGTGAGCTTGACCGAATATTGGATAGCCTGCCCACTTTTCACAGGAATATGTTTTTCCTCCGTCCCCACATGGATCCACACATCGTCCATGGTCGGCTGATAGATGGCACCGGACACCGTAAAGGTATCGTCGTCCAGGGCAAAGGTGAGCCCACCGTCCGGCAGGTAAGAGGTCGTCAGAGAGGACGCAGCGGTCGTGGGCATAGCAAGCAGCGCCGCAAGCAGCAGTGCAGATAAGAATCGTTTCATAAGTGGGTTCCTCAAATTTTCAATTTTTGTGGGGTTTGCAATGGAGTTACCCCATGGCTTCCACCGGCATCGGGCGTGCAGCCATTCCACATGGAGTAACTCCATTGATCACACACCCAAACGCAGTTGGAAAGCCAACAAGCTCGTGCATCAGTCGTTGTGCTCTACGGTCGCCACGCTGTGGTCAGGCACATCGCCATCGTCAAAATGGATCCCCACGTTCGCCCGCTCCAGGGACGATTGCAGCTTTGGCATATCGATATCGGCAATATTCTTTCCTTCCGCAATGGCGTGAGAAGCTGCCAGACCGGCGGCCTGTCCGGAAATGATGGCCGGTGGGATCACACGCAGCACGTCCCAGGCATAGCCATCTCCTGCCGCCGTGCGTCCACAGGTGATCAGGTTCGCCGCTTTGTGGGTCGTCAGTGTCCGGTAGGGGATCTCGTACAAATAGTCCCGGCGGTCAAAGTCGCAGATGGCGCCTACCGAATCGGCAAAGTGCACGTAGGTGTCGCGTTCCTGTAGCACATAGTCTCCGTCGATCCGTCTGGTGGTGCGGAACTGGCACATCCCCGGCAACGTCACCACATCCCGGCTCAGTCGTTCCTGCTTCTTTAGTTTTTCTAACATTTCCAGTTGATTGGTGATCAGGTACCTGTCTACCTCACCGCTGGTGGTGCCGTGGTACAAAGGGATCTCCGCCGGGTGTCCGCCGCCGTACAGATTCGCACCGCCACCGGACACACCTGTGACGGCACGCTCGATATTCCCGGTCTCTACGGCACGACGACAGCTATCCAATGTCACCATGAATCCGTTGTAGGTGTGAAAGTTGCCACGCTCCACCGTGGGGATACCGGCCCGATACACCAGATCACAGTCCCCGGTGGCGTCCACGAACATATCGGCTGTGTAATATTCCATACCGGATTTGTTCTCCACCACAACACCAATGACCTTGGTCACACCATTTTCCGTTTCCACGATCGGATGGGTCAGCAGCGTATCGAACAGCAGGGTCACGCCTTCCTTAACACACAGCTCCGTCAGCTGCAGGGCAAAGATCTCTGCCGGATACCGGGTCATGTACCGTGGTGGATTCTGACCCTTGGCGGCATATGCGGCCAGCTTTTCTGCCGGGATCTGTCCATCCACAAAGTCAGCGGACACGCCGCCGTAGCCATAGGTGACAGACAACCGCAAAAGCTCCTCCGCCATACCGAAGATGATCTGTTTTCCCCGACCGTTGCACATGGGCACAAACAGATTGATCAGCCCCAGCGTCGCCAGACCTCCCAGCTTTTGTGCCTTTTCGAGGAGCAGAACGTGCTTTCCGTCTCGTGCGGCCTGAACAGCAGCAGCCACACCGGCCACACCGCCGCCGACCACCAGAATATCGTAATGTCCCGTTTCGTGTAATTCTTTTTGAAAGATCATACCAGTGCTCTCCTTTTGGGGGAATGGTTATGGTATCATTATAGCATAGTTCCCTATGGGAAATCAAGAGGGAACGGACATTTTCTCTCCACCGTTTCGGCGACACGTTATATCTTCAACTGGCGTTGGGCTGGTTGCAGTTATGTCCTGCGTAGGACAAACGCAGTTTGAAGACCCATGGGGGTTCCGCAGAAAGGGGAGTTTGTCTTGCACCCCTTGCCCTGTACATTTTCCACAGCCTGTCCCCGGTAAAATCACAAAATTTTCTGCAAAAATCTTTTGACAGCCTATTGCAATTTCAGAAAGGGTGTGCTATAATATTCTATGTTGATTGATTTTAGTATCCGAGAAAACGATAGACGGAGGTATACTAGCAATGGCTAAGTGCTGTATTTGCGGTAAGGGTGTTACTTTTGGGCACAATGTTTCTCACTCCAACCGGAAGACCAACAGATCCTGGAAGCCCAACATCCGCAAGGTTAAGGCTGTCGTAGACGGTTCTCATGTAACTGTGAACGTTTGCTCTCGCTGCCTGCGTTCCGGCAAGGTAACCCGCGTATAAGTGAATATCGGATCAGAAGCTCCCCGGCCTTGTGTCAGGGAGTTTTCACTTTTTAAGGCGACACCGCACAGTTCTAAGGAGCTTTCTATGTCACATTCCCGTAAACCCTTCGTGGCTGTTGTATCGGACACCATGCCACCGGAAGCGCTCTTGACCCTGCGCCGTCTGGCTGCCAACGTGGTGATCCTGCCGCCGGATCCACACCTGGCCGCCCCGGTCTCGTCTCACCCGGATATGCTGCTCTTCTCCTTGGGCAATACCCTTGTCACCTATTCTTCCTATTATGCCACAGCCAAAGATCCCATCGATCGTCTGTTGTCCTACACCGGTCAAACATTATGCTTGACGGCGTATCCGCATACCGACCGCTACCCACACGACATCGGCCTGAACGCACTGGTCTGCGGCCGTTTTCTCTTTGGCAAACTGGACGCATTGGCGCCGGAGGTGATCGAACTGGCAAAGGCACATGATCTCACACCGGTCTCCGTGGCGCAGGGATATGCCGCCTGCAGTGGATTGGCCCTGGACGACACGACCCTATGGACTGCCGATCCCTCTCTGACGGACGCTGCCACGGCCCACGGACTCACGGTTCTGTCGGCTCCGTACAGTGAGATCACACTGCCTGGCTACGACCATGGATTCATCGGCGGCTGCGGCGGTGTGTGGCGAAATATCCTCTACCTTTGTGGTACGCCGACCCCTGCACAGCTCCAGCGGTATTGTACCCATCCGGTTTTTCGTGACAGGGCGATCCAGTTTCTGTATGACGGACCACTGTTCGACTGCGGCGGTATCCGTATCTTTCCTATATAAATGCAAAGGAGTTTGCTATGTCCGATTTTTCCTGTATCCCTGCCCTGCTCCGGGAAGCTGCCCAGATCTTACTCTCAGCAGACCGTTCGGCGCTTTCTGCCCACAGCAAGGCAGGCAGTCAGAATTTTGTCACCGATTATGATGTCCGCACGGAAAACTTTCTGCGGGAACAGTTCGCTCGTCACCTGCCGGAAGCGGATATGCTGGGCGAAGAATCTGCCGACACCCATGCTGCCAAAATCGCCGAGGGTCTGACCCTGATCGTGGATCCCATCGACGGTACCACCAACTTCATGCAGGACTATCGCTGCAGCTGTATTTCCGTGGGCGTGTGCGATCGGGGAACCATGGTCTACGGCGCCATCTATAATCCGTATGCGGATGCCATGTTCCTAGCCGAACGAGGACGTGGTGCCACGGTGACGGAGAACGGACACACGGTGCCAATCCACGTGAGCCAACGAGCGCTGTCGGACAGTCTGGTGCTCTTTGGTACGGCACCCTATTACCGGGACACACTGGGAGAAGCTACGTTCCGGTCTCTGTGGTCGCTGTTTCAGGTGGCCAGGGACATCCGCCGTTCCGGGTCTGCGGCACTGGATCTTGCCAACATTGCAGCCGGTCGGTGCGATGTGTTTTTCGAATATCGGCTGTCTCCCTGGGACTATGCGGCCGGGTCGCTGCTTGTCACAGAGGCCGGTGGGCAGATCACAAAGCTGGATGGTTCGCCGCTGACCTTTGACAAGCCTTGCTCCGTGCTGGCCGGTGGTGTGGCCTATCCGGAAACATTGGATTTGCTGCAAAAATAAAACGAAAATAAGAAGTGACCGATGCGGTATGGTTCCGTTTTCGGTCACTTCTCTTATTGTTTTGTCTCTACGGCATACGCTGCGGTATGTCACTTACCGTATTCGTTGCACAGTCGCCACAGCGGTGCCTCATCCTCTTCCACATCGGCAAAGCGTCCAGTGGGCGTCAGAAAGCGGTTGTCGGCGGTGTCGTCGTTGGACATGGACACTTCCCCTACGATGCAGTCGCCGCCTTCCGACCAGAACGTGTGGTACAAGCCTCTGGTCATGGTGATGCTCTGTCCCGGCTCCAAATGCAGAACGGTACCGGCCGGAACGATGGTGTGAAAGCCATCCAGCTGTACCGGCACGTCTTCCTTCGATAGTCCTTCGTTTTCGTCCGACAGATACACCTGTACCGCCAGAGATGCACCCGGCCGCAGTGCAGTACGACAGATGATATCTTCCATTTTCTTCCAGTGAAAGTGCATAGGCGTCACCTGATTCTGGCGCACCAGCATGAGCTTTTCCGCATAGGTCTTGGCAGAGGGGTTCGTGGGGTCTCCGTTGCGCAGGGTAAAGAGGAGTAGCCCCAGCTTCTCAAAATCGCCGGAACCAAAGTCCGTGATGTCCCAACCCAGCATCCGTGTCCGGATCTCATCGTATTCGTCACCCAAGGTGTCCCATTTGTCAGCCGGAAAGTGGGCAAAAGGCGGCAGTGCGAATCCGGCGGCGGCAAAGGCTTTGTCCGCTTCCCGCAGGTAGGCATTGATCAAAGAACGTTTCATCTTACTTTTCCACTACGACCATGCTATGGATAAACAGCTTATCAATGGTGTAGGACAGGGCACCGTTTTCCCAAGTGAAATCGATGTCCTTGCCTTCCGGTGCCAGGTAGACCCGGCTGGGCTTTTCGGTAAGGGGCAGACGCAGGGTCACGTGGGTATCATACACCGGCAGCACATCCTCGATGACTTCGATACCGCCGCCACGCTTTACGGGAGAAGCATACAGCACATGGTTCACGTACCGGGTCTTGCTCTCGTCAGCGGCATCATACCCGTGCTGCTCCATGAGGGTCACCACACCCTGTGCCGGCAGATCGGTCACCAACGTCTTGGTCTCACCCAGCAGTGCTTCCAGGACGCCAAGGAACAGCTTTTTGGTGGTGATGCTGCCTTTGTTGGCATATTCCGTGCAGATCTCCAATGCGATGTAACCGCCGTCCTTGCCGATGGTGGCAGCCGGATGGGAGGTGGTAGGATCGTTGGGCGTGTGCTGGTGGGACGAGAACGCAAAGGTAGACCGGTTGAAGTAGGGATCCTCACTGGTCACCAGCACGTCCCCGGTGGCTTCGATGGCATAGCTCTGTTCGTAGACCACAGCAGCGGCGTTGCGCAGGCAGTCGATCTCGAAGCCGGGACGGAAGTAGGTGGGACGGAACTCGTTCTTGCCCAGCCACTTGGCACCTAAATCCACCACAAACTCGTCGGCATCCGTGGACAGGCCGGAGATACCGGTGGCCAGTACCTTACCACCCTTTGCCACAAAGGCACGGACCTTGTCTGCCATGGGCTTGTCCAGACGAATGGTATCCGGGATCAATAGCAGCTTATATTTGTCCAGCGGTTCCTCGAAGTCGATGACGTCAAAGAGGTACTTCCCTTCCAGCAGCAGCCGACCGGCACCTACGTCACCCTGGGAACCTTGGTGGTGTACCAGCTGGCTCTTGGCATAGTAGGCGATGGCAGCGTCCTGGCTCAGGATGGCGATGTCTGCTACGGATGTTACGTTGTCCAGCCACGGCTCCTTTTCTTCCACTTCCTTGTAGGCCTCACCGATCAGGGCATAGGTGGCCTCGTCCATGTAGCCGTTAGGGTGCATCTGGTCACCGATGGAGCACTTGGCACCGTTGGCAACGCACAGGGCTTCCTCGTACCGCAGTGCCATGGGATGCTTGTAGCCACCGAACTCACCCCAGGTCGTATGGAACTTACCGGTCATACCTAAAAATTCTTTCCCCAAAGTACGGGAGTAGGCAGCGGACAACGGGAAATGGTCGTAGCCCCAGCCGCCGGTGGGCAGAGACTCCAGCTCTAAGTGGGTGTCCACGTCTGCCAGATCTCGTCTGCCACGGCGAATGTGACCGCTGTTGTGGAACAGAGGCAGACCGGGCTTGTACTTGTCCACGGCTTCCCGCATCCGACGGCAGTAGTTGGCATACACCCGTTCGCCCAGCTCGGCGGCGTTTGCGGGATCATAGGGATCCTTGCCCTCGTCCAAAAGGGTCTTGACGCAGTGCTGGCAGTAGCAGGTGCGCACACCTACGATGTCGAGGAAGATCCCGTCACAGTCGTAGTTCTTCACCACCTCTTCCACCTGAGCAGCCAGCATATCCAGATAGGGTGTGTTCATGCAGAATTCGTGGTATCCGGCCCGGTTCCAGCCCACCGCATCGGAGGGATCGCCACGCCGCAGCCATTCCGGATGGACACGAGCCAGCTTCTCGTCAAAGCCTGCCGAGAGATATACCGGGGTCTTCACACCGATCTCGTGGGCTGCTTCGATCTGGGCGCCCAGCAGGTCAAAGTGCAGATGGGGATGCATTTCGTTGGCTTCGCTGGGATGGTACGCCCAACCGTGGTGGCACTTGGAGAACACGGTAATGGAGTCCACGTGACCAAGCTTGAGCGCATTTTGAAATTGTTCTTTGGAAAAAGCGGAACCGATACCGGGCACCTTTTCGCTGGTATGGAAATCCAGATGGATCTGACGGAAACGCATAGTCTATACCTCCAACAAATGGGGAATTTTAGTTGATGCTATTGTACCATATGCATGGGAAGAAGTCAAGGGATTTTTGGTAAATCGAACCGGATTCATGTTCCTGCACCAAAGTGCATATAGTGGGAACATCTTTGCTCCGTGAGGTGCCTATGCGATATGGAAGACCCAAGCCCGTCCTCGAACAAAACAAAACCGAAGCCGCTCCCTGGCAGGTGCTGGTGCTGGGCTCTGTGATGCTCGTTTGCTTTTTCGTTTTCTCTGTTTGGGACACGGATAGTCCAAAGACAAGCGATGCACAGTCGGCAGATGCGATTGCGGTGATAGCAATGCAGGACGTACAACGACCCACGGAGACGGCTACAATAGCTGCGGAACCCTTTGGGTATTACGACGGAGAATGGAACCTTTGGGAATACCTTGGTGATCTGCTGGTCTCCTTTTTGGCATGAGAGCGCTGGCTTTGTACTTGGCCGTGGTGATCATCCATGAGTCCGGGCACCTACTCAGTGCACTTGCCTTAGGCGTTCCGATACGTTCCTTCGGTGGCGGCAAATGGGGACTGCGGCTGACCTTTGGCTTTGCGCATAGCTCGTATATACGAGAGCTGGTGGTGCTGCTATCCGGCAGTGTGGCAGGGCTGCTGTCGGTGCTGTGGATACCGGATGCGGCGTACACCAAATGGGCGCTGGTGCTGAACACGCTGAATCTGCTACCCATCGAAGGCTTGGACGGCGGCGGTGTGCTCACGTGTCTCCTGCATCTGTGGCTATCGGCTGACCGGGCCGACCGGGTCTGTGCAGTGGTCTCCCGACTCACAAGGCTACTCTTTTGGCTAGGTGGACTCTGGATCGTCCTGCGCATGAACGGCAGCGTGGCGTGGCTGCTCATCGGTTCAGGCATGATGATAGGACTTTGAAAAAATCAGAAGGAAGAGGGCAGATGGCAGACAACATTGTATCCTCTTACTTCTGCACTTTCAGCTTCATACTTCTACGCATATCACTTCAGGAAAAATTTTCCGTCAGGGAAATTTTCCAGAGTGGGGTGGTTATCTCTGCTACTAAACTGCAATATATCCCCACTCGTCTCTCGACAATTTTTGCTTTTTTTCGTTGGAATTTGTCTCTTTCGGTTGACATTCCTTCGGGAAACCCTTATAATAGTGGTATATAGATTTTCCACACTGCGTGAAGGGAGCTACCTATGTCAAACCATATCACACCTTACCTTTCTCATGTGTCTCTGCAGGAACGGATGCGGCTCACCCATGCCCGGCCGTTGGTCTATTGGATGACCGGACTGTCCGGCTCCGGTAAGTCTACCATTGCCTCTGCCTTTGAAGCGCTGGCGAACCGGCATGGGCACGCTGCCTTTATGCTGGACGGCGATACGGTGCGTACCGGTCTTTGTGCCGGTCTGGGCTTCTCACCGGAGGATCGTGCCGAAAACCTGCGCCGCATTGCCGAGACCGCCAAGCTCATTGCCTCTACCGGACAGATCGTGGTGGTGTGCGCCATCTCGCCGACCCAGCTGTCCAGAGATACCGCTCGTGCCATCATCACGCCTGCCGCCGATTTCCGGGAGGTATACATTTCTACACCCGTAGAAGAATGCGCCAAACGAGACCCCAAAGGCCTGTACAAAAAAGCCTACGCCGGAGAGATCCCATCCTTCACCGGCGTCTCTGCACCCTATGAAGTGCCCACGTCCCCGGATATTCTCTTGGATACCCTGCAGCATAGCCCGGAGGACTGCGCAAACATCCTGCTGCACGATGCATTGGACACCATCTATCGTCCTGCCTTTTTGCTTGGCGAAATGGCAAAGGCAGCGGCTCGTGCCACCAAGGCGATCCTGGCCATCTACAACGATACCTACGATGTTTCCTTCAAGGAAGATTCGTCTCCCCTGACCACCGCCGACACCACCTCCAACCGGATCATCACCGATCATTTCCGTCAAGTATTCCCGGAATATGATATTCTCACAGAAGAAGAGGACGACAACGACCGGGACGAGCATGGGATCCCCAGACGGCTCCATGGCTGTGGCGTGTTCATCATCGATCCTTTGGACGGCACCAAGGAATTTATCCACCGCAACGGTGAATTCTGCGTGTCCATCGGCTTTGCGGACCACCATCGTGTCCTGGCCGGGGTCATTGCCGTGCCTGCCAAAGGACTGCTCTACTACGCCTACGAAGGCAAGGGTGCCTATAAGACCACCATCACCGCCGATATGGAAGAAACTGGTATACCAAACCTGTTTGACCAAACGGAGCGCATCCATGTGTCCGACCGCTGGGAAAAGGTGCGCATCACCGCCAGCCGTTCCCACGGAGACAAAGAGACCGAAGCGCTGCTGGAACGGAACAAGGACCGGATCGAAGACGTGCTCACCGCCGGAAGCTGCCTGAAGGGTTGCCTGATCGCCGAAGGAGTAGCAGACGTCCACTACCGCTACGGTGCCTTCATGAAGGAATGGGACACCGCCGGTATGGAAATTCTGTGCAAAGAAGCCGGCGCCACCTTCACCACGCTGGACGGAACCCCCATGTGTGCCAACCGTGCCGACCCGGTACACAGAACAGGCTTCAAGATCGTCAATACCGGCAAAGCAGAACTTTTGCTGAAGTAAGAAGTCAGGTGCTTTGCAAAGTCAGAAGCAAGAAATCCATTCTGACATCCGACCTCCAATAAGTTGAGGCACCCAACTTGTTGGAATATCAAACTTATAACCCCCAACGTCAGTTGAAAAATAAAAGAGGAACAAAACATGAACTATAGCCACCTTGATATGCTGGAATCCCGCAGCATCCATATCCTCCGGGAATCCTACGCCGCTTTCAAAAACCTGTGTATGCTGTGGTCCATCGGGAAGGACAGCACCGTTCTGCTGTGCCTGGCACGGAAGGCCTTCTTCGGTCATGTGCCCTTTCCCCTGGTTCACGTGGACACCCATTATAAGATCCCCGAAATGATCGAATACCGGGATCGTCTCGCCATGGAATGGAACCTGGATATGGTCTACGGCGAAAATACCGAAGCGCTCCGCAATAAGCAGACCTACCCCGATGGCAACGCTACCCGTCTGGAATGCTGCCGGAACCTGAAGACCGAAGCCCTGACCCATACCCTGGCAGGTGACTGGCCCCGGTACCGTCTGAACCACGCCACCGGCAAGTACGACCTGGACGAAAACCGGGAACCCTTCACCGGCGTCATCGTGGGTGTTCGGGCAGATGAGGAAGGCTCCCGCTCCAAGGAACGGTACTTCTCGCCTCGGGACAAGCACAACGACTGGGACGCCGATGACCAGCCGCCGGAATTTTGGGGTCAGTACAAGACCGATTTTGCACCCGGCACCCACGTGCGTATCCATCCGCTGCTGGACTGGACCGAGGTGGACATCTGGGAATACATCAAACGGGAAGGCGTGCCGGTGGTGTCTTTGTACTTCGACCAGGGCAACGGCAAACGCTATCGCTCTCTGGGCTGCTGGCCATGTACGTCTCCTGTGGACTCAACTGCCTCCAACCTGGATGAGATCATCGCCGAGCTGAAATCCGGTAAGTTCGCTCGCATCGCAGAACGCAGCGGTCGGGAACAGGACAAGGAAGACGGTGGCGGACTGGAAGCCCTTAGACGGAACGGGTATATGTAAGCTTTGGTGGAAGTAAGAAGTCAGAAGTACGGTTCGTATAGGTTGGGACTTCTTATTTCTGACATCCAACCTCTTACATCTTTCCCTATATTTCATATTATTTGGAGAATATAAAATGCAAGATAAACAACATATGAATATCGTGGTCGCCGGACACGTGGACCATGGGAAAAGCACCGTCATCGGTCGGCTGCTGGCGGATACCCATTCTTTGCCTGACGGAAAGATCGAGCAGATCCGTGCCATGTGCGAACGCAACGCCAAGCCCTTTGAATATGCCTTTCTGCTGGATGCCCTGAAGGACGAACGGGCTCAGGGGATCACCATCGACACCGCACGCTGCTTCTTTGAGACCGAGCTGCGGAAGTACATCATCATCGATGCACCCGGCCATATCGAATTTTTGAAAAACATGATCACCGGTGCTTCCAGAGCCGATGCTGCGCTGCTGGTCATCGACGCCAACGAAGGGATCTGCGAAAACTCCCGGCGGCATGGGTATATGCTGGAAATGCTGGGGATCCGCCAGATCGCTGTGCTGGTGAACAAGATCGACCTGGTGGACTGCGACCGGGGCGTGTACGACCGGATCTGCAAGGATTACACCGAGTTCCTGCACCAGATCGGTATCAAGCCGGCGGCCTTTATTCCCGTGTCTGCCATGGACGGAGACAACATTGCCAACCATTCCCATCGGACACCCTGGTACACCGGCCCCAACGTATTGGAGCAGCTGGACCGGTTCGAAGGCGGTACCCATGACGACCATAAGCCCCTGCGTATTCCCGTACAGGACGTATACAAGTTCACAGAAGGTGGAGACGACCGCCGGATCATTGCCGGTATGTGTGAATCCGGCAAGCTTTGTGCAGGGGACAATTTGATCTTCTACCCTTCCGGCAAGACCACCACAGTTCACAAGCTGGAAGAATGGTTCATGGACGAAAACTCCGACAGAGTACCCACAGACGTGACCAGCGGCAAATCCTGTGGCTTTACGACGGATACGCAGATCTACGTGCGCCGTGGTGAGATCGCCTGCAAAGTGGGAGAAGAAGCACCCAAGGTGGGACGTGTGTTCCGGGCAAGCGTGTTCTGGCTGGGCAAGGAGCCTCTGGTCATGAACAAGACCTACACCATCAAATCCTGCACTGCCAAGACGGCCTGCAAGGTGACTGCCATCCATTCGGTACTGGACGCATCGAATCTGACCAAGGACACCGGTGCCACGGAAGCCGGGAAGCACGCCATTGCCGACTGTACCTTCACCTGCGAAAGAGACATTGCCTTTGACGTGAACACCGCTCTGCCGGCTACGGGACGGTTCGTGCTGGTGGATGGCTATGAGATCGCCGGTGGTGGGATCATCAAAGAAGCCATGGCAGGAGACGGCATTTCCAACCGGAACCGGAACGCTGTGACGCCCAAGGAACGGGTACGCTTCCTGGGTCAGGAACCGCTGGTGGTATGCTGCCCCAACGGAGACTACGCCCATATGCTGGAACGTGCGCTGTTTGACGAGGACCGCAAGCCCTACTACGCCGGAGAAGTGACCGATGTGGTACGGGATGCACTGCGTGCTGCCGGGCTGATCGTACTGGTGACGGGAGACGCCGGAGAAGCCGCAGACTACACAGCCACCGGAGATATTGAGAAGGACATCACAGAGATCCTGATCCGCACGAAGGCAGAGCTGTAAGGAATAATAAGTAGTTAGAGGTAAGAAGGCAGAGACAGATGCCGCACAGGTGTAAGGCACCATGGGGTACCCAATCGACCGATATTCCACTATGTATAAATCGATAGCGATACTGATTTCTGACATCTAACTTTCTCCTTGACAAGCCATAAAAAGTGTGCTATAATAACAATAGAGGAAGCTAATGCTTCCCCTATCGGCAACCTCGACATAGCGGTTGCCACATGATTCAATTGTTTGAACTTTGCGTGAAGGGACAATTCAATGTCCAATTCATGTACGTGAGCCGATCTGGGGCTAACAGACGGCTCACTTTCTTTTGTTTTATGACTGCGAATTTGCCTTCCATAGCTTGTATCCGTAAAAAATTGCGAGCACTTCTAAGCTCAAGATTTCGAGTATGCATAGCACAACAAAAGTTTCCATTTCAAAAACTTCCTTTCTCAGGAAAGTCCCGCAAAAGGAAAAGCGTTGAAACGTACCGTCTCTACCACCTTCCCCTATGCGAGCACAGGGTCGATAATGGAATCGCCGTGGGAGACCGTTTTTTATGTATTGGTTACGTGCCTATTACAGCATATTTGGTCAGGTATGTCAAGTGCTTCGCAAAGTCAGACACCACACAAGTGTGGGTAAGAAGTATGAAGTCATTGGTACAGGACGTTCCCATACCGACACCCATATAGGCAAAAACAAAAATGGGTACAATCAACTTGGCGTAGCCAATGTTGACTTGTGTGATCTCTTACTTCTGACCTCTTACTTCTGACTTATAAAAAAACCCTTGACAAATCCACGAAAATCCTGTATCATATGGGTATATCGTAAAATACCAAAATTCTGCCTGTATGCTGGAGGATGCTTTATGAAACAATTTATGGGTAAGAACTTTCTTTTGACCAATGAAACGGCAAAGATCCTGTATCACACCTATGCCGCTGAGCTGCCCATCATCGATTACCACTGCCACGTGAGCCCCAAGGAAATTGCGGAGAACAAACAGTTCAACAACATCACAGAGCTGTGGCTGGGCGGTGACCACTACAAATGGCGTGCCATGCGTTCGGCCGGGATCGCAGAAAAGTATATCACCGGTGACGCTTCCGATTACGAAAAGTTCAAGGCGTATGCGTCCATCATGCCTTCGCTGATCGGCAATCCCCTGTACCACTGGACCCACCTGGAGCTGCGCCGGTACTTCCACTGCGACCTGATCCTGTGCCCCGAATCCTGTGACGAGATCTGGGCGCTGACCTCGGAGATGCTGGCTCGTCCCGATATGCGTGTTCGTAGCCTGATCGAAAAGTCCCACGTGGATCTGCTCTGCACCACCGATGACCCGGCCGATTCCCTGGAATACCATCAGCTTCTGGCGGCCGACCACAGCTTTGCCACCAAGGTGCTGCCTGCCTGGAGACCCGACAAATGCTTCAATATCAACAAGCCCGGTCTGCGTGCCTACTACGACAAGCTGGGTGACGCTGCCGGTGTGGCGATCACAGACGTAGAAAGCCTGCAGGAAGCGCTGCGTCGCCGGATCGATTTCTTTGATGCCATGGGCTGCCGCACCGCCGACCACGGTCTGGACGAATACCCCATGTTTGTGAAGCCGGATCCGTACCATGTGCAGGAGGCTATGAACGTGGCGTTGTCCAGCGATGGCAAGGACGTGACGCCGGAGATGCTGTCCGTGTTCAAGAGCGGTATGCTGACCTTCTTAGCGGCGGAATATGCCAAGCGTGGCTGGGTGATGCAGTTCCATATGGGCGTGTACCGGAACGCCAACAGTCCCATGTACGACAAGCTGGGGCCCGACACCGGCTTTGACACCATCGGCAGCTTCGACAGCACCTCGATCATTGAACTACTGAACAATATGGAATCCAGAAATGCGCTACCGAGAACGATCCTGTACGGCATTGATCCCACGCAGAACGCCGCCATCGGAGCCATGCTGGGCTGCTTCCAGACCGCAGGAGACGGATACCCGAAGGTGATGCAGGGCTCTGCCTGGTGGTTCAACGACACCATCGACGGAATGCGGACCCAGATGTGCCAGCTTGCGAATCTGTCGGTATTCGGAAAGTTCCTTGGTATGCTGACAGACAGTCGTTCGTTTACGTCGTATCCTCGGCACGAATACTTCCGCCGGATCCTGTGCGACCAGATCGGCCGATGGGTGGAAGGTGGCCTGTACCCCTTCGACATGGAGGAGCTGGGTCAAATGATCTGCGACATCTGCTACAACAACACGAAGAATTTCTTTCGCTTTGATGTGAAATAAGGGTTTGGGCAACCCTTGACCCACCTTTTGGGTCTTCTTCAACTGGCGTTTGGGTTTGTTATCCTATGGAGTCACTCCATGGATGTACAGCCCAAACGCCAGTTTGAACCCACGTGGGGTTCCGCTGAAAGGGGAGTATACCTCCCCCCTTGCCCAAATTATCCCCGGAGAAAATCACTCATGACTAAATCTTTTCGTCAAAAATATATCGGTGACCGTGCGTTTTATCGAATGGTCATCGCCATTGCGATCCCTCTTGTGATCCAACAGGGGATCACTTCTTTTGTTTCGCTTCTTGATAATTTAATGGTGGGCGCACTTGGGGAGGAGCCGCTGTCCGGCGTGTCTATCGTGAACCAGCTCGTCAACGTGTACAACCTGACCATCTTCGGCGGGCTGTCCGGTGCGTCCATCTTCGGTGCTCAATTTTTCGGCGTCGGCGACTGGAAGGGTATGCGTGACACCTTCCGGTTTCGAATGCTCTTCAGCGTGCTCATCACGGCGTTGGCCATCGGCGTCTTCCTGACCTTCGGGGAACCTTTGTGTCTGTTATTTTTGGAGAACGAAAACAACACCGCCGAAGCCATTTCGTCTACCCTTGGCTATGCCATGGATTACCTGCACGTAGCGGTGTGGGGACTGATCCCGTTCCTCTTTTCCCAGGTGTACGTGAATCTGCTCCGGGAGACCGGCGAGACCGTGCATCCCATGATCGCATCGGTCATTGCGATCCTGACAAATCTGGTGCTGAACTATGTACTGATCTATGGCAAATGCGGATTCCCGGAGATGGGCGTGGCAGGTGCTGCGCTGGCAACGGTGATCGCACGAATTCTGGAAGCACTATATGTTGTGGTCTTCACCCATATCAAGCACGTTAAATTCCCCTATATTGAAAAAGCCTATCGTTCTCTGAAAATTCCTTCCGACCTGTGTCGGCGCATCGTCATCACCGGTACGCCACTGATGTTCAACGAACTGCTGTGGTCTTTGGGCATGACGGTGATCAGTGGGAACTACGCTTTTCGAGGATTGGACGTAGTTGCCGCCACCAACATTGCCACCACCGCTTGGAACCTGTTCTCCATCATCATGATGGCCATGGGTTCGGTGGTTGCCATCATGGTCGGACAACAGCTTGGCGCCGGAAATATCGAGGGTGCAAAGGACGTGGACAACAAGCTGATCTTTGTGACCGAGGTGGTACACGTTGCCATCGGCATCCTGCTGATCCTGACGGCGCACCTGGTACCGATGCTGTACGAGGTCAGCGAAAACACAAGGGATATGGCAGCCATGATGCTGCGGATACAAGGGATAGTGCTACCGGTGCATTCGTACGTTCACGTGGCTTACTTCACGATCCGTTCCGGTGGCAAGACGGTGATCACGTTTTTGTTCGACTGCTTCTACACCTGGTGCGTGCCGGTGCTGGTGTCGTACGTCGTTTGTCGCCTGACGACCCTGCCAATCTTAGCCTGCTACGCCATTGTGCAGTCCATGGATCTGGTGAAAATGTCCATAGCGATCCCCATGCTGCGCTCCGGCTTTTGGGCAAAAAACATCATTGGGGAAACGAAAGAAGGGCAACAATGAGGAGTTGCCACGGGTTACCATATCGACTGATACCCACGTAACCAAACCAAAATGGGTACAAGACCTCCCAACATCGTCTTGTTGAGATGCTTCATTTGCCTCTTGACAATCCACCAAAAGTGTGCTATAGCAACAATAGAGGAAGCAAGTGCTCCCTCTATCGGCAACCTAACATAACGACTGCCACATCATAAAGCTATAGGATCTACGAATGAAGGGGTTGGAAGACCTTCATTCCCCCCAGTGAGCCACATCTGTTGAACCAAGTAGGGCTTGGTTCTGCAGACGGCTCACTTTTTCTTTGTATCTGAATCTGTAATCAACCGATTCTGCCTTATCGCAAAATTTCCTCTTGCATAAGTGCAAACTTTGTGGTATACTGAGTGCATCACAAAATCCATTTTCACGGAGGATCCTATGATACAATATACGATGCGCGTGCAATTGGCAGACGGGACCTGGACGGATGGAGACTGCCGGATCGAAGTGCTGGCGAATGGGCTTACGGCGGTCTTTGCCGATACCACAGCTTCTGCACCGCTCCATGCCGATTTGGGTGCCACCATTGCCATTGCCGACGACGACTGGGACAGCTTCATGGCCGATGACCGGTACAGCGAATTCTGGTGTCGTCCTGCCTTTGGCAAAAAGGGTGCCGAGCTCCCCATGGAAGGACAATATCTGCTGGTGAAGCTCCAAAACGGGCTGTGGCGTGTGTATGTGCCGGTGGTGTCCGAGGACTACAAATGCGTCATCCGTGGCACGGAGAACGGGGCTGTGGCGGCGCTGTGGTCCTGGTTTGCAGGCAAATGCGACTGCCGTGGGCTGGCCTTTGTCACCGGTGACGGTGCCGATCCCTATGCCCTCACCGAAGCTTGTGTCAAGGCGGCGCTGGCCATTCTAAATAACGGCTGCCGACATCGTTCGGAACGGCGGTATCCCGAAATATTCGAGTATCTGGGTTGGTGCTCCTGGGACGCTATGCCGGCCGACAACGTCAGCGAAGATGGCATCATGCAGAAGTGTCAGGAATTCCGGGACAAGGATATTCCGGTGCGCTGGGCGATCCTGGACGATATGTGGGCACAGATCCGGCATTTTGATGAATCTACGTATGATTCTCGCGGGGAAATGTTCAAGGTCATGCATTCTTCCCATATGTCCGATATCGAAGCGTCTTACAAGCGGTTTCCCCATGGTCTTGCCCATTGCCTGCGCCGGATGCAGGATGAATACGATATGACCCCTGCCATGTGGCATCCCACCACCGGGTACTGGATGGGTCTGGAACCGGGCAGTGCGGCTGACAAAAAATTGGCCGGTACCACCATGACCTCCATCGACGGCAAGATTCTGGGCGACTGGCACGAAGACAAATCCTTCCAGTATTATAATATCTATCACAAGTTCTTCCGGGAGTGCGGTGCCAAGTTTGTGAAGGTGGACAACCAAAGTATGTACCGCCGGTTCTACAAGGGTATGGACACCGTGGGCAAGGTCTGCCGGGAATACCATCGTGGACTGGAAGCCTCCGTGGGTCTGAACTTTGACGGCACCATGATCAACTGCATGGGCATGGCGTCTGAGGATATGTGGAACCGTTCGTCCTCGGCTATCTCTCGCTGCTCCGACGACTTCCAACCGGAAAACCGTCCCTGGTTCACCAAGCATATTTTGCAGTGCACGTACAACTGTCTGATTCAAGGACAATTCTATTGGTGCGACTATGATATGTGGTGGACGGACGACAGCCAGGGTCCCAAGAATGCGCTGCTCCGTGCCATCTCCGGCGGTCCCATTTATGTCAGCGACCAGTTGGATCGTTCCCGGAAGGAAATTTTGGCTCCCCTTGCCTTCCACGATGGGAAGATCCTGCGCTGCGACCGACCGGGCACACCTACCGTAGACTGCCTGACCACCGATCCGGAGCAAAGCGGCGCACCTCTAAAGATCCAGAACCTCTATGGCAAGAGCGGCTTTGTAGCGGCGTTCAACATTTCCAAGGAAGAATCGCCGGTTTGTGGTACTGTAGCTGCGGCAGACGTACCGGGGCTGTGCGGAGAAAGATTTGCGGCATACGAACATTTCACAGGAAAAGTGGTTATCGTAGACAAAGACCAGCGGATTCCGGTAGAGCTTGCCGACCATGACAGCTATGCACTATATGTATTCGTGCCCTACGAGGACGACTTTGCCGCCATCGGGCTTGTGGACAAGTTCATCTCTCCGGCAGGCATCGTTGCACAGGTGGGCAAGGACGTAACGCTGTACGAAAGTGGCCGCTACGGATACGTGCAGGATGGCAAGCTTGTGATCGAGGAGAAGTGAGGTAGATAAATATGCGTACATCCAAACGAATTTTCACTCTGTGTCTGGTGGCGCTGCTGACGGCCTCTTATCTGACCGCTTGTGCCGGGGACACCCCGGAGACCAACGTCCCGGATACCACCACCGATACCGTGGAGACCGAACCGGTGTATACGCTGCCGGAAGGTGATTTTGGCGGCTTTGATTTCCAGATCGTGGTAAACGGCAACACAGAATCCGGTTGGGATAAAAACGATTTCCATGCCGAAGAAATGACCGGTGACCTGCTGAACGATGCTGTGTTCCAGCGCAATACCTCCGTGGAAGAAAAGTACAACGTGGTGATCACCGACAACAAGCTGGAAGGCAATATCGCCAACAACAACATGGGTCCCGGCTATCAGGCGATCTCTACAGCCGTACTGGCCGGAGATGCTTCCTACAGTGCTGCAACGGTGGGTGGGTACGACGCCTGTACGCTGGTGCTGGGCAGCTATCTGGCAGAAATGTCGTCCCTGCCTCATGTAGACCTTTCCCAAAGCTGGTGGGATCAGAACGCCGTGGAGGACATGAAGATCGCCGGGAAGACCTATTTCACCACCGGTGCCGTGTCCACAGCCATCAACGACTGTACCATCGCCGTGTTCTTCAACCAACAGGTAGCCAACGATTATGGCATCGACGACCTGTATACCTCGGTGCAGGAGGGCAGCTGGACACTGGATAAGCTCTCTGCCTATGCGGAAATGGTGGCCACCGACCTGGATGGGGACGGCAAAATGACCACCGGTGACCGCTTTGGTACCATCACCTGGGACGATACCGTCATGGCAGCTGTGAATTCTACAGGCGTAAAGTGTGCGACCCTGAACGACAAGGGGCTTCTGGAGCTGACGCTGTACAACGAAAAGGTCGTGAACGTGCTGGACAAATATACGGATCTGACCTTTGACAAGTCGGTGTCCTACAACTAC
Source organism: uncultured Ruminococcus sp. (assembly GCA_964623635.1). Taxonomy (GTDB): domain Bacteria; phylum Bacillota; class Clostridia; order Oscillospirales; family CAG-272; genus UMGS1696. Next base: position 55,468 of record CAZUUA010000014.1, read on the forward strand.
CAGAGAGACAGCTACGACATCGCCACACCGGTGTCCATGTTCCAGAACGGACAGAGCCTATTCTTCATCCAGCTGTTGAACCTGGCAGCAGAGTTCCGCAATATGGAGACGGACTTTGGCATCCTGCCGTTCCCGAAATACGAAGCAGACCAGACCGAATACCACAGCACCGTAGGCTCCTGGCACAGTATGTTCTTCTGTATCCCCGGCGTGTTAGAGGATGCGGAACGGACGGGCATGGTGACCGAAGCGCTGGCATATTATTCCCAAGAGATCGTCACGCCGGTGTACTACGACCAGGTGCTGAGCTACAAGTATATGCGAGACCAGGAAAGCGTGGAAATGCTGGACATCATCCTGCACTCCCGTGTATTCGACTTAGGTTGGTTCTACAAGATCGGCGAATACTATGCCGAGGTGATCTACATGATCTGGGAGTACACGGACAACTTCACGTCCCGGTACGAAGCAAACGAACAAATGGCGCTGGCACAAATCGAGGAGATCAACGCAGCGTTCCACAAATAAGGCAGAAATCGTGCTGCGCAAAGTAAGAAGTTAGAATTAAAAAGTAAGAAGTCATTGGTGTAAGGTTTCCGTAAGTCCTGTACCAATGACTTCTTACTTCTAACTTATCACTTATCTCCTGACATACCAGACAAAATGTGCTATAATAGGCACGTAACCGATACATACAAGACGGCTGCCCCTTCACCCGTGCTGAGAGAGCCTTTGGAGTTATTCCAAGGATCCCACGGAGAAAGGAGGCGATGCATTACAAGCTCTTTCTGACATGGGAATCTTCATGAAAGGAGAACTTGGGATGAACACTTTGCTTGTTATCATCTATACTCTGCGACTCATCAGTACAATACTGGGCTTGATTTATCAAGTCTACAGACTGTACCGTTTGATTACAGATTCTGATGTAAAGAAAAAGTGAGCCGTCTGCTGAAACAGATGTGGCTCACTGGGTGGAATGAAGACCTTCCAAATCTTCATTCGTAAATCCTAAAGCTCAATAAGTGGCAGCCGTTGTGTTTGGTTGCCGATAGGGGAAGCACTTGCTTCCTCTATTGTTATTATAGCACACTTTCGGTGGATTGTCAAGATAAATTTAGAGGTCAGAGATAAGAAGTCAGAAGTTGGGTTGCTAACCGCAGAGGTCTTACTTCGCCAGGTATTCCACCGGGTCTACGAAGGTACCGCCGATGTCCAGCTGGAAGTGCAGGTGTCCCTCGTCCTCGCATTCGATCTGTGCGGTGTTGCCAACACAGCCAATGGTCTGTCCGGCTACTACCGATACACCCGGCTCGATCCCCTCAGGTAGGTCTTCCGCAAGTCCTTGGTACAGGGTCACAGCGTCTCCGGTATGCACCACCGACAACGTATAGCCCATCAGTGGGTCGTACCAGAAATTGCCGATCTTCCCATCTGCTGCAGCTTGTACCGCTTCGCCTTCCGTACACGCAATATCTATACCGGTATGGGTACGATAGTCATTCATGGTGGGTGAGAACACCGGTACCGTCACGCTATGGCTCCGCAGCACCGCACCATTCGGGATCGGCGAACAAAAGTCCGGCAATGCCTGTGGTTCTGCAGCCGTGGCTATGGTCTCCTGCGCTTGTACATCGGTATTTTCCTTTGTCGTATCTTCTGTTTGTTCTTCTTTTTCTTTGGTAAATAATCCGGTATCCTCTCTGGTAGAGGTCGATGGAGCTTTGGTTTCGGCTTGGGGAACGTTGGTCTTGGTCTCGGATTGGCTGGAAGACGAGCGCTCTGCGACCTGTGGCTGGGTGGTCTCCGGTGCTTTGTCCTTCTTGTCCGCTTGGAAGGTCACAACAGACAGCACGACAGCGGTGACCAGCAGTACAGAGAGCGTGGTGTACAGTGCCCGATTTTGCTTTTGTGTAGTAAGACTTGCCATAATAGAACCATTCCTTTCACATACGTGATTTTCTCTTGCAAGGATAGTATGGTCAATAGGAATGAACATTATGCATACAAAGTCAGAAGTCGTGCTGTGCAAAGCCAGATACCACACAAGTCAACATTGGCTACGCCAAGTTGGGGTCCGATGTCAGAGGTCGGGTACAGAACTTACGGGAATTTTACACCAATGACTTCTGCCTTCTTACTTCTGAATTCTAAATTTATCCTTGACATACCAGACAAAATATGCTATAACAGGCACGTAACCAATACATACAAGACGGCTGCCCCTTCACCCGTGCTGAGAGAGCCTTTGGAGTTATT
>CAZUUA010000015.1:0-48329 GCA_964623635.1 uncultured Ruminococcus sp.
CAAAGGCTCTCTCAGCACGGGTGAAGGGGCAGCCGTCTTGTATGTATTGGTTACGCAAGTAATTATAGCACATTTTAGTAATTATAGCACATTTTGTCAGGTATGTCAAGAGATAAGTCAGAAGTAATAAATAAGAAATGAGTGTAAGGTTCACGCACGTCCTACACTTCTTGATTCCAACATCTCACTTCCCAAAGCAGGTGGCGTCCGGGGGCGTCCCTTTTTCACTTTATCCTACACCACACACACGTGCACCTGTGGCATATGCAACACAATATTGTCGTAGGCTACACATACGTCCCACTCCCACCGCTTCCTTCAAAAAAAATCTTGACGAATTTCGGAACAGGTGTTTACAAACGGGAAAAAGTATGGTATAATACAGACGGAACAAAATATAACCCAACATATAGGCAGCAACACGACAATAGTAGCGCCAAGAAAGGTGGTAACAACATGACGCCATTAACGCCCAAGGAACAGGCTATATTCGATTATATTCGGGATAATATCCGGAAAAAAGGTTACTCGCCATCCATCCGGGATATCCGCACTGCTTTGGATATCAAATCTACCTCCACCGTACATACCTATCTGGAACGGCTGGAACGCAAAGGCTACATCCATAAGGAAACCGGTAAGAGCCGTACCCTCCGCATCGAAGACGCTATGGACCCCGGCGAACCCTCAATCCCCGGCGGAAAGGTGCCGATCGTGGGTAAGGTCACAGCCGGTCAGCCTATCTTGGCAGTGGAAAATTACGAAGGCTATATCAATTATCCGGAAGGTGAAGGAAGAAGCCACGATGCTCCCCTGTTTGCACTCCGTGTCCAAGGCGATAGCATGATCGAAGCCGGTATCTTGGACGGTGACTTGGTCATCGTGGAAAAGTCCGACTACGCCGAAAACGGGCAGATCGTGGTGGCTATGGTGGACGACTCCGCTACCGTCAAGGTCTTCTACCGTGAGGACGGCCACTTCCGTCTCCAACCCCGTAACTCCTTCCTCGAACCTATCATCGTAGACGAAGTCTCTATCTTAGGCCGTGTGCTGGCAAGTATTCGATATTATTAATGGAAGAAAGAAGTTAGTGATCCGTGGTAACAAGCCATGGGTGCGCACGTGTGCGTCCATATACTGCGTATATAAGAACAAACTTCAAAAGAGACGCCCCCAGCCGCCCCCTACTTCATGAAGTAAGATGTTAGAAGACACAAGTAAGACACCATACACGTGTACGTATAAGAACAAACTTCAAAAGGGACGCCCCCAGCCGCCCCCTACTTCATGAAGTAAGATGTTGGAAGACACAAGTAAGACACCATACACGTGTACGTATAAGGATAAACTTCAAAAGGGACGCCCCCAGCCGCCCCTTGCTTCACGAAGTAAGATATTAGGACACACAAGTAAGATGCCCTACAAGTATGGGTCATTGGTGTAAACCCAAACGAGCGTTCCCGAATCCTGCACCCAAACTATATACACCGGCGAGACAGACCTATCACAAAACCAGCCGTCCGTTTGACCGCTATATTCCAAAGCCCAAACAAAGCGTAGCGCCGATAGGTATACCTCCACACCCGGAGCTGTACACCCCATCATGTGCACCCCAACAACCCGACACTAACGCCACTGGAACCAGCTCAGAAACGCCCTGCTTGCACCGCACGAAATGGGAACAACAGGGAAAAAAGTTTTGCCAGGCTTTTTCAAAAGCCGCGTACCCCCACCCGAACGTCGAGGATCACAAACGTAACCTCGGATAACAAACGTAACCTCGGATAACTAAACAAACCACAAACAAAACAAAAAAGAAAGGATGAAAAACAAATGGCTAATGAGATCATCAAAGGAATGGGGTTCCACCATATCGCTGTGAAGGCGATCGATTTTGAAGCGTCCCTGAAATTCTACACGGAGGGACTGGGCATGAAGTATTACACCGGCTGGGGCGAAGGCAACGGTCGGATCGCTATGCTGGACCTGGGCGACGGCGGTATCCTGGAGCTGTTCGCTGGCGCAGAAGGAGAAGCGTGCGATAACCGGTATATCCATTTGGCACTCAAGGTCGATGACGTGGACGCCGCCTACGCCAAAGCCCTGGCTGCCGGTGCTACCCCCAAGAGCGAACCGAAGGTCGTGCCCCTGGATTCTAAGCCCGTTAAGCTCACCCTGAACTGCGGCTTCGTCTATGGCGTAGCCGGCGAAGAACTGGAATTCTTTAGAGTTGTTTCCGCAGAGTAACAACTCTGGTTGTTTCCGCCGAGTAACAACTCTGGTTGTTTCCGCAGAGTAACAACTCTGACCGTTTCCACCGCATGACCGCACCACTACTGCATTATCAAAAAGGAGAAATACCTATGCTGGCAACCGTTGTTTTTGTGGACGTAAAGCCCGAATGCGTGGACGACTTTGTCGCTATCACTACGTATAACCACGAAAATTCCCGGAAGGAACCCGGCAACGTCCGCTTCGACGTGCTCCGGGATACCAAAAACCCCAACAAATTCTTGCTCTACGAAGTGTATCAGGACGAGGACGCCGCCGCTGCCCATAAGCAGACCGAACACTACAACAAATGGCGTGAGACCGTGGCACCTATGATGGCTACCCCTCGTAGCTCCATCCCCACCACACCCGTCGCCTTCGACTGAACCACCGAAAATCAACCCACAAAGTCTGCTCCTGCTGTGCTTTTCACATGGCGGGACAGGCTTTTTTTGTGTGATCTGACAAAAAATTCAGCAAAAAGACGAAACCAATCTTGTGGAATCAATGGTGCCATGCCACGCCATAACCCATGAACCTGCGCCTTTTGCCACAAAATACCACCGCTTTCGCCGGAAACCGCCCAAAATCTACCTCGCCTTGTCGTGGCTTTGGGAAAAATGCTGGAAAAAATCGGATGAAATATGTACAAATCGTATTTATACACCAAAAAAGACTTGAATTCTCAAGCAAAATATAGTATAATGATAGCAGCATACAACGCCCCCGGTCCTGGGACACCCTTGATGCCAGTCCGCTGCGCCGGGAAAAGTGAGGAAACTCGATATGACGGATACTAAAGAAAGGCGAACATCCCCTGTGCCTGCCCCGACCGGCGACACGTTACCCATACACGAACCCCAACCAATACCCCAAACCAACGACGAGCCTACGCCTGCGGATACGCTGCCTTCGTATCTGTTCCATCAGGGAACAAACTATGAAGCTTGGCGATATTTAGGTGTGCACTGCGAACGGAAGGACGGTATGTATCTCTACACCTTCCGCACGTGGGCGCCCAATGCCGTCTCCGTCGCCGTCGGTGGTGACTTGACCGGCTGGCTGACGATAGCCCCCATGAAACGGATCACCGAGCAGGGCGTCTGGGAAGTGGTCATCCCCTGCGACAAATGCTGGGAAAACACCTACTACAAATATGCTATCAAAGGACAGGACGGGCAGGTCTGGCTCAAGTCCGACCCCTATGCCAACTATAGCGAAACACTGGAAAAAAATGCCTCCATCATCCACACCGAGGGTACCTATACCTGGCGTGACAGCGAATGGCTCAAGAAGCGCAAGCAGACCGTGTGCCCCAGGCACCGTGGCTTCAAACCCCGCAAGCAGCATTTCTATAGCGCACCTATGCATATCTACGAGGTGCATTTAGGCTCTTGGCGGACCCTGGACGGGGCATCCACTGCGGATGGCAACCACTACCTGGACTACCGTACCCTTGCCATCAAGCTGGCTGCCTACCTGACCGAGATGGAGTATACCCACGTGGAGCTGATGCCCATCATGGAGCATCCCTTCGATGGCTCCTGGGGTTATCAGGTCTGCGGCTACTATGCACCGACCTCTCGCTACGGTACCCCTGAGGACTTCAAATTTTTCATCGATGTCATGCACCAGCACGGCATTGGCGTCATCTTGGACTGGGTGCCTGCCCATTTCCCCAAGGATCGACACGGCCTGTACGAGTTCGACGGTCAGCCCCTGTACGAATATCAGGGCTGGGACAGACAGGAGCATCGGGTCTGGGGCACCCGCTTCTTTGATCTGGGTCGGCCGGAGGTGCAGTCGTTCCTGATCTCCAACGCCCTCTACTGGCTCACCGAATTCCACGCAGACGGCCTGCGGGTCGATGCCGTGGCGTCTATGCTGTATCTGGACTTCGACAAAAAACCCGGCGAATGGATCCCCGCACCAGACGGCACAAACAAAAACCCCGAAGCCATCGCCTTCCTGAAAAAGCTCAACAGCGTCATCCACCAGCGCTGCCCCGATGCCCTCATGATCGCCGAGGAATCCTCCGATTGGCCGATGCTGACCAAGCCCGTGGAGGAAGGCGGCCTGGGCTTCTCCTTCAAATGGAATATGGGCTGGGCAAACGATATGTTCGAATATGTCGGCTGCGACCCCATCAACCGGCAGTATATCCACGAAAAATTGACCTTCCCCTTGATGTACGCCTTCAACGAAAACTATATCCTGCCCATCTCCCACGATGAGGTGGTGCATGGCAAAAAATCGTTGCTTGCCAAAATGTTTGGAGAATATGACGATAAATTCGCCTGTATGCGCACGTTCATGCTGTATATGATGACCATGCCCGGCAAGAAGCTCACCTTCATGGGAACCGAATTTGCCCAGTTCCGGGAATGGGACTTCCAAAACCAGCTGGAATGGTTCATGATCGAATACCCCCGCCACGTCGAAATGCAACGGTTCTTCCAGGCACTGAACCATATGTACGTAGAAAATTCCGAGCTGTGGGATATCGACGACGACTGGGACGGCTTTGAATGGATCGACCCCAATCAGCGACACACCAATACGCTGTCCTACCGCCGGAAGAATCGCCACGGCAAGGAGCTGATCGTGGTGCTGAACTTCTCACCGGTGCTGCGAAGGGGATATACCGTGGTGGTGCCGAAAATGGGACGCTACGAAGAGGTGCTGTCCACCGACCGGTTCGAATACGGCGGCCGGAACAACATCCACGAAGACGGCATACGCACGACCTTCTTCACCGATATAGACGGCGCCCGGCGAAACCAGCTGACCATTACGCTGCCTAGCACAGGTGGCGTGGTGCTCCGGAAGGTGACAAGCAGTAGCTGAACCGAAGCTTAAGACACGAAAAAACTATAAATGCATATAAACAGAGGTGTATATTATGTACAAAAAGCAGGAGTGTGTTGCCATGCTGTTGGCAGGTGGTCAGGGAAGCCGTCTCTACACGCTGACGGAAAAGACCGCCAAACCCGCCGTTCCCTATGGCGGTAAGTATCGGATCATCGATTTTCCCATGTCCAACTGCGTGAATTCCGGCATTTACACCGTGGGCGTGCTGACCCAGTATCAGCCCCTGGTGCTCAACGAATACATCGGCAACGGCAGTCCCTGGGACTTAGACCGTGGTCAAAGCGGTGCAACGGTGCTGCCGCCGTATCAGGGCAAGGACGGCGCAGACTGGTACAAGGGCACCGCCAATGCGATCTACCAGAACCTGAATTTCATTCGCCGGTACGACCCGGAATACGTGCTGATCCTGTCCGGTGACCACATCTATAAGATGGACTACAACCGGATGCTGGAAGCCCACAAGGAAAAGAACGCCGACTGCACCATCGCCGTGCTGGAGGTGAGCTTGGAGGAAGCCAGTCGGTTCGGGATCATGAACACCGACGAGGAGCTGCGGATCCTGGAATTCGAGGAAAAGCCCAAGGTCCCCAAGAGCACCAAGGCGTCCATGGGCATCTACATCTTCAACCGGGAACTGCTGGAGCGGTACCTGATCGAGGACGAAGCAGACCCGAACTCCTCCAAAGATTTTGGCAAGAATATTATTCCACGTATGTTGGAAGACGGCCGCAGAATGTACGCCTATCCTTTCTCCGGCTACTGGAAGGACGTGGGGACGATCCAGTCTCTGTGGGAAGCCAACATGGATCTGCTGGACGAGGATTCCACGCTGGATCTGGCGGACAGAGAGTGGCGCATCTACTCCCGGAACAACGCCGTACCGCCCCATTTCGTCGGTGGATACGCCAAGATCACCCGTTCTCTCATCACGGAAGGCTGTGAGATCGAGGGTATCGTGGAGAACTCGGTTTTGGCAAGCGGCGTGAAGGTGGCTCGTGGTGCCTACATCAAGGACTCTGTGATCCATTCCGGCGTGACCATCGGCGAGGGTGCCACGGTGAACTATTCCATCATCGACAGCGATACCACCATTGGTGCCGGTGCTGTGGTCGGTCGTACACGCAGTGTGGACGGCAAGATCACCGTCATTGGCTCAGATCTGCAGGTGATGCCCGGCGCCGACATTCCGGCAGGCAGCATGGTGGACAAGAAGTGGCTGGAAGCAAGCAAGATGGAAAAGTGAATCGGAAGAAAGGATGAATAACGAAATATGTCTGCAACAGGTATTATTTTTTCCAATATACACGACAACAACATTCCGGAGCTGACCCGGCTGCGTACCATTGCATCGGTGCCCTTTGCCTGTCGGTACCGGCTCATCGACTTCACGCTGTCCAACATGGTGAACTCAAATATTTTCAACATCGATCTGATCACGCACCTGAATTATCATTCCCTCATGGACCACATCGGTTCCGGTAAGGACTGGGATCTGGCGAGACGTTCCGGTGGTATCAAGGTGTTGCCGCCGTACATCACCGCCTATGCCAGTGCTTCGAGCGGGCAGTACCAGACCCGGCTGGAGGCGCTGAAGGGTGTGAGCCACTCCATCCAGATGATCACGGACGAATACGTGGTGCTGTCGGACTGTGACGTGATCTGCAACGTGGACTTCAACGACATCATCGACTACCACGTCAAGACCCATGCGGACATCACCGTGGCGGTCAAGACCATGGAGCTGACCCCGGAGCAGGCCAGAAACAACGTGCTGTACACCTCGGACGAAGAGGGGCGCATCACGGACATTCTGTCCTACCCCACCAACTTCAGCGGCAAGGCAGACGTGTCCCTGAACATTGTGGTGATGAACACCAAGTATCTGCAGGAGATCGTGCTGGATGCCGTGGCGCACAACTATGTGAGCATGACACGAGACATCATGGCACGCAACCGGAAGCACATGAACTATCGGGTGTACAAATACGACGGCTACTTTGCCACGATCACTTCCTTTGCCGAATATTACGCACACAGCATGAATCTGCTGACGGATCCGGCGGCACGGGCAGCGTTATTCAACGTAAAGAATCGACCGATCTACACGAAGGTACGAAACTCGGTACCCACCAACTACGGGCAGAACGCCACGGTGACCAACTCCATGATCGCTGACGGCTGCGACATCCAAGGGACGGTGGAGAACTGCATCCTGTTCCGTGGAGTCAAGATCGGCCGCAACGCCACGGTGAAAAACTGCATCCTCATGCAGGACACCATCGTTGGAGACGGCGCTACCCTGAACCACGTGATCACCGACAAAAACGCCGTGGTACGGGACAACCGTATGTTAGCCGGTGCCGACGTCCAGCCGTTCTACATCACCAAGGGGAAGATGATTTGAATATAATTTAGCGAGGGTATGATTATGAAAATTCTCTATGCTGCATCGGAAGCATTGCCTTTTGCTTCTACCGGTGGACTGGCAGATGTGGTTGGTTCCCTGCCTGGGGCGGTGAAAAAGGAGCTGGGCGAAGGGGCCGACGTGCGAGTGGTCATTCCGCTGTACCCGGTGATCCGGCAGAAGTTTGCCGAGGAGATCGAGCTGATCTGTGAGATGAACGTGAAGCTGGCGTGGCGGAACCAATACTGCGGTATCTGGCAGACGGAGCGAGACGGCGTGGTCTTCTATTTTATCGATAACGAATATTATTTCAGTCGAGCCACTTTGTACGGCTGCTTTGACGATGCCGAACGGTTTGCGTATTTTAGCAAGGCGATACTGGAGCTGATGGCAGCGGTGGAATTCTACCCGGACGTATTGCACGCCAACGACTGGCAGACCGCCCCGGCTGTGATCTACCTGAAGCGGAAGTACGCCCATCTGGAAGCCTACCAGCACATCCGCACACTGTTCACCATTCACAACATCGATTATCAGGGTGTCTATGATTTCACCATTTTGGGCGACATATTCGAGCTGGCAGAGTGGGACAGAAACATCGTGGAGTACAACGGCTGCATCAATCTATTGAAGGGAGCCATCGTGTGCGCCGATCAGGTCAGCACGGTCAGCGGTCGTTATGCCGATGAGATATTGACCGAATACTATGCCAGCGGACTGCACCACATCCTGCGAGCCAACGAAGACAAGCTGTGCGGCATTGTCAACGGTATCGATGTGGACTATTATAATGCCGAAAAGGATCCGGAGATCGCCGCCAACTTCACGGTAGACGACCTGTCCGGCAAGGCAGAATGCAAGGCAGCACTGGAAGAGATCTGTGGCTTTGCGCATGACGAGAGCGCACCCATCGTTGCCATGGTGTCCCGTCTGGCCTCCCACAAGGGCTTTGATCTGGTGACGAGAGTGATCGATGAGCTACTGCAAGAGACCAACGTCCGCTTTGCCCTGCTGGGTACCGGTGAGGCCGCTTTGGAGGAATTCTTCACCCACCTTGCCGAGCGTTTCCCCGGTCGAGCCTGCGTGAAGTTAGAGTACAATAAGTCCCTGTCCAAGGCGTTCTATGCCGGTGCGGATATGTTCCTGATGCCCTCCAAGAGTGAACCCTGCGGACTGGCGCAGATGATCGCATCCCAGTACGGTACCGTGCCGATCGTGCGAGAGACCGGCGGGCTGTACGACACCATCCATCCGTACGACGCAGAGACCGGCGAGGGGAACGGCTTCACCTTTGCCAACTACAATGCCCACGATATGAAGTATGTGGTGGAAATGGCGGCCGAGCTGTTCACCGCAGCACCGGAAAAGTGGTTGGATTTGGTGAAAAACGTCATGAAAGTGGATTTTTCATGGAGCGTTTCGGCGAAAAAATATATTGCTATTTACAACAAGTTGCAGTAAAATAGTATGTGTAATTTGTGGGATTCCCCATACACGGAGAAGGCGGACTCAGGCTCTGCCTTTTCTCTGGTTTTGGGACATTCCCGGAACACCCACAATCTGGAAAGGATACAAACAAAACAATGCATATGATAAACGAAACACAGATCGAAGAAGCCCTGCGTTCCAAGCTGACTCGATACTTTGGCACCCAGCCGGAGGAAGCCGATACAGAGCAGCTGTACAAAGCCACCCTGATGAGCGTGAAGGATATTCTCACGGAAAAACGACAGGTCTTTCACGAAAAGGCAAAAAAGCAAAGACCCAAGAAGGTCTACTACCTGTGCATGGAATTTCTCATCGGTCCTTCGCTGCGCAACAATCTGATGAACCTGGGACTGGCCGACAGCTATCGCCGGGTGCTTGCCCGCATGGGCTGTGATCTGGATGCCCTGTACGAAATGGAACCCGATCCGGGTCTGGGCAACGGCGGTCTTGGTCGGTTGGCGGCCTGCTTCATGGATGCTCTGACCGCACAAAACTACCACGCCACCGGCTTCTCTATTTGTTACGAATACGGACTGTTCAAGCAAAAGATCATCGATGGCAATCAGGTGGAGCTGCCGGACAGCTGGATGAGCGGTGGAGACACTTGGCTGATCCCCCGCACCGACAAGGCCTTTGACGTGCATTTGGGCGGTTCCGTGAAGGAAGAATGGAAGGACGGCAAGTGCGCCATCTCCTACGAAAACGATGAGGTGGTCCGTGCGGTGCCCTACGACATGATGATCTCCGGCGCCGATTGTGAAGCGGTCAACACCCTGCGGCTGTGGAAGGCCTGCGACACCACTGCCTTCAATATGTCGCTGTTCTCCCAAGGGCAGTACGTACAGGCCATGGAAGCCTCCTCCAACGCAGAGGTGATCTCCAAGGTGCTGTATCCCTCGGACGACCATGACGAAGGCAAGCTCCTGCGGCTGACCCAGCAGTACTTCTTGGTGTCTGCGTCTCTGCAAAGCATCATCAGCGACCACCTGACCGCCTACGGTACCCTGTACAACCTTGCCGACAAGGTTGCCATCCACATCAACGACACCCATCCGGCGCTGGTGATCCCGGAGCTGATGCGGATTTTGATGGACGTGTACTCCTACTCTTGGGACGCCGCCTGGTCTGTGGTGACCAAAGTCGTGTCCTACACCAACCATACGGTGCTGCCGGAGGCACTGGAAAAGTGGAACGTGTACCTGTTCCGGATGAAGCTGCCCCGGATCTATATGATCATCGAGGAGATCAACCGGCGGCTGTGTGCGGACCTGTGGAATATGTACCCCGGCGACTGGGACAGAATCTCCCGTATGGCCATCGTGGGCTATTCTCAGGTGCGCATGGCAAACCTGAGCGTGGCGGCTTCCCATACAGTCAACGGCGTGTCCGCACTGCATTCGGATATTTTGAAAAAGACAGTGTTCCACGACTATTACAAGGCCATGCCCTATAAGTTTACAAATGTCACCAACGGCATTGCCCACCGGCGCTGGCTGTGCTACTCCAATCCGGGTCTGTCCACACTGCTGGACGACACCATCGGCACCGACTACCGCAAACAGCCGGAGACCCTTTCCGCTTTCAAACAGTACGAGAATGACGAGGGTATTCTGCAAAGACTACAGGAGATCAAGGCAGAAAACAAGCTGGCATTATCTAAGTATGTGTTCAACAAGACCGGCGTTGCCCTGGACGTAGGCTCCGTGTTTGACGTGCAGGTGAAGCGGATGCATGAGTACAAGAGACAGCTGCTCAACGTGCTCAAGATCATCACCCTGTACAACGAGATTCGAGAAAACCCCAACGGCGACTATATCCCCAGTACCTTCATCTTCGGTGGCAAGGCGGCTCCGGGCTACTACATGGCAAAGGACATCATCAAGCTGATCTGGAGCCTTGGTGAGGAGATCCGCAAGGACAAAAAGGTCAACGAGCTGCTGCAGGTGCTGTATCTGGAGGACTACAACGTCAGCACAGCCGAGGTTCTCATGCCCGCCTCCGACATCAGCGAGCAGATCAGCCTGGCCGGGAAGGAAGCAAGCGGCACCGGCTGTATGAAATTCATGATCAACGGTGCGCTGACTATTGGGACACTGGATGGTGCCAACGTAGAAATGAAGGAAGCGGTGGGAGACGACAACATCTTCATCTTTGGTCTCAATGCCGAAGAAGTGGACAGCCTGTGGCGGCAGGGCTATTCGTCCCGGCTGTACTACGACACCAACGAACGACTGCGCTCCACCATCGACCGTCTCCGTGGCAGCTTTGCCGGCAACTACTTCGGCGACATGGTGGGCTACTTCCTGTATGGGCACGGCGTGTCCGACCCGTATATGTGCTTGGCCGACTACGAATCCTATATGAACGAATACGCACGGCTGCTGCAGGTGTACCGGGATCCCACGGCGTGGACGAAGAAGTCTCTGGTCAATATCGCCAGCGCCGGGTTCTTTGCCGCCGACCGCAGCATCCGGGAATACGCCGACAACATCTGGCACATCTCCCCGGTGCGGTAAGCTCTGTGTAACAAAAGTATTCTAACGAAAAACCAATAACATCCATGACATACACAGAACAAAAACACAATACCACAAAGGATCTGTCTCTCTTTGGTGCCTTCTCCCAGAGAGAGACGATCACCTTTACCCTGTGCCCACCTCAGGATGCGGTCGTTCGGTCGGTAGACATGGTCATCCACGGCGATGGCTGGGGACGGGAGACCTCCGTGTGGCGCACCTTTCCGCTGACAGCCCAGCCCACCGGGAACTACACCATCACCCTGTCCATGCAGGCACTGTGCGACACCCTTTCCATGGACGACGGCGGCCTGTTCTACTACCACTATCGCATCCAAGTGGGTGAGGACGTGCTGCTGCTTGGCGGTGAGGAACCTACGACTTTGACACCTGTAGTAGACGGGCAAGGGGAACGACAGCTGCTCCTATATGATGGAGACTATCGCCAACCCGAACCTGTCGAGGGGATCATGTACCACGTCTTCGTGGATCGCTTTGCCAGAACCGGGGAAGCCGAAAAGCACCAAAAACCGGGCACCGTGCTGGATCCGGATTGGGAAAACGGCATTCCCCAATATGGTGCCTATCCGGGAGCCGAGGTGGCCAACAACGTATTCTTCGGCGGTGACCTGTACGGGATCGCAGAACACCTGCCCTACATCGCATCCCTTGGCACCGGCATATTGTACCTGTCCCCCGTGTTCGATGCCGCCTCCAACCACAAATACGACACAGCGGATTACCTGTCCGTGGACGCCATGTTCGGTGGAGACGAGGCTTTGTCGCACCTTTGTCGGGAAGCCAAAAAGTACGGCATTCGTGTGATCTTGGACGGTGTCTTCAACCACACCGGAGCGGACAGCATTTACTTCAACCGATACGGACACTACGATTCCGTGGGTGCTTATCAGTCCACCGATTCGCCCTACGCCGATTGGTACAGCTTCCGCAAATTCCCGGACGACTACGAATGCTGGTGGGGCGTGAAAATCTTGCCCCGGGTCCACAGTGGAAATGCAGAATACCAAAGGTTCATCTTCGAGAAAGTCATCCCCAAGTGGAAAGAAGCTGGCGTGTACGGCTGGCGGCTGGACGTGGCAGACGAGCTGGACGATGGCTTTCTGACGGGTCTGCGCAAGGCACTGCACAAGAACGAGGATGACACCCATGGCGAAATACCCACGTGTGGGTTGCTGATCGGCGAGGTCTGGGAGGATGCATCGGACAAGGTCAGCTATGGCGCAAGACGACAATATCTCTATGGCAGACAATTGGATGGCGTGATGAATTATCCCCTGCGTGAAGCTGTCATTCGGTACGTCCTGCACGGAGACGTGGACGCACTGCGGCAGGGCACAGAACGGCTGTACCGGCGGTATCCCAAGTGGGCTTCGGAGCACGCCATGAACATCCTCTCCACCCACGACACCATCCGGATCCTGACCGCACTGGGTGGAGAGCCCATGGGAGACCACACCAACGATGAGCTTGCCGGGATGCATATGACCGATGCCGAACGAGAGACCGGTGTGCGCCGCCTAAAGCTGGCCTATGGCATACTGGCCGCACTGCCGGGGATCCCCTGCGTGTATTACGGAGACGAGGTGGGCATGGAAGGTTATCGTGACCCCTTCTGCCGCCGCCCCTTCCCCTGGCACCGCATGGACACCGCACTGCTGGATTTTTACCAAAAAGTGGGAAGATGCCGCAAGCAGGAGCGTGTACTGCACACCGGCGTATTGCAGCTGCGACAGGTGGACGAGGACGTGCTGTGCTTCGTCCGTACAGGCACTGTTCAGACGGTCACCGTTTGGGCAAACCGTGGAGAGGCACCGGTGGAGATCGAGCTAAGAGGGGCTGTGCGTTCGCTGCTGACCGGGACGACCATAGATGCCGGAACCTACAGCCTGCAGCCGGGTGAGGTGCTGTGGCTGCGATGAAATAACGGAGGAAAAAACAATGAAGTTATCCCTAAATGGCACGTGGCAGCTCTATTGTCTGGCGGGGAATACATACAAAAAGCCCCGATACGGTTGGGTGCCGGATACGGAGCACGTGCAGCATAGCCTCACCGGGCAGGTGCCGGGCAATGTACAGCTGGATCTGCACGCCGCCGGACTGACCCCGGATCCCTTTTATGCCGACAACTATTACCAATACATGAAATACGAAGCCTGTACCTTTGTCTATGCCCGAAGCTTTACCATAGATGAGCTGCCTGCCGGAGAAGAGATGATCCTGCGCTTTGACGGCATCGACACCGTGGCAGACGTGTTTGTCAACGGCGAATGGGTGGGGCATACCGAGGATATGTTCGTGGAGCAGGAGATGAACGTGTCTGCGGTGCTGCGACCGGGAGAGAACACCGTCATGGTCACCATTTATCCGGCAATGCATTATATTCGAGAGATGGACTATCCGGTGGGCATGATCGGTACCGCCGACCGAAACCAGATCTCCTACATCCGGAAGGCGGCACACTGCTTCGGCTGGGACATCGCACCAAGGCTGGTGACCGCCGGTATCTGGCGTGACGTGACCCTGTACAGCCGAAAGAAGACACGCCTGACCGAGACCTATTTCGCCTGCTCTGCCGCCAATGAAGCCACGGCTACCCTGCGCTGGGCTGTGCGGTTCCAGAGCACGGACGGCGACCTGCTGAACTACCGCATCACCATGGAAGCGACCTGCGGCGACCACAGCTTCACCATCTCCTGCCGTCCCAGCCACATCAGCATGAACGGCGAATACACCGTGCGTGCCCCGAAGCTTTGGTGGCCAAAGGGCTACGGCGAACAAAACCTGTACACCGTGACCACCCGTCTGTGGCGTGAAGACAAGCTACTTGGTGAAGACAAGTTGCTGGATGAAAAAACGGAGCGCATCGGTCTCCGGCACATCCGCTTGGAACGAGACTTCACACCGGGTGCGCAAAAGTTCTGCTTCTACGTCAACGGAGAGCGCATCTTCTGTCGTGGCACCAACTGGGTACCCATGGACGCCTTCCACAGCCGAGCCAAGGAGCGGATCCCGGCGGCGGTGGGACTGATCACGGACTGCGGGTGCAACATCATTCGGTGCTGGGGCGGCGGCATCTACGAGGACGATCTGCTCTACGACCTGTGCGACCGGGAAGGAATCCTGATCTGGCAGGACTTCGCCATGGGCAACACCACCTATCCCCAGGACGGCTCTCTCGACAACGTGCTGTCCGACGAGATCGAAAAGCTGCTGCGCCGGATCCGCAACCATCCCTGTGTGTGCCTGTATGCCTCCGACAACGAGATCGACCAAAAGAACATGGCCTTCGATTATCCGGAATATCGAGTTCGATACAATCGCATATCCAAAGAGCTTTTGCCAAGACTGCTACAGGCGCACGACCCATACCGGTACTACGTCTGCTCGTCCCCGGAGGTGCCGGAGGGCTTTACCTTGGACAACGTGCCGGAGCAACACACCTGGGGTCCCAGAGCTTGGTACAAGGATCCCTACTACCGGGACTGCACCGCAGCCTTCATCGGCGAAGCAGGCTACCACGGCTGTCCCGCCCCGGAGAGCATTGCCAAGTTCATTCCACCGGAGGACATCTGGCCGACCCGAAACCGCAGCTGGGCAGCCCACAGCACGGAGAACCTTTTGTATACCGCAGGACACGGCCGCAACGAGCTGATGAAGGATCAGGTCAAGCTGCTGTTCGGCGTGGATCCGGAGACGCTGGACCTTGCCGCCTTCTCGTTCCTGTCTCAGGTATCTCAGGCAGAGGCGCTGAAATTCTTCATCGAACGTGCCCGTGCCCTAAAGTGGGATCGCACCGGCATCATTTGGTGGAACATGATCGACTGCTGGCCGCAGATATCCGATGCTGTGGTGGACTATTACTACAGCAAAAAGTTGGCGTATCACTATATCAAAGCGTCCCAAAAGGATGTACTAGTGTTCGTGGGCGAAGCGTCCGGCTGGTACTATCCCCTCTACGCCACCAACGACACACGAGAAGTACATCATGTTCGGTGGACGATCACCGACGGAGACACCGATGTGGTGGTACACCAAGGACAGGTCACCCTGCTGCCCGGCGAGAAAAAGCAGGTGGCAAATCTGCGGATCATGGTCAGCGAAAAGCGGTGCCTGCTCATCGATATCCACACAGACGGCGAAAGATACCGGAACCACTACCTGACCGGTCTGCCACCCTATGACGGAGACTGGATGCGCCGTATGGTGGATAAAATATTGGATACAAAAACGAAGGAGAGCCTATGACCATAGAAGAAGCCTTGGCTGCCAGTCTGTCGCTGCCACTGAAGCAGGTGCAGGCCGCTGTGACCCTATTGGACGAGGGCAACACGGTCCCCTTTATCGCCCGATACCGGAAGGAGGTCACCGGTGGACTGGACGACACCACACTGCGTGCCCTGACGGAAAAGCTCACCACACTGCGTTCCCTGGCAGAACGGAAGCGTGCGGTCAAGGACAAGCTGATCGCTCTGGAGCAGTGGAACGAAGCCTTGGAGAGGGCACTGAACGCCGCTGCCACCGTCACCGAGGTGGAGGACATCTACAGACCCTATCGTCCGGGGAAGCGTACCCGTGCCTCTGTTGCCAAAGAAAAAGGACTGGAACCGTTGGCACTGTTGATACTTGAACAAAGAAAAAGCTATAGACCGGGCTTAGTTGAGGTAGCAAAGGAATATGTGGCACCGGAGAAGGGTGTGGAGAGCGCAGAACAGGCTCTGCAGGGTGCCCGTGATATCCTTGCGGAAATGCTGACGGATGCACCGGAAAACCGCAGTGTCGCCAGAGAGCTGACCTATCGCCGGGGACAGATCGCCACGGTGCTGACAGCCGACCCACGCACGTCTCCCTACGCCGGATACGCCGACCACGTGGAGCCGCTGACCAAGATCCCATCGCACCGGGTGCTTGCCATCAATCGTGGGGAAAGGGAAGAGGCACTGCGTGTGTCCGTACAGGTGGACAGGGAACTGATCCTGCACGCCATCGACAATCGGGTGCTGCGGCGAGAGGGAGACCGCTATGCCCAACAGCTGCTCCGTGAAGCCATAGCGGATGGATACGACCGACTGCTGGCACCGTCACTGGAACGGGAGCTGCGCAGCGCGCTGACGGCACAGGCTGAGGAAGGGGCTGTCGGAAACTTCGCCATGAACCTGAAAAATCTGCTGCTGACACCACCCCTGCGCGGCAAGACGGTCCTTGGCTTTGACCCCGGCTATCGTACCGGCTGTAAGCTGGCGGTGCTCTCTCCCACCGGGGCCGTGCTGGATACCACCGTGATCTACCCCACCAAGCCCCACGAAAAGATCGCAGAAGCCAAAAAGACCGTCCTGAGGCTGATCCGAACATATCGTGTGGATGTGATCGCCATCGGCAACGGCACAGCTTCTGCGGAAAGCGAACTGTTTATTGCAGAAACAATAGAAGAAGCAGACCACAAGGTGCAGTACAGCATCGTGTCGGAGGCAGGCGCATCGGTGTATTCGGCATCGGAACTGGGGGCTGCGGAGTTTCCCGACCTGGACGTGACCGAGCGCAGTGCCGTCTCCATCGGACGAAGGCTGCAGGATCCGTTGGCAGAGCTGGTGAAGATCGAGCCACGCTCCATCGGTGTGGGGCAGTACCAGCACGATATGCACGAGAAACGGCTGACAGAAGCGCTGTCCGGCGTGGTGGAGGACTGCGTCAATGCGGTGGGTGTGGATCTGAACACAGCTTCCCCGTCGCTCCTTTCCTATATCGCCGGACTGAACAAGACCACAGCCCAAAATATCGTAAGATACCGGGAAGAAAACGGACGGTTCGCCAGTCGTGCGGAGGTGAAAAAAGTGCCTCGGTTTGGGGCAAAGACCTACGAACAGGCGGCAGGCTTTCTGCGTGTGCCCGGTTCTGCGGAGGTGTTGGACAACACGGGCGTGCATCCGGAATCCTACGCCATAGCCAAGGCGCTGTGCGACCGGTTCGGCTACACGGCGGCGGACATTGCCATGGGTGGTCTCCGGACACTACGGCAGCAGGTGGCGGCGGTGGGAACGAAAGCACTGGCCGGAGAGCTTGGCTGTGGTGTGCCGACCCTGACGGATATCATCGGTGAGCTGGAAAAGCCGGGTCGAGACATTCGGGATACGTTGCCGTCGCCGATCCTGCGGGAAAGGATCCTGACCATAGACGAGCTCACGGAAGGGCAGACCTTCACCGGCACGGTGCGCAACGTGGTGGACTTCGGCGCATTCGTGGACATCGGCATCCACCAGGACGGACTCATCCACATCTCCGCGCTTTCCGATCGCTACATCAAGCATCCGTCCGAAGTGGTGGCGGTGGGGGACGTGATCCGGGTGCAGGTGGTGCAGATCGACCGGGAACGGGGACGCATCGGTCTGCGCAGGATCTGCGAATCTTAATAAAATTAAGAAGCGGTTTGTCCGGTGAGGCTCCATGTCACGGGAACGACCCTTTGACGTGTGCAGGTTGCACAAAGATAAAAAACAAATTTCGGTAAAAAAAACGCTTTCAAAATCCCGAAAAATCTGGTACAATATAGCACAGAAAAACGAGTGGCAGAGTGTCATGCGGCTCTCTGTCCGGTTCTATATAAATCTGCGTTAAATATCCAAGGAGGATCATTTAGAATGGCAAGCTTATCTCTGAAGCACATTTACAAGAAATATCCCGGCGGCGTTACGGCCGTATCCGACTTCTGCCTGGAGATCAAGGACAAGGAATTCCTGATCCTGGTAGGTCCCTCCGGTTGTGGTAAGTCCACTACCCTGCGTATGATCGCTGGTCTGGAAGAAATCTCTGAAGGTGAACTGTTCATCGGCGATAAGCTGGTCAACGACGTAGCTCCTAAGGACAGAGACATCGCCATGGTGTTCCAGAACTACGCTCTGTATCCCCATATGTCCGTGTTTGACAACATGGCATTCGGTCTGAAGCTGCGCAAGACGCCCAAGGAAGAGATCAAGCGTCGTGTTGAAGAAGCTGCTCGTATCCTGGACATCACCCACCTTCTGGATAGAAAGCCGAAGGCTCTGTCCGGTGGTCAGAAGCAGAGAGTTGCTCTGGGTCGTGCGCTGGTTCGTAACCCCAAGGTATTCCTTCTGGACGAGCCTCTGTCCAACCTGGACGCTAAGCTGAGAGCAGCCATGAGAACCGAGCTGACCAAGATCCACCAGAGAGTTGGTACCACCTTCGTATACGTAACCCACGACCAGGTAGAGGCTATGACCATGGCTACCCGTATCGTTGTTATGAAGGACGGTCTGATCCAGCAGGTAGATACGCCTCAGAACCTGTACGATTCTCCCGTGAACCTGTTCGTTGCAGGCTTCATCGGCACGCCTCAGATGAACTTCATCAACTGCGTACTGGACAAGAAGGGCGAAGATTACTACATCACCTTCGGTACCAACAGCCTGAAGCTGCCTGCTGAAAAGGCTGCTGACCCGGCTCTGAAGGACTACGTAGGCAAGGAGATCATCGCCGGTGTTCGTCCCGAATGTATCCACGACGACGCTGCTTCTCTGAAGGCTATGTCCGACTCCGTGATCGAATGCGACGTAGAAGTTACCGAGCTTATGGGTGCTGAAATCTATCTGTACCTGGTATCCGAAGAAACTTCTCTGACCGCTCGTGTATCCGCTCGTTCCACCACTCGTGCCGGTGACATCGTAAACGTGGCTCTGGATATGACCCGTGTTCACCTGTTCGACAAGGACACCGAACGCTTCATCGTTCACTAATTCAAAAATATTCTCAAGGCGAATATACAAAGAAAGCTCTGACCATGTGCCGGGGCTTTCTTGCTTTTCAAAAAAAGTCGAAAAAAGTTCACAAATCCACTTGACGAATGCGTGTGAAAATCGTATAATATACTTGTGCAGATTTGGATCGTGACCGTGTGTGAGATCGGAGGGACTTGGATGAGGACGTGTCGAGATAGACTTGCTTGGATGTGTGTGCTTGCTGTTTTCGCTGTGCTGCTGAACCTGACCGGTGCCGTCTTTGCCGGTGTGATACCGACCGGGGAAGTGCTGTATCACCAGGATTTTTCGGACGTGGATACCGTGAACGCCGCCGGGATCGTGCTGGGCAGTGCTACGCTGGGTGACGCATGGATCGATGTGGCAGACGAAGCACTGGGCATCCATACGGCGGACGACCGAAGAGCCTACGCCCTGCTGCCGGACACCACCTGGACAGACACCCACACCATCGAGTTCGCCTTTCGCTTCACCGATATCGCATCCTCCAACGGGTACCTGGCGTTTCTTTTGACCTGCTGGGGTGAGGAGCCGTCCAATATTTCCGCTGCCGTATTTCGTGCCAATGGAACAATTGATGATTTTGGCGATCCGGACGAGGCGATCCGCAAAAGGATCCAAGGCGGTGAGACCGTACACGTGCAGATCCCGGTGGAGAACGGCCTGGTGCATTCCATCGTCCTGACCGCCGGAGACACCACCTGTACCGTCCAGCGTGACTCCATTTTGCGCATCGCAGAAGGAGAGCGTGGGTTCGGGATCCGCAATGCCTCTGCCGCTGTGGAAGAGATCTACATTGTCAATGGTACCGGGTACACTGCTAAAAAAGGCGCCTTTGCGAACGATAGCTGGTCGGACAGCGAGCTTGCCAAAGAGATCGTCGAACACGCACCGCCTACCGGAGAAAGCATCGATATCTGTGCCTGTGTGCTGCTGTCCGGCGTCGGAATGGCTTGGGCAAAACGTCGTAAAAACCGTGTATAAATCGAATCGAAATCGTCAAAAAGACAGGTTTGCCGGGGAAAGGTCGCCTGCCTTTTTGTTGTTCACAATTATTTAACAAATCGTATTCAATATCCTGTTGAATTGAAAGCCGCAAAATGGTAATCTTATAACAGAATTTAGCACTCGGTGAAGTCAAGTGCTAAATGCAGCAAATAAGAACGCAAAGTCAACCTCCGGAGCAAATCCGTACAGGGGAGGTGAAGAGGTTGAAAGAAGATAGAACGGATCTGAGCGAACGAAAAAAGCTCATTCTGAAAGCCATCATCGATGCCCATATCGAAAACGGCGAACCGGTGGGCTCCAAGTTCCTGACCCAAAATAAGCAGATCGCCTATTCGTCTGCTACCATACGGAACGAAATGGCCGAGCTGGAGGACATGGGATTTCTGGAACAGCCCCACACATCCGCCGGTCGTATCCCGTCTGAGGTGGGCTACCGCTTCTACGTGGATTCCTTGGTGGATCGCTACAACCTAACCCAGACCGAGCTGGCAGAGCTGAAGCGGCTGGTGCAGACCAAGCAAACCGAGCTGGACGCCATTTTGCAAAACGCCATGCGTCTGGCGGCACGAATGACCAACTACACCGCCATGGCACTGCGTCCCCGGATCCAGCGGATCACCGTAGACCGGTTCGAGCTCATGCGGCTGGACGATTACACCTTGGTGCTGATCATGGTCATCGGGCAGACCATCAAGACCCGCCGGATCCGCAGCCAAAGCCCCGTATCCATGGAGGCCGGTGCCAAATTGGCCATGGTGCTCAACGAATGCGCCGCCGGTCGTACGGCAGAGGAGATCAATATGCCCCTGCTGATGGAAATGGAAAAGCGCATGGGTGCCTACGATTTCTTGGTCTCTCCCGTGATCAAGGGCGTGTGCGAGACCATCACCAGCTTTGACGGCGGCGAGATCCGATTCGAAGGCATCAACAAATTGCTGTCGTACCCGGAATATTACGATATGGACAGACTGAAAGAGATGCTTGCCATGTTCGAGCAAAAGGATGAGCTGGTGCGCATTTTGTCCGAGGAAGCCGGGCAGGGAGACACAGAAAAAGAGAAGCTGCACATTTATATTGGAAAAGAAAATCTGGTGGAGATCATGGACAATTCCACCTTGGTGTTCAAGACCATCCGCAAAAACGGCACGCCCGTGGGGGTCATCGGCATCATCGGTCCCACCAGAATGGATTATAAACGGGTCATTGCCACCATCGATTCCTTGTCCAGCGGTGTTGCCGGCATACTGGACGATGGGACACACCCACCACGAAACCAAAATCAGGATCCAGATGCAGGAGAGAGATAGTAGGAGAACCAAATGACGGAAGAAAAAGAAACCAAGATCCCGGAAACGGAAGAAGCACAGTCTGCGGATACGGCTGCAGCACCCGAAGAGGCCGCCGCAGAAACATCTGCCGCAGAAGAAGCTGCCGCAGAAACATCTGCCGAAAAGGGCAAGAAGGAAAAGAAGCCGGACGTCAAAAAGCTGAAGGCTGAGCTGGAAGAAACGAAGAAGGCGCTGGAAGCCGAAAAGCAGAAGAGTGCCGAGGCCACCGACAAACATATGCGTCTGGCTGCCGAATACGACAACTTCCGCAAGAGAGCGCAGAAGGAAAAGGATGGCGTGTACGGCGAAGCTGTGGCAGAGACTCTCAAGGGACTGCTGCCCATCATCGACAATTTGCAGTATGCGTCCAAGTACGGCGATGCAGACCCGGAAAAGTTTGCCGAGGGCGTCAAGATGATCCTTGACAAGCTGCCGGAGACGTTGGAAAAGCTGCACATCAAGCCGGTGGGTGCGCCGGGTGAGACCTTTGATCCCACCTACCACAACGCTGTGATGCATGAGGAAAACGACGCATACGGCGAAAACGAGATCGTAGACGTACTGCAAAGCGGCTACCTCTACGAAGACCGTGTGATCCGGTACGCCATGGTCAAGGTTGCGAATTGACGCTGGCAACCGAGCACACAATACAAACGGATATACAAAAATATCACATACACTTATACTGAAATAATTTTGGAGGAACAAACATTATGGGAAAGATCATTGGTATAGATTTAGGTACGACAAACTCTTGCGTAGCCGTATTTGAAGGCGGCGAACCCACCGTTATCCCGAACCCCGAAGGAGCTAGAACCACACCTTCTGTGGTCGCTTTCTCCAAGACCGGTGAGAGAATGGTCGGTCAGGTTGCCAAGAGACAGGCCATCACCAACCCCGACCGGACCGTTATGTCCATCAAGCGGGAAATGGGTCACAACTACAGCGTTGCTATCGACGACAAGAAGTACACGCCTCAGGAGATCTCCGCTATGATCCTGCAGAAGCTGAAGGCAGACGCAGAGGCATACCTGGGTACCACCGTTACCGAAGCCGTTATCACCGTGCCGGCCTACTTCTCTGACGCCCAGAGACAGGCCACCAAGGACGCTGGTAAGATCGCCGGTCTGGATGTAAAGCGTATCATCAACGAGCCTACCGCTGCTGCTCTGGCATACGGTATGGATAAGGAAAACGAACAGCGCATCATGATCTATGACCTGGGCGGCGGTACATTCGATGTATCCCTGCTGGAGATCTCTGACGGTGTGTTCGAAGTGCTGGCCACCGCCGGTAACAACAAGCTGGGTGGTGACGACTTCGACGCACGGATCATGGACTGGATCGCCGAATCCTTCGCTAAGGAAAACGGCGGCATCGACCTGCGCAAGGACAAGATGGCACTGCAGAGACTGAAGGACGCTGCGGAAAAGGCAAAGATCGAGCTGTCCGGCATGACCACCACCGAGATCAACCTGCCCTTCATCACCGCAGATGCTACGGGTCCCAAGCACTTCAACGCTACCCTGACCAGAGCCATGTTCAACGACATGACGGCCGATCTGGTAAAGGCCACTGTTGAACCCATCAATCAGGTGCTGCGTGACGCCGGTATCAGCGCTTCTCAGGTAGACAAGGTGCTGCTGGTCGGCGGTTCCACCAGAATCCCTGCCGTACAGGAAGCCATCAAGTCCTTCACCGGTAAGGAACCCTTCAAGGGCATCAACCCCGACGAATGCGTTGCCATCGGTGCTGCTATCCAGGGCGGCGTTCTGGGCGGCGATGTAAAGGACCTGCTGCTGCTGGACGTAACGCCTCTGTCTCTGGGTATCGAGACTCTGGGCGGCGTGTTCAACCGGATCATCGACCGGAACACCACCATCCCCGTAAAGAAGAGCCAGGTGTACTCCACCGCCGCTGACGGTCAGACCTCTGTGGAGATCCACGTGCTGCAGGGCGAAAGAGACATGGCTGCCGGCAACACCACGCTGGGTCGCTTCATTCTGGACGGCATCACCCCCGCTCCCCGTGGCGTACCGCAGATCGAGGTTACCTTTGACATCGACGCCAACGGTATCGTAAACGTATCCGCTACCGATAAGGGTACCGGCAAGGAACAGCACATCACCATCACCTCTTCCACCAATATGTCCAAGGAAGATATCGACAAGGCCGTGCACGAAGCCGAAAAGTTTGCCGAAGCAGACAAGAAGCAGAAGGAAGTTATCGAGCTGAAGAACAGAGCCGAATCCACCATCTACCAGAGCGAAAAGAGCCTGAACGAGCTGGGCGACAAGGCTACCGACGACGAAAAGAACGCCGTTCGTGCCGCCATCGACAAGCTGAAGGAAACCGTAAAGGGTGACGATATGGACGCCATCAAGGCCGACACCGAAGCCCTGGAAAAGGCATTCTATCCCATCGCCGAAAAGATGTATGCACAGCAGCAGGGTGCCGGTAACCCCGGTGCACAGGGCTTTGATCCCAATGCAGGTGCGCAGCAGGGCAATGACGGTACCTACTACAGTGCCGATTTCGAAGACAAGAGCGACAACTAAGCGATAACCAATAGTGAAACCATAGCAGATACTGGGCGGAGAAGGCGTGACATCAACTCCGCCCGTGTTTGTATGCATACGGATAAAACGAGGCATAGAAGCGATGGCAGAGAAACGAGACTATTATGAAGTCCTGGGTGTGGACAAATCGGCAGACGATGCGACCATCAAAAAAGCGTACCGTCAGCTTGCCAAAAAGTATCACCCGGACATGAACCCCGGCGACGCAGAGGCAGAGGCCCACTTCAAGGAAGTGAACGAGGCCTATGACGTGCTGTCCGACCCGGATAAAAAAGCAAAATACGACCAATACGGTCACGCAGCCTTTGACCCGGCTTCCGGCGGTGGCGCAGGCTTTGGGGGCTTCGGCGATTTTGGATTCGATATCAACGATATTTTCTCCAGCTTCTTCGGCGGTGGCGGTGGTTCTACCAGACGGAACGGGCCGGTGCGTGGCAACAACATCACGGTGCGCCTGACCCTGACCTTTGAAGAAGCGGTGTTCGGCTGCAAGAAGGAGATCACCTACCAGAAGGTGCAGAAGTGCGCAGACTGCGGTGGCTCCGGTGCTGCCAAGGGTACCTCTCCCAAGACCTGTGACCATTGCCGTGGTACCGGGTATGTGACCGTCCAGCAGCGTACCATGATGGGACTCATGCAGACCCGTAAGCAGTGCGACCATTGCGGCGGTACCGGTAAGATCGTGGAGACACCCTGCAGCGGCTGTAAGGGTACCGGCTTCACCAGAGTCAACAAGAAGCTGGAAGTGAACATTCCGGCCGGTATCGACGACGAGCAGCAGATCGGGCTCCGTGGACAGGGCAGTGACGGCATGAACGGCGGTGGACCGGGCGACCTGAATATCGTGATCTCCGTTCGTCCCCACGCAGTATTCGAACGGGATGGCTACGATCTGTACTTGGAAGAACCCATCACCTACGCAGAAGCGACCTTGGGGGCTGAGATCGAGATCCCCACATTGGAAGGCACACAGAAGCTGGAGATCCCTGAAGGCACCCAGACCGGTACCGTCTTCACCCTCCGTGACAAGGGCGTACAGCGGGTCAACAGCCGTGGCAGAGGCAACCTGTATGTGACAGTTGTAGTAGAAGTACCCAAGGGACTGAACCGGGAACAGAAGGAGCTTTTGGAAAAGTTTGCCGCATCCTGCGGAGAAGGGAACTACTCCAAGCGCACCAACTTCTTCAAGAAATTCTTCAAGAAGGAAAAAGACTGATCTCCCATACATCAATCGAGAGGATAAAAAAATGACTGATAACCAGAACTGGATCCAGATCAAGGTGACCTGCAAGGTGGAGGATCTGGACACCGTGACCAGCGTCATGAGCATGGTGGACAACGGGCTGATGATCGAAGACTACTCCGACGTGGACAAGGAGCTGGACGGCGTGTACGGTGACCTGATCGACGAGACCATCTTGGAAGCCGACCGCACCACGGCTGCTGTGTCCGTGTTCATTCCGGAGATCAAATCCCCGGCCGAAAGTCTGCTCTTCATTAAGGGGCGTTTGCAGGAATTGCAGATCGAGGCCGAGGTGACCCAGACCGGCGTCAAGGAAGAGGATTGGGCCGACTCTTGGAAGCAGTATTACAAGCCCATCCACACCGGTGACAAGCTGGTCATCGTGCCGGTTTGGGAGACCTATGACCCCAAGCCCCACGAGATCACCGTGCTGATGGATCCCGGCATGGCCTTTGGTACCGGTACCCACGAGACCACCAGACTGTGCGCTGCCCTGCTGGAGCAGTACACCAAGCCCGGCTGTACCATGCTGGACGTGGGCTGCGGCTCCGGGATCTTGGCGATCTGTGCTGCCAAATTGGGTGCGGCCCAGTGCTTTGCCTGCGACATCGATCCTCAGGCTGTGAAGGTGGCTGTGGAAAACACCCAGCTGAACCATACGCCGAGCGTCAAGTGCGCTGTGTCGGACCTGCTGAAGCAGACGGAAAAGGTGGAAGGCGGCTACCAGGTGGCCTGTGCCAATATCGTGGCTGACGTGATCATTCGCTTAGCACCGGACATCGGCGACTACATGGCACCGGACGGCGTGCTGATCGTCTCCGGCATCATCTTGGAGCGAGCCGAAGAAACGGTGGCGGCGCTGAATCAGGCCGGCTTTACCGTCATCGACGACCGGCGTGAGAACGGTTGGTATGCGGCAGCTGTGGCGAAGACGCACTGAGAGCTATACCGCAGTCCTACTGCGGCCTTGGCAAGGACCCATGGAGACGGTGCAGCAATTGTAACCAAAATGTAAATTATAGCGTGAAATCGGAAAAAACAGGAAAAAACCGGAGAAAGCATTTGACAAAATCAATTTTTTAGTGTATAATATCATGGTATCCTGACAGTGGAATGTGATTTTTGGCGGGAGACAACTATGCCCAGATTTTTTATTGACCCTGCAAACGTCTTTTGGGACGGTGACAAACAGTACGTCCGGATCACCGGAAACGATGCCCATCATATCACCCATGTTCTCCGCACACGGTTGGGAGAGCGTCTTGTGGCTTGCGACAGCTTGGGGCTCGTGTATCAAGGGGAAGTGACCGCTTGCGGTGAGACAGTGCTCCTGCAGGTCACAAAGACCTATACAGCTGACACCGAACCGCCGTACAAAGCCACGGTGTATCAGGCGCTTGTCAAGGGGGACAAAATGGAGACTGTGATCCAGAAGGCTGTGGAGATGGGTGCGACTGCCATTGTACCGGTTGCCACCAGTCGAGCCGTGGTCAAGCTGGACGAAAAGGACGCCAAAAAGAAAACAGAACGCTGGCAGAAGATCGCCGAAGAAGCGGCCAAGCAGTGCGGACGTGGGATCATCCCCAGCGTCGTGTTGCCCATGTCCTTTCGAGAGGCAGTCAGACAAGCAGCCACGGCAGACCTTCCGTTGTTTTGCTATGAGGGCGAAGGTACCCTTCCGTTGCCGACACTCTGCCGACAGGTAGAAGCGCCGGAAACTGTGTCCGTATTCGTGGGACCGGAAGGCGGCTTTTCACCGGAGGAAGCAGCGGCGGCTGGAGAAAACGGTCTTGGTATGTGTGGTCTGGGACGACGGATCCTACGCACGGAGACCGCGGCGCTGTTCGTTCTGTCCTGTCTGTCGGCGGCGTACGAGCTATGATAACACTACACGCATATATCAATTGAAATTGTTCTCACGGGAAAGGAGCAGACCCATCACACCAAACGATGTGGTCACAAGATAATGGATATGGCAAAGCATGATTCGATCCTGCAAACGAACCGGGATAACGGTACCAAGCTGTCACGAGAGGAAGCTGTACAAGTGGTATCTCTGCGCATCCTGATTATTTTGGTGGCGGATATCATCGTCGGCAGCCTGCTGGACTTTGTTCGCGGTGACTCCACAAGAGAGTATACGTTTGTATTCGATGTTTGTCCCTGGCTGACCTGGGTGTTTGGCGTTCTCTTTGCGGCCTCGGCTGCCTACTTCGTGTGGTCGCTGGTGAAGAAGGTGGACACACGCAAGCAGCCCATGACCCCGGCTATGACCTTTGCACTGTGCCTGTATTTGTTCGCCATCGTGCTGCTGTACCGGTACCTGACCCTGGTCATGATCCTGTCTGTGATGGTGATCGCCAGCGTGCTGTTCGCCGTGTACTACATCTACACGAACCTGCTGTATTGATCTTTACACCGATATTTTCGTTCACCCTTTGGTATCTCCTGCCAAAGGGTATTTTTTTATCGTTCACAAAACTGCTTTAGAAATAGGTAATATTGCCAAAAAAAACGCAGAAAACTGTGTGGATTGTGCCAATTGACGAAGGCGTGAAAACGTGCTATACTATGGTATGTCGGGAAAACGATTTTCGGTCATATCCGCAAAAAACGATTTTTTAAAAATGTCGAAATTTGTAGAATACATAGGAGAGCACCATGAAACAGTATAGCCGTATGTTCGTATGTCTGCTGGCAGCATTGTTGGTGGCACCCACACTTGTGGCTTGCTCGGAGAAGAGCAGCACAAACGAGACCAAGGCAACCGACACCACTGCACAGTCCGCTAACCAGACCGAAGCAGAGACAGAGGATCCCTTTGCCGGCTTTGACTACGAAGGCCGGGACTTTCGGATCTGGACCAGTATCAACATCGCCGCCGCCTCTCTGGGCAATTCCAACTATATGATCGAAGGACCGGAGGAGCTGACCGGAGATGCTGCGCCGGACGCTGCCTACGAACGGAACAACAAGGTGGCGGAGCTGCTGAACATCAAATATCAGTATGAACAGCTGGACAAATCCTACGATACCGTAAAGGCAGAGATTCAAAAATATGTGATGGCAGGAGAAAATGCCTATGACCTGATCATCAACGATATGTACGGCACGGCTTCGCTGACCCTGGAAGGTATGTTTTACAACGTGCTGGAAGGGAAGCATTTCGACTTCTCCAAGCCCTGGTGGTACAGCGATTTCATGGAGGACGTGTCCATCAACTCCAATTACCAATATATGCTGGGCGGCGACTTTTTCATCGACATCCTCCGCTGCTCCCACTGCTTATTCTACAACAAAAACCTGTATGAAAACATCTACGGTGACGGTGACGGTCTCTATGATATCGTGCTGGCGGGAGACTGGACGCTGGACAAGATGAACGATATGCTGGAGGAATGCTACAGTGACCTGAACGGTGACGGCAAGACAGACATCGATGACCAGTTCGGCTATGTGTCCTTCGAGATCTGGGGCTCTATGATCCCGTTTTTGATCAGCGCTGACCCCGGCTACATCGATCGGGACGAAAAGGGATACCCGTATATCACCATGAACAACGAGAATTCCATCCTGCTTCTGGACGAGCTGTACGACCTGTACCTGGAAGGCAACGGTGCCTGGGTCGCCAACGGGATCACGGAAGAGCTGGCTGTGACCACCTTCACCTCCGGCCGTTCCATGTTTGTCGGCTACCAGAGACTGGGTTCCTTGGAGAATGCGACTGTTCGAGAGATGGAAGAAGGACTGGGCGTGGTGCCGTATCCGAAGCTGCACGACAGACAGGAAAGCTATGTCACCTCCACCCACGACACCTGTGAGATCGGCTTGATCCCGGTCACCGTGGCGCCGGACGACCTGGACTTCATCAGTGCCGTAGTAGAGGTGCTGTGCCGGGAGACCTACAACTCCGTCCTGCCGGTGTACTATGAATCCTCGCTGAAGATGAAATACACCCGTGACGACACCTCGGCCCAGATGATCGACATCATCCACGACAACATCGGCAACTCCTTCCCGCTGGCGTACAACCCGTCCGTCAATTCGATCTTCCTGAGCGGCACGTTTAATGAAGACAACATTGGTGTCGGGAAGAAGGACTTTGCCTCCTCCTATGCCAAGAGAGAAAAGGTGGCCATCGAACTGCTCAACAAGATCATCGACGATTTTGAAGCAAAACAGGCTGATTAACGTGCACAGCATTGGATGCTGTATCCCAGAAGATCCCCGGAGACGAAACGGTTTCCGTGGGATCTTTTTTCTGCGCATTTTACGGAATAGGGACGCACGGCTTGGAATGCATGGGAGAGATCACCATGAGACCTATGTGTTTGTTTTTCGCAAGGTTCACAGATTCTGACTTGACAATCCCCACGCAGAATGGTATAATTGTCTAAAGCACGAACACACAATGCACAGTTCATGCCTTGATGGTGCGTTGTGCTGCCACGACAGGGTATACAAGAATTTTCATGGAGGAATCATCTATGTTTCATATGACCGCTATGCCAACCGATCCTGCGGCGCTTTTGGGGATCTGGTATCTGGGACAGGAGTCCATTGTGCTGGATCACATGGGCTGCCGTATTGCCATCGATCCATACCTGACCGATTACGTGGACAAAAACTGCTCCACCGACACCGTACATTGGCAAAGAAATTATCCGTCTCCCGTAACACCGACAGAACTGGCACCGGAGCTGCACTATGTGTTCTGCACCCACAGCCACTACGACCACACCGACCCCTGGACCATTCCGGTGCTTGCCAAAGAGAATACGTCTTTGCAGTTTGTGGCGTCCCGTGCCTTTGCATCGGAGCTGACCAAGCTGGGCGTGCCGGAGAAACAGATATTGCCTGTGGACGCCGGGAAGGTGTACGAGGAGCCGACCTTCTCCTTCGTTGGCATTCCGGCTGCCCATGAGGAGCTGCATCCCACCGACCTTGGCTACGCAGAGCTGAGCTTCCGGTTCACCTTCGGCGGTACCACGGTGTTCCACGGGGGAGACTGCTGTATGTACGACGGTCTGGCAGAGGCGATCGGGCACGCAGACGTGATGTGCCTGCCGGTGAATGGTCGCAGCTACTTCAAGCGATACGAGGACGACATCATCGGCAACCTGACCGCACAGGAGGCCGTGGTGCTTTCGGAAAAGGTCGGTGCCCAGCTGCTGATCCCCCTGCACTACGATCTGTACAACAACAATGGTCTGCCGGCCGGTGACTTTGTGAACGCCGTGTGGCCGTCGTCCCTGCGGTATCATATGTTCCGTCCCGGCGAAAGAATGCTGTACTGCAAATGATCAATAGAAAGGATAAATCAACATGAAAGCTGTTGTGATCGAAAAGCCCGGTGTGCTGCAGGTACGGGAAGTACCCATGCCGGCGCCGGAGAAAAATTTTGTGCGTATCCGTGTGGCGGCCTGTGCCATCTGTGCCACGGATCTGGAGGCCATTGAAGGTCGTATCGCCGCCAACTATCCGCTGATCCCCGGTCATGAGTGGAGCGGTATTGTGGACGCCGTTGGGGAAGGTGTGGATACCTGCTGGATCGGCAAGAGAGTCATTGGCTCCAACGATGTGGTGTGCTGCACCTGCGATGCCTGTCGAAGCGGCAACTGGCGGTACTGCACCGAATTCAAGGAGATCGGCTTCAAGCAAAACGGCGCCTATGCGGAATACGTGTGTGTGCCTGCCTATGGTCTGTACGAGATCCCGGAGAATGTCTCCTTTGACGAAGCGGCACTGTGCGAACCCATGGGCGTAGCCATTGGCACCATGAAGAAGACCGGTGCGGTGTTCGGACAAACGGCACTGATCCTGGGCGCCGGCTCCATTGGACTGTGTATGCTGGAGATCTGCCGGGTCATGGGTCTGCGGAAGATCACGGTCTGCGATCTGGCTAAGGATCGACTGGCCATCGCCGCAGAAAGAGGTGCCTATCGTACCGTGGTGGCCGAGGAAGAGGACGTCGTGGCGGTGGGCAAGAAGATCTGTCCCGAAGGCTATGACGTAGTGATCGATTGCACTGGTATGGAAGTGTGCATCAAGGAAGGCATTGCGCTGACGAAAAAAGGCGGTACCATGGCACTGGCTGGCTACGGTCGTGGCAAGATCATGGACATCCGCATCGACGATATCCATGTGAACAACATCCGCTTCATCGGCGCCGGCAACAACTGGAACCACCTGAAACTGGCGTTGGATCTGATGGAAGACGGCATGGTGGACGTAAAACCCTTCCTGTCTGAGCATATCACCTTGGACGAATACGAAAAGGGTCTGGATATGGTCAAGCATCGTCCGGCCGGATTTGTCAAAGCCCTGTACCATTTTGATGTATGAGAAACGCTGTATTGGGCATCGACCTGGGTACCTCGTCCGTTAAAGCCCTGACCATCACCCCGGACGGTATCACCGTGCGCCACGGAAAGACCTATACCTCTCGTGACCCATCCGGCTGGGGTGCGGCACT
Organism: uncultured Ruminococcus sp.; assembly: GCA_964623635.1. GTDB lineage: Bacteria > Bacillota > Clostridia > Oscillospirales > CAG-272 > UMGS1696. Next base: position 31,971 of record CAZUUA010000015.1, read on the forward strand.
GTTTGCGCTGCTGGCGGAAATGGACCTGACCGAGGTGTGTGCCGTAGGACTATCGTCGCAGGTGGGCACATATCTGATCGAAGGCGTACCAGAACCCATCCATTGGTATGATCCGGTGGGTGACGAAGAATGTGCTGCCTTTCAAGCCGAGGACACGCCGGAGACCTTCTATCGGGAGATTGGTATGCCGCAGCCGTCCATCCGATCTTATCCACTGCCCCGGATCCGGTATATCGTGGACAAATGGGGTAGTACCTATGCCGGACACCCACGCCGGATCTGTCAGCCCAAGGAATATATCGGCTGGCTACTGACCGGACAGTTCGTTACGGACACCTGCTCTATGCGTGGTCTGGCACATCCGGACGGGTACTACAGCGGCTATTTCCTGCAAAAGCTGGGCATCACCGAAGAGAATCTGCCGCCGTTGACGGAGCCATCCGGTCTGGTCGGAAGGATCACCGGTACTGCTGCCGAAAAAACCGGGCTGGTAGAGGGTACACCGGTGTATTGTGGCTGCAACGATTTTTATACCGGTATGCTGGGACTGGGCGCCTGTTCGCCGTCCGTTGCCTTTGACGTGACCGGTACCAGCGAGCACATCGGGATCCTGCAGGACACCATCACCGATCTGCGTACCCCATTGGTGGTGAGTCCGTATCTGGACACCAACGTGCTGTACGGCGTCACGGCGTCCTCAGGTCCGTCATTGAACTTTGCCATCCGCAATTTTGGTATGGACACGATCCGGTCGCTGACGGAACCACGAGCAAATGCACCGATCTTCCTGCCCTACGTCAACGGCGAACGGGCACCCATTTGGGACGGCGATGCCCGTGGTGTCTATTTTGGGATCCAAGGGGACTGCACAAAGGAAGACCTGGCCTATAGCGTGCTGGAAGGCGTGGCGTTCAGTATCTACCACATCTACCAGACCATGCACGATACGGCACCCAAGACCAAGCTGCTGGTGGGTGGCGGTGCTTCGGAGGACGCATTTTTGAACCGGCTGAAGGCATCGCTGTTCGGGATCCCCGTGGTCAGCACCCAGGAAAAAGAAGCCTCCGCTTTGGGTGGCGCTATGTGGGCTGCCATCGGCTGTGGAGCGGCTAAGGATCCGGCAGAAGCGATCCGGCTGTACGTTCGAGAGCATCAGGTGTTCCAGCCGACGCCCACGTGGACAGCGCTCCTACGACAGCGGTTCCGGACATATGTGTCGCTGTATCCGGCGCTGCGTGCGCATTTTCAGATGTTATAAAAAGGAAGTAAAAATATGCGTTCAGTGATATTTGGTGCGGGAAAGATCGCCAGAGGGTTTGTAGGACATATCCTGTATCTCTCCGGCATTCCCTTCACCTTTGTGGAAAAGTACGAACCACTGGTGGAAAAGATCAACAAGCAGGGACAGTACACGGTCAACGTCATGGGCAACACCGCCGAAAACTGCGTGGTGCAGGGCGTTCATGCGCTATCCTTTGCCGAAAGAGAAGCCATCGTGGCAGCCATTGCCGAAGCGGATGTGGTGTTCACGGCGGTCGGCGGCAAGAATCTGGGGGAAGTCGTGCCGTTTCTGACCGAGGGCATTGCCCGGAAGGCGGCACTGTATCCGGAAAAAAACCTCAACGTTATCACCTGCGAAAACTGGAAGAAGCCGGCGGCGATCCTGCAGACCGGTGTATGTGACGCACTGCCGGATACAGCGCAGGCGTACTTGACGGCGCACGTGGGCTTTGCCGAGGCGGTCATTATGCGTTCCGGTATCGAGCCCAATGCCGACCAGCTAAAGATGGATCCGCTGTGGGTGAATGTTTCCAATTTCTGGCAAATGCCGGTGGATGGGGACAACCTGGTACCGGGTCTGCCGGAGATCCGCTGCGTGAGACCCATGGTCAATTTTGCCGGGTTCCTGGAACGAAAGTTTTATACCTACAACGCAGCCAACGGCACCGTGTCCTTCTTGGGTGCGCTGCTGGGCTTTACCGATCTGGGTGCGGCGGCATACGATCCCCGGATCGAGCAGGTGCTGGAAGGCGTGTACGACGAGACCTCCCGTGCGCTGGCAAAGAAGCATGGCATTCCCTTGGAGGAACAGCTTGCCTTTGCCGATACGTCCCGGAAGAAGCTCCACGACCGCTCCATCATCGACACCATCGAACGAAATGCCAGAGATCCACTGCGGAAGCTGGGGAAGGACGACCGGCTGGTAGGCTCTGCCAATTTGGTGTGGGACTGCGGGATCTTGCCGGAGCACCTGTGTATTTCCATTGCGGCAGCGATCTACTATGTGTCGCCGGGAGATCCATCGGCAGAAGAGCTGGTACGGATGCGCGCCGAAGAGGGGATCGACGCCGTTTTGACCAAGGTCTGCTCACTGGATCCGGAGGGCACCATTGGGAAGCTGGTCAAAGAAAAAATCGAACTTTTGAAGGAGTGGGATTGGATCCATGGGTAACACACGTATCGCCGTCATTGGCGCAGGAAAAACAGGTCGTGGCTTCATCGGCAGACTGCTTGCGGAGGCAGGTGAGCCCATTCTGTTTATCGACAAAAACGAAGCTCTGGTGCGGGAGCTGCAGGACGCCGGACAGTTTGCGGTGCATTTTTTCGGCGGCAAAAGAGAAGACCAGCTTGTTCGGGACTTCACCATCACCACCTGGGAAAAGGCTGACTTTGCCGGGATCGAGCTGATCTTTGTGTCCGTTGGCGGCACGAATCTGGCGGACGTGGGTGCGGCGCTGCAGGAACGTCTGCCCGGTGAGACCGAAGTGCGGATCATCACCTGTGAGAACGCTTCCCATCCGTCCGAGACACTCAAAAAGGCCATGGGCAGACAGGGGCTTATGGTCAGCGAAGCCACGGTGTTCTGCACCACCATCGAAGCCGACGGACTGGATATTCGAAGCGAAAACTATCCGAAGCTGCAATGCAGTGCCGAGCTGCTGGGTGGCTATGTACCGCCGGTTTCCAGCATCACACCGGTGGAAGGCTTTGGAAATTTCCTGACTCGGAAGCTGTTCACCTACAATGCGGCCAGCTGCATCATCGCCTATTTGGGTTGGCTGAAGGGCTACACGGTGTACGGAGAGGCTGCCAACGATCCGGAAATTTTGGCGAAGCTGGATCGAAACTACGCCACCACGAATCGGGTGCTGTGTCGGGTATTTGGCTACACCGAGGAGGACCAGGCGCAGTTTGCCATGCTGTCCCGTGACAAGTTCACCAACCGGGAGATCGTGGACACCATCGAGCGCAACGCCCGTGAACCACACCGGAAGCTGGGTGCCGAGGAACGGATCATAGGTCCTCTGAAGCTCATTGCCGCACAAGGGGAAGACACCTCTGTGCTGGTGGAGACCGCTGCCGCTATGCTGCTGTACGACAGCGACAAGGAGACCAAATGGAAGTCTCTGCGACAGTCGCAAACCGATGCACAGCTGCTGGAAAGCATTGCCGGTCTTTTGACGGACGATCCGTTGTCACGTATGATCTGTGCCAAAGCGGAAGAGCTGCGGCGGCGGTGAAAAACAAAGGGGGAGCCACACTCCCCTTTTTGTATTTACTTATGGCATCAAACGAAATACCGACAGGTCCTCACGACTGGGGAAACAGGCTTTCCAGGTAGAACAGATCCACGCCGCCACGGACAGCCAGCCAGCTATAGCCGCTGCGGTAGAATTCCTCTTCGCCGCAGATGTACAGCGATGGCTCTACCGTGTCACCCACAGAAAAGGTGATGGTGTACAGGATCGGGTAGGTCTTTGTGAAGGTGGACAGCTCCTCCTTGGTCCGGGAACCACGGATCCCGTCCAGCTGCAGCATCATGGTGTTCAGATCTGCCGTGTCGGTCAGGGTCACGACCGCTTCGTCGGACGCACGGGTGACGGATATGGCTGTGACCTTGGGCAGCTGGGTCTGTGGATCGATGAGTGTGGGCAGCTCATCCGTTAAGCTGTATGCACGACAGCCGGTGAACAGAAGCAGTGTCAGTGCAAGTAGAATGAAAATGGCAATACGCCGTTGCATAAATAGATCCTCCTTGGGGATGTTCCATTGGTATATCACCATTATACACGTGTGCCGTCCCGATTACAAGGGGTGTCGTGGAAAGTTTACATTTCGTTGACCGGGAGCATCGATCGCTGCACCGGCGCCTTCACGCAAGATTCGATGTGGGAATAAAAGCTGCCGGGAACGAAACAGAATTTGTGTTTCTATAATGATAGGAAAATGTAAAATTTCTGTGTAAGGTGTGCCAAAGGATGACTTTTGTGGTATAATATATCTGTATGAGTTTTCCGAAGTGAGGTACACAACCATGAAGAAGCTACTGGTCCTGGACGGCAACAGCATCTTGAACCGGGCTTTCTACGGCATTCGCAATCTGACAACGGCTGCCGGTCTGCCCACCAACGCTGTCTTTGGATTTATGAATATTTTGTTTAAGCATATGACTGCCCTGGCACCGACCCACCTGGCCTGTGCCTTTGATACACCCTCTCCGACCTTCCGGAAGGAAATGTTCGACGGGTACAAAGCCAATCGCAAGGGTATGCCGGAGGAATTGGCCCTGCAGCTGCCCTATGCGAAAAAAGCCGCCAGCGCTCTTGGGTTTCCCGTATTGGAATATCCCGGCTGGGAAGCGGACGATGTGCTGGGAACGTTGGCAAGGATGGGTGAGGAAGCCGGCATGGAGGTCTATCTGCTGACCGGAGACCGAGACTCTCTGCAGCTCATCACCGAACGTACCACCATCGTGCTCATGAAAAACAAAGAGGATGTGCTGTACACACCCATGCAGTTCCGCACCGACTATGGTATCTCTCCCGAACAGTTCGTGGACGTGAAGGCACTGATGGGAGATGCGTCTGACAACATTCCCGGCGTGGAGGGCATTGGCGAAAAGACGGCGCTGAAGCTGATTTCGCTCCGAGGCAATCTGGACAACCTGTACGTGGATCCGGATTTCGGCGGTGCGACGCGGTCCATCAGCCGCAAACTGCTGGAAGGCAAGGAGTCGGCGTATCTGTCCAAGGAGCTGGCAACCATCCGTCGGGACGTGCCGGTGAAGGAGACCATCGAGGATCTGGTGAATCCCGGTATCCAAAGAGAGGCCTTCATCGAGCTGTGCAACACCTTGGAATTCACCGGTATGGCAAAAAAGTTTGGCGTGCTGGAAGGACAAAAGGAAGTGCCCCGATTGGAGCTGCCGCCGATTTTGGACGTGGAAGCAAAGGCACTGCCGAAAAAGCCGCTGGCTGTTGCCATGGGGGAAGACGGCTGGATCTTCTGCGATGGCGAGAAGCTGTGGAAAACCCGTGGGAATGCCGAGGTGGTGCTGGACCGTCCCTTCATTTGCCACGACCTAAAAACACTGCTGCGGAAGACCCATGCCCTACAGCTCAGTGAGCGCTGTGTGTACGACACCATGCTGGCGGCCTACCTGTTGGATCCGGGCGAGAGCAGCTATCCACTGGACGTGGCTGGCGTACCCTACGATTGGAGCATCCCGGAGGAACCTACGACTGCGGAGGCCGCATGGTTCACCTGGCAGCTGTACAAGGCAACAGAGCCCCGGTTGGCAGAGGAAAAGATGGACACACTGTACCGGGACATCGAGTTGCCCCTGTCGGCGGTGCTGGCGTCCATGGAGCAGATCGGCTTCAAGATCGATGTGGAAGGGGTACTGCGGTATGCCGGACGGTTGCAGGAAACGGAAAACGGCTTGCTGGATGCCATCTGGGCAGCAGCCGGACACGACTTCAACGTAAATTCTCCCAAGCAGCTGGGTGAGGTGCTGTTCGTGGAAATGGAGCTACCGGCCGGAAAGAAGACCAAAACCGGCTATTCCACCGATGCAGAGACACTGGAACGACTGCGTCCCTATCATCCCATCATCGACGACATTTTGTCCTACCGGCAGATCGCCAAGCTGCGTGGCACCTATGGGGAACCGCTGGCACGGCTGGCCGACAAAAACGGTCGCATCCATACCCAGCTGAACCAGACCGGTACCGCTACCGGACGGCTGTCCTCCAACGATCCCAATCTGCAGAATATCCCGATCCGCATGGAGCTGGGACGAGAGCTGCGGAAATATTTCATTCCCGAAGACGAAAACCATGTGCTGATCGATGCGGACTATTCCCAGATCGAACTGCGTCTGTTGTCCCATCTGGCTGGCGATGCCGTCATGCAGGAGGCCTTCCGCAGTGGCGTGGACATCCATACCAAGGTGGCGTCCCAGGTGTTTGGCGTGCCGGAGGAAGAGGTCACCCCGGAGCTGCGCCGTCGTGCCAAGGCGGTGAACTTCGGGATCATCTACGGTATCGGCGACTTCTCTCTGTCCCAGGATCTGCACATCTCCCGGAAGCAGGCAGGGCAGTACATTGAGAGCTATCTGGCGACCTATCCCAAGGTGGGCACCTACCTAAAGGTCACCATCGACGAAGCCAAAGCAAATGGGTACACCACCACCATGTTTGGCCGCCGCAGATGGATCCCGGAGCTGGCGATGAAAAACAAGACCAGACAGGCCTTTGGAGAGCGTGTTGCCATGAACAGCCCCATCCAAGGCAGTGCCGCCGACGTGATCAAGATCGCAATGCTGCGAGTCTACAAAGCGTTGGAGGAAGCCGGGATCGATGCCCACCTGATCATGCAGGTACATGACGAGCTGATCGTAGAAGCGTCCCGGGACTGTGCAGAGCAGGCCAAAGAGATCTTGATCCGGGAAATGGAAAACGCCGCCGCACTGGCCGTTCCGCTGACCACCGAGGCCGGTGTGGGTGAGAACTGGTACGAAGCAAAATAAACATATAGAAAAACAGGATCTCCTGTGCCGCAAAGTGGGTACGGAGCTCCTGGTTTTTTTATTCGATATCCAAAGTGGAAAGGGCACCATGGCCGCCGCAGATCTGCCACTTGCCGGGCGTGAGCAGGGAAAAGAACGCTTCCCGTTCCGTTTTGGCAAGGGTCGGATCGGTGTCCACAGAGGTCATGAGATAGGGTGCCAGGCGATTGAACTGGGCTTGTTCCGGTGTGAAGCCTTTTAGGTTCACGAATATATCGCCGGAGAACGCCAGGTGATGCGCCGCATCGATATAGAGCACTTCCCCAGCCACGTGACCGCCGTGACCTTCGTAGGCTGTGAAATGGAAGGGACCCAAGTCCAGCGGTACACCGGCCGAAAAGACGCCGTCTTCCTTGGGTGCAGTGAAGGCGTGAAAGTGGGCAGTGTCCGGCGCTTGGTAGGCGGTGAGCAGCTTGCTGATGCGGACGTAGGGCTCGTGCAGGGGATTTTCTTCCCGGATGGCAGGCAGTCCGGCATTTTCCTTCTGGAAGTTTTCCAGACAACGTCCACTGCCGTATACCTCGTCAAACAGATCGGCCAGACCGCAGTGGTCCACGTCTCCATGGGTCAACAGCAGTACCCGGCGACGGCTATCCCAATCGGGAAAGAGCCGGTGCAAAAGCAGCTGCATTTCCATCCGGTAACAGGCAAAGCCACTGTCCACACAGAGAAGCGGCATATCGGCGCCGGCATCCAAGGGTTCCAGAAAGCACAGGTTGCTGCCGCAGGGTGGCTCGATCAGGGTCAATGCTATGTCGTCCAGCACTTGCTTCGTCACACGGGGACAAAAGCTTTCGCCGTGGTACTGTTGGATGCAGTCGGCGAACTTGCCAATGTACTCAAAGGTCTTGTACGGCGGACTGTTGCGTTCGTCCAGCAGCTGCATGATCTTGTTGGATTCGATGATGAACTGCCGCTTTTCTTCCTCGGTGAAGTGCATCTTCTGGGAAATATCGCTGGCAAAATTCAGGTAGAATACCGTATTGTCCAGGATCTTTTCGCTTTTGTCGTATTCCAGCACACGCACCGGGCAGAGCAGTGCCACCTGTCGCATGAAGTCGGAGATCTCTCTGCCGTCGTCCACGAACAGACCCATTTTGAAATATTGATATGCCGTGCCGTTTTCCTGAGAGCTGATGTAGGAGATGTTGAAGTGGAAGGCGTGGATCAGCTTCAGCACCGGATACAGGGAGCCCGGCTCGTCCTTCAGCTGAAACTCCAACAGCAGCACCCGGCCGGCACCCAGCTCATTTTGCAGATATCCCAGCCGGGCCAGCTCCCATTCGGCTTTGTCCAGGGTTTCCGCTTCACCCTCGACTTCCAAAAACAACATATGGGTGTCCACGGCCTTGTTGTAGCTGACACGGGTGATGTTCAGTCCCAGGCTCGTCAGGCACCGGTCGGCCAAGAGAAAGGCGCCTACCTGATCCGGCATGGTGGTGGTAAAGGTTCGTTTCATCGTTCGTACCGCCGCAGGTCTCTGGCGTATTGCTTTTTGAGAAGCTCTATACCGTATTCTCTGGGTGTGCCCTTGAGCCGTTCCATGTAGCCCTCCAGCTCACCACGGCAGTGCTCCGGCCCACCTTCCCGCATGACAGTCCACAGGGGGTCCGTGTCGTACCGGGACTTTGCCATCATTTCGTCTTCCCAGTCCTTGATCAGCTTGGCACCCTTGGCACACAGCTCCGGATGGTCTTCTGCCAGGTCGTGCAGCTCGTGGGGGTCCTCCTTGATGTTGAACAGCATTTCCTTGGGGAAGAGATGGTAACCACCGTGAATGGTACGGATGTAGAGATAGTCGTCGAACCGGGCAGAACGCTGGCACACGTGGGCGCACTGGGAAAGAATGGCGTGATCCTGCCCACAGTCGGCACCGGTGCGGATGGTGTCGGCATAGCTGATCCCATCGTATTCGTAGCGGCCACGGACACCGGTACCCAGCAGCTCCTGAATGGTGGGCAGCAGATCCACATTGGTGTGGAAGCCAGTGTCCACGTGCCCCTTGACGCCGCCGGCCCATTTGATGATCATGGGGATCCGGCAGGTCGGTTCGTCTGCGGTACCGTGCTCGGCATACAGACCCAGCTCACCCATGTTCTCCCCATGGTCTGCGGTGATGATGATGGACACGTCGTCGTAGATACCCATCTCCCGTAGCTTGGCAAAGATCTGTCCGATGGCGTCGTCGGTGTACTTGATGCCGCAGTCATAATTGTCCATGAAGGTCTTCATTTCCCCCATGGTCTTTACGCTGCCGGGATGTCGAGGCAGAGCCGGATTGGATGCGTCGTCCCACATATCGATCTCGTTGGCACCGTGGGGACCTACGTGCAGTAGGTGCTCTGCAAAGACCTCCTCGGTGATCCAGTTGTCCGGCAGCGGCTCGTTTTCGTAGGGATTGCCATAATCCAGCGGTGTGCGATAGGGCGTGTGTGGATCCCAGTAATGGACGTGTAGGAACCAGTTGTCGTCGGCGCCGTTTTTGTCCAGCCAATCCAGAGCAATGGGCGTGACCTTGTCTGCGGTCTCATGACCCCGGCTGCCCACGTTGTACACTTCGTTGAAGCCGGACAGGAACCACCAGGACGAATGCCGCTCCGCAAAGGTGGAAACGGTGGCAGTCTTCATACCGGCACGGCGGAACTGCATGAACAGCCCGTTTTCGCTGTACAGGTCGGTGAAGTGCCGATCCTCACCCTGGAGCCGCAGATCTGCCGCTGTACCGCCATGACCCACAACGCCGGTGCGAATGCCATATTGCCCGGTGATCAGCGATGCACGGGACGGCAGGCAGGGTGCATTGGGACAATAATAGTTGTCAAATCGTACTCCTTCGGCGGCAACGGCATCCATGTGGGGCGTGGTATTGCGGCCATAGCCGTAGCATCCCAGGTGGTCGGCACGGAGGGTATCGATGTCAAAAAACAAAATACGCATGGGTGTTCTCCTCAAAAAAGATTACGTTATAACGATACCATGAAATGCGGTTTTTGTCAAGAGAAAATTCGTAAATCTATCGGGGAAACAGCGCAGGAGGTACTTGACAGGATCGGCGAAAACGATTATAATGAAGGCATGAGATCAAATCACCAAACCACAACGGAGGATGACCATGGAGCTATACGAAAAATTTGCCGCAGAGGAGCAGGTGCAGCGCATTCCCTGCTGGCACGACAGCGAGCTATTGCTACTATCGGAATGTGAGGTCGATACCTTTGCCGCCTGGGACGAAGCCTTTGCCGTAGCCGGATATACGAAGCTGGACAAAAGCGAATGGGAGGAAAACTGTACCGCAGTATATGCCGGTGCGGATGACGTGTACACCCTGTCCTACACCGCCTTTGAGAAGACCTGCCGCCTGATCCGGGATACCACCACCGATCTGCCGCTGACGCCGGATACCAGTGCACCCATTTGCCCGGTGCTGGTGACACAGGTGCGTCTGCTGTACTGCTGTGCCGACTGTGGGATGCTGTACCTGATCCGGTTGGGAGACGGACGGTTCGTGGTCATCGATGCCGGTATGGGTGAGCATGAGGAGCCGGAGCATCTTTGGGAGCTGCTGCAAGAACAAAACGTGCGAGAGGGACGACCCACCATTGCCGCTTGGTTCTTCACCCATCCCCACGGCGACCACTTCAATGCCTTTGTCTATTTCATGGAACGGCATGGCGATAAGGTGGTGCTGGAAAGCGTGCTGTACAACTGGCCTACCAGAGACATGACAAGCGGCTTCTCCGACCTGACCGGGTTCGATGCGACGCTGGCTGCGCTGCCGGACACCAAAAAGATCACACCACGGGACGGCTGGAATATCGTCTTCCCCGGCGTGACCTTCCATGTGCTGTACACCTGTGAGGACCTGTACCCGAATCCCTTTAACAACATCAACGACACGTCCATGGTCATGCGGATGGATGTGGGAAAGCGGCGTGTGCTGTGGCTGGGAGACGCACAACGAACGGCCGCCGGATATATCACCCAAAAATATAGCGAAGCTACCCTTGCCTGCGAGATCCTACAGGTGGGACACCATGGCTACTGGGGCGGCTCCGATCGGTTGTACACCACGGTAGACCCGGAGACCCTGCTGTGGCCCTGTCCGGACTTCTGGTACCAGGAGATCACAGCCTGGCCCTGCAATAAGGTGCTTGTGACCTCGGAGAAGATCCACTCCGTCTTTGTGTCCGGCCGACAGGAAGTGACCATAGATATGTCTGCACCCGTTCCGTCGGATAACTGCTATGGGGATTATGCATACGAAGAAGAATTCACCGATATAAGTGTGTACCACAAGGCATGGTCGTCGGTCACCGGCGGCTCTACCGGCTACCGTGGCATGGACGTGTCCATCGAGCGTGGCGTGTGCCATTTGGCTTCCGGGGAAGCTTGGTCGGTGCTGGAATGGAGACAGCCGGGACAAATGCCGGACAGCTACACCTTCACCGCCACGATGTGCGCCAAAACCATGGGACGGATCGCACTGTTCTGGAACCATCCCACGCCCACCGTATGGAATGACGATGCCGTGCTGCCGCTACCACTGCCGTTGGATCGAGAATGCACCGTTGTCCTGACAGCCGACGCAGAAAACCATACCGCCACGCTGACCATCGATAGTGAAATCGTTTGGCAAAGCGACTATACGCCGGCGGACAAGCATGGTCTCTATCTGCTCCTGCAAAACGCCAAAGTGGACGTCATGCAGCTGAAATTGCAAAATAAATAATAAAAAGTTAAAAGTCAGAAATGGGGAAAGGATTGCCAAACGCTTTTTCCACTTCTGACTTCTTGTTTCTGACTTGATGCCCTTTCTCACACCAGTTCTTTTCGAAGATGGGCGAAGATCTTTTTCTCTTCCCGGGAAATCTTCACCTGCGTCAGTCCCAGGGCATCGGCGGTCTGCTGTTGGGAAAAGTCTCGGTAGTACCGTAGCAGCAGGATCTTGCGCCATAGCTCCGGCAAGGTTTCCAGGATCTGGTGCAGTGCGATGTGCTCCAGCAGATTTTCCAGCGGATCCTCTGTGGAGGGGATCACGTTTTCCAGCGTGTAGTCTTCGTCTCCTATGGGATCGGAAAGAGAATGGACGGGCAGGGAAGCATCCAACGCCACCGCCGCTTCTTCCGGAGATACACCGGCCGCCGTGGCCAGATCGGTGATGGACGGCTCTGTGCCGTGGGTGGAGAGATACATTTCCCGTTCGTGCAGCAGGATCGCACCCAGCCGTTTTTGCCCACGGGACACCTTGATCAGTCCATCGTCCCGGAGATATCGCCGGATCTCACCCATGATGAGCGGAACGGCATAGGTGGAGAAGGCTGTGCCACGGGTGCTGTCGAAGCTGCGGATGGCCTTGAGCATCCCAATGGAGCCGATCTGCACCAGATCCTCGTATTCCACGCCACGTCCCCGAAACCGGTTGGCGATCCCATGGACCAGCGGTGCATTGCGTTCCAGGATCACGTCCTCCAGGGCGCTCTCTCCTGCCTGATAGCGCAGCAGATCCATGCGGTTGGCGTCGTATTTGCCGGTGGTATCCTCCGGTAGTATGGGTGCATTTGTCATGGTCGATCCCCCTTTTTTGACCAAGGCAATGGTGCCTTTCGATATGTATCTGTCAAACCCGGGGACGTGGCAGGGCGCTTCTGGTCAGGACGGCAAATTTTTTGGTCATGGTGATCTTGGTGCCCTTGCCCGGCGCAGACAGGATCCGCAGACTGTCCATGAAATTCTCCATGACCGTGAAGCCCATGCCACTGCGTTCCCCTTGGGGATCGGTGGTGTACAGCGGTGTCTTCGCCTGTTCGATATCGGCAATGCCACAGCCTTTGTCCCGGATCTCGATCCTTATCGTGCGCTCCGGCAAAAGGCGCAGGGTCATCACGATCTCCCCAATGGTGTCTCTGTACCCATGGACGATGGCGTTTGTGACGGCCTCAGAGACGGCGCATTTCACGTCCGACAGCTCCGTGGCTGTGGGATCCAGCTGGGCACAAAAGGCCGCTGCACAGGCTCTGGCGTACCCCTCGTTGGCAGACAAAGAGGGAAAGGTGATGCGGCAGGTGTTCTCCACAGGCTTGTCCGATGGTTGGGTATATTTTTCTGCATTTGTACATTCCATAGTAACGTCCTCCTTAACGCATGGTGATGGGGACCAGTCGTTCCAGCCCGGCCAGATCCAGGATCTTTTGTACCTGTGGATTGGGATGCACGAGCCGAAAACCCACACCCAGCTCTGCCGCCTTGGTGTACCGACCCAAAATCAGCCCCAACCCGGCACTGTCCATAAAGCTGACCTTGGCCAGATCCAGAACCAGCTCTGCCGGTCGGGTGAGAAACAGCTTGGTGTCGATGCGACTGCGGATGGCGGCGGCAGAATGGTGGTCGATGTCTCCTTCTAAATACACGGTCAGACTGCCGGCTGTCTCCTGACAGTGCAGTGGTCGTTCTCTTGGTTCCATGTGTGCCTCCTTTGCACGTTGTTTTCTATAGTATTATACACCAAAGCCTTTGCAGATGCTGTCGAAGTGTAGTAGGTCTTTCCAAAAATTTGCCAAAGTAAGCTCTTGAATGGAGAAACAAACAATAGTTTTTCGCAGGAGTTTTTCGAGAATTCTTGACAAGTGCCGATGGATGTGGTATGATATATACACAATGGATGATTTTGCGACTGTTTACGACAGGTGCCGGTTGGAAAGCGCATCTTCGGTAGGCATGAGCCGCATTTGCTATAAGGAGAATACATATAAAATGGATACAATGATTCGTGGTGCTGCGGTAGTCGGACAGTCCGGCGGTCCTACAGCAGCCATCAATGCCACCTTGGCCGGTGTGATCCGAGGTGTTTTTGCTGATAAAGGTGAACATATTACAAAGCTGTACGGAATGCGCAACGGCATCGAAGGCTTTCTTGGTGACCGTACGGTGGATCTGACGGACTTTTTTGCCGACGAAAACGGGAACATGGACTGTGATAAGGTAACACTGCTGTCCCATACACCGGCGGCTGCCCTTGGTTCCTGCCGAAAGAAGTTGCCTGATCCCCATACGGAAAAGGCGTTCTACGAGGATCTGATCGCCAAGTTCAAGAAGTACGACATTCGCTATTTCTTCTACATCGGCGGCAACGACTCCATGGATACCGTGGCGAAGCTGACCGAATACCTGAAGACTTCTGATTACGAAATGTGCGCTGTGGGGATCCCGAAGACCATCGACAATGACCTGATGGGTACCGACCATACGCCAGGCTTTGGCTCTGCTGCCAAGTATATCGCCACCACCATGTCCGAGATCATCCGGGACTGCGCTGTGTACACCATTCCGGCTGTGACCATTGTGGAGATCATGGGCCGTGACGCAGGCTGGTTGACGGCTTCTGCAGGTCTGGGCAGACTGGTGAGTGGCTATGCACCGGATCTGATCTACCTGCCGGAGGTGACCTTTGACATGGACGCCTTCTTTGCGGATGTACAGGCTGCACTTGCCAAGCACCCCAATGTGGTGGTAGCAGTGTCGGAAGGCGTGCGGTTTGCGGACGGACATTATGTGGGCGAAGGCACCCAGAGTGGCTCCACCGACGCTTTTGGACACAAGTATCTGGCTGGCACCGGCAAGGCGCTGGAGCTGGCTGTAAAGGAAAAGATCGGCTGCAAGGTGCGTTCCATCGAGCTGAACCTGCCCCAGAGATGCGCAGCCCATCTGTCCTCTCTCACCGACCTGACCGAATCCACCGGCGCAGGACAGGCAGCAGTGGAAGCGGCTTGTGGCGGCATGAGCGGACGTATGATTTCCATCTGTCGTACAGAAGCTGCGGAATACGCTGTGACCTATAAGGCTGAGGATATTGCGAAGATTGCCAATGCGGTGCGTGCCGTACCGAGAGAATTTATCAACGAAAGTGGCAGCAATGTGACCGACGAATGCCTGCGGTATATTCTGCCTCTGATCCAAGGCGAACCGGAGATCCGCTACGAAGGCGGCTTGCCTGTGCAGCTGGTGATCAAGTGAAGGAGGCCGACGAATGTTATTTTTCTATGTGAGACATGGCGATCCCACCTACTCGCCGGATGCTCTGACCCCTCTTGGTCGGAGACAGGCTGAGGCTGTGGGCAGACGGCTGGCACGATTTGGGCTGGATCGGATCTATGCATCCACGTCCACCAGAGCCATCCAGACCGCCGAGCCCGCCAGCGAAATGCTGAAGCTGCCCATCCAGCAGTTGGATTGGTGCAACGAGGGACACGCCTGGAATGACTACGCCGTGGAATATGAGCCCGGCAAGCGTACCTGGTGCTACCAGCGTGCGGACATCCAGAAGATCTTTGCGGAGCAGAGCATCCAGGACATGGGCGCACTGTGGTACACCGACAAGCGGCTGGAGCAGTACCATTTTGAAAAAGGGGAAGAACGGATCTGCCGGGAATCGGACGCATTCTTTGCAGAGTTGGGCTACCGTCGGATCGGCAAGAGCGGCATCTATCAGGTGGAAAAGTCCAACAATGAGCGTGTGGCACTGTTTGCACACCAGGGCTTTGGTCTGGCGTTCCTGAGCCATCTCCTGCACATCCCGTACCCGGTGTTCACCACCCATTTCGACATCAGCCACTCCAACCTGACCGTCATCGATTTTGCGGAAAAGGATGGCTTTGCTGTGCCGAAGGTGCTGACCTGGTCTTCCGATGGGCATTTGTACGCTGAAAATCTGCCCACCAATTACCATGGTGATCGCAAGCTGGCATTCTAAATTTGGATATAAAAAGAACCTGCTATTTCTCCCGAAGTGGTTTGCATGACCGGAGAAGGTAGCAGGTTTTTCTATGGAAAAATTGGGCAGATCCAACATTGGATATATCGGATCCATGATTGATCCAGTCAAGGCAAGGGTTGGTTCTGCCAAATCAATTTTTATTTATCCATTTGCTGGATCGCTTCGTCCTCCGGTTCGTTGGAGTAGGACGGGATGGATACCTCAGAGAGATGGATGGGCAAACCGAAGGTGCCGTACAGGTCAAAAATGTCCATGGCACGATAGGGATTGTAGATGGCGTATTCGTCGGTCTCGTTGCCGGTGAAATCGTGGAATTGCATCCCGATCCCCTCGATAGGCGCACCTTCGCCCAGCCAACGCTTCAGCATCAGATAGTACACGCTTTTGTCTCCGCAATACCGACTGGCACCAGCCGCACCAAAGGTCTCAAAGCAGCCCTCGTGCCAGAAGAGACGGCTGTAGGGGAAGTACTTTTTCGCCGTATCAAAGCACCATTTTTCGTGTCCCGGCTCATCACAGATCGGCAAGTCTCGGCAGTCAAATTCGCCGTGTGCGTTCCGGTATACGTGGTACATCCCCTTCCGGTGTGTCTCGATCCCTCTTTCAATCATGCGATCGGTGTAGGGAGAGAGTTTGTCAAACTGTTTTACGAGCAAGCTTCGATCCATAGAGTTTCTTCCTTCGTGGATATACAAGAAACGCTGATGTTGGATATTTTTATGTCCTCATCAGCGTTTCT
>CAZUUA010000016.1:0-37754 GCA_964623635.1 uncultured Ruminococcus sp.
ACGAAAAATCTGCCGACGCATCTGCATCATCAGAATTGTGCGGTGGCGCCCTAAATTTACAAAAAAGGAGTACCCAATATCCATGTTTGAAAATGCCAAATATATCTGGTGTGCCGGAATGCAGGACACACCCAATTGTTACATAAACTGCTACGAGAACATCCACGTTACCGCCGGACGCAAGTATGTCCTGTACATCACGGCGCACACCGATTATGCGGTTTGGGCTGGAGAGACGTTACTGGCCTCCGGGCAGTTTGCCGATTATCCCGATCAGGTGAAGATTTACGACACCATCGATCTGACCGACAAGCTGAACCCCGGTGAGAATGCTTTGGTCATCACCGGCTACGGTCAGCGCATCGACAGCTCTACCCAGCGTGGCGAGGTTTCCGGGATCCTATATGTGCTGACCGAAGATGGCGTGGACATCTGCCATTCTTCCACCGACACCAAGATCGCACCCCATCCGCATTTTATCGGCGGCGAAATGGAGCACGTGTCCGGTCAGCTGGGCTACACCTTCCAGTACGATGCCACTACCGATGCCACACCGGTCTATGGCAAGGCCATCGTGACCGCTGACGTGACCCTGGCACCTCGTCCCATCGAAAAGCTCACGGTCGGCGACCCCTGTCCCATGCGGCTGGTCTCCCACGGCTGCTTCAACGATGGCACGCCGAAGAACACCCTTGGTCAACGGATGCAGTATGCGTCCCTGTCCTTTATGGATCAGGCCATGCCTGACTGGAATGCCGGCTTTGCGATGCCCAAGGCCGAAGGTGCTGACGGTACCTGGTGTGTCATCGATTTGGGGCAAGAGGAAGCCGGGCTTTTGTCCATCGACATCGAAGCGGAAAAGGACACCGAGCTGCTCATTGGCTGGGGTGAACACCTGGACGATATGCGTGTGCGCTCCTTCATCGGTGGCCGGAACTTTGCCTGCCGGGTCGTGGTAAAGGCTGGTCGTTCTACCTTTGTCAATCCCCTTAGACGGCTGGGCTGTCGGTATCTGGAGCTCCACGCCTATGGCAGCGTAACACTGCACCGTCTCTCCATTTTGCCCACTAACTATCCCACCACCGCCGACATCGACTTCCACTGCGCCGACCATATGCACAACACCATCTACGAGGTCTGCAAGCGGACGCTGCTCATGTGTATGCACGAGCATTACGAGGACTGCCCCTGGCGTGAACAATCCCTGTACGCTATGGACTCCCGGAACCAGATGCTCTGCGGCTACTACACCTTCAAGGAGACTCGATTCCCCAAGGCTTCTCTGCGGCTGATCGGCCAATCCATTCGGGACGACGACCTGTTGGAGCTGTGTTCCCCGGCGCGTGTGCCCATCACCATTCCCTGCTTCTGCGCCATCTATCTGACCGAGCTGTGGGAATACGTACTGTTCTCCGGCGACACGGCCTTTGGCGAAGAAATGCTGCCGGTCTGTGAAAGAGTCTGCAGTGCCTTCCGGCAGCGCATCGGTGAAAATGGTCTGATCCCGCTTTTGGTGGAAGGACAATACTGGAACTTCTACGAATGGCAGTCCGGTCTGGAAGGTGGCATTGGTCGCATCGAAGGACAGCCCACCTGTGACCTGCCTCTGAATGCCTTCGTTTCCATGGCATTCCAGTGCATGGACAAGCTGCTTTCTGCCATAGGCAAGGATGGTTCTGCCTACCGTGCCCTGGCCGATAAGCTCAACGCTGCCTGCCACAAGGCCTACTACAACGAGGAAGCCGGCTGGTACTACACCAAGCTGGATCCCAGCACCGGCGAACGGACACACCTGGCACAGCTCTCTCAGGCACTGGCCGTTGTGGCTGGTATTTGTCCCGAAACGGAACTGGATCGGGTACTGGAGAATCTGGCCTACGACAAGGAACAGCTGGAGGTGACCCTGTCCCACAGCGTATTCCGGTATGATGCCCTGCTGCGTCGTCCGGAAAAATACGGTCGGTACGTATTCGACCACATTGCAGGACAGTTCGGCCATATGCTGCGGAAGGACGCCACCACCTTCTGGGAGACCATGGACGGCGGCGATGCCTTTGGATTTGCCGGAAGCTTGTGCCACGCCTGGTCCGCCATTCCGTCCTATCTCTACTTCCGCTATGTGGTGGGTCTGTACCCCGATGCACCCGGCCACATGGGAGACGCCAAGCCGCTGCCCACTGCCTACACCGGCCTGTACGAAGTAGAAACAAACTATTGAGGTTGATAAGCATCCATGATCCGACTCAGCCCCATCCGCAGCACGGAAAAGTGCTTCTATGACGAGAACATCACAGACAAACGACCGCTTACTGCCATGACCGTGCTGCGTGGAGAACAGTGCAGCTTTGCGTTTGCCTGCACAGCCGATACGGCTCCCGGCTGGGGCAATGCGTATCCGGTGCAGTGGTCGCTGGACTGTGCCCTGCCCTATACCCTGTCCTCGGTGGAGCTGCTGCCCAACCGGGAACCCATCTTTCACCGCAAGGCAGATGAGCGCTATCTGCGTACCACGCCGGGACTGTATCCCGATCTGCTGCACCGATTGACGCCCGGCGTACCCTATCACGTACCCTACGGCGGTCTGTCTGCACTATTCTGCGTGGTAGACATTCCGGTGGATGCACGACCCGGTGTCTATCCGGTGACGCTGACCCTGACCTGTGGCACCGAGGCGGTCTCTGCTGCGGTACAGGTAGAGGTGTTGTCTGCGGTGCTGCCGGAACAGACGTTGACCGTGACCCAGTGGTTCCACTGCGACTGTCTGGCAAGCCTGTACGAGGTGGAGATCTTCTCCGACGCCCATTGGCAGATCCTCGAAAACTATGTGCGTCTGGCCGTCAAAACCGGTACCAACGCCATCACCACGCCGGTCTTTACACCACCCATGGACACGGAGATCGGCTACGAACGTCCCACGGTACAGCTGGTGGATATGTGGTACGACGCAGGCACCGGCGCATGGCAGTTCGGCTTTGACAAGCTGGAACGATGGGTAGCTATGTGTGACCGATGTGGGGTAGCCTATTTTGAAATTTCCCATTTGTTCTGGCCCCGGTGCGATCTGGTGGTGCCCAAGATCATGGCAAATGTCACCGAGATCGATGGCACCGTCGTGTATCGACAGGTCTTCCCCACCCAAACCGATCCACGCAGCGACGGCTACCGGGATTTCATTCGTGCCTTTCTGACGGCGTTCCTTGCCAAAATGCGAGCGCTGGGTGCCGACAAGCGGTGCATCTTCCACATTTCCGATGAACCCTATCTGGATCGGCTCCCCATCTACCGAGCACTGGTGGACGAGGTGGCAGACCTTTTGGACGGATACCGCCGGATCGATGCCATTTCCAATATCGAATATTTTACGGAAGGACTGACGCCGATCCCGGTGCCGGAGACCATGTCCATGGAGCCGTTTCTACAGGAAGCCGAAACCGGTGCTTTGCCGGAGCTGTGGACGTACTATTGCTGTGATACCACAGAGAATATTTCCAACCGGTTCTTCTCCATGTCCGGCGACCGCACCCGGATCATTGGCCCTCAGCTCTGGCGATGGAACTGCAAAGGCTTTCTCCCATCTACCGAGCACTGGTGGACGAGGTGGCAGACCTTTTGGACGGATACCGCCGGATCGATGCCATTTCCAATATCGAATATTTTACGGAAGGACTGACGCCGATCCCGGTGCCGGAGACCATGTCCATGGAGCCGTTTCTACAGGAAGCCGAAACCGGTGCTTTGCCGGAGCTGTGGACGTACTATTGCTGTGATACCACAGAGAATATTTCCAACCGGTTCTTCTCCATGTCCGGCGACCGCACCCGGATCATTGGCCCTCAGCTCTGGCGATGGAACTGCAAAGGCTTTCTCCATTGGGGCTTCAACTTCTGGTATTCCTGCGGTTCCCGTGAGGTGGTAAACCCGTACTCTATCACGGAGGGCAACTATTTTGGTCCGGCAGGCGATGCGTTTTTGGTCTATCCCGGTCCCCACGGACAGCCGGAGGAAAGCATTCGTCTGCACTACTTCACCGAAGCTCTGCAGGATGTACGTGCCCTGCAGCTGGCCGAAGCGCTCTGCGGACGAGAAGCGGTGGAAGCTTTGGTGGATGCCTACGGCACGCTGACCTTCCAGACACTGCCAAACGTACCGGACTACTGCCACGAGCTGCGGCAACAGGTAAATAGACTCATTGCGTCCCATTGCAAGTGACAAACGGAGGAGAACCCATGCCCATCTTTCTGCGACCCATTCCCGGCACCGAAAAATGCTTTATGGAGCAGTCCATCACGGACAAGCCCATCCTGACCGGTGACACGGTGCTGCGTGGTGAGGAATACCATTTTCAGCTGGCGTACACCACCACCGAACCGGGTCACGATCCCAAGGCTATTCTGTGGCTGGATTGGGACAGCGACCTACCCTGCACCATCGAGACCGTGGAGCAGATCCCGGTGCGTGTGCCCTGCTACCATACACCCACCAACCAGGACGACGACTACCTGAAAAAGACACCCGGTCTGTACCCGGATCTGCTGTGTCCACTGGAAAAGGGTGCCCGTGTGTTCGTACCCTACGGCGAGCTGAAGGCACTGTACGTGACCGTGAAGCTCCCAAGCGATGCACCGGCCGGCGAACACACCATCACCGTGCGCTTCACCGATGCACCCCATGGCAACACCGTGCTCTCCGCCACCTTTACCCTGCGTGTGATCCCGGCGACCTTGCCAAAGCAGGCGCTGAAATACACCAACTGGCTGTACTGCGACTGCGTGTCCTCTGTGTACGAGCTGGAAATTTTCTCGGACAAGCACTGGACATATCTGGAAAATCTCATTCGTACTGCCGTGGACAACGGGATCAATATGATCCTGACACCCCTTGTCACCCTGCCGCTGGACACCGATGTAGGCTTCGAGCGTCCCACACTGCAGCTGGCGGACATCCAGCGGATCGAAGAAAACGGCGTCGTTCACTGGCACTTTGGCTGGGACAAATTGGAGCGATGGGTCGATATGTGTGACCGCTGTGGCGTGGAATATTTTGAGGTGTGCCATCTCTTTTCCCAATGGGGACTGGCACACGCACCCAAGATCGTAGCAAAGGTGAATGGGAAAGAGGAAAAGGTCTTTGGCTGGGACACCGACGGGCTCTCCGACGAATACCTATCCTTCCTGCGTGCCATGCTGACCTCATTTCTCACCAAGATGAAATCTCTCAGTCGTGCGGACAAGCGGTGCTATTTCCACATTTCCGACGAGCCGATCCTGCCTCATCTGGAACGGTACAAAAAAGCCTACGATGCCCTGGCCGATATCCTTGCCGACTATCCCACCATGGATGCCCTGTCCAGCTTCGATTTCTATAAAGAGGGTCTGGTGAAGCAGCCGGTACCTGCCTCCAACCACATCGAACCCTTCTTAGAAGCTCACGTGCCGAATCTGTGGACGTACTACTGCTGTGGGCAAAATGTGGACGTGTCCAACCGGTATTTGGCGATGCCCGGCAGTCGTACCCGGATCATAGGCGTACAGCTGTGGAAGTACGACCTGGTGGGATTTTTGCAGTGGGGCTACAACTCCTGGTATGCGCTGGGTTCCCGTGAGGTGATTAATCCGTATCTGGTGAACGACGGCAACCACTATGTACCGGCCGGCGACTGCTACGGCGTATACCCCGGTCCCCACGGCAGGCCCTACAATTCCCTGCACATGAAGGCCGTCACGGATGCGCTGTACGATCTGCGGATGCTGCGGTTGGCAGAGGACCTCTGCGGCAAGGAAGCGGTGCTATCCGTGGTGGAAGACGGCATTTGTCCCATCACCTTTGCCACATATCCCCATGACGAAAGCTATCTGCCCACCATGCGCCGCCGGGTACACCAGCTGATCGAAGCGGCACTGGGCGACGGTTCATAAAACAAACATACACAAAACCAAAAAAGGAGCTATACATCATGCCTATTTTCATGAAAGCGATCCCTGCCAGCGAAAAGTGCTTCATGGATCAGTCCATTGACGAAAAGCCAAGACTGCTCTCGGACACCGTACTGCGTGGGGAAGAATACCACTTTGAAGTGGCGTACACCACCACCGAACCCGGCCACGACCCCAAGTGTCAGCTGATCTTAGACTGTGACGGCGGTCTGCCCTTCACCGTAGAGACCGTGGAACAAGTGCCCGTGCGTGTGCCCTGCTACCACAACGCCAACGATGACTACTACCTGCGCAAGGAACCCGGTCTGTTCCCGGATCTGCTGTGCCCCATCGAAAAGGGCGCCCGTGTCTTTGTGGCGTACAAGGAGCTGCGTTCGTTCTTTGTGACGGTCAAGGTACCTGCCAATGCCGCTGCCGGGGAATATCCCATCTCCATCCGGCTGAACACCAACGAAGGGATCTTAGCCGTAGAAGCCATTGTCACGCTGCGGGTCATTGCTGCCACGCTGCCGAAGCAGGATCTGAAGATCACGGAATGGTTCCACTGCGACTGCCTGGCGTCCTATTACGAAGTGCCGGTGTTCTCCGAAAAGCATTGGAGCATCATCGAAAACTACATCCGCACCGCTGTGGACAACGGCATCAACATGATCCTGACGCCCGTGTTCACGCCGCCGCTGGATACCGCTGTGGGTGGCGAAAGACCCACGGTGCAGCTGGTGGATGTGGAAAAAATCGAAGGCGGCTGGAAGTTCGGCTTTGACAAGCTGGAAAGATGGGTCGAGCTGTGCAACCGCTGTGGCGTCGAATATTTTGAAGTATCCCATCTGTTTACCCAGTGGGGTGCCGGTCACGCACCGAAGATCATCGCCAAGGTGAACGGTGTGGAAGAAAAGGTCTTTGGCTGGGAAACCGACTCCCTCTCTGCCGAATACACCGCCTTCCTGCGTGCGTTCCTGTCTGCATTCCTGACCAAGATGAAGTCTCTGGCCGGGGCTGACAAGCGGTGCATCTTCCACATTTCCGACGAACCCTCGCTGGATCATCTGGAAGCGTACAAGGCAGCCAAGGCAAGCATCGCCGATCTGCTGGAAGGCTACACCATCATGGATGCCCTGTCCAACTTTGAGTTCTACAAGACCGGCGCCCTGACCAATCCCATCCCGGCCACCAACCACATCACCCCCTTCTTGGAAGCGAACGTTCCCGGACTTTGGACCTACTACTGCTGTGGTCAGTGCGTGGACGTATCCAACCGGTTCTTGGCTATGCCCATGGCACGTACCCGGATCATTGGTGCGCAGATGTGGAAGTACGGCATTGAAGGGTTCCTGCAGTGGGGCTACAACTTCTGGTACTCCCAGTACTCGGTGGAGGAGATTAATCCGTTCTACATCACGGACGGGCAGTATTTCTTCCCGGCAGGCGATGGCTACGCCGTATATCCCGGACCGAAGGGTCAGCCCTATGCGTCCCTGCACATGAAGGCATTCACGGAAGCACTGATGGACAACCGTATGCTGAAGCTGGCAGAGGCACTGTGCGGTAAGGAAGCGGTACTGGCAGCATTGGAAGAAGGCATCGAACCCATCACCTTCGCAAGCTATCCCCATGATGATACGTACCTGCCTACCGCAAGAGCAAGAGTTCACGCACTGATCGAGAACGCTTTGGCGTAAGCATAACGACATAAAGAAAAAGGCTCTGGAATCTCTACAAGCAAGATGCTTGAGGATACCAGATCCTTTTTTCTTTTAAAAATCTCAGAATGGTTTGAAATTCTATACAACATCAAAACCAGCACTTCATCACAGTATTCATAAATAGGTAACCAATCCGGTTCAGTACGGCATTCACAAGTTCCACGATATTTACCGATCAATTCATGATCCTGGTATCGGGCATCCAACGTTTCTCCTGCTGATAGCCTTTCAATTACAGCATACAGTTTTTCTAAATCTTTTCCTTGCTTTTTCGCCAGCTTCAGGTCTTTCTTAAACTGTCCTGTAAAGCGAACTTCGTATTTCATTCTTCCAGTGCCTTTCGCAGCAACTCCATATCTGTGTAACCCTTTGCTGTCTTATCCGCTGCCAATGCGCGTCCTTCTTCAATTGCAGCGGCAGTAACAGCGTTGGGTGTATCCAGCTTTAGCGAAAACGGAATCCCATTCTCTTTGCAAAAAAGGAGAGATCCCCTTATCGGAAATCTCTCCCTATGTTTATTCTATTGCAGAATTACAGACCTCTCGGAATGTAGTGGGTGTGCAGCAGCTCGTGAGCCTTATGGCTGTTGGGTTCGCCCAGGAATTCTTCGTAAACCTTCTTGACGATCGGGTTTTCGTGAGACTTCCGGTATTCCAGCAGCTTAGCGTCGGCGTTGTACAGAACGGAGGCACGAACCTTACGCAGGTCGATGTTGTTCCGTACCACAGCAGGCTGGATGGGCTGACCACCACCGTTGACACATCCGCCGGGACATGCCATGATCTCGATGAACTGTACGTCGTAGGTACCGTCCTGTACGCCCTTCAGCAGCTTGTTGGCGTTGGCCGTACCGGAAGCAACTGCTACCTTCACGGTCAGATCGCCGATCTTGTAGGAAGCGAACTTGATACCTTCGGTACCACGAACTTCTTCAAAGTCAACCTTTTCCAGGGGCTTGCCGGTCAGCACTTCGGAAGCGGTACGCAGAGCAGCTTCCATAACACCACCGGTAGCACCGAAGATAGCGCCGGCACCGGAACCGATGTCGATGGGCATATCAAAGGCAGCGTCATCCAGAGACTTGAAGTCGATACCGGCCTGCTCGATCAGACGACCCAGCTCACGGGTGGTCACAGCGATATCTACATTTGCCAGACCGTCGTTGGACTGACCGTCTCTGCCCACTTCGAACTTCTTAGCGGTGCAGGGGATCGCAGATACGAATACGATGTCCTTGGGGTCGATGCCCATCTTTTCAGCGAAGTAGGACTTGTACATAGCGCCGAACATCTGCTGCGGAGACTTGCAAGAAGACAGGTTCTCGATCATATCCGGGAAGTAGTGTTCGCAGTACTTGACCCATCCGGGAGAACAAGAGGTGATCATGGGCAGCACGCCACCGTTCTGTACACGGCTGATGAACTCGTGTGCTTCTTCCATGATGGTCAGGTCAGCGGTGAAGTTCATGTCATATACGCCATCAAAGCCCAGAGCCTTCAGAGCGGCAACCATCTTACCCTGGGTATCGGTACCAGGTTCGTAGCCGAAGCATTCGCCGATAGCGGTACGTACAGAGGGAGCGCAGCAGATAGCCACGTGCTTGGAAGGATCGTGGATAGCGTCCAGGATCTTCTGGGTGTCATCCTTTTCGTACAGTGCGCCAACGGGGCAAGCTACGATGCACTGACCGCAGTTGATACAAGAGGTATCTGCCAGAGACTTTTCGAAGGCAGGAGCGATCTCGGTGTCATAACCACGATTGATGGCACTGATGGCACCGATGCCCTGCAGCTTGTTACAAGCAGCTACGCAGCGACGGCACAGGATGCACTTGTTGTTGTCCCGGATGATGGAGGGAGAGGACAGGTCCAGGGGCTTCTTTTCAGCCTTGTCGGTGTAGCAGAAGCGATCTTCGTCCACCTTGTATTCCTGAGCCAGCTTCTGCAGTTCGCAGGAAGTGGAACGGATACAGGTCAGGCACTTCTTTTCATGGGCAGACAGAACCAGCTCCAGGTTGGTCTTTCTGGCAGCACGGATCTTGGGGGTGTTGGTCTGGATCTCCATACCATCGGCGGCAGGATATACACAGGCAGCCACCATGCCACGGGCGCCGGTCACTTCAACCAGGCACAGACGGCAGGCACCGATCTCGTTGATGTCCTTTAAGTAGCAAAGAGTGGGAATATCGATATTGGCGTACTTGCAGGCTTCCAGAACGGTGCTGCCGGCAGGTACGGAGTATTCCACACCATTGATCTTCACGTTAATCATGTTCATACTGTGTATCCTTCCTTATTTCTTAGAGATTGCGCCGAACTTACACTTTTCCATACAAGCGCCGCACTTTACGCACTTGGTGGTATCGATCACGTGAGGTTCCTTCACCTTACCATTGATGGCACCGGCGGGACATACTCTGGAGCACAGGGTACAACCCTTACACTTGTCGGGATCGATGCTGTAGGACAGCAGCTTCTTGCACACGCCGGCGGGACACTTCTTGTCCACGATATGTGCGATGTATTCATCACGGAAGTACCGCAGGGTAGAGATAACGGGGTTGGGAGCGGACTGGCCCAGACCACACAGAGAGGCGCTCTTGATGTAGGTAGCCAGCTCTTCCAGCTTGTCCAGGTCTTCCATTTCGCCGTTACCGGAGATGATCTTTTCCAGGATCTCCAGCAGACGAACCATACCGATACGGCAGGGTGCGCACTTACCACAGGATTCATCTACGGTGAATTCCAGGAAGAACTTTGCAATGTCAACCATGCAGGAGTCTTCGTCCATAACGATCAGACCACCGGAACCCATCATGGAACCGATCTTGATCAGGTTATCGTAGTCGATAGGCGTATCGATCAGGGAAGCCGGGATACAACCGCCGGAAGGACCACCGGTCTGAGCAGCCTTGAACTTCTTGCCGTTCGGGATGCCGCCACCGATCTCTTCAACCACTTCACGCAGGGTCGTACCCATGGGGATCTCCACCAGACCCGTGTTCTTGATCTTACCACCCAGAGCGAATACCTTGGTACCCTTGGAGGTCTCGGTACCCATGGAGGAGAACCATTCGGCGCCCTTCATGATGATCTGTGCGATGTTGGCGTAGGTTTCTACGTTGTTTACGATGGTAGGCTGACCCCACAGACCCTTTACAGCCGGGAACGGAGGACGTACACGAGGTTCACCACGGTTGCCTTCTACAGATGTCAGCAGAGCGGTTTCTTCACCGCATACGAATGCACCGGCACCCAGACGGATGTGGATATCGAAGTTGAAGTCGGTACCGAAGATGTTCTTACCCAAGAGACCATATTCTCTTGCCTGTTCCAGAGCGATGCTCAGACGCTTAACGGCGATGGGATATTCTGCACGAACATATACCCAACCTTCGTCAGCACCGATGGCATAACCGGCGATGGCCATAGCTTCGATCAGGGCATGGGGGTCACCTTCCAGGATGGAACGGTCCATGAATGCACCCGGGTCACCTTCGTCGGCGTTACATACAACGTACTTCTTGTCGGAAACGCTGGCCTTGGCGAACATCCACTTACGACCGGTCGGGAAGCCACCGCCGCCTCTACCGCGCAGACCGGAGTCCAGAATCACCTTGATAACGTCATCGGGCGTCATTTCGGTCAGGACCTTATTCAGTGCGAAGTAGCCGTCCATGGCGATATATTCTTCGATGTTTTCGGGGTTGATCACACCGCAGTTCCGCAGGGCAACTCTCTTCTGCTTCTTGTAGAAGTTGGTGTCGCTCAGAGAGGAGGCAGCAGCAGCATCCTTGTGCTCTACGCCATCCTTGTACACCAGACGGTCTACGATACGACCCTTC
Source organism: uncultured Ruminococcus sp. (assembly GCA_964623635.1). Taxonomy (GTDB): domain Bacteria; phylum Bacillota; class Clostridia; order Oscillospirales; family CAG-272; genus UMGS1696. The sequence goes on from CAZUUA010000016.1 coordinate 11,481, forward strand.
AGCAGGTGTTCCTCTACGATCTCCGGGATATCCTCCTCGGTGACCATGCTATAGAACGTGCCTTCGGGATATACGATCATAATGGGGCCCAGTGCGCACAGACCAAAGCAGCCGGTCATGACGATCTTGATCTCGTCTTCCAGGCCCTTTGCCTTCAGTTCGGCGGCCAGCTTATCGTGGAGCTTGGCACTACCGGAAGAGGTACAACCGGTACCACCGCAAATCAATACATGAGAACGAATCATAACTGTTTATTCCTCCTGAAGTTAAATCTGTGCAGCGCCGATGGTGTACTCGGTAACGACTGCGCCGCCTTTGATGTGCTTTTCGATCACTTCCTGAGCCTTCTCTGCGGTCATCTTCACGTAAGTAACCTTTTCCTTGTCCTTCTGGTATACTTCCACAACGGGTTCGTACTGGCAGATACCGATACAGCCGGTCTGGGTCACGGTCACGGTCTCAGCAAGTCCTGCTGCATTTACGCCTTCCACGAAAGCGTTCAGTACGGGACGGGCACCGGCAGCGATACCGCAGGTGGCCATACCAACTACGATGCGGAGCTCATTATCGCCGGCCTGACGAACGGCTACCTTGTCCGCCATCTTGGCTTTGATCGCCATCAGTTCTTCTAAAGACTTCATATACAAGGATCCTTTCTGTTTTCTATATGCATATAAATGGAATACGTTATAGGTTTTCTTCCCCTATTGCTGTTGATACTGCTCTCGCAGGTATCCATCGATCCAGTTTAGGATCTCCGGTTCGGCAAGAGAGATCTCTTCACCCAATATGGCACGAAGCTCAGCACAGCGCAGCACTACGTTGCCGCCGGGGAAGGTGTGGGTGAAGGTAAAGTTGATGCTTGGGGAACCCTGGATCAGGGTCTTGACGGTCTCCACCATATCGCCCAGTGGGATAAAATCGATATGGTTCCTGCCGAAGGTACCTTGAATGGTGGTGCCATGTGCGGGGTCGATGGTGCCGTCTGGTCTCTTTTCGGGGACAGACGTAATGGTCACGTGACCGCCGGTCATTTCTGCCAGCATGGTGAGAAACGGAACGCCCAGCCCCACCTTCCGGGTCTTCCGGGTGGTGAAGAAGGGATTGGACAACTTTTCCACCTGCTCCTTCGACATACCGCAGCCGTTGTCCGTCACGGTGAAGGTGAGCCAATCTCCTTCTTCCACTAAGGAAATGAGAATGGTATCCGCACCGGCTCGGACAGAGTTCATGGTGATGTCCAGCACATACAGAGAAAATTCATCCATACGTTATCCTTTCTCGCCACGGAGATACCGAAACAGGCTATCCCGCACCCGGTCTCCGCTGTAGGGTGTATCGTCCAGCTCCAGAGCGTTGGTGTGCGCCACCGTATCGGCCTCAGACAGCGTCCACAGATTGTGGGCATCGGAGTCGATGACTCTTGCCATGGGCTTGATATGGGGAAACATACTGGTATAGATGGGGACGGACGTGGGATCGTTCAGCTCATAGGCGGTGAAGGCAGGTGTTTTCGGGAAAGCACCCAGCACCGCAACCATGCCGTTGGAGGAGCGGTCGATGTGCGCCGGATAGCAGATACCGCCGTGTGGCTGCACCAATGTGACGGCTTCTTCGATGGAAATGGTGGTGGCGTTGATGAGCAGGTCTTCTTCCTCACGGACGACCTGATCGTTTTCGTCCAGCACCAACTGGTTTCCAAAGATCGCCACCTTGTTCCGGATGCGCACCCGGCGAGCGTCCACCACAGCACCGAAGGCCATAGCGGCATCCAGCGTGGGGAACAGGCACACCATGTGTACGTCCTCCGCCGTTGTCAGCTCCATGCCGGCCACCGGGATGATCCCCTGTTTTTTGGCTTGTGCATAGAAGGCCGGGCAGTTGGCTGTGGAATTGTGGTCGGTCAGTGCCACGATCTGGAGACCGTTGATCGCCGCCATACCGGCAATATTGGCAGGGGTCATATCGTCGTCGCCGCAGGGAGAAAGGCAGGAATGCACGTGCAGATCATAATAATATCGACTCATGTTTCCCTCCGTCTCACTTCACCCCAGCCGGGTAGCGATCTCGGCACAAAGCTCGTACACCGTTTTTTCGGAAGACAGGACGCAAATGCCCTTTTCTTTGGCAGCCTCCAATGCATCCGGCACCAGGGTCACGCCCTCGGCTAAGATCACACAGGCCGCTTCGGTCAGGCTGGCCACGGCGATCACGTTCATGTTGTTCATGATGGTGATCCACACGTTGCCGGCTTCCACATGGCTCATGGCACGGCTGAGCAGGTCTCCGGCATAGACGCCATCGTATTCTGTCACAGAGCCGCACACCACGGTCAGCGCCAATGTATCCAGTAGTTGTTTTCCGTCCCTGTTCATTGGTCCTTCTCCTGTGCATCGTGTCCGGGTTGATCCTTCGGCGACCGCGCAAAGGCAGCAGGGAAAGCATCGGCCGGGACACCTTCTTTTCGTTTGTTGAGATATTCGTGGAACAGCATCCGCATATTGACGGTGCATTCGTCTGCGTTGGTCTCACCTTTGACGATATCCTCCGCAAAGGCCATGCAGGTCGGTGCGCCACAGGAACCGCAGTCGGTACCGGGCAGACCCTGGCAAATGCTTTCGATCTCCGCCATCATCCGCATCGCCTCGGCTCGGTCGTCCGACAACCGGTTGTACGGATTGTACTGGACCACCTCAGGCGTGAAGGCCTCTTCGGGGATGTACCCTTCTCGTTTGGGACGATTGGGAGAGACAGGCAGATATCGTTTGAGGGACTGGAGACGTGCCTGTGCGATATAGGGATTGGCGACGGTCATTGCACCGCCGACGCAGCCACCGTTGCAGGCATTGAGCTCCACGTACTCCAGGTGGCCGATCCCCTCGTTGTCGATCTGTTCCAGCACACGGATACAATTTTCGATGCCGTCTGCTGCTAAGTAATGTTCGTTGAAAATGGCAGTGGATTCACCGCCGGTGGATGCCCAGCCGATGCCGATCATACCAGCCTCTGTGGATTCTGCCGGTTCGTCGATATGCTTCATGATATCGATGAGCTGGAAGTACACATCCCGAACGGACAGCACGTGATCCACGCTGTGTCGTTCGCTTGCCACGCCGTTGTTGAAGTAGCTGACCTTTGCGGGGCACGGAGAGATGAAGAACACACCGATGTCGTCGTTTGTGAGTTCCGGGTGCTCCTCCATCGCCTGTTTCCGGGCCAGGTCGGCAGCGATCTCCACCGGCGGCAATAGCGGAATGATGTTTTCGCACAGGAAGGGGTAGTTCATGCTGATGAGCCGGGAGATCACGGGGCAGGCAGAGCTGATGACCGGGCGTGGCACGTCGTCCCGTTTCAGGTACGAGCGTGTGTAGGCCGATACGAGCTCTGCGGCTCTTGCCACTTCGTAGACCATATCGAACCCCATTTTGTGCAGCCCTTCGATGACAAAGCCGATGTTGTCCAGGTTGTCAAATTGTCCGTACAGCGAAGGCGCCGGCAATGCGATGCGGAACGAAAATTCCTGCATGGTGGATAGGGGATCGTGGGTCGCTTTTTTGGCTTTATGGGAGCAGACCCGGATACATTCGCCGCAGTCGATACACCGGGCCGAATGGATCACAGCGTGTCCATCCCGGATCCGAATGGCTTCGGTAGGGCAACGCTTCAGGCAGGCCGTACATCCCTTGCACTTGGTCACATCCAGTGAAACCGAATGTTTGTATTCTATCATGCTTCACCTCGTGCTTTCGTTATTTAAGAGGCGGAACATCTGCTTTTGAGGCAGTAGTATGTAACGTCCGACAGACGGCGACCGAAAGGTACTCGTCTCACAGGACGTCCCTATACTGTAGATGATCAGATATTGACACGCATGGTGATGGTGGTACCCACGCCGACCTCTGTATCGATGTGCATATAGTCGGTGTATTTTTTCATGTTGGGCAGACCCATACCGGCGCCAAAGCCCAGAGCACGGATATTGTCTCTGGCGGTGGAATAGCCTTCCTGCATAGCAAGCTCGATATTGGGGATGCCGGGACCACGGTCCGCCAGCACGATCTCTATGTATTCGTCGCCCACCGTTACGTCAGCATTGCCGCCGCTGGCATGGATGACCATATTGATCTCGCCTTCGTACATGGCAATGGAGACACGGCGCATGACATCCGGGGAAAAGCCCAGCTGCCGCAGCTTCTTTTTGACCATCACAGATGCTTCTCCTGCCGAGGAAAAGTTTTCGCCGTCTACATTAAAGTGAAATTTCACGGGTTCGTGCATACCGTCTCCTCCTTATTGTCCGTGCAGGCCATGGGAATACAGGATCCCACAGGCCTCATAGGCTCTGGTGGTAGAACGCATGACTACGATCCCGCATTCTTCTGCCAGGATCAGCATTTCCTCCGTGGGTATCTTGCTGCGGACGAAGACGATGCAGGGCATATCCATCATGGCGGCCGTCCGGATCACCTGGGCATTGACCAGCCCCGTAAGCAGCACGCCTTGATCCTTGACGAATGCCAGCACATCGCTCATCATATCGCTGCAACAGGCAGAATATACTTCGCCGTCCAGGGCCTCACTGCCACATAGCAGCTCTGCCTGCAAAAGATCTTGAATTTCTTTGATTTTCATAGGCTATATATCCTTCTTTCGGGGAACCGCTACACAGAGCATCCCCGCTTCTTACGAACGCTTCATCGGATATGCAGGGTAGGAGATGGAGAGATTGTACTTAGTCCTGATACTTCTTCAGAATGTCGGGGAGCTGAGAAGGATCCAGTCTGCCGTATACGTCTTCGCCGATGGTCAGAACGGGTGCCAGACCGCAGGCGCCGATGCAACGGGTAGCGTCCAGAGAGAACTTCAGGTCAGCGGTGATACCACCGTTCTGGATGCCCAGCAGCTCTTCCAGCTTTTCCATCAGCAGACCGGAGCCCTTTACGTAGCAGGCCGTACCAAGACATACTGCCACCGGGTGTGTTCCCTTGGGGTTCAGCAGGAACTGAGAGTAGAACGTCACAACGCCGAACACCTCAGAGTAGGGAACGCCCAGACCCTGTGCAATGGCCTTCTGCACTTCTTCCGGCAGGTAGCCGTAGATGTCCTGTGCCTTCTGCAGTACGGGCATCAGTGCACCGGCTTCACCCTTGTGTTCAGCGATCAGTCTGTCCAGAGCCATCTTCTGCTCTGTGGTACCCTTAAAGGGTACGGAAGTCATAGACTTTTTCATAACTTTGGATTTCCTCCTGAATGTATTGTGAATTATTTCTTTGCCACAAATGCTTCTACGCTGTCCGCAATGCCGTCCATGTAGTCGTTTTCCATCAGCTCGATGATACCACGGTCGCACAGTGCCGCCAGCTTCGGGTCGATGGGCAGACGACCAAGGAACGGGATCTCGCATTCCTTTGCCACAGCTTCAGCCTTGGATTCACCGAAGATGTTGATCACCTTGCCGCAGTCGGGACAGGTCACATAGGACATATTCTCCACCAGACCGATCACCGGGATATTCATGAGAGCGGCCATGTTCACAGCCTTCTTCACGATCATGGACACCAGATCCTGGGGCGTGGTCACGATGACGATGCCGTCCAGGGGAATGGACTGGAACACGGTCAGCGGTACGTCACCGGTTCCCGGCGGCATATCGATGAACAAAAACTCCGTGTCGTCCCAGACCACATCGGTCCAGAACTGCTTGACGGTCCCTGCGATCACAGGCCCTCTCCAAACCACCGGTCTGGTCTCGTCCTCCAACAGCAGGTTCACAGAGATCATCTTGATGCCGGTTTTGGTCTCCAGCGGCAAGAGGCCGTCGCCTGTGGATAAAATGTCACCCTTGGCACCAAAGGCCTTGGGAATAGAAGGTCCGGTCACGTCAGCATCCAGAATGCCAACGGTGTGCTCTCTGCGGCGCATGGTAGTCGCCAGCATAGAAGTCACGATGGATTTTCCCACGCCGCCTTTCCCCGATACGACACCGATCACATGGCCGATCTTGGAGTCCTTGTGGGGTGCTTCAAAGGTCGGGCCTGCATCCTTACGGGACGAACAGTTCGCACTACAGGTAGAGCAGTCGTGGGTACAGCTTGTATTTTCTTCTGCCATACTATATCTTTCCTTTCTCCGGGCAACTAAGCGACTATGGTATGACCCGGGTCAAACCCAGGCATATCCCCGATCGCCGGATGCCCTACATTATAACTTCATGCAGTCTCCTTTATTATACCCTAAAACCGCAGAAATTACAAGATAGTTTTTGAGATTCTCCTGTCGATTTTTCATAATTTTCTGCACTTCTTGCCAAAAATATATATCGGTATATAAATTTCAGAATATCCTTTCCCTTTTTCCTGCCGCTATGTAGCCATCGCCATTATACGATAGCCAAAAAAATCCTTCAAAAACTGTCCGATAAGGAAATGCACAGGACACAAAAAGGGGCTTTGTTGGTTCGATCATTTCTTTTGGGCAGCGCGGTTCGTCTTGTTCGTGTACGCCTTCCAGCCTTCCCAGACCGACAGCATCACCAGAGCCGGAACCAGGGAGAGAAAATAGCCGTACCACGCCATGGGCTCCCATAACAGGCAGATCACCATGAGCACCAGGCTTGCCAGCGCATACAGTCCATAGGCCATGTGGAAGCGACAACGGAAGAAGGACTCTCTTTGTCCCACGGCGCCGGAGAACAACAGCTGGGTCAGCAGAATGGACGCCACAAGGAGACCCGTGGTAGGCAGGTGCAGCAGGGTACAGAGCAGCGGCAAACAACCCTCCAGCGTGCCCCACAGCAGTCCCAGTCCTGCCAACGAAGCAAAGGTACGCTTCCCCGCAGGCAGCTTCAGCCATCGTCCGGGAATGGTCAGCGGCTTTTGCGGCACCCGAATGAACGCCATCACCAGCACCGCCACAAAGTCGATGATCAGGCCAATGAGCAGCAGCATGGCGGCGGAGGGCATAGGATACCGAAAGACCACGGAGCACAGCAGCAGAACCATACGGGAGATCTGGGACACGCTCAGGTACACAGCGGCGCACCACAGATGATATAAGGCACGGCGGCTCTGGTACATGGCGGTCACCACCTCGGCCAGTCCACCGCTCTCTCCGGCCGGATACACAGTCATATCCGCTTTGGCCTTCAGCGGTTGGGGCAGGGGTCGATGGGCAGCCTCTCCACCGGCCACAGCGGCACCGGTGTCCCCCAGCGTCAACAGCCGGGCATCCAATACACTGCGTACCACCATGGTGGTATGTGCCGCACGGGTGGCCTTGCGCCTGCCCTTTTCCTTGCCCCCATTCACAGCATACGGTGCCAGCAGTGCCTTCACCCGTTCGTAGCGGATCCGGGAATGGTCCACGTTTTTGGTCAGTGCGGCAGTTTGCACCGGCGGCACCACCACCAGCGCACTGCCCTTCTCCGGCAGCTTTTCTCCGGCAGCCCCGGTGAGCACGACGGTATCCTTATCAAATAGGCCGATCTCACGGCCGTAGTACAGGTCTCGTTCCGGTTCGCCGGACAAAAGGATCAGGGACACCTCCGCTTCCCGCAGTGCCACGATCGCTTCCCGAACCCCAGCAGCTGCCGGTTCTGCCATGGCACAAAAGCCCACGAAGGTCATATTGGACTGCAGCAGAGACAGTCGGTTCAGCGTGGTGTACGGCGATTTTCGCTTGGCACAGGCGATGACCTTGGCGCCGCTGATGGTCAGCCGAGCCGCTTCGGTAAAGATCTTTTTGCGGCTCTCTGCATCCAGCGGCAGCTCTTTTCCACAGCCGTCTCCTGACTCCCACAAAGTGCAGCAGGCCATGACCTTCTCGATGTCTCCGGAGACCACCGCCAATATCTCTCCATCCGCTTCCGTCAAAAGCACCGTATCCAGTCCACCGGCGATACCGGTACCGCCGTCCACGTGATCCAGTGCCGTAAAGGTGAAATCGATGGGCTTTCCGGCACGCTTGGTGCAGCAGTCCGCCGCCTTGTGGAGCATGGTGTACTTCTCCGGCATAGCGGTGATGGCACTGCCGGAAAGAGCCGTATGCAGCATACTGCCACCCACGGTCGCCAGCATATACCGCAGCAGTCGTGCCAGGTTCGGCAGGGTGTCGGTATCGGCCTTGTCACCGGCATGATAGCCACCACCGGCAAACCAGCTCACAAGCGTCATATCCCCGGATTTCACCAGCCCAATATCCGACAGCACCAGACGCCGGACATTGGCGATCCGTTCCAGTGCGGTGGAGTCTCCGATGACGGCACTGCCTACGGAACCTGTGCTGTCCTGCCGTCGTTTTTGTCGACCGGTATCCTGCACGGCTATGGCGATGATGATGTAGGCAATGGCGGTCAGGTATTCGCTCATGGACGCCACTGCCAGCGCCATAGAGGACAGGAAGGTCTCCGTAAAGCCGTGACCCAAAAACAGTGCCAATGCCGTGATCACAAGCACACAGGCCAGCATGACCAGCGCACTGATCCGACACCAGCCCGTCAGCCGTTCCAGCAGTGGCAGCTTTTCCCCGGCTGTCACACGGATACCGCCTTGTTTGCGCACGATCAGGGTATCCTCCCCCGTGGCAGTGATCACCATCCGTGCCTGTCCCCACAGCACCGTAGACCCGGCGTAGAGCAGGTTGGAGCGATACTCTGCCGGGATGGCACTGCCTGCCTCTGCCGTGCGGATCACCGTTTCAAATTTCTGTACCGTGTCCCGGTTGGCGGTGATGCCCCGTTCGGACACAGCCATTTCGTCCCCGGCTACGATCCGTCCGTCGGCAGGTACCATGTCGCCGCCTTCCAGAAACACGATGTCTCCCACCACCAGCTCCTCTGCCGACAACAGGTGCATCTTGCCGTCCCGCAGCACCGAGCAGGTGGGGATACCGATGGATGCATTGTCCTCCAGAATCCGCTTTGCCTTGCAGTATGTTACCGTACGGATCAGCGCACCCAAAAGCAGGATCCCCACGATGGCAAGCGCCGACCGGCTCTCCTCAAAGATGGCGGCAAAGATGGCAGTGACCGCCAGCAGCAGGGTCGCCAGATCGGACAGACACGCCAGCGCCGTCTCCTGTACGGAGGTGCGGTGGATGTACCAGACCCGGTTGACGCCACCTCTGCGCCGGCGAATGGTCGCTTCCTTGGCGGACAGCCCGGTGTACATATCCGTTTTCAGCTCTGTGAGGACAGCGGATGCCTCCTGCAGATGCCAGTCATTCTTTTCCATATCAACCTACGATTGTGTAATAGATTTACTCCGCTCTTCCAATATGATCCCAATCGATCTCAGCATCGGAGAGAAAGCCACTTTTTTTCCGCTTCTGCGATCCGGTCAGCTTCCGCCGGGGGCACACAGGTGTATTCCGGATCCCAAGCACGAACCAATTTCTTGATGAATTCATAAGCAAACATCCGCTCGTCTTTTGGCAGCATTTCCATGAGCTTCATAGTTTCAGCAGTAATGTCCGACATACTATTTCCTCCTCATTTGTATATATCGCTGCGATTTCCAATATCCGATATGTACAGAATTTCAAGTGTTCTCTCTTGTCCATATTGATAAATCACACGCCAATCACCGACCCGCAAACGATATCGGCCACCCGTATACCCTTTCATCCCTATTCAGAAATTTCAGAGAGGCTCTGCTATATCGGATCTCCGTTTTCTCTCCGGTATCCTTATCACAAAAGTGTGATCCCGTTTTCTCCTGCATCCACAACGATGGTCTTCACGCTGCCCTTTTTGGCGATGATCTCCCCGGCGATCTTGTCTTCGATCTCCTTCTGGATGAACCGGCGCATATTCCGGGCACCATAGGTCTCCGAATAGGACTTTTCCGCCACATAACGGACAGCCCCATCCCGGAAGGTCAGGGTAATGCCCTTCTTCGCCAGCGCACCGGAAAGGTCGGAGAGCATGATCCGGGCAATGCCCATGAAGTTTTCTTTCGAGAGATGGTGGAAGGTGATGACCTCGTCCACCCGGTTGAGAAATTCCGGTCGGAGAAATTCACCCAGCGCCTTGGTGGTTTTGTCTGCCAGCACCGCATCCGCCGACATGGTAAAGCCGGCCGACGCATTTTTCGTGTGAGAACCGGCATTGGTGGTCATGACGATCACCGCATTGGAGAAATCCACCTGCTTGCCGTGGGAATCCGTGATGATCCCGTCGTCTAAGATCTGCAAAAGGATGTTCATCACGTCCGGGTGCGCCTTCTCGATCTCGTCAAAGAGGATCACGGAGTAGGGTCTGCGGCGTACCTTTTCGGTGAGCTGCCCCGCATCGTCGTAGCCCACGTAACCGGGAGCCGAGCCAATGATCCGGGACACAGAATATTTCTCCATGAATTCGCTCATGTCCACACGGATCAATGCGTCCGGCGTGGAGAACAGATCCTCTGCCAGCACCTTCACCAGCTCCGTCTTGCCCACACCGGTGGGTCCGGCAAAGATGAAGGACACCGGCTTGCGCTTATAGGACACACCGGCTCGGTTCCGGCGAATGGCACGAGCGACCGCATCCACCGCTTCGTCCTGTCCCACGATCCGCTGCTTCAACCGCTCATCCAGCTGTGCCAACCGGGTGTATTCGCTTTCCGTAATGGTAGAGGCAGGCACGCCCGTCCAGATCTCGATCACGTCTGCCAGATCCGCTTCGGTCATCGCAATGGCGTCACACTGGGGTACCAGCTCCGTGAGCCGTTCGTCGATGCGGTACTGCTCTGCCTTCAGGTCTGCCAGCGCCTTGTACCGTTCTTCCAGAGCAGCCTCGTCGTTTTCCTTGGCTTCTGCAGCTTCCAGCTCTCCTTGCTTCTTCTCCACGAACACCTTTCTTTCCTGGAGCATCTGCTGTTCGGTCAGGGCTGCGGAGTGGACGGAGATGTGAGAGGCCGCTTCGTCGATCAGGTCGATGGCCTTATCCGGCAAATACCGATCGGTGATGTAGCGTTCGCTGAGGGTGGCCGCCGCTTCCAGTACCCCATCGGGAATGTGGATGTGGTGGTATGTTTCGTAATATTCCTTGACGCCACGCAGGATCTCCACGGTGTCGGCAATGGAAGGCTCATTCACGATCACCGGCTGGAAACGGCGTTCCAGTGCGGAGTCCTTTTCGATGTACTTCCGGTATTCGGTCATGGTGGTGGCGCCGATCACCTGGATCTCGCCCCGGGACAGAGCCGGCTTCAGGATGTTGGCGGCGTTCATACTGCCCTCGGCGTCTCCCACACCCACCAGATTGTGTACCTCGTCGATGACCAAGATCACGTTTCCCTTGGTCTTCACATCGTTCAGCAGTCCCAGCACACGGGATTCAAACTGTCCCCGGAACTGGGTACCGGCCACCAGTGCGGTCAGATCCACCAGATGCACCGAGCAGCTCCGCAGCCGGTAGGGCACGTTCCCCTGAGCGATCCGCAGTGCCAGGGCTTCGGCGATCGCAGTCTTGCCCACGCCGGGTTCGCCGATGAGACAGGGGTTGTTCTTTTGGCGGCGGCACAGGATCTGCACCACACGCTCCAGCTCTCGGTCTCTGCCTACCACCCGATCGATCTGTCCGGCAGCGGCCTTTTCGGTCAGGTTGGTGGTGTATTGGTTCAAAAACTTGGGTTCCTTGTCTTCGCTCTTGCCGGGACGCTTCCGACGGCTTTCCTTGGCTTCGCCGCCGTTTTGTTCCCCTTGGTGCATGAGCTTTTCAAAATTGAGAAAGGGCGTGCGGGTCTGGGGATCCTCACCATCTCCCACGCTGTCGGCAAAGGCTTCCATTTCGGTGTTGAGCTGTTCGATGGCGTCGTCATCCAATCCGCTTTGGGACAGCATATCGTCCAGCGGCTTGATCCCCAGCTCCTTGGCGCACTTCAGGCACAGACCTTCACTTTTGGTCTCGCCATTTTCCATTCGGGTCAAAAACACTACGGCCACTCGCTTGTGGCATCGAGAACACATGGTCATGAAATTATTTCTCCGTTTTGATGTATTGTATCTTCAGCCAATAAACATAGATGTTTGTCTTTTTTATCCCAGCATTTCCGTCAGGATCGGTAGCCAGCTTTGGTCCAGGATCCAGCGGCACAGCACGGTATTTTGCACCGCCGCCGCGCCGAATAGTCCCGGATCGATGGGACCCAGCGCTTCCACCAGACTGCCGCCGACGATGGCGATCACGTAAGCGAAAAATGCCGCTTCGAGACAGCCGAAGACGAAACCGGCAAAGTGGTTGGCTTCCGACAGCACCGGCAGATGGAAGAACAGATCTCCCACCCATGCTACAAAGGTCAGTCCCACATACACCGCCAAAAACACCAGCGCAAAGGCAGCGGCGGAGGCGACCATAGTGGCACAGGGATCGGCAATCTGGGCAGAATAGTCGGCGATAACGCTTTCGTCTGCCTGGGTCACCTGAGCCAGCTTTTCGGAAAAACTGGGGATATCGATGCCGTACCGGGTCAGGATGGCCGTGTACGCTTCCGGCAGATCGGTGGCCACCTTGGACAGGTCATAGGTCTGGGTCTCCAAATTCAGCGCCAGAGAACGCAGTGTCTCCCCGATCCCGGCGGCGATGCGGTCGATGATATAATTTTCTTTGAGGGATTCTCGTACCACCGGTGTGTAGGCCCAGGCAGCCAGCAGAGAGACTGCGCCTTTGACCAGTCCCATAGCCGAACGGATGAAGCCCTTTTTCACACCGGACACGATACACCAGATGGCACAGAGTAGTATCAAACCATCCAGCAGCAAACTCATGGGATCACCTTCCTTCCATATATTGCGTATTGCAGCCTTCTCACGATGCCACGCCTTCGGTTGCTTCGGTATCGGCAAAGACAGCCGGGTACATACAGTCCTTGGTGCAGACCATTATACCATGACTGCTCCGGCAGATGGTCAGCACATCGTCGTCGGACAACGGACAGGTCGTACAAATGCCGCCTTCGTCCAAGGAAAGCACCGCACCCGGCGTCAGCACGGCACAGAGCGCACCATCGGCGGTGACGGAAACTCGGCGCATCCGTTCCCGGTACATCTGGGAGAGCAGGATGTTGCCGTCGGTATCCAGCACCACCACCCGGTTCTCACTGCCCAGTGCGTTCTCGGCACCCACCAGCGCCACATAACCGTCGGCCATATCCGCACTGATCAGGGTCATACCGGTCAGAGAATACCGTCCCACCTGACTGCCCTCTGCATCGAAGAACAGCACCGCACTGTCGCACAGCACCGTAAAGGAGCCGTCCGGGTGAAATTCTGCCTGCAATGGCATGAGACCGCCGTAGGTGGTGGTCAGCAGTGGTTCGCCTTCTCCGGCCGCACACAGGGACACCTCACAGGAAAAGTCCGTCTCGCCGGGAATAGCAGATACGATGACCACACGCTGCCCGTCTTCCCGGATGGAAGCGTCCATGACATAGTGGTCCTTGTAGATGGACATGGTGTGGTTCAGCGCCTCGTTGTACAGCTGCACCACGTATTTGGTCTCGTTGGAACGGGTCACCAGCACATAGGAACCGTTGTTGCTCATGTCTGCGCACAGGACCTTGAAGTCTGTGTCCCGTTTGACCACACGGGTCAGGGTGTTGTAGATGGCATAGCTTTTGCCGCCCAGATCGTAGGCCAGCACATATTTGTTGGACACCGCCAGGCAAGGGGACGTGTAGTTCAGGGGATCCGTTGTGAGCACGATCCCGGCAGAGTCGTAGATGGTCAGCGCATCCGTACCGGCCACTGCCATACCCGTCTTATAGGGTGCGAACTGCAGGGTCTCATGTCGGGCATAGTTGACCACAGCGGCTTCGTAGGCTGCGTCCTGCATATGCAGATCGAAGTCCCGTGCCAGGTAGGTCAGGTTGTCGTAGGTGATGTACTCCCGACCCACGGCAAGCACCAGCAGGCAGAACAGCACCAGCACCACCGCTGCCACCGCTGCCATAGCCCGGTACATCGCAGATACCTTGGCATAATATCGATTGGTCTGGGGTCTGATCCTACCGGACACACGCAGCGCTGTCTCCGGCGAGGAATTTGTTTTTGCCAATGCCGCCACCCCCTTTCTGGGTAATGAAGAATTAAGAATTGTGGATGATTTTGCGATTTTGTTTTTTCTGTATCGGTTGTTTGTGGCGCAAACTCTTCCTTTTGTTTTGGTTTGGCTTTGGGTTAAGACTGTGGTTTTCTTTCTGATGAAAACCCCAGGAAAAATTTTCCGTCAGGGAAATTCTTCAGAGAGAGGTAGTTATCTCCACTGCTAAGCTTCTATATATCCTCTCTCATCTGCCCTCTCACTCGCATTGCCATACGATGCCGTATTCGCCGGGGTATTCCACTTCCTCTAAATACAGACCGCAGGCTGGGGCAGTTTTGCCGGCTTTGGTGCGGTCTTTGGCGGCAAGGATCGCTTCCAACTCTTCTATCGGTCGCAGGTTCTTGCCGAATTCCCACAGAGTGCCGGTGATGATACGCACCATATTGTAGAGAAATCCATCGGCCGACACACGCAGTGTGATGCTTCCCGGTCCCATTCGTCTCACGGTCAGTGCGGTGATGGTACGGGTCGGGTCGGTGATCTTGGAGCCGCTTGCCATAAACGAGGCAAAATCATGCTTGCCCAACAGCACCTGTCCCACCTTCTCCATATGCGCCACCTGTTCCTCGGTAAAGGGCACATAGGTCTCCCACACCCGGTCGGTGCAAAAGGGATCGTGAAAGGGTCGATCGCTCATGCGGTAGAGATAGGTCTTGCCCACCACGCTGTACCGGGGATGAAACTCGTCCGGCACCAGACAGGCACCGGTGATGGCAATATCCGCCGGCAAGAACCGCTTGGCAGCCCGATGAAATTTCGCCGGTGGAATGGACAGCCAATCTTCTCCAAGTGACATTGTCACTTGATGTGGCATCGCCACTTGATGGGACTTTGTCACCGGTGCTATCGCCGCACAAAAGCCCAGTGCGTGTACACCGGCGTCGGTACGGGAGCTGCCGGTCACGCTGCAGGGAAAGCCCAGGGTCTTTGAGAGCGCCTCGGTAAGTGCTTCCTGCACCGACAGACCGTTGTCCTGCTTTTGGAAGCCGCAATAGTGTGTGCCATCGTAGGCGATCCGCAAAAGCAGCTTCACGGCGTCTGATCCTTTCCCTTAGCCTGTTTCCTGCCCTTGGTCATCTCGACCACCGCCAGCACCGCATTGCCGATCAGTCCCACCAGGCAGGTATAGGCAAAGAACCAACCCCAGGTGAAGTTGGGCGTATCTAACGCGTACAGGCAAATGGCCAGCCCGATCAGGCACACCACCGCCACGGCGATGCAAACGATTCGACACTTGTATAGTGCAGATTCCTTTTGCTGCAGCTGTTGTTTGTCTTTCATATCATGCTCCTTTGCAGTCCTTCCGGTACAGCCGGGTGTCCTCTCCGTCACTGCTATGCACCATGGTGAAAAACTGCCAGCCGTACCGTTCGTAGAAGCTCGTGTGGTCTGTCACCAGATACAGGGTGTCGATGCCCATGCGGACAGCTTCCCTTTCGGCGTGCTGCAGCAGTCGACCCGCAATGCCCCGGCAGCGATAGTCCTCGTCCACCCACAGGGCGCACAGGTTGGGGGTCAGGTCCGGCCGGTCGTGGAAGTCGTTGGCAATAAGCCCGCAGCCCCCCACGATGTCCTCTCCCACCACCGCCAGATACCACTTGGGAATGCCGCAGGGATTGGTCAGTCCTGCCTGCATACTGTCCAGGTAGGCAGAGGTAGGGATGTGCCAGCGGGCAGAAAACCATGCGGCAGCCTCCGGTACCAGCTTCGGTCGTTTGTTCAAAGAAATGATGTGCATAGCCATACCCTCTCTTTTCCGGATGAGATGTAGGATGTTGTTTTGCGCAAAAGTTGGGTGCTCACATAGCCAGTCCGATGCCGGGCAGCACGCCGTT
Organism: uncultured Ruminococcus sp.; assembly: GCA_964623635.1. Classification (GTDB taxonomy): domain Bacteria; phylum Bacillota; class Clostridia; order Oscillospirales; family CAG-272; genus UMGS1696. The sequence goes on from CAZUUA010000016.1 coordinate 27,399, forward strand.
GAGCAGTACCACGCCTACGCCCAAAAGTACCACCACAGCCATGGCGGCAAAATCCTGCCAGCTGTAGTGCAGTACGTTCATCCGGGTCCGACCGGCGCCACCGGTGTAACAGCGGCATTCCATAGCGGTAGCCAGCTCATCGGCCCGGCGGAAGGCAGACACGAACAGCGGCACCAAAATCGGGATCAGTGCCTTGGCACGCTGAATGAGGTTCCCCTCGGTAAAGTCTGCCCCACGGGCTTTTTGGGCGTTCATGATCTTTTCCGTTTCCTCGATCAGCGTGGGAATGAACCGCAGTGCGATGGACATCATCATGGCAAATTCATGTACCGGCACGTGCAGCTTGTTCAGTGGGGAGAGCAACTGCTCCAGTCCATCGGTCAGGGCAATGGGCGTGGTGGTGTAGGTCAGGAACATGGAGGTACAGATGAGCAGCAGCATGATCCGTACCACGATCAGCACCGCATTGACGATGCCTTCCAGATACACCTTGATGGGACCCAGGGCAAAGAGCAGGTGCTCTCCCTGCATCCAGAATATGTTGATGACGGCGGTAAATAGAATGATAAAGGTCAGGGCCTTCATGCTACCCAGCACGATCCGTGGCGAGATGCCGGAGACAGTCACCAGCCCAAAGGAGAAAAGGGTCAGAAGCACAAAGGCCACGGCACTTTTCGCCAGAAAGATCACCACGATGTAGAACACCGCCAGCAGGATCTTTGCCCGTGGATCCAGCCGGTGCAACAGCGAATCCCCTTCGCAGTATTGTCCAAATGCAATATCAGATTTCATATAGCTTTCTCTTTATATTCGTTTTGTTATGAAGTTCAAAGACGCCATGACAACCATACAAATGGCTGCCGCACGGAACGGTCAGGACCGTTCCCTAGCCTTAGATAAAATTTTGTCCAGAGCCCAGTCTACGGTGTACACATCTCTGCCGATGTCCACGCCGTACTGCCGGAGCATATAGGCCACTCTGGTGATCTGGGGCACATCCAGTCCCACAGCGATCAGCTCGTCTGCCCGGGCAAATACCTCGGCGCAGGGTGCGTGCATCAGAATTTTTCCCGATGCCATCACCACCAAGTCGTCGCAGTACAGTGCCATGTCCTCCATGCTGTGGCTGACGATGATCACGTTCACGCCGCTTTCCCGGGCATATCGCTTGACGCCGCCCAGGATCTCACGCCGTCCGCCGGGATCCAGACCAGCCGCCGGTTCGTCCAGGATCAGCACCTTTGGCGACATGGCGATGACACCGGCCAGTGCCGCACGTCGCTTCTGACCGCCGGACAGCTCAAAGGGTGACTTGGACAGCAGCGCCGGATCCAGTCCTGCAAAGGTGGCACCATACCGTACCCTGTCCCGGATCTCGTCCTCCGACAGACCCATGTTCCGGGGGCCATAGGCGATGTCTTCCTCTACGGTCTCGGCAAAAAGCTGGTATTCGGGATACTGCATCACCAATCCTGCCTGAAACCGCACCTGCCGGATTTTTTTCGGCTCCTGCCAAATGTCCACACCGTCCAGCAGCACCTGTCCCTCGGTGGGCTTCAGCAGGCCGTTGATCAGCTGCATCATGGTGGATTTGCCGCTGCCGGTGTGGCCGATCAGTCCCGTGATCCCTTCACCGGTCATGGTCAGGCTGATGTTGTCCAGCGCCTTGGCCTCGTAGGGTGTGCCCTTGTTGTACACAAAGGATACATTTTTCAGTTCTACACTTGTCACAGTGTGCGCCCCCTTTCCAGTGCCTTGGCAATGATCGACGCACACATTTCCGGCTCGAACACGTCCAGCGGCACGTCATAGCCATCTTTCCGCAGCTTATACAGTAGCTCCGTGGTCTGTGGCACGTCCAGTCCCACGTTCCACAGGGTCTCCGGCTGGCTGAACACCGCAGCAGGTGTCCCGTCGGTCAGCACACTGCCTTCGTTCATGACAATGATCCGGTCGGCCATAGCGGCTTCGTTCATGTAGTGGGTGATCATCAGCACCGTGATGCCGTCCTCCTTGTTCAGGCGCAGGATGGTGTCCATGACCTCCTTCCGCCCCAGTGGGTCCAGCATAGCCGTGCTTTCGTCGAAGATGATGATCTTGCGCTTCATAGCGATGGTACCGGCGATGGCCACACGCTGCTTTTGTCCACCGGACAGCTTATGTGGTGCGTGCCGGGCATACTTCCGCATTCCCACCAGATCCAGTGCTTCGTCTACCCGGCGACGGATCTCAGCCGGTGGAATGCCCAGATTCTCGCAGCCAAAGGCCACGTCTTCCTCTACCACGGTGGCGACGATCTGGTTGTCCGGGTTCTGGAAGACCATACCGATCTCTCGCCGGGCTTCCATCACATCGGCTTCGGTGATCTCCGGTGCGGTCATGTCCTTGCCATAGAGGAAAATTTGTCCGCCGCTTGGCTGGTAGATCATGCACAGCAGCTTTGCCAGCGTGGACTTGCCGCTGCCGTTATGACCCAGTATGGCGGTAAAGGAACCTTCTTCGATGCCAAAGGACACGTTTTGCAGTGCCGGGATCGGTGCTCTGTCCTCGTCTCCCGGATAGGCAAAGGACAGGTTTTTTGTCTCCAATATGATATTCCGCATAGTTATGATCCTACGTCTTGTTCAGATTTCGCTCTCAGATATTTTGTTCCCGGCTCCACCGTACCGAGGCACCGGCAGGCAGCGTCAGTCCGCTGGCCGTCACCGGAATGCCCAGCTCACCAGCCTCACAGGTGCCGTCCAGGCCCTTAGGCAGTGCCAGCGACAGCAGATACTGCATGGTGGACGGAGATAGGCCGGTGGTGTAGGAGTTGATCAGGAAGAACAGGGGATCGTCGGACAGCACCTGTGCCGTCAGTGCGATCAGGTCGGCAGCGCAGTCCTCCAGCTTCCACACCTCGCCACCGGGACCTCTACCGTAGGAAGGCGGATCCATGATGATGCCGTCATACCGATTGCCCCGGCGGATCTCCCGTTCCACGAACTTTTTGCAGTCGTCCACGATGTAACGGCAAGGCGCATCAGCCCGACCGGACAGGCGCATATTGTCCTTGGCAGCGTTGACCATACCCTTGGACGCATCCACGTGGCACACAGACGCACCGGCCACCGAAGCTGCCACCGTAGCGCCACCGGTGTAGGCAAACAGGTTCAGCACCTTGATCTGCCGTCCACCTGCCACCGCACGCCGGATCAGACCGCTGGTCCAGTCCCAGTTGGCAGCCTGCTCCGGAAAAAGGCCGGTATGCTTGAAGCCCATAGGCCGCAGCTGGAAGGTCAGCGCAGTATCTGCTGTATCCGCTGCAGCACCTGCTAACGGGTAGTGTACGCACCAGGATTCGGGCATATGGTTCACCACCCAGGAGCCGCCGCCGCCCACACGTCGATAGACCCCATGGGCTTTTTTCCAACGGGGATCCTTGCGTTCGCCTTTCCAGATGATCTGGGGATCGGGTCGGATCAGGATATAGTCACCCCAACGTTCCAGCCGTTCGCCGCCTTCTGCATCGATCAGCTCATATTCCTGCCATCTATCTGCTTTCCACATAGTAAACTCCTAAAAATGTATTCAAAGGGTCAAGTAATTTCGGATGATCATTCTTCATCAATATTGTATCTTCCCTCGCATGGTAGTCGGATGGTTGTACAGATCCGCCAGCGCCGAGGTGCCGGAGTGTGCGTGACACAGGGCTGCTGCCAACGCGTCTGCGGTGTCGTCCGGTTTTGGCGGGGCAGGCAGCTTCAAGAGTCTTGTCACCATATCGATGACCTGTTTTTTCTCTGCTCGACCGTAGCCCACCACAGCCGACTTGATCTGCAAGGGCGTATATTCGTAAATGGGCACCTTCGCTAGTGTCGCCGCCAGCAGGAGCACCCCACGGGCCTCTGCCACGATGATACCGGTTTTTTGGTTGGTGTTAAAGAACAGCTCTTCGATGGACACGACCTCCGGCTTGTACACAGCGATGATCTGCTGCATCTGCCGGAACACCTCGGCGATCCGGTCTTCGGTCTGCATGTCTGGCCCGGTGGTGATAGCACCATAGTCCACGGCTTTTCCCTTCATCCGATCGTAGTCGATGACGCCCCAGCCCACGATCGCAATGCCGGGGTCGATCCCCAATATCCGCATGACAGCACCTCCTTACAGCGATACGTATTCCAATTATAATATTATACCATATACGGCACCCTTTGTCAAAAACTTTTTTACCGGGATTTATGGGGATTTCGTGAATTTTTTAGGGGCAAGGGGGTTCAACATTCTCTTACAGCGAAGTTGGCTTTACCTAACCCTCAGTGGTTTCAAACTGCGTTTGGGCTGCATACCAATGGGGTAACCCATGTGCCCCGGTTTGATTTGTACTGGCGTTGGGCTTTTTACCCCATGGGATTTTTCCGAAAAGTTTCGGGGGACTGCCCTACGCGGGCGGCGTGAAAGGGTAGGAAGGGGATTCAAACTTCTTCGGCAGTTTTGCCCCCGCAACATTCGCCTACGGCGAAGTTGGTCCTACCCTCTCAACTCCCACCATCCCCTTAATCGCCTCGAAAACAACTCTTGATCTTGACGGACGGTTTCTCTGGAAGCATATCCTTAGGCAGTAAATCACGTTCGCTTTGGTAGTCCCGTTTTTGATTACGCTGCCGCAGGTTACGGGGTGCAGAACGTATGGTATCGGACTGTGGCGAAATGATACTTTTCCGTTCGTTTGCCCTCACACAAAACGGTCGGAGTGGTGGTTGACGTATGGGGAATTCATAATTCTTAAGGTAGTTGACTACGTGATAAACGTACGGTGTATCAACACACCACATTACCAATCAAATGATTAGGTGTTCCACATCAAAACAACCAAAAACGTACGTCTGGCACCAAACGAAAATTTTGTCTACACCAACCGTCCTAATGCGGCAGCATGATCAAAAAGTGGAAGTTTAAGCCAATCGTTATTTACTGCTGAATGATATGCTTCCAGAGAAACCGGCTGTCAAGCGCAAGTTATGCTTTTCGAGCCGATCGTGAGGGATGGTGGGAGTCCCCAGAGGGTAGGAAGGGAGAAAAACTGACGAGGAAGTTTTCCCTCTCCCTTCCTACCCTTTGGGCGCCGCCCGCGTAGGGCAATCTTCCCGAAATCTTCGGGAAAACAAACCGGAGACGCACCCAACGCAGTTGGAAGAAAAGGGGCCAATGGGGTTACCCCATGGAGTCACACGCCCAAACGCAGTTGGAAACCCCCGTAGGTTCCGCTGGTAGGGGAGTCCGTCGAACACCCTTTGCCCCAGCCGTACCCCACGGATATAAAAAAAGGGGACAAGCCCCTTTTCTTATACCCGAAATTTTGCCAGCGCCTTATGCAGCAGCGGCACGCCGATCACAGTCTCGATGGCTTCCGGCAGCATATAGCCTCCGTTGTATACCAGCGAAAACAGCCATGCGCCATACCGATGGACGATGTGTCCCGGATCGTCGGCGTACCAGTCCAGATCCAGCGCATACCAGATCACCGCTCCCGATACAAGGTGGCACAAAAACCGCAGCAGCACCACCACCAGCGTACCGATCACCACCCCAGCCATCGGAACGGTATTTTCTTTGTTCGACAGTTTGCCAGCGGCTCCGGCCAGTCCCAGCACCGTAAAGGCAAAAATATAGTCAAAGAAAATACACAGCACTTTGCCGCCGGCCGACGGGACCCACGCCACACTGTTCAGTCCCAGCACCAGCTGCAGAATCGAATATACAAAGGCGGCTGGCAGTCCCACCTTGACCCCACGCCGGAACGACAGCAGGATCATGGGCGCCATGGACAGCAGGGTCACCGAGCCGCCAAAGGGTGCTTCGTACACCTTGATCAGGCTCAGCACCGTGGCAAGTGCGATCATCATAGCGCATTCCGCCAATATTTTTGTTTTCTCTCGTTTCGTTTCCATGTTGGATACCTTCCATTCCCAGTAAAATTTGGGAACAAACCGCTCTCCACCGTCCATGCATCCATACCATAAAAAACAGGCCTTCATTTTCCATCGCATCAATACACAAACGGAAGTGAAAGCCTCATGGTCATATTCATCGGAAATAGTCTATCCGACAAACAAAACTCCCTACGCCGGTATTGTCCGGATCAGGTTGAAGGGTTCGGCACTTCCGTCTCAGCCAAATGGCACCCCTGGTTTGTTCGGGAATATTGTATCACATTGCCGTCGGTTTGTCAAGAGGGAAAAGAAAGATAACAAAAAACGAATGATGAATAATCATGACGGAAACAGCGTTGCTATTTCATACCACAATTATTCATCATTATTATCTCATTTTATCAATACGCCACCACGAACTGGGCCGAGGCGATCCATTTGCCGGCGAGGAAATCTCTGCCTCTTGCCACGACCTTGTCCTTGTAGCCGTAGAAGTAATAGCCTTCGCAGCCGGTCAGACCCTTGTTCGTCTCGTTGCATTCGTCGTCCCAGGTGTACCCGCCGGAGGACGTGTTGAAGATCGTACAATAGTTGTCGTCGTGCAGGTGCATGGTGTGGGGAGAATTCAGCACCCAATGGCTGTGTCCGCTGAACAAAATCGCTTCCGGATACTTCCGCAGGACGGCAGCCAGCTCCTCGGTCTGGGTCACGCCGTGCCACTTCTGGTAGGCAAAGCAGCCTGCCACCGTGTCGATCATGCCCTGGTGCAGGAACACGTACTTTGCCTGATGCACATCCCGGTTTTCCGCCAGCTTCTCGTCCAGCCACTGCAGCTGTGTTTCGCTGAGCCAGGCGTGGCCACTGCGCTTTTCGCCACCTAAGAAGATGAAGTGTACACCACCGATCCACAGATCGAAGTATGCTTTATCGCTCCAGGTATTTCTCGTACCCTTGAGGAAGTTGGTGAGCCGCACGTCGTAGTCCGTTTCGTCGAAGCCAAGGTCGTGGTTGCCTATGGCGAAATACACCTTTGGTGCGCCAGCGTTGCGGATCAGCTCCTGACAGTTTTCGTACTGCTGGGGATCCGCATTGTCTGCCGTGTCTCCGTTGATGAACAGACCCAAGCTATTCGGCGACAGACGCTTGATCTCGTCCAGCACCATAGCAAAGTGTTTGTTGTGCGGATGGTTCTGATCCAGAGTGATATGGATATCGCTCTGCACCTGCATTTCGTACAGCACCTCGCCCAGCTCATAGTCACCGACCCCTTCCGGCAGCATCGCACAGGCCGCCGTCTCCGATACGTTCTCACCGGATACGGCATAGACGAAGATCCGGTCTGCACCCACGGGGATCAGGGTATCAGGCACCAGCTCTGCCACCGTTTCTGTACCACTGCAGCGAATCGGGGCAAAGGCTGTGTAATCCGGCAGGATCCCTTCTGCGTTAGCCCAATAGGCTGCGTAGCCTTCGGGCATCGTTTCACCACAGCGGATCGTCAGCTTGCCGTTGGCATAGCCGGTCTTGTCGGTCGTGCGGACATATTCTGCACCCACCGGTGCGCAAATCTTGTTTTCCATTGTATAGTCCTTTCCTCTTATAGGTTACTGTTTTTTCTTTTCCACACGGCAGCTGAGCCAGACGATGACCACCGCCGGAACAGACAGCCACATGAGCATCCACACGTGGTATCGGTGCAGCAGCAGACAGATGAGGAATAGTAGCCCCACCACAAAAAAGCTGCACGTCCAGAAGGTATATCGTCTATGACCCCACAGGCCGTTGAAGATCACCATGAGCAGTCCCGACACCGGTACCGCAACGCCCCAGGCCAGGGACAGATCGGCATCACAAAAGTAGCCGATGAGAAACACCAGCGCCGCCAGCATCCACACGCCAATGATCGCAATGGCAGCCACCGCCTTGTGATCCACCACGCCTTTTGTCTCCGCAGAGGAGAGCGGCATTTCCGGTTCCATCGGTGTGGCAACGGTGGTATCATCCTGCGGCAACGGTTCCTGCGGCCCTTGTGGCGGCCCTTGTGGCGGCCCTTGCGGCGTAGCATCGGGGGCGGCAAACAGCGCATCCATGGGGACACCAAAGGTATCGGCCATCCGTTTCAGGCACAGCACATCCGGCAGTCCCTCGCCTCGTTCCCACTTGGACACAGTCTTATCGGAGTAGCCCAGCACCTCGGCCAGCTCTGCCTGGGTCATACCGGCTGCCTTCCGTCGAACGGCAATATTGACCGCCAGCAGTCGTGCCAGGTCTTGTTTATCTGCCATCTTGTCACCTCCCATGCTATGCTTTTCTGTATGCGATGTGATGTATTTCAACTTGCGTTTGTTTGTGTCTATAACGAGAATCCGTTCGCACACGGGGATATACCGCTTGTTTTCCACTCTCCCCAGAGTAGAATTGGGGGTGAAACCGCCTTTTTCGGTGCTATTTCCTCTCCCCACCGGAGAATTCGCTCGCCCTGCGGTATCCTTTGGGTAGAGAATCGATTTGATGAGAAATAGAGAGCGCTATACCAACCGGGGGTTTGCAAACGGAGAAAAATGGGATATACTATAGGTGCAAGGAAGATACACAAATGTACCTTGGAAACAAAACTTTGGAAAATTTTCGGAGTGGGGTGGTTCGCTTTTCTACTAAGCATTACTGCATCCCCACCGTCATTCGCAATCCAAACTTTGGAAAATTTTTCCGTCAGGGAAAATTTTCGGAGTGGGGTGGTTCGCTTTCCTACTAAGCATTACTGCATCCCCACTCTATGATACCACAAACGCCACAAGAAAGCAAGGGGTTCTTTATGAAGCAGATCTATATTTTTGGTGACTCCATTCTGAAAGGGGTAACGTACAACGAAGAAGCAGGACGGCACAAGCTGTTGCCCGGTCGTTTTGCCAACCTGACACATATGGGCTACGAGATCCAGAACTGCTCCGTCATGGGTGCGACCATTGCAGAAGGTGTGGCGCAGTTTGGACGCAAGCTGTCTGCCATGGAGAAGCTGCCACCGGACACGGCAGTACTGTTGGAATTTGGCGGCAACGACTGCGACTATCGCTGGGCCGACATTTCGGCAGATCCCCAAGGTGCGCATTTGCCTAAAACGCCGCTGGACGACTTCATCCGGTGCTACGGCGAGCTGGTGAAGTGTATCCGGGAAAAAGGCGGCAAGGTGTATATATGCAATCTGGTACCGCTGGATGCACAAAAATATATGCAGTGGATCAGCCGGGGACTGGACTACGACCGGATCCTGACGTGGCTGGGCGACAGCTCCATGCTGTACCGCTGGCACGAATTCTACAGCCGTGCCACAGAGCAATTGGCAACACGTCTAGCCTGTCCCCTGATCGACCTGCGGATGCCGTTTCTCATGCGCCACGACTACCAAAACCTGCTCTCCGGCGATGGGATCCATCCGACCGCCGAGGGGCATATGCTGGTGGATACGACCATTGCGGGGGCGATTGGGTGAAAGGAGGGGAAAAGATGAAGAAGAATGCCATAATAGCAATGGTGTACACCATGATTCTGTCTTTTGGTGCCTCCGTATGTTGTCTATGTGATGTTGCTCTTTCCGGAGAACTTACATGGTCACGTATTACACTTAGTTCTATATGGATCGCATGGATAACATCTTTTCCTATCATATTGTGCAGGAGAAAAGGTGTTTTGCCGGCGCTGCTTGGCATCAGCATTTGCATTCTGCCATTTATGTATGTGCTCAGCGTTTTCACAAAAGTCCGTGCAGTATTCACCATTGGTGCGGCCATGGCAATCATTTCACTACCGTATCTGTGGTCAGCTTATATCCTGTATGCACGACTGCAGAAACGAAGGCTGTTAGCAACAGGGATCAGTATTTTTCTTGCGATCCCGTTTGAATTTTTGATCAATTTTGCGTTGTCAAAAATGATCGGCACGCCTATCCTGGACCTCTGGGATGTATTTACCATATGTATTTTATTGATGGCAGCGGTTGCTTTTATCCTATGGGACTGCGTGAAGAAATAGATTGTACAGGATCCATGTATGCCGCACAAGAAATAATACATATACAGATCCGACCTATGCTCGCAGCCATACGTCGGATCTACTGTTTTACGGACAACCAATAGGTCAGCTGACTTTTTGTGTACAGGCACATATGGTTTCGCACGGATCTCTTGATACGCTCCCATTCCCCTGCGCTGGTTTTTCTTCCATCTGCCATTGTCCCCATTGCATCACAGGATTGCTTTTGTTACAAGAAGATATTTTGGAAAATTTCCGTCTGCCAAAAATACAACCGTCCTGCGAAAAGTACCGGGGTTCTTGCGTGCTTTTCTCTCCGGAAACAGCAAAAAAGAGTACCTTTCAGTACTCTTTTCGCTTCAAGCGGATTACGGGGCTCGAACCCGCCACCTCAACCTTGGCAAGGTTGCGC
>CAZUUA010000017.1:0-35982 GCA_964623635.1 uncultured Ruminococcus sp.
AACGGAAGCTGCAATACCCGGTGAAGATCAAGAATCCCAATCCGGGGTATGCCAAGATCATCATCTCTCAATTGGGTGGTCCGGACGGTGAGCTGGCTGCCTCCACACGGTACCTGAGTCAGCGGTTCTCCATGCCCTACCGAGAAGTATCGGGGATCCTGACGGATGTGGGTACGGAGGAGCTGGCCCACGTGGAAATGATCAGTGCGATGCTGCACCAGCTTACCCGAAACCTCAGCGCCGAGGACATCCAGAGATCCGGCTTTGACACGTACTTTGTGGATCACACAGCCGGTGTCTACCCGCAGGCCGCATCGGGTGTGCCCTGTGATGCAAAGTATATTGGGGTGAAAGGGGATGTGCTGGCGGATCTGAACGAGGATCTGGCAGCAGAGCAAAAGGCTCGTGTGACCTACGACAATCTGCTTCGGCTGATCGACGACCGGGACGTATGTGAGCCGCTGACCTTCCTACGGGAACGGGAAATCGTGCATTACCAACGGTTCGGCGAAGCGCTGCGGATCGCCCAGGACAATATGGATGCGCAGAATTTCTACGGCTGGAATCCGGCGTTCGATCGGGGAAACAGCGGAGAGCGCAAAGGGTAAAAACCGTTGATGTCGTTTCCCTGTCGGATATGGGGAAATGGCACTGTAGACAAAACGACCGTACGCTTACAAGCAGGTGTACGGTCGTTTTGCTTTGCAGTGGCATTTGCTTTATGGATTTTTCGAAATATTATCGGAGTAGCTGGATCATGGAGAAGCCGTACGGTTCCATGTGGGCACAAAGCTTGCAATCCCGGATCTTTACGGTGGTTCCTCTGCCATAGACCTGCTCTGTCAGATGTGCCGTAACATCCGTCTCTACATCCACCGGCTTGTCGCTCATATTTACAAGGAACGCCGCTCTTCCTGCACCGTAGGAACGCACGAACACCAGCACCGATTCCGCACTGCTCTCTGCGTACTGAAGGTCGCCTTTGGTGATCTCGCTATGCCCCTTATGGAGTGCCGCCAGCTCCCGAACCAGCTGCATACGATTCCTGCCTTTTTCGATCAGCGCATTTTCCCATTCGATCGTCAGGTTGGCGCCATGGAAGCGGTTTCCCCAGATGCAGTGGTGGTTGGCATCCGCAACCTCATAACCGTTATACAGGAAAGGAACGCCCTGCATGGTGTAGATCAGGAACAGCATCGTATCCACAGCCGCTGTGCCGTACCGAGTCTCAAACCGATCCAGCTTCACGCCGTTGGCATAGTCGTGGTTGTCGAAGCAAAGGATGGAGCGGCCGTTCTCCGCCAGATGGTCTCTCTCGCATTCCCGGCGATAATCCCGGATATGGGTGGCCGGCGCTTCTCCTTTGAGCACCTTCTGGAAGGCACCGGAAAGTCCGAAATCATAGTTGAGATCGAAGGCGATGCACTGCATATCGGGCGTCCAGCTTTCGTTGAGCATCATCAGCTCCGGCTTGATTGCATCGATACGCCGTCTGCCTTCTTCCCAGAAATCCAGCGGAACACGGTCTGCCACATCACAGCGATAACCGTCCACGTCATATTCTCGGACGTAATACTCCATGTTGGACCACATATATTCCCGCAGTTCGGGATTTTCAAAATTCAGCTCCGGGAATCTCCACTCGCCGATCCGGGGAGAACCGTCCGGATTTCGCCTGATAAAGTCCGGATGCTCCTGCAGGAATACTGCCGTAGGACCGCAATGGAAATAGACCAGGTCGAAGATCCCACGAAGTCCCGTGGCGTGGGCAGCGTTCACAAAGTCGTGGAGATCCTCGTCGGTGCCGTATTCCGGATCGACATGGAAATAATCCTGCATACGATAGGGATTTTTCGGGTTGTTCAGCTGGCATTCCATTTGTCTGCCGCTCCAATAGGCGGTATCCATGTCGTCATCCGCCGTAAAGAAGGGACAAAGATACACGATATCCACGCCGATATCCTTCAGATGGGGCAGCATTTTTTCAGCCGCCTTGAGGGTCCCCTGTGGCGTGAAGGCCCGCAGGAACAGCTGATAGATGACGGCGCTGTCCAGATACGCCGGTATTTTTTTGGAAATCGCTCGTTTTTCCATGGTGGGTTCTCCTTATGTACTATAAATATATGATATAGAATTTGTTTTGCAAATATGTCGACAGTTCGCATCGGCATGGTATTTGCTGCGTCATCGGCATGGATGCTTGTCATTACGCTTGTAATGCTCGTCATTACGGTTGTACTGCTCTTTATTATACACCATATTGGTGCAAAAGGCAAGGGATACTTTTGGTTGCACACGCAAAAAGCAGCACCATATCGGCACTGCCTTTCGCTTTGTGGAATATTATTCGTTCTCACCATTGTCCGGGGCTTCCGGGTTTTCCGGCTGCGCAGGCTGGTCAGGTGTCTCCGGTGCATCCGGTTCGGTAGGCGTTTCAGGAGCATCGGTTTCCGGTGCATCGGTCTCCGGTTGTTCGATGGTCAGAGACACGGCGTAACGGGACGAGCCCAGGTTGAAGGTCAGGGTGTAGTGACCGGGTACAAAAGCATCCTTTGCGGTGATCAGGATCTCGCCGTCTGCCGTGAAGGACAGGGACAGGTCTGCAGTAGCTACAGCCGCATCGTCCTTTGTCATGCCGGTCAGCTTGAGGGTCGCTACGTCAAAGTGGTGGATGGCAAAGTCCGGTATGATGCGGATCTCGTTGCCATTACCCACTGCGGTAAAGGCAGCTTCCTTACCCAGAAGGATCCGGGTCACTTCCCCTCTCTCCACCACAAATTCCACGTGGTGCATATACAGGTCGCTGCGGTACACCTTTTGGATCTCATGCTTGTCGGTGATGGTAATGAGCTGTGCCTGGTCTGCTACCGGGTAGGTGGTACCATCTACGGTCACCGTTGCACCGGTATAGCCGGAGACGAAACCGGACAGAATATGGGTGGCCTTTTCTGCGGTGATGCAGTTGTCCTTGCCGGTGCGGTAGTCTTCGCCGATCTCCAGAGATGCCGATTCGCTCAGGCGTGTCTCGATGGTGTTTTTATCAAAGTTGTACACCGTATATTCCGTGTATGCCTTGCCGTTTTCCAGCACAGCGCCGGTGTTTGCCAGGATCCGCACATATTCGGCGTTCACGTCGTAGTTGCCCAGCTTGCCGTCACTGATGTACAGATACCGCAGGGTCTCCACGGAACCGATCTCGTTCCGGAATACGGCTGTGATGGTGGCACCGTCGTTCACCTGGATGGTGGAGTTGTAGGTGCCTTTCCGGGTGGTGATGTCGTTGCCCTGCTGTACCACGATCAGGGTGTCCTTATCGGTCACAAAGGATACGCTGTGGAGACCCTTGATGGACGTCACCGGTGTGCTCTTGCCCGGTTCTAAGGTGAAGTAGTTCCGGCTGTTCAGAGCAATGGTGGTGTCCTCGGCCTTGTCGATCTGGTAAGCGATCTCGTGCAGCTCCTTGTCCTGCTGGATGAAGGCGTCCTTACCGGTCAGGATCAGACCGTCCTCGGTCTTGGGCGCGATCAGGTGGTAGGTGTCGGCCGATACGGTATACCGGTACACCTGACCTGCCTTGGCACTGCCGTCCCGGACATACACGTTCTGGGGCTCTCCATCGATGGATACGGTTGTCACGTAGCGGAATGCACCGTTTTCGTAGATCCGGTGGGCGTCGGACAGTGCTACCAAATACGTACTGCCTTCACTCTTGGTGGTGCCTTCGTGGATAGCGATGACACGATCCTGCCAAAGTACGGCGTGGGTCATACTGCCAAGCGTCAACTGTTCCCGGATCGAATCGGCAGAGATACCGGCGGCAGCGTTGCCCAGTGCGTAGGTCTTTTCCCCTAACTTCACGCTGTCCGTGGTGATCCGGCGAACAGTGTCGGAATGGATGGACAGACGTGCGGCGATCTCCAATTCCTTGGTGTCACTGTTGAAGTAGTACAGCACGTAGTCCCCGGAGGCTGCCTTATCGAGATTGCTGTAGCCGCCGGTGAGCTTTTCGGCAGTCAGACCATTTGCCAAATTGATCTTACCTTCCTTATCGATCTGTAGGCTGCCAAACGCAAAGCCACGGAGGATGCCCCGTCTGGCGGTCTCTTCCCCGGCGTCGTAGATCAGCGTGATTCGGTAGAACCCTAACAGCGGCTTCAGTTCCTCGATGGTCTCGATCTGCTCCAAGGTGCCGTTGTCGTCGTAGGCGTACAGGATCAGCTCGTTGTTGTTGGTGGACAGAATGTCGGAGTACTCGTCCACCAGCGTATACTTCTCTTCGCCAATGGTGACGGTCTTTTCATCCTTGGAAATTTCTGCTGTCATAAAGTCTTCGGTATGGCTCATTTCCACGGCGGACAGGACGCTGTAGCTGTTGCCGTTTTTCTGGAAGATGATCCGGAAGGAATGACCCAGCTTGGCGGTGCTGTCTCCATCCAACTTCATGTCTGCGTACGGCACGGTCATGGAGAAGGTCTTGCCATCGTTGTCGGTGCAGGACAGGGTCACGTAGCCGTTTTTCACCACGGTACCTGTACCGGTGGTATAGGTATTGTTGGCGGTCAGGACAGCGTCTGCCAGCTGGTAGCCGAACACCTCTTCGATCAGCGAAGTGGATTCATAATAGGTATGTCCGTTGGCTGTGGTCTTACCCACCAGATATTCCGAGGTCAGCGCATTGTACAGCAGCACTGCGGTCTGGGCTCTGGTCAGGGTTTTGTCATAGGCCACGTCTTCCAGGCCTCTGTCCAGTCCCAGCTTGAGACCGGCGTTGATGTAGCTCCAGGGGTACCCAGCATTCATGTTGTCCGTCTCCTGACCCAGCGCACGGACCAGCATTGCCATAGCGTCCTGGAAGGTGATGCCGCCGGTGGGCTCGAAGGTCACGGCAGAGGTGCCTAGAATGTAGCCGGATGCGTTTGCCCAGGAGATGAAGCCGTTGTAGTAGGGCTCGTACAGGTCGGTGAACTTGGTGGTGTTGGTGCGGCCTGCGTCGTCCTTGTTCAGCATGAGCCGGAACAGGAGCGCCGCCATTTGTTCTCTGGTCACATAGTCGTCCGGGGCAAATTCCTTGTCGTTTACCCCCTGGATCACACCAATGTCGGACAGCATATCGATCTCGGTCTTTCCGTAGCTTGTATCGTCAACATCATGGAAGTCCTTTGCAAATGCCAGAGTGCCGGTACCTGCCGTCAGCAGCAGTGCCATTACCGCACTCAGGAGCTTGTTTGTGTTTCTCACTAATTTGTTCCTCCTTTGTTTCACACACATGGGTGAGCGCTTGTTCCTCACCCGCAGCAATATGATATCATACTTCCGGATACAAATCAATGGGTTTTATGCATATGCAATACAACTGAAATATTTATTCATTGCGCTGTCACGATATTGTATTGTGCTGGTTTTGTAGGAATTCTTTGCAGCAAAAAAGACCTTTACCATGTACCCAAAATATGGGACACGGCAGAGGTCTATCGTATTTTATTCGGTTGCAGCATCGGTTTTTTCTGCCTGCACGGCACTGCGTTCCTTGGCTACATCGGCGTGGATCCTTTTGCACTGCTGCACAAGAGAACGGATGTAGCTGTCTACGGTACTGCCGCCGTCCTCTAAGGTGGTCATGATGACAAGGATGTAGGGATCCTCGTCCAGCACCACGGCCATATCGTGATAGGCATTTTCGTCCCAGCCGTATTTGTGCGCCGCTTTGGTGGGAGACACGGCTGCCGGGATCATGACGGTGTGGGCACTGCGGCACATGAGCTCCTGCATCCAGGTGGCATAGGTGGATTCGGTGACAAAGAAACCGTACAGCGTTTCCAGGAATTTGCCGCAGTCCTTGGCGGTGAGCTGCATGAAGCCGTAGGACGTGCCCTGGAAGGACAGCTCCGTGGCCAACGCTTGGAAGGAGGTCATGCCAAAGGTATCCCGGAGCTGCCGGAATGCCACGTTGTCGCTGTAGAGTAAGGTGTACTCGAACAATTCCTTCCAGGTCAGGGTGAAACCTTTTTGCTCGTACTGGATCTTGCCGGAGCCTTCTTCCTTCATGGTCTCCGGATCGTAGGTCCAGGTGCGAGACAGGTCGTACTTCTCTTCCCCTTCCTTATAGAGAATGTTGCCGTTTTCGTCCAGATTCGGGTGCTTGCCGGTGAACAGTGGTTGTCCGTTCTCGTCGTACAGCGGTGTGCCATCGTTGGCATAGTTTCGCTTTTGTTCCTCGAAATCCTCAATCTCCCGAAGGACGGCGTACACATAAGGTGCCTTGATCAGGCTGGCGGAGTACAGGACCTTGTTTTCGTTATAGGTCACGCTGTAGCCGCTGGTCAGGTCTTGGTAGTACAGAGAAATGGTGGGGTACATGGCTTCCCACGCTTCCTTGGGATCGACCGGCTCCGTTTCTGCTTTTTCCTTTGTTTCCGTTGTTGTAGTCTCCGACAACTCTTCTTCCTCCGGGGTCAACAGGGGTGCGTCATGGGTCAGCATCACGTACAGCTCCGACAGCAGCCGGGAGCGGGTACCCCAATCGGTGTCCACCTTGGTCTGCAGGGCTGTGAGCTGGCTTCTGTATGTATCCGCTTCGGCTCGCATGGCGGCAAGCTGGGTCTTGAGCTCGGCGATCTGTGCCGTTTGTGCGGTGAGTTGCTGTGCCTGCTGTACGGCTTCGGTGTTCTCCAACAGCTGTACTTTTTCATTCAGTGCGGCAAGCTGGGCTTCCAAGGCGGTTATGGCACGTTCCTTTTCCAACAGGGTGGCTTCCAAGGCGGCTTGGGCTTCCTGTACTTCGCTGGTATCGGTGGTTTCCAACGCCGGTTGGGGCACCGTGTCGCCGGTCAGCAGGTCCACATACCGGACGGCAAAAAAGGCAGAGACACAAAACAGCACCCCTGCCGACACACCAAGCACGATCTTTACCGGGTCTTTTCGTTTTTTTCGCATTGTATTTTTACGTGTCGTATTTTCACGCGTTGTATTGTCACGCATCGTATGATTTTCCATCAATCTGAATCATCGCTGTAGAACACCACTTCCTGCGGATACCGCAGACCTAATTTTTCCCTGGCAATATCGGCCACATATTCTTCGTCCATGGGTGCATCCAAGGTCGCCTGCAGCTCGTCGATATAGGTGTAATAGGCCTGGATCCGGGTGTCCAGCACTTCCGCTTGTTCCAATTTGCTGTTGTTTTCCAATTGTAATGTTATGATCGTAATAAAACAGAACACGGAAAAGACAAGCATCGCCATTTTGATAAACAAATTGCGTGTCTGTCGCAACCCTGTCCCCTCCTTTTATAGCACAGTATACTGTGATAACTGCATAGTTCTATAATTTTACAAGCTCTGCAAAATGCCGCATCATGTGGCGCATATGGATGTGACAAAGCAGTCGTTTTCCAAAGGCCGTCACAGCACCCAAAATCGTCTTTCCCACCTGGAGCAGCCGCTGCAGCAGCCACCGGATGGGTCGAACAAGGATATGGGTCAGCACCCGGCGTAGCAGACCGGCGATGGTCTCCGACACAGCCATGACCAGCCGACCGACGGTATGGCGATACAGCAGCAGTCCGGCGACACAGGGAAGCACCAGATACCAGCGCAGCATACCGTGGTTGTATTCTCCCAAGAAGATCGACGAGACTGCCGTCACAAGGAGCATATACGCAAGGTCACCCACGAAATACAGCCAAAAGACAGGGGGCCCTTTCGAGAGCGTATGTTTCAACTTCTCGTGTTTTTTCGACCGGATGCCGCACAGAACTTGTAGTACTCTTATTATATCGTATCCTGCGCCAAAAATCAAGCCCATTATGCACGATTGTGCCATAGTTTTCCATTGTTCTGCGATCCAGACTTCCATATTTCACCGCTTTCCTTCGCTCAATGCAGAAAACGGGCGAAGAAGCCTGGCTTTGTTCCTTTGGTATTTTGGTCATCCAAATACTGAATACCATCGATCTGTCCGTGGATCTCCAGCACACCGGTCTGGGCATTGAAGACATCGATGTGCAGTTCGGCGCCTTCGATCCAGATCCGACCAAGAGAAGACAGCGCCACGATCTCCGACTCCGTGAAGCTTTCTACCTCTCCAATGTCGTCCAGATGTGCGCGCTGTCTTTGGTGGATGATGATACTTTGTTCGCTGTTTTGTTCCTGCTGCATAGGCACCTCATACCATAGAAATGTTGGTACTGTATCTTATGCAATAGAAGGACATCGTATGCGTGCGATTTGCGGTAATGCCTAAGGACTTTACCACACAGTTCTGCTAGTACAGATGCGCAGTCAAATTTTTCGTCAGACAAAACAAATTCGTCGCAGGCTCACATACGAAAGTCAAGGCGAATTTGTGCCGTATGGCGGAAAAGATGCCAGCAGATGTGCTATCACTGAACAGTGCGGTAATGCCTTAGTTCGGCAGTACCTCATACAGGGAAGCGGCGTCTGCTTTGGCGGCGTGTTCCTTCACGTCCAGTACCCGCAGCTTCATGGTCTTATCCCCAAATGTGATGGCGATGATGTCCCCTTCCTTGACGTCGTAGGACGCCTTTGCTTTCCGGCCGTTGACCTCTACGTGCTCTGTATCACAGGCTTCGTTGGCTACGGTGCGGCGCTTGATCACACGGGACACCTTCAAAAACTTATCCAGTCTCATATTTCTTTATTCTTATATATTCAATTTATGCCTGTTCGTTCAGCTTCTTTTTCAGCACCAGCGAAGGCGTGAAGGCTGCGTTCCGGGATGCCTTGATGTGGATCTGTTCACCGGTGCGGGGATTTCTGCCGTCCCGTTCCGGCTGCTTGCGGATCTCAAAGGTACCAAAGCCGGTCATCTGGATCTTATCCTCGGCGATCAGTGCTTCTTCCATAACGGCTAAAATGGCGTTCAGAGCTTCGTCGGTCTGCTTGATGGTCAAGTCCGTTCTCTTAGCGGCTGCATTTACCAGTTCTGTCTTATTCATGTTCTTCCTCCAATTTTGGGTTCTGATAGTTTTTTATAAACTCCGATGTATCTTTCTGGACTTGCCCTTCCAGATCACCGTCAAGTTTTTTCGTCAGTATAGCGGCCAACTCTGCCAGTCTTGCCAAAGAGGCCAATGTTTCTTCCCGATCCGCACCGGGGCCTATCGAATGGATCTCGTTCCACAGCGCTTCTTCGGTGCCAAAGTCGTAGCCGTCCTTCATGGCCTTGCCAGCCACCTTCTGGGCACGCATCAAGGCCGGAAGCATGGGTGGGATGGCTGCCATGGATTCCTTGGCGCTCTTGCGGGATTTTTCTTCTTTCTTGATCACTTCCCAGTTGGCAAGCACCTTTTCGCTGGTGTCGGCCTGCACCTCGCCGAACACGTGTGGATGCCGGTGGATCATTTTGGCGCAGATATCGTGGATCACATCATCGATGGTGAACCGACCTTTTTCTTCTTCGATACGGGCATGGAACAGCACCTGGAACAGCACGTCTCCCAGTTCTTCCTGCAGGAGCGTGGGATCCTCGGTGTCGATGGCTTCCACCACCTCGTAGCACTCCTCGATCAGGTCGTTGCGGATGCTTTTATGATCCTGCTCTCTGTCCCAGGGACAACCTTCCGGGCTCCGCAGCACTTCCGTCAGCAGACGCAGGGACGCAAAATCGTGACGACCTTCGCCGGTCAGCTTTTCTTTTTCGGATCTCATATGGTTTCCTCATTTTTCTTTTGAATATAGTAATTTTTGCACCCACGGCTTCTTTGGTAGCAGTGCTCGTTCCTCCGGACCCAATATGCCCATTCTCCGCACACACAAGAGATACACCGCCGCCGCTGTTCCAATGGCGACCAACACGGCGATCTTTGATGGTACGAGCGCTGTCAGGCCTACGTAGGTGAACCTTGCCGCTGTGGCACAGATACCGGCCGCCAGCATGGGACATAGGCACGTACGCTTCAGGTGCAAGGATAGACCGGTGCTATGCAGGACAAAAACCAGGTTCATGGCAGTGGCGATCAAGTAACAAAGAAAGGTGCTGACAGGTGCGGCGGTGATCCCGTATCTCGGCAGGAGCCACAAGGTCGAGAGGATCTTGACCGCTGCACCTGCCAACATGGAGAACACGGGCAGTGTGGCTTTTCCGATGCTTTGCAGGACAGCATTGGTCACGGCCAATACGCAGACAAACAGCGAAGACGGCGCCAAGCGGACCAGCAGCGGTGCGGCCAATGTGGCAGAATCGGCACGAAACAGCAGGGACAATATGGGGTTGGCCAACACGGTCATTCCCATGGCACAGGGCGCACCGATCAGGATCGACAGCCGCAGTGCCGTCTCGGTCAGGCTACGGATTTTCTTTGGCGCACCGACATGGCGAGTCAACAGGGGAACGATGGCATATGCGATGGGGTAGACCAAGGTCGGCGGCAGGTTGAACAGGGGCACGGCCAATGAGGTGTAGTTGCCATATAAGGTGGTGGCCGTCTCCTGAGACAACCCGTTTTGCTGCAGCAGTCGCTGGATCAAGGCAGCATCGATCATACTGGTCAGGCTCGTGACCGCTGCGCTGATGGTGATGGGAACGGCGATATGGACAAGGCGACGGAGAAGGTCACCTGTGGTGCTCTCCTGCCAAGGGGTAGACGATTTCTCTGCATCGTGCCGCAGACAAAACAGCAGATACACCATGCCACAAGCGGCGCCAACGGTCAGACCCATGGCGGCACAGGCGGCTACCACCGGCGTCGGTCTGCCCTGTCGGATGGCAGCAAGAGCGCACAATATCCCAATGGCCACCTTGCCCAATGCTTCCAGAAGTTGGGAAATGGCCGTTGGGAGCATCCGGGACAAACCCTGATAATACCCGCGGAGTGCGCTGGCGATACAGATGAAAAACAGCGTAGGCGCCACCACATACATACAGGTCACCGATGGGGGTGCACCGATCCATTTTGCCATAGCCTCTCCACCGAACCACAGGATGCACGTACCAACCGTACCGATGCCGCAGAACAGCCACAGGGACTGGGCCAGAATGTCTCGCCGTCTCTCTTTGGCTTCCGACACCAATATGGTGACAGCAGTGGGTAGTCCGGCGGTGGAGAGCATATAGAAGAAGGTGTAGATGGTGTAGGCGGCGTTGTAGTAGCCCATACCGGTGTCCCCCAAGATATAATTCATGGGGATCTTGAAAAGCATTCCCAGTGCTTTGACCACAAGGCTCGACAAGGTCAGCACTGCCACACCGGAGAAAAAGCCTTCTTCCT
The DNA here is from genome assembly GCA_964623635.1 of uncultured Ruminococcus sp. Taxonomy (GTDB): domain Bacteria; phylum Bacillota; class Clostridia; order Oscillospirales; family CAG-272; genus UMGS1696. The sequence goes on from CAZUUA010000017.1 coordinate 11,228, forward strand.
TTGTTTCATTCGTTGAATTTTTGGATATCTGGATTTTCGTTTCTTCCGGTTTTGTTGGGGTCTGCACGTCCTTTCCGTAATGCCAGGATGGATTCACGCCTACCTCCGGGAGAATGGTTTTAGGCATCACCGCATCCTGCAAGTGGATGGCACATCTGCACCACCAGAACGGTGCGGTGTAGCTTTATCGACCGTAGAATGCTGCCGCCATCTGTTCCAGCTCGGTCAGCCGCTGCTTATGACGGTCTCCTTCGGTCTGTTCTCGCAGATATTCATATGGGTATTTGGGCTGGAATATGCGCTCGATGCGGACGTTGCCCGTTTCATCCGGTCCCGTCTCAGACGGCAGGGACACAAATTTGGTCACGGCAGAGGCACCGCAGGAGAAAATGCTGTGTACCTCTTCCATCATATAGATGTTGTACAGTCCTTCGTAGCCCGGCTTGGCGTATCCCACGTTTTCCAAATTGCCCACGGTGTTCTTCTGCCGGTACATATAGTAGGGCAAATAGCCGTTTTCCGTCAGGCTTTTGTAGGAGTATGCCACGCTTTTCATGGCTTCCATGCCGTCCCGGTCGAACATACCCTCGGTCTTGAAATCCGCTGATTTCTTGACGCAGAAGGTGTGTACCGTGACGTTTTCCGCTTGCAGGGGCAGAATGGCGTCCATGGTTTGCGCAAAGGAGTCGGCAGTATCCGTGGGCAGTCCGGCGATCAGGTCGATATTGACGGCCGGGATCCCCACTTCCTTTGCCACGTGATAGGCTTCAAAAAATTCCGCTGCGGTATGCTTTCGACCGATCCTGGCAAGCACGTCCTCGTTCAGGGTCTGGGTATTGACGCTGATCCGATCCACGCCGTACTGTTTGGCTACGGTCAGCTTATCCTTGGTGATGGTATCGGGTCTGCCGGCTTCCAGGGTGAATTCCGTCACATCGGGGATCCATTTGCGGATACGGGAAAGTAGGAAGGCAAGCTGGTCGGCGGTCAGGATGGTAGGCGTACCACCACCGATGTAGATCGTGGACACGGTAAGCCCCAGCTGTCGGATCAGGGCACAGGTGTGGTCGATGTCCTCTGCCAGAGCTGTCAGGTATTCCGGGATCAGCTTCAGCAGGTTGGGAGACGTATAGGACACAAAGGAGCAATAGGCACACCGGGTGGGACAAAAGGGGATCGCCACATACAGGCTGCATTCCTTCCGTTTGTCCATGGTGATGAGTCTGTCCTCCGCTTCGGCCACCTGCACGGCAAGGCTTGCTTTCTCCGGGGAAGCGAAAAACTCTCGTTCCAGGAGCGCAGCGGCTTCAGCTGGGGTCTTGCCCTGGTGGAGATATTCGCTGACCAGCTTGGCAGGCCGCACACCGGTCATGATTCCCCACGGTGGTGTGAACCCGGTGAAGCGTTCTCCTGCCAGCATGAAGGCACGTCCGGCTGCGATCTTGCGGATCCGGTCTTTGTCGCCGATGGTGGGATCCCAACTTTCACGCCAGTCTCCTTCGGTCTGCTTGTCTCCTTGGCAGATGGCAGCGTGAGCCACGACTTCGGTATCGGTTTCGGTCATGTGTACGGTGACCACGATGGTCTCCGGTGTTTCCGCTTCATTCTCCGGAAATTTGACGCCGGGGAAAAACAGCATACACAGTGTTTGGATATAATAGGAATTTAAGTTTCCGTTTGTTCGTATGATCATCTTTTCGGTTGTTTTAATACATTGGAATCCATCACAATGGTCACAGGGCCGTCGTTGGTCAAGGAGAGCTGCATATCGGCTCCAAACTGTCCGTGAGCCACGGTGGGCACTTTTGTGTGGATCTGTTCCAGGAAGGCTTCGTACAGGGGAATGGCTTTTTCCGGTCTGGCGGCCTGCATATAATCGGGTCGGTTGCCTTTGCGATAGGACGCCAGCAGCGTGAAGTTGGACACCACCATCACTTCCCCACCGATGTCGGTGAGAGACAGATTCATCTTTCCTTCTTCGTCCTCGAATATACGCAGCTTCGGGATCTTTTCTGTCAGCAGGCGCACGTCTTCTTCGGTATCTTCTTCGGCCACACCCAGCAGGATCAAAATCCCACGGTTGATGGCAGAATAGGGCGCACCGTCGATCTGTACGGCGGCACCGGCAACTCTTTGGAGTACAGCGATCATATTGGTTTTGCTCCGTTCTATTTATTAGTCGGTTCGGTTATGTCGGAGGATCAGGTGAATCCACGGGCGATACTGCGTACGTGTTCGATATTCCGGATCCGGGATACGATGGCGTTAAAGTGTTCGATATTTTTGCATCCCACGGTCAGGTTGATGATGATATCCTGTTCCGTGCGCTTTTTGGTATTGATGGAAAGCAGAGACACCTTCATGTCCGCAAGGGCTGCTGTGATCTCCGCAAGCAGGGTCATATTGTTTTCGGCAAAGACCTGGATCATGGCTTCGAACAGGGACTTGCTGCTTTCTCCGGCAATGTCGCTGTCCCAGTGTGCTTCCAGCCAACGGCCGGCGTAATCGGGATTTTGCTTGCCGCTTGCCACATTGGGGCAGTCCTGTTTATGGATGGAGATGCCATAGCCCTTGGTCACAAAGCCGATGATATTGTCGCCGGGCAGCGGGTTGCAGCACTTGGCGAACTTGACGGCACAGCCGTATTCGCCGTCCACGATCACGCCGTTGTCGGAGCGGACCTTCCGGCTCTTGGTGGTCTGGACCTGCTCGGTGTCGGTGATGGGTGCCGGTTCTTCCTCCGGCTTGACGATCTTTTCGTACTCGTCCTTCAGCTTGGCAGTGACCTTGGTCATGGCGATACCGTTGTAGCCGATGGCGTTGTACAGGTCATCCGTTTCCCGCATACCCAAACGATGGGCCACGTTTTCGGCGATCTCTGCCTTTTGCGCATCGGTGGGATGGCCACGATACCGACCCATTTCCTTTTCCAGCTCTGCCTGCCCGATGACGATGTTCTCTGCCCGCTTTTCCTTTTTGAACCACTGGCGGATCTTAGCTCTGGCTTCACCTGTTTTGACAATGCCGAGCCAGTCCCGGCTGGGCCCACGGGAAGATTGGGACGTCAAAATTTCCACGATCTCGCCGGTCTGGGGGATCCGGTCGATGGGAGCGATCATGCCATTGATCTTGGCACCCACCATTTTGTTGCCCACCTCGGTATGGATGGCATAAGCAAAGTCGATGATGGTGGAACCCATGGGTAGTGCGATCACGTCTCCCTTGGGCGTGAAGACAAAGGTCTCGTCGCTGAAGATATCGATCTTGAAGGTGTGCATGAAATCTTCGGTATCCAGCGCACCGTTTTCCACGTCGATGAGCTTGGAGATCCATTCCAGCTTCTTGTCGATGTCTTCCTTGGTTTTGTCTCCGGATTTGTATTTCCAGTGGGCAGCGATACCGTATTCGGCGATGTGGTGCATTTCTCTTGTTCGGATCTGCACCTCAAAGGGAATGCCGTCCCGTCCGATCACGGTGGTGTGCAAAGACTGGTACATATTGGGCTTTGGCGTGGAGATATAGTCCTTGAATCGGCCGGGGATACTGCGGAACATTTCGTGGATCACGCCCAGTGCTGTGTAGCATTCCAGTTCGGTGTCCACGATGATGCGGATGGCATAGAAGTCGTAGATCTCATCGAAGCTTTTGTTCTGGTTGAACATTTTGCGATAGATGGAATATACGGTCTTCACACGGCCTTCCAAGGTAAAATTGATGTTGTATTCCCGGAGCTTTTCGGAGACGATGGAACGGGTATTCTCGATGAAGTTCTGGTTCTGACCATACTTCCGCTCGATGTCTGCGTTGACCTCGTTGTAGCCGATGGGATCCAGGTAGGACAGGGCTAAGTTCTCCAGCTCTTGCTTGATGCGCTGCATACCCAATCGATGGGCCAGCGGTGCGTACACGTGCATGGTCTCCAGAGCGGTGGTGCGGCGTTTGGCTTCCTTCTTGGCGCCCAGGGTACGCATATTGTGGAGCCGGTCACATAGCTTGATGAAGATGACACGGATATCCTTGGACATGGCAAAGAGCATCTTGCGGATGTTCTCCATGTGCGCTTCTTCCTTGTCCTCCACGTTGATGTCGTTCATCTTGGTGAGGCCGTCAACCAGCATGGCTACGTCGTCACCGAACCGGGCCCGGATGATGTCCAGATTGGTCTTATCGGAGCAGTCCTCTACGGTGTCGTGCAGAAAGGCAGCGCAGATGGAATCCGTATCCAGTCCCAGCCCTGCCACGATCTCAGCCACGGCAATGGGGTGCGAGATATACGGATCTCCGCTGACCCGGAACTGACCGGCGTGCAGCGTGGCGGCATACTGGAATGCACGTTGGATCTTTTCCAGATCATAACTTTTTTCACTGTTTTCCAATACCTGCAGCAGCTTGTCGATGTTTGGACAATCGGCAGGCAGATTTTCTGCTATCATATTGACGCTTCCTTTCGCTTCATGGGTTTCGTTTACTCCATGGGATAATCCCACAGGAGCTGCTTATAGATCCGGGAAGTATCCAAGCTGGTCTTTCCCTGGGTCTGGATGTAGGCAAAGGTGTAGACCTCACCGGGCGCTTCCTCCACACCCATGAGAGACAGATCCCGCAGGATGTCCAGAATGAACCGCAGCTTGACCGATGTGATCTGGAAGCCGGGGTTGGAGGTGATCAGATCGTGACGCAGAGCCCGGAGACTGAACACCTCATGGTGCAGCTGGATCTCCCGCTTCAAGGTATTGTACACCACGGCAAAGTCCCGGCGTGTGGGCACATAGGCAAGGATCTGCGCCAGCGACAGAGGCACCGGTGCACATTCCTGCCCGTGCATACACATTACAATGCGGTTGCGGATGGTATTGTACATGAATCGTTCGGTGGTCTCGGCTTCGGCGGCGGTGGCATGGAGACGCACATCCTTCACGATCATTTGCAGACTGCGTGTGCCTTGGAACTCGTTGATATCTAAAGTGAAGACCACGTCCAGCAGGTCGCCGGGATACAGGTCGATATCGGATACGGTTTTCCGGAAGCACATGGCGGTGACCATATTTTTGCCGACCTTCAGGGTCATACGGGTATGCTTCCCGGCGCCGACCATCTGCAGCTCCGCCAGCGGTACTTTATCGATGTAGAACAGCGGCACCGGATTGGACACGCCAAAGGGTTCCAGCGCATACAGCTCTTGTGCCTGCTCCATGGACATATCGGAGGGCAGCAGCTCACATTCGGCTTCGATGACCGGCTGTCTGTCCACGTCCTTCAGGCATTCTCGGGCGTAGGCATTCAGCCGTTCCCGGAAGGCAGGCAGGTTTTCTCGCTTGATGGACAGCCCTGCTGCCAGCTCGTGACCGCCAAATTTTTCCAGCAGGTCGCCGCAATGGGACAGCGCTTCCACCAGGTTCATGCCCTTGATGCTTCGACCGGAGCCTTTGCCGATGGCTTCGGTGTAGCCGTCTTCGTTGGGCTCGTGCACGTTTTCGCCACCTTCGAAGGAGATCAGGATGGACGGGCAGCCAAAGCGTTCGGTGATCCGGGAGGCTACGATGCCAATGATGCCGTGGTGCCAGGTCTCGTTGTCCAGCACGATGACCGGATCTTTATCGAAATCGTGGTGCTTTACGATCTGTTCGTAGGCCTCGTCCACGATCTTATTTTCTTCGTTCTGTCGTTCTCTATTGATATCGCACAGCTGTCGGGCAATGGGTCTTGCCGTTTCGCAGTCCTCGGCCAAGAACAGGTCCACTGCCATGGAAGCGTTGCGGATCCGTCCGGCGGCGTTGATACGGGGTGCGATGGTATACCCGATCAGGGAAGCGGTGATCTTCTTTTTGGCACTGGGACGACTTTCCGACTGTGTGGCTTCCAATAGCTCGATAAGGCCCGGACGAGGTTCTTTTTCCATGAGCTGTAGGCCGTAGCTGACAATGAGACGGTTCTCGTCCCGGATGGGCATGACGTCTGCCACAGTACCGATAGCGACCAGATCCCCGTATGCCTTTGCGATACGCAGGACACAGGCCGCCATGGTCATTTCCGGATGGCGCACCGATTCCATGGCACACAGCAGCTTGAACACCACGCCCACACCGGCCAGCTCCTGGAAGGGATAGTCGCAATCCGGCCGTTTGGGGTTGACGATGGCTACGGCGTCCGGCAGCTCTCCACAGCATTCGTGGTGGTCTGTGATGATCAGCTCCATGCCCAGTGCCTTCACCAGCTTGGCTTCTTCCACCGCTGTCACACCGGTATCTACGGTAATGATCAGGTCGTTGCCTGATTCGGCCAGCTTTTCCACGGCAGCACGGGACATACCATAGCCTTCCCCGGTGCGGCTGGGAATATAATAGGTCACATGGGCATCCAGAGACTGCAGGTACAGATACAAGCTGCTGACAGAGGTCACGCCGTCTACGTCGTAGTCGCCGTATATGACGATGTGCTCTTTTTCCTCAACCGCTTCCAAGATCCGCTCAACGGCCTTGTCCATATCCGGCATTGCAAAGGGATCGTGCATCTGTTCCGTCTCCTTTTCCAGGAAAGCGTGGGCTTCCTCTGCATCCCGGCAGCCACGGTTGAACAATAGATAGGCTGTGGGAAGATGCAGGTGCAGGGCAGAAGCGATCTCTCTGACCGCCGGGTTGCTCTGCATTTGTTCATGTGTTGCGGTGATATGCCATCGATTCAAAGCTTTCATTCGTTCTATCATCCTGTTTAATATTTTCTTCTATATATTGTATGTAGTATATAGTTATCAATTTTCGTATGCATCGGTCGGTGCTTCCGGTTCCGATGTCATGGGGTGCTGGATCCCGGTGATCACGATGTCCGGTTCTTCGTTTTTCTTCTTTTTCTCCAACAATCCCAAAACGCCAAAGGCGCCCACGAAGCCCACAGCGGCAGCGGCATAGGCGATCCAGTCGGCAGAAAACAAAGCGTCTGTCACGGCATACAAAAGCATACAAACGGCGATGGGCATGAGAAACACCAATGCGGCATTCCCCAGCACCCGACTGTCGGCGGTCTCCACCCACACGGTGTCCCCTACGGCAGCACCCACTGGATTTTTGGCACGCACGGTCATGGTTTTGGCGGAACCGAACATGGCACCGGCGGCACAGGTATGGCTCTTACAGTTCTGGTTGACACAGCCGTCACACATGGAATTTCGGGCGACCTCTACCATGGCATAGTCGGCAAAGACGCTTCTCACCACTGCTTTCTGCTTCATGCTCTCCTCCGTTTCTGATGCTTGACGGTCGCTTGGTAGTCATTCATGCCGATAGCGACCCAATATGGTCAGCGCCACACGCAGTCCGTCCACAGCGGCACTGACGATCCCACCGGCATATCCGGCGCCTTCTCCACAGGGGTACACATTACAGTGTCCGGGTGCGGTCAGGGCTTCTGTACGCAGTATACGCACAGGCGCTGAGGTACGTGTTTCGATACCGGTCATAGGCACGGCGGCAGCGGCGTATCCAGGGATCTGTCGATCGAAGCGGTTCAGTCCGGCGGTCAGCATATCGTTTACAAACTGCGGAAACAGGTCGTGAAGATCCACAGGCACCACGGCACCGTCCCGATAGGTGGGTCGGATGGTAGTGGGCTTTGTGCCTTTGGTACCGTGCATAAAATCGCCGATGGTCTGCATAGGTGCGCAGTAATTGCGACCGCCGGCTGCATAGGCTTTTTGTTCTAAGTCTCTCTGGAAGCGGATGGCATCGGCTGGGGTATTGCCGTAATCTCCCGGCTGCACCGATACGCACACTGCAGCGTTAGCATTTCGTCCGTCCCGTGCATGGCGACTCATACCATTGGTGACCACACCGCCAAGTTCACTGGTCGCTGCCACCACTTCACCGCCGGGACACATACAGAAGGTATAGCAGCCTCGTTCGCCATTCCGGTAGGAAAGCTGATACTCGGCTCTGCCCAGCGTCGGGTCTCCTGCCAGCTTGCCGAACAGTGCCTGATCCAGCCAGGACTGCAGATGCTCCACACGAACCCCCACAGAGAAGGGCTTGGGCTCTAAGGTATAGCCATCGGTCAGCAGGGTCTGGTACAGATCTCTGGCGCTGTGTCCGGTGGCTAAGATCAGTGCCCCATGGGAGATTTTTTCTCCGTCGGCCAGCACCACAAAATGGTCGTCTATCCCGGTCACACGGCTGTTGTAGCGCACCTCACCGCCCAGCTCCCGGATGGCGTGGTCCGCATTTTCCACCACCTGTACCAAGATATCGGTGCCGATGTGGGGCTTGGCTTTCCACAAAATCTCCTCCGGCGCACCCAGCTCCACCAGCATATCCAGCACACTGGCGATCATGGGATCATGGATCCGTGTGGTCAGCTTGCCATCGGAAAAGGTCCCTGCACCGCCGGCGCCAAACTGGATATTGGAGTCCGGATCCAGCTCGCCGGTCCTGCAGAAATGTTCGACCTTTTTGGTGCGTTCGGCTACGGTATCGCCACGCTCCAGGATCAAAGGCCGCAGTCCGTATTTTGCCAGCAGCAGACCGCAGAACATCCCAGCCGGTCCAAAGCCCACGATCACGGGACGGGCCTGCATTTTTTCGGTACCGCAGGCAACGGGCAGCGCTGAGGGTGTGTACCGCTTGATACTGCCTTGTTCCAGCGTTTCCACCAGTCCGGCAGAGGCTTCGATCTCGGCGCACATAGAGTACACGAAGCTGATTTTGGGCTTTTGACGGGCATCGATGGATTTTTTGTTGATGTGCATGGCGATCGGTTTTTGCCCTAGATCCCTGCGGATCTGTTTTGCCGCTTCGGCAAGAGCCACGGCATCGGGTTCACTGCCCGGTCGATATGCCACACGTATATTTTCTATCAGGATTTTTTCGTTTTGTTTGTTGTTTGTCATAATATTGTTTGTATACCCGTTTGCGATAAGGCGTCAATTGATCTGCACTTGAACGGAATATTCGCCAACCTCGCATATTTCAGAGGCATCCTCTGCGTCGATCACGATGGTGGGGGTCTTGGTCACGATACCGATATTGTCAGCGCTGTAGCCACTGAGATCCACCAAAGCATACACATCCGTGGGTCGGATCTTTGCCAGCGCATCCAGAGGGCCACGGAGCGTCACCTGCAGTTCATCGTCCATGACAGCGTACTGGATCCCATCGGCGCCGGTGACTTCGATATCGGTCACAGACAGCATCATATATTGTATGGAAGGATCCACATCCACGTGTACCTGCACGCTGGTGATGTCGTCCTCGATCATCACGCCATCGGCCGGCTGCAGGGTGATGGTACGGCCATAGCTGTTGTCGGTGATCTTCTTCTCGTCCAGCAGGATCGGAGAAAGCAATGTGTCGGCACGCATAGCCGCTTCTTCTCCTTTTACGGTGACCTCACTGGGGGTGACGGTGATGGTGGCGTTGGTCTCGTTCAGGTAACCGTACACAAAGGACACCTCTACCGGCACGGTCAAAGAACGGTAGACCGGCACATACACGTCCACCTCGGTCTCGTCGTATTGGAGATAGGTACTGGTCACACGGTCGCCAAAGGCATTGATGAAGTATATACCGCAGGTCGCATCAAAGGATGTAGTACGACCGGCAAAATCGATATTCACACGGGCTGCGGCGATGCTGTCCACGATGCTTCTGGGGCCGGTCACCTGGATGGTATCGAAGGAATAGCGGACATTGCCCAGCTCATAGCTTGCCGGCAGATCCAGATTCTCCACCTTTTCGTTGATCGGAAAGACACGGCTCACCGACTCCTCTGTGACCAGCGCCACCTTGTTCTGGGATTTTTCCACCAGTGTCAGACCGGAGGGAAGCTCCACGTCGATGGTCACGTTGGTCTTGCCCGGTGAGGAGATACCGCTGACGTCGGCGGTGGCCACGATCTGTTCTTCGTCCAGCTTCAGCACGATACTGCGCTTCCCTGCCACCGTCACGTTGACCGTCCCGGCTTCTTCGGAATTGTAAATGGACAACCCATGCTCCTTTTTGAGATCCTCGATACCGACCAGCGTCACCGGGATCTCATAGAAGGTCTCCTGGTATTCCGGGCTGACCACGACCATGACGTACAGCCACAGCAGAAAGGCCGCAAACACGCACAGCAGCTTGACGATCCAGTTGCCGCTGTTCTGTTTGCCCGTGCGCATCTCACCTGTATAGGACCCACCGGATGCGGCGCTTCCTGTATTGTTGTTTGGATTCTCACGCATTCTTATTATCCCCATTCCCCTGTTTTTTCGCAGCTTTATGTGCCGCTGGTTGCACATCGGTATCCTCTGCCCTCTTGCCCGGCTCCAGCTTCAGCAGTCCCAACGTACGGCGTGCCACAGACACCGGCTTTTCGATCTCCGGCATCAGATACCCGATCAGTGCTTCCTTCAGGGTCTGTCTGTTGTAGCCTCTGGTCAGCTTACCTTCACAGGCGATGGAAATGGTGCCAGTCTCCTCGGATACGATCACCACCACGGCATCGCTGTTTTCGCTCATACCAATGCCGGCTCTGTGTCGGGTGCCCAGATCCTTGATGATGTCCGGGTTCTGCGACAGTGGTAGCAGGCAGCCGGCCGCATGGAGACGATTTTTACGAATGATCATAGCACCATCGTGGAGCGGTGCTTTGTTGAAAAATATATTCTTAATAAGAAAGCTTTCGGGGTCGGCATTGATGATGGTACCCGTCATTTCCTGGTCACCCAGCTTGGTGTCTCTCTCAAAGACCATCAGGGCACCGGTCTTGGTATCGCTCATATCCTGAGCCGCCTCGGACACCTCTTCGATCATGTGCAGCGTCTCGGAATTGTCCTTGGTCTCGCCGATGCTGCGAAAGCCTTTCAGGGACTGTCCACCCATCTTTTCCAGCATGGAACGCAGCTCCGGCTGAAACAGCACCACCAGAAGCAAAAGTCCCGTTTGGAAAATATTCTGCAGCAGATACTGCATGACGCTCATATGGAAAATATCCGTGAGTATTTGTGCGGTGAAGATCAGGATGACGCCCAGTGCCAGTTTCCCGGCGCGTCTGTCCCGGACAAAGATATACAGATAATACAGCAGCACCGATACACAGGCGATATCCACTATATCACTGAGCGAAATATTCAGTATGTTTTGCAGGATGCTGTCCCATCCCTGTCCCAGTCCTTCCAGATTCATAGGCATCCCCAGCCGTGAAGCACGGTCTTCCTTTCTGCGTTCTGCGTTTTGCAAGGCACTTACTCATATTATAGCATATCCATATGGATTTTTCAAATGTTTTTGCACTTTTATCGGAAATATTTCTGCATTTTTTTAGTGATTTCCTGCTTTTCTGCGGTTTTCTCCATGCATGACAAAAAAATTTGCAATTTTCTGCAAGATTTTTGCGTATGATATGCCATTTCCCTCTTTTCATTTTCCGCAAAATGTGGTATACTATTGTGGTAACCGATCCGTGGTTATGTGGATCCTTTCAAGATCGAGGTGAAGAATTTGCTATATACCGGTACCGGCAGCAGACTCAATATCGTCTGTGGACATTACGGCAGCGGAAAGACCAATGTTGCTGTGAATCTGGCACTGTATTCCAAAAAACGAGACCCGGCAGCCCAGGTGGCTGTGGCCGATATCGACATCGTGAATCCCTATTTTCGTACCGCCGATGCAGCGGACAGGCTCCGGCAGGCTGGCGTGATCCCACTGATCCCGGAGTTTGCCAATTCCAACGTGGACATTCCGTCTCTGCCCCATCAGCTCTTTCGGATGTTTGAGCCCGGTGCGGAGAATCAGGTATCCTATATTGATGTAGGCGGCGACGATGGTTCGGTGGCGCTGGGGATGTATAAAGAGCCTATCGAGACCGCCGGCTACAGTATGCTGTATGTGATCAGTATGTATCGTCCGCTGACGGCTGATCCCAAGGATGCGGCACTGCTGCTGCGGGACATTGAGGATGCCTCTCGTCTGCACGCCACGGCGGTGGTCAACAACAGCTCCATCGGTTTAGAGACTACAGCAGAGGATATTTTGGATTCCGTAGAATGGGCACACGAATGTGCAAAGGCCTGTGGTCTGCCGCTGGCGTTCCATTCGTATTATGCGGATCTGAATCCGAACCTACCCCAGGTGTTTGCCGATGCCGGGTTGGGCGATGAGATGCTTCTGCCCATGGAAAACGTGACCAAAAAGCTGTTCTAAGACAAGTTAATTCTACCGATGTGTCTTTATGACACGTGGGTTTATGGAGGATAAGATGAATAAAGTTACATTTGTTACCGATCGGTGCAAAGGATGCGGACTGTGCATCACAGCCTGTCCGAAAAAGATCCTAGAGCTGGATGGGAGCACACTGAACGCCAAGGGTTATCACCCGGCAAAAATGGTGGATCAGGCGAAATGTATTGCCTGTGCCATGTGCGCCATGATGTGTCCCGACTGCGTCATCAAGGTTGAAAAAGCAGACTAAGATAGGAGTTTACAAAGAAATGGCTAAGAAAGTTTTGATGAAGGGGAACGAAGCCATTGCAGAAGCCGCCATTGCCTCCGGTTGTCTGTACTACTTCGGCTATCCCATCACTCCCCAAACGGAGATCGCAGAATATATGGCAAAGCGGATGCCCAAGGTGGGTGGTCTTTGCCTGCAGGCAGAAAGCGAAGTGGCTGCCATCAACATGACCATGGGTGCCGCTTCCGGTGGTACACGAGTCATGACCTCTTCGTCTTCTCCCGGAGTTGCCCTGAAGAGTGAAGGGATCTCCTACATTGCCGGCTGCGACCTGCCTTGTCTGATCGTGAACGTACAGAGAGGTGGTCCCGGTCTGGGTGGTATCCAGCCGTCTCAGTCCGACTATTATCAGGCTACCCGTGGCGTTGGTCACGGCGACCTGCGGCTGTTGGTGCTGGCTCCTTCCTCGGTACAGGAAATGGCGTCTCTCACCGCACAGGCCTTTGATCTGGCCGACATTTACCGGATGCCTGCCATGCTGTTGGCCGACGGTGCGCTGGGACAGATGATGGAGCCTGTAGACTTCTCTGCTTTCCCGAAGCGTGAGATCCCGGAGAAAACCTGGGCTGCCAACGGTCACAGCAACAAGAGAGAACACAATATCGTCAACTCCCTGTACATCGATCCGCAGGTGCTGGAGGATTCCGTAAAGGCTCGTTACGAGCGGTATGCACAGGTGGAAGCCAATGAGGTGCAGTACGAAGAATATATGACCGAGGATGCAGACGTGGTGCTGGTGGCCTTTGGGATCACGGCTCGTATCTGCAAGAGCGCAGTCAATGCGGCAAGAGCGGCCGGCATCAAGGCTGGGCTGCTCCGTCCCATCACCCTGTGGCCCTTCCCGAAGGCTGCTATCTCTGCGGCGGCTGACCATGCCAAGGCACTGATGTCCGTGGAAATGTCCATGGGTCAGATGGTGGACGACGTTCGTCTGGCTGTCAATGGTAAGAAGCCTGTATACTTCTACGGCAGAACCGGTGGTATGATCCCCTCTGTGGAAGAAGTGGAAGCTGAGATCGCCAAGCTGGCTGCTGCGCTGTAAGACGGCGAAGTCGAATCCCGATAATTTGAGTGAGGTATATCCGATATGAAAACTGTATTTGACAGACCCCATGCACTGTGTGATGTGCCGCTGCACTACTGCCCCGGCTGCACCCATGGGATCGTACATCGTCTGGTGGCGGAAGTGATCGACGAGCTGGGTGTGGAAGGTCAGACCGTTGGCGTAGCACCCGTTGGTTGTTCCGTTTTTGCCTATAATTATTTCAACTGTGATATGGTACAGGCTGCCCATGGTCGTGCGCCGGCTGTGGCTACCGGTCTGAAGCGTACCCATCCGGACAGCACCGTCTTCACCTACCAGGGTGACGGGGACTTAGCTGCCATTGGTACCGCCGAAACGGTACACGCCGCTACCCGTGGGGAAAACATCACCATCATCTTCATCAACAATGCTATCTACGGTATGACCGGAGGACAGATGGCGCCGACCACCCTGCCGGGTCAGGTGACCACCACGTCTCCCTACGGCCGTGACCGGAAGATCCAAGGCAACCCCATCCGGGTATGTGAGATGCTGTCTACCCTGGACGGTGTGGCACTGGCTACCCGTGTTTCCGTAGACACGCCCAAGGCTGTCATCAATGCCAAGAAGGCCATCAAGAAAGCATTCGAATACCAGCAGGCCGGCAAGGGCTTCACCATTGTGGAAGTACTGTCCACCTGTCCCACCAACTGGGGTATGTCTCCGGTGGATGCACTGCAGTGGCTGCGGGACAATATGATTCCCTACTATCCGCTGGGCACCTACAAGGACATTGCAGAACAGGAGGCAAATGTATGACACTGACCATGATCTTCGCTGGCTCCGGCGGTCAGGGCATTCAGTTCTCCGGCAAGCAGATGGCAAAGACGGGGATGTCCGCCGGCTACAACGTAACCTTCCTGCCTTCCTACGGGCCGGAAATGCGTGGCGGTACTTCCAACTGCACCGTGGTCATCTCTGACACCGAGATCGGCTCTCCCAGCGTATCCTCGCCGGATGTGGCTGTGGTGATGAACAAGCCTTCCTTTGAGAAGTTCGCACCCAAGGTAAAGGCTGGCGGCAAGCTGTTTGTGGACGAGACGCTGGTAGACTTGACCACCGACCGCACCGACATTGAAGTGATCCGCATTCCCGCCACCGGTCTGGCTGAAGAAAACGGACTGGGCGGCTTTGCCAATGTGATCCTGATGGGCAAGATCATCAAGGACACGGGGCTGTTCGAATATGATTCCTTTGTGAATTATCTGGTGGGCAGCATTCCCCCGGCCAAGGAAGCACTGATCGCCAAGAACAAAAAGGCGCTGGAGCTGGGCTACAACGCATAAGCTTCTAACCACACAACAGGCACAGCCTACGGGTATTTTCACCCGGACAGCTGTGCCTGTTTTTTACATTTCTTTTTTGATCCGCTCGAAGGCACCTTTTTCCAATCTGGATACCTGGGCCTGGGAGATGCCGATCTCACGGGCAATCTCCATTTGCGTTTTCCCTTTGTAAAAGCGGAGCTGGATGATCTTTTGCTCTCGTTCGCCCAGATGTGCAATGGCTTCCTGCAAGGCGATGTCCTCCAGCCACAGCTCGTCGCTGCAGTTTTCATCTGCGATCTGATCCATGACAAAGATGGAATCGCTGCCATCGTTGTACACCGTTTCGTACAGAGACACCGGTTCCACGATGGCAGTGAGCGCCTGTGCCACGTCTTCTTTGGTCTCCTGCAGGACGGCGGCGATCTGTTCTATGGTCGGCTCGGTATCCATGGTGGTGGCAAGCTGTTCCTTGGCTTGCAAGGCACGATAAGCAAGGTCCCGGACGGAGCGGCTGACACGGATGGTGTTGTTGTCCCGCAGGTAACGCTTGATCTCGCCCACGATCATGGGTACGGCGTATGTGGAAAACTCCACTTCTATTTCTATATCGAAATTGTCCACCGCCTTAATAAGTCCGATGCAGCCTACCTGAAACAGGTCATCCAGATTTTCACGCCGGTTGGTGAACCGCTGGACGATACTCAGCACCAGGCGCAGGTTCCCATCGATGAGCTGTTCCCTGGCCTGCATATCGCCTTGCTTAGTGTGCCGAAGCAGCTCCTTTTTCTCCTGTGAGGTAAGCGTTGGCAGCTTTGCCGTATGGACGCCGCAGATCTCCACTTTGCCTATCATAATCCGTTCCTTCCCTATATGGTGGTTTCGCTGGTGTCAGTATTGCCACCGGACCGGTTCGGTTATGCATGGGAGATATTGGTGGCAGGAGGATACGAAAATCCGCTTCCAATTTCACAAAATCCACTTGCTTTCCTGTGCCATCCATGGTATAATACAGAAAATCCCCTTTCCCATGGAAAAATCGGAGGTCACTTATGACGAGCAAAGAATGGTTTAAGCAAGCAAAATTTGGAATGATGATCCACTGGGGTCTGTATTCGCTGCCGGCCGGTGAATGGCGTGGCAAACGAATGGTGGACATTGGCGAATGGGCCCAGGCCTATTTCCGGATCCCCAATGCGGAATATCACAAGCTGGCCGGGATCTTCAACCCCATTTTGTACCATGCCGAGGAATGGGTGAAGCTGGCGAAGGATGCCGGGATGCAGTACATGGTCTTCACCTCCAAGCACCACGAAGGCTTTGCTATGTACCACTCCAAGGTGTCCAAGTTCAATATCGTGGATGCTACGCCCTTTGGCAGAGACGTTTTGGCGGAGCTGGCTGAGGCTTGCTACAAGCACGATATGAAGTTAGGTCTGTATTATTCCCAGGACATCGACTGGAGCGAACCCAATGGCGGCGGCTACAAGAACGGCAAGACCTGGTGCGGCGGCAAGGCGTACTGGACCAACAACTGGGACTTCCCGGACGACGAGCACAAGAACTACACCCAGTGCTTTGAGGACAAGATCAAGCCGCAGGTACAGGAAATTTTGACCGGCTACGGCGACCTTTGCCTGATCTGGTTCGACACGCCCGGTACCATTTCGCCGGAGCAGTCGGATGAATTGTTCCAGATGGTGAAGCACTATCAGCCCAACTGTTTGGTAAACTCTCGGATCGGCAACGGACGTGGCGATTATGGTTCTGCCGGGGACAACGAAATCCCCAACGACGACAAAGGCGATCTGCTGTATGAGACGCCGGCGACCCTGAACGACACCTGGGGCTACAAATCCTTCGACAACAACTGGAAGGATGCCGGCACCGTGAAGCAGATCAAGAACCACCTGAACGAACGTGGGATCAACTATCTGTTGAACGTGGGTCCCGACTATCTGGGACGGATCCCCGGTCCTGCCATTGATATTCTCCGGGAAGTGGGACGGGACTGAGCCTTGCTTTTTTGTGCTTTTTTGTTCGGAATATAAAATAACCAGCCTGTGTTTTCGTGTGCTATTGCTGATTTTTTGTTTTCTATTGACAAAACTTTGGTGATACGCTATACTATATCCAGTACCCATTTTACATACGTAAAGGAGATACACGTTATGGAAAAAATCATCACTTTTGAGACCCTGCGCTGCTTTGCCTACTGCAACGACAAAATTTGCCAAAAGCCGATCAAGGGACTTGTGGTTTCCTTCTTCGGGCTGGGTGGTGCTGCCATGTTCGATACGGACACGGACGAGGGCATTCGCTTCGCTAAAGACGGGATCCTGTATGTGGTGCCGTACCAGAATCCGTGGGCTTGGCAGAATGCGCAGAATGTTGCCTACACGGACGAGATCATAGACGTTCTGCTTGCGGCCTATGACCTGCCGGACGACCTGCCGATCGTCTCCGTTGGTGGCAGCATGGGGGGACTTTCGGCACTTGTCTACATGGTATATGCCAAGCGGACACCGGTGGCCTGTGTTGCCAATTGTCCCGTGTGCGATCTGCCCTACCATTACACCGAACGTCCCGATCTGCCACGCACACTGTACAGTGCGTTCTACCACTACGGCGGCAGCTTACAGGATGCGCTTCGGTCGGCTTCTCCGTTGGATCTGGTGGACAAAATGCCAACCGGCTCCCGGTATGTTGTGTTCCACTGCACGGAGGATCAGGCAGTCAACAAGCAAAAGCACAGTGACCGCTTTGTGGAGAAGATGCAGGAAAAGCACGACATCACCTACTATGCGGTGCCGGGTCGTGGCCACTGCGACCTGACCGAGGATATGCATCGGCTGTACAACGAACACATCGTACGCTCGATTCTGGAACGGTAAAATACGTTTGCCGCATACGCCCGATAAAACAAAGCTACTCCAACGCTGTATTGCCACAGCATTTTGGGGTAGCTTTTTTTGTGCTATAGGTATCGCCGGTCAGGGGAAACGAAGCAGGATGTGCAGCACGCCGTCTCGGTATCGTGCGGAAATACTGCCACTCATGCGTTCTGTCAGGATCTTTGCAATGGACAAACCAAGACCGTTGGAGTTGCGGCTGGCTTCCACGGTATAGAACCGGTCAAACAGTCGACCCACGGTGACGGCATTCAGGCTTTTGGCGCCGTTGGAAAAGGTGATCGTGCCATCCGCAGTCATGGTCACGGACAGATCGCCGTCGGTGTACTTGATGGCATTGCTGATGATGTTGGAGAAAATGCGATTCACAGCACCTATGTCCAGTTCCCGGTACACAGGCTCCTCCGGCAGATCGATTTCCGGCTGGATCTCTTTCTCCTGCATGACCCCATAGAAGGACAGCAGACTTTCCTCCAATGCCCGAACCACATCGATCCGTTCCGATTTCAGTTCTTGGGACGAGGTAACCACGCTATATCGGAACAGTTCTTCCGTCAGGTTCTTCAAGACTTCCGTTCTGTTCTGAATTTGGGATAGGTAACGCTGGACCGTTTCACTCTTTTCCTCTCGCTCCAACAGGTCCAGATAGCCGTTTATCGCTGTCAGTGGCGTTCGCAGGTCATGGGAAATGTTGGTGATGGCTTCTTTTAATTCCAAATCTCCCTGCTGGTAACGATGACGTTCTTTCCGGAGCAGACGCAGCTGTGTATTGATATCCGCTGCCAGATGTCGCATATAGGGATCATGGGAAGAAATGTCGATGAGCGTATTGGTATTTGCTGTCAATCGATCACAGAATGCCTCACGAATTTCCTTGGCAGACTTGCGCAGAAAATAAATCTTTGCAAGAAGCACAAGGATGATCAAAAGCAATATTCCAATGATGATTAACAGCAGATGTTCCATAGCAACTCCTTAGTTGATGTCTTTTTTGCGGAACAGCAGATAGCCAACAAATGTTAACACGATGCACAATACGATCGATACCAGAAGCCAATACGGCCAATGGGAAAGCTCCAACGATTGGATCTGTATCAGCTGGCCCGTAGGCAAAGTATTATAGAGCCATTCATACAGCTTCCGTGCCATTCCGGTTACATAGTTCGGATTGGGGATCATATCGCCAAATTCCACGCCGTCTGCGGTGATCACGATACTGTCATATATCGTTTCCGACTCACGAAGCCTGCCGCCGGCAATGTTAGAAACTACGATGACCACAAGTGAGGAAAGTATGGAGACAACAGCCGAAACAGACTTATTCGAGCAGTTCAGTGCGATGGCAACAAACAACGTTGTAAAAACCAGATTGGCAAGTAAAGCACAAAGGATACCGATCATGATCTGCGTCACGGGGAGTTGAAACGTTCCAAACAGAAAATATCCAACTCCAAAGCTCACGATGCCATGTGCGGCAATTGCGACCATGGATGCACCGATCGTTGTAAACAGCATAGAAAAATAGATCTCGCATCGTGTATGCCCAACGATGAGCTTGTTGCGGAGTGTTCCATCTGCGTACTCCGTGCCGACGATCAAGCTGATAGCAGAGGCGAATACAACGCTGAGGATCTGGTACATGATGAAAAACGGCGTTTCCAAATGTAACGGCTCTGCGGATGCTTGTATTTTGGGTGAATAGTTGGTGAACATGATCCAGCCTGAAAATACAATGCAGAACAGGATCTCGATCCAAAACAGCCGATTCTTGATCATATATCTGCCATTGGCAGAAAGCAGTTTACGCATTGCTGCCACCTCCCACCAGAGAAATATAATAGCTTTCCAGACTTTCGTCCTTTTCCTGCATGGACAGCACTTCGCAGTTTTCCTTTGCCAGAGCGGCGGCAAGCTGGGTCACATTGACCTTGGCGAATACATCGGCGGTGGTAGAGGAAATGATTTTATATTCCAACTTCATATCGTCAAGAACACGAGCCAAAGCAGCAGTGTCGGTCACTTCCATGCGGACACATTTCCGGCAGGCAGCGTCCAGTTCCTCGGCACTCAGCTCCTTCACCATGCGGCCGCCATCGATGATACCGTAATGGGTTGCCAGTCGGGAAAGCTCGTCCAGAATGTGGCTGGAGATCAGCACAGTGATCTGTCGTTCCCGGTTCAGCTTCAAAATCAGCTCACGTATTTCTACGATGCCCTGGGGGTCAAGACCGTTTACAGGTTCGTCCAGAACAAGGAAGTCAGGATCACCGGCTAATGCGATAGCAATACCCAGCCGCTGCTTCATGCCGAGCGAGAAGTTCTTCGCTTTTTTCTTGCCGGTGTTTTCCAGTCCCACCAGCTGCAAGAGTTCCGGAATACCATCGTATGACGGCAGACCGAGAACGAGATACTGCTGCTTCAGATTTTCTTCCGCCGTCATATCCATGTAGATGGATGGCGTCTCCACCACGGCTCCCATGCGGCGACGGGATTTGACGATGTCCTTGTTGTCGTTGGGGATGCCATACAGGGTGAAGTCACCGGATGTGGGTTCTTGCAAGCCGCAGAGCAAGCGGATCAGTGTGGTCTTCCCTGCACCGTTCTTTCCCACAAAGCCATAAATGGAACCTTTGGGAACGTGCATGGACAGGCCGTTCAATGCCTGAAAGTTTTTATACTTTTTGGTCAGGCCATTCGTTTGTAAAACATATTCCATAATGTGTTACCTCCTTGTTTGACCATAGTATACCAGGCAATGGTCAAGAAGGTGGTCAAGAGAAATGTCAAGATTTCGTCAAGTTTTTGGTTCTGCCAGCATTACTACGCTAATTTGAAACCGATGCCCCACACCGTTTCGATATAGTCTACACCGCTGACATCCTGCATCTTTTTTCGAAGATTGCTGATATGCTGCTTGAGAGAACGCTCGGTGCAGTCAGGTGTATCCAGACTGATTCTGTCCAGCAAAACGCTCTTGGCAATGACCTGTTTGGGATTCTCCATCAGTAGCTTCAAAATGGCAAATTCTGTTCGGGTCAGCCTGACAACAGTCCCCTGCACCGTCAGCGAAAGGGACACCAGATCCAGCACCAGGTCGCCTACAGACAGGGTCTGGTCGTCGCTGTGTCTTTCGGCTCGGCGAAGCTGCACTGTGATCCGTGCCAGAAGCTCCTTTGTATCAAAAGGTTTGGTCATATAATCGGCCGCACCACCCAGCAACAGATCCACTTTGTCCTGCACATCGACCTTGGCGCTGAGGACGATCACGGGGATATTCTCGATATGTGGCAGCACTTCTTCCCCGGAAAGGCCAGGCAGCATCAGATCCAACAACACCAGATCGGGTCTGCTTTGGGACAGAAGATACAGTGCTTCGGTACCGGAGTATGCACGGAGAACAGCGTATCCTTCTTTGGTCAGCACTTCCGTCAACATATCTCCGATGTGGATATCATCATCAATAATGGCGATCGTTTTCACAATTTCTTCTCCATTACAACAAATTCTTCCGATAGTATTCTTCGATCATCTGCTTGTTTTGGGAATCAGGCATATCCGCCAGGTGTCGGTCGATGTACCGCTTCAGTGCCGGTTTGTGGATGGGCTTTGGCGTCTCTCCGACGGCACGGGCATGGTTGTTGTAGAGAACATTTTCAAGCTGCTCTCCTGTCAAGGCGATCCCGTGAATTTGCACATCGTCGGAGAAATCGAACCGGTCGTCCGTTGCCAAAAA
Organism: uncultured Ruminococcus sp.; assembly: GCA_964623635.1. GTDB lineage: Bacteria > Bacillota > Clostridia > Oscillospirales > CAG-272 > UMGS1696. Next base: position 32,699 of record CAZUUA010000017.1, read on the forward strand.
CCGCCATACGCTTTCCGCTAAATATTCCAGATCGCTGTCGTCGTAGGTGGTGGAGGTGTCCGTGGCGTAGACGAACCGGTCGGAATAGGTGCGGAAGATGCGGTGCCATTTGTCGTAGTGGTGCCGATAGCCGTTGAACATTTCGCCGCCGGGTGCCAGGTCGATCTGTACGTTCGGGTACTTTTGTAAGAGTGCCTCTACCTTATCCGGCTCCTCAGAATGGAAGAAGGCATGGGCCAATTGCACGTGCAGGTTTGGGTGGCGATCCAGCAGACCGTAGGCGTAGTTTATGAGGGACGCATATGTGGGATAGGTGCCGTTTCCGTAGAACCAGCCTAAGCTTTTGATCTCCTCGGACACCTTGTCGCCGTCCCAGAAAAAGTCCGGGTCTGCCACGTGCCAGCACATATGCACACCGTATTTTTCGCAGGCCGTAATGTAGTCCTCGTATTCGTCCAGATGCTCCGCCACGTGCAGCAGCATATAGGCATCCGGCTTGAAGTCACAGATCTTGATCCCGTCCAACCCCATCTCCATCAGCTCTCCCAACTGATCAACAAAGCTGTCCACGGGTCCGTTTTTGGGGATCCACAGGCAGCCGTGGGTGAACACGTGAGGGCTTTCCAGCTTGGCGATGGCGCCTAAGATGCTTTGATCCATTTCGTAGCCTTCCCACAGGTCTGCGTTGTTGGTGGAGCACATATTGTCCACGTAGGCGATATGGTAGTCCCGGCAATATTCGTCGATCACCTGGAATGCCGTCTTGCCGTCAAACCGCAGCCACTGGGGGATGTGCATATGTCCGTCGATCCGTTTTGTTTCCATACGTTATTCTCCTTGCTATCTATTGTTTTATATCATGTGTATTCGTGCGTCCGGCGTGTCTCATGTAAGGCCGACGCCGTTGTATATAGTATAGCACAAAATTTCACGCCTTGCAAGAGTGAATCACAAAGGAGAGAAACAACAGTTTTTCATCCATAAAGAACGTGCACGGTCATATCCATGCGCATTGACAAATGGGTTTTGCGGTATTTTTGCAAACAAAATTAGCTTGCCATGCATCACAAAACCGGACACACTCTGAATCGAGAATATCCGGTCTTTTTTGCTTATGGAATCATTTCAGACAAAACTTCAATCAAGGCACATGGGGTCACAGTGCCTCGGCAAATTTGCCAAAACAGTTCCATTGCGAACTGCTTATTTGTGGTTACATTTGGCACGGTTCGTTCTTCCAGACCATGATCGCTGCTCAGCTGCACGGTGATGGAATACTGCCGCAGACCATTAGGCAGTGTGTCCTCCAACAGTGTCGTGGTGGTTCTTCCGACATTTGGAATATCCATCGTTTGTGTACATAGTCTTTTTTGTGTTTGCATATTGAGCATTTTTTCAACTCCCTTCCGCAGCTTGTTTTTCGTATCTTGCACTGCTAACATTAGTATAACACAGCTTCGTTTTCTGTGCATAAAATCGCGCCATTTTCTTGGGTTTTTTGCAAAAGTTTTTTCCACATCATGTTGTGGCTTCTACATTTTACTAATACAACATTCGGTGGTTAGTGCACGCTAAGACTATTTTGGTTTTAACTATCAATTACATGACAATTTTTTGTGCATATTTTAGGCAATTGCCTACATATGAAAATAGACATGTATAGGTGTTCCATAGCAAGGCGGCAGATGAAACCAATCGTCAGATCACAGAGAGCATGAAATTGGATTCCAAGCAAATCAACATAGAAAACGGCCGTACACCTGGTAAGACAGGAGCAAAGCCGTATAGTAATACAATATTCTGTGACAGGTGTTTCTGCCCAATCCTTAGGGATAAATCGGAACAAGACGGTGCATCGTCGCCGTCGGAGAGATCACCCCCGCGTGTGCGGGGAAAAGCTCCCATCGTCAATTTCATGTAGCATATCCACCGGATCACCCCCGCGTGTGCGGGGAAAAGTTTTATCCCCTGCTTCTTATGGTTTCCCATAAGGGATCACCCCCGCGTGTGCGGGGAAAAGTGATTGCATATCGGATATGCTCATCCAGATGGAGGATCACCCCCGCGTGTGCGGGGAAAAGGTATGATGTGATATTCTTCGACGAAGCCACGCAGGATCACCCCCGCGTGTGCGGGGAAAAGCTTTGCAAGGTCGTCCATGTCCCACGTGTCGGAGGATCACCCCCGCGTGTGCGGGGAAAAGTTATACCACCAACATGGTGGTTTGTCAATAGCAGGATCACCCCCGCGTGTGCGGGGAAAAGCCGGTACGTTACGGCTATGCAGTTGGCTAACGAGGATCACCCCCGCGTGTGCGGGGAAAAGCTTTACGGGATCGTACATACCCTTCGTGTCGATAGGATCACCCCCGCGTGTGCGGGGAAAAGTACAGGCAACATAACGTGTTCATTGCCGGTGGAGGATCACCCCCGCGTGTGCGGGGAAAAGTACAACCGGAAGGAAGCAGACCGTTGGGAAGAGGGATCACCCCCGCGTGTGCGGGGAAAAGTATGGCATGCGGATGCGGCTGCGGGACTTTGGAGGATCACCCCCGCGTGTGCGGGGAAAAGCTCCTGTGGACACTTCTGCCCAGCTTATGGAGAGGATCACCCCCGCGTGTGCGGGGAAAAGGCTGGAATCCCTTCTGCATCGGCAAATTTAAGAGGATCACCCCCGCGTGTGCGGGGAAAAGCGTATCGCTATTGTGATTCGGGACAAGCTGGTGGGATCACCCCCGCGTGTGCGGGGAAAAGGAATCGGCGCAGAGGCGGAGGCGTATGCCAAAAGGATCACCCCCGCGTGTGCGGGGAAAAGCAAATCATGGGCATGATGCCACGGTGATAGGCAGGATCACCCCCGCGTGTGCGGGGAAAAGGCTGCCCGATGTGCCTTTCTGGTGGACGGTGCAGGATCACCCCCGCGTGTGCGGGGAAAAGTGGTCTTCCATAGCCGTAGCCGCACGTCCCACCGGATCACCCCCGCGTGTGCGGGGAAAAGTTAGCCTCGATCTGCACCATCAGATCCATCAAAGGATCACCCCCGCGTGTGCGGGGAAAAGTCCGTTAGCCGGTATCCCCGGTGCTTCAGCAGAGGATCACCCCCGCGTGTGCGGGGAAAAGTCACCGCTGTTGGCACAACGCTTGTTGCGGCTAGGATCACCCCCGCGTGTGCGGGGAAAAGTCATCAACATTCACCTTTCTGCCGTTTAGGCTAGGATCACCCCCGCGTGTGCGGGGAAAAGAGAATACCAATTTTGCAACAAGCTACTATGCTAGGATCACCCC
>CAZUUA010000018.1:0-35791 GCA_964623635.1 uncultured Ruminococcus sp.
CAACCTTTGCACCGAGCTGCTGTGCCTTTTCAATCGCATAGATAGCAACATTGCCCGCACCGGAAACGGTGACCGTCTTGCCTTCAAGGGTCTTGCCGTGACATTTCAGCAGTTCCTCTACGATATACAGCAGACCATATCCGGTGGCTTCGGTTCTCGCCAAAGACCCACCATAGGGCAGACCCTTTCCGGTCAGCACACCTTCAAACAAGCCACGCAGTCTCTTGTACTGCCCAAACATATATCCGATCTCCCGTCCGCCTACACCGATATCGCCGGCAGGTACGTCGGTATCTGCACCGATGTACTTGCATAGCTCACTCATAAAGCTCTGGCAGAACGCCATGATCTCACGGTCGGACTTGCCTTTGGGATCGAAATCGGAACCGCCTTTACCGCCACCAATGGGAAGACCGGTAAGCGAGTTCTTGAAGATCTGCTCAAAGCCAAGGAATTTGATGATACCAAGGTTCACGGAGGGATGCAGTCTCAGGCCACCCTTGTAGGGTCCGATGGCACTATTGAACTGCACACGGTATCCGGTGTTGACATGAACCTGTCCCTTATCATCGATCCACGGCACACGGAATTTGATCTGCCTTTCCGGGTTGACCAGTCTCTCCAGCAGTGCATCCCGACGGAATGCTTGCTCGTTTGCATCAACCACCGGACGGAGAGATAAAAGAACCTCTTTCACGGCCTGATGGAATTCGGGCTCATTGGGGTTTTCTCTGACCACTTGTTCAATTACATCATCAACATACGACATACTGTTTCCTCCTTGTTAAAAAAGAAAAGACGCCATCAACGGTAGGGGCATTTCCCACACCATGAAAGACGTCTTTGCCTTCTGCATAATCTAAAAGTAAAAATAGCGTCTCTGAGCGGTTACACTCAAAGACGCCATTGCCTTTACGCAGGGTATTATACACCAACAAAACGCATTTGTCAACCCCTTTTTGAAACTTTTTTTGGTCATCCTCTTGACAAGGTGAGACGCATGGTGTATAATACAATCAGGTGAGCAAGGGCGTTCATTTCTGCGTAGGGTACATCCTGCATGGAAATGAGCGCCTTTTCTTGGAACACAGCGTATACTTTCAAGACCCATAAGAGGGCAGACGCCACGGTACCTGTGTTCCCGCAGCAAAACAATCTGTGGCAAATGTAAGAAAAGAGGATTGCCTTATGAAATACACGAAGGAAGAGGTATTACAGTACGTCAGAGAGGAAGACGTGAAATTCATCCGTCTTGCCTTCTGCGATGTGTTTGGCAAACAAAAAAATATTTCGATCATGCCGGAGGAGCTGCCTCGTGCCTTTGCGTACGGTATTGCCTTTGACGCTTCGGCCATCGCTGGCTTTGGCGATGAAACAAGGTGCGATCTTCTGCTACACCCGGATCCCGAAACACTGATGCTGTTGCCGTGGAGACCGGAGCATGGAAAGGTCGTTCGTATGTATACGAGCATCTCTTATCCCGACGGAACACCGTTTGTATGCGATACCCGCAGTCTGCTCAAAAAGGCTGTAGAGGATGCACGGCAAGCAGGATATTCTTTTGCCTTCGGTGCCGAGCAGGAATTTTACCTGTTTGAACTGGATGAAAAGAATAAGCCGACAAAAATCCCTTACGATGAAGCCGGCTATATGGACATCGCTCCCGAGGACAGAGGGGAAAATGTTCGCCGAGAGATATGCCTTACTTTGGAGCAGATGGGTATTCGTCCGGAAAGCTCCCACCACGAAGAAGGTCCCGGGCAGAATGAGATCGACTTCCGGTATTCCGATCCGCTCACAGCGGCGGACAATACCATGACCTTCCAGACAGTTGTAAACACGATCGCTCATCGTAATGGTGTGTATGTGGATTTTAGTCCGAAGCCTCTTGCAGATAAACCGGGCAACGGCTTCCATATCAATATGTCTGTTAAGCCTGGCGATACTTCTGAAAATCTTTGCTATATGATCGCCGGTGTTCTGGACAAGATCGTCGAAATGACCGCATTCCTGAACCCGACCGAAGAATCCTATAAGCGCTTCGGTCATAGCAAAGCACCCGGATATGTATCCTGGTCCAGTGAAAATCGTTCGCAGCTGGTGCGCATTCCGGCTGCTGCCGGTGAATATCGCCGTGCAGAGTTTCGTTCGCCGGACCCGAAAGCAAATCCGTATCTTGCGTTTACGCTTATGATCTATGCGGCTCTTGTCGGTCTTGAAAAGAAGCTTGACTTACCGAAAGCCGCCAATATCAACCTTTATAAAGCGGATACAGAGACCCTTGCAAATTTCAGGAAGCTGCCTGAGGATCTGCGCTCTGCCTGTAAGATCGCCGCAGCCAGTGCATTTATCAAGGAGTATGTTCCTGCTGCGATCTTAGATATCTATTGCAATAGATAAATCCGAATGAGGACCCCAAAAGGAGAGGAGCAAAAATGAGTCTGAAGGAACGAGTTTACAGTGTTCTGATCGCTTCTGCGGCAGATGGCTTTAATGATGCACTCACCACACTGCTCCCCGGTTCCAGGTATTCCCCGATCCATTTTGTCTCTAACATCAACGCTGCCAAACGAGCGCTTGCCGAACGTTCCTTTGATTTTGTCATCATCAATGCGCCACTTCCGGATGATATGGGTATACGGTTTGCGATCGATACCGGCGATGCAAAAGAAACCGTCGTGCTCCTGCTGGTGCGGGCAGAGCTGCAGGATGATATCTATGACAAGGTCGCTGAGCACGGCGTGTTTGTGCTATCAAAGCCGACCTCAAAAGCCACCATGACCACGGCGCTCAGTTGGCTTTCCAGCGCACGGGAACGGCTTAGAAAAGCAGAAAAGAAAACGCTCTCCATCGAAGAAAAGATGGAAGAGATCCGCATCGTCAACAGGGCAAAATGGCTGCTGATCAGCGAGCTCAAATTTGATGAACCCGGAGCACATCGTTACATAGAAAAGCAAGCAATGGATCGCTGTGTGTCCAAAAAGATCGTTGCGGAAGAAATCATTAAAATGTATTCATGATCTGCGAATCCGAATTTTCGGAAACACAAGATCCGTTCATCCTGTACTTGTATAGGTGAGCGGATCCTTTTTTTCAGAATTTGCAACAAATGTGCTGTATTGGTGCGACAGGAAGCACTTTCATTTATGATATAATCAACAAAAATGATTTTTTTCAACATTATGTTGACAATCGCTGTGTAATATGATATAATATATTGGTATACCACTGTCGCAAGGTGGCTTTCTTTTATCGTTCTACTCTTTGAGAAATGCCGTGGATTCTCTGCTCCGATCCGTTCGAAGTGGACGTTAGAGGATGGGCACTGCGTTGTATGTGGTAAATTTTTTGAATATTTTTATGGAGGTATGGCTATGAACAATAAGCTAAAATCTACTCTCGCATTGTTCCTTTGCTTGGTGATGGCGGCCGGTTCTCTTGTTGGCTGCAAGGACGGTAGCGTTCTGGATGGCGAAAATCCCTACAAGCAGGCTACATATAACATCACGACATCTGTAATGCCCAGCAACTGGAACGAATTCACCTATCAGGATAGCAACGATACGCAGATCCTGGACTATATCAGTTCCTCTTTCTTCGGATATGACTACAAGTTCGAGGACGATGAAAAGTACAATAAGGACGGCACGATCAATAAGGAAGCGATCGTTCCCGGTGCGTATACCACGAACTATTCTGCTGCCACCAAGCTGGAGGATGTGACCTCTACCGTGGACGCAAAGTGGGGCTACACCGACGCACAGAAAGAGGAAGGTGGCTACGCATGGAAGATCACGCTGCGTGACGACCTGAAATGGGATGACGGCACACCCATTACGGCAGCTGACTTCGAATACTCCATGCAGCAGCTTTTAGACCCCGAGTTCATGAACTTCCGCGCCAACACCTACTATGACACGCTGCAGATCAAGGGCTCTCGGAACTACTTCTTCCAGAACCAGAAGGGTACTTACGAGACTGTGGAGAGCCAGGGCTATGCCTCCAACCAGGCTGCACTGGATGCCGGTCAGGTATTCTACATCAATGCATATGATTTCTACGGCGCAGAAGGCTACGTAGATGCAAACGGCAATGCCTGCCCGCAGTGGGTAGCCATGAACGATGAGACCGTTTGGGATACCGCCAACGCATGGTCCACCGGTACGCCTGAGGACGCTTTCTCCGGTAAGGATCTGTGGGATGCATACTTTACCCCCGAGACCGGCGCATACGCCGCTTACGTAGAGATCGGCGGCGGCTATGAATCCTGGATCGGTCTGTACGTGGAAAACACCGTGACCGACATGAACTGGGAAGACGTTGGCTGCTATGCCATCGAAGACGAAAACGCCATCGTTGTCTGCCTGGAAAAGACCTATTCCTTCCTTACCGAGGACGGCGGTCTGTCCGTTTGGGCTCCTTACTATATGTCCAGTCTGCCGCTGGTACATAAGGAAAAGTACGAAGCTGCCAAGATCGCTCCCACTGCCGGTGCGACCCTGTGGACTTCCAAGTACAACTCCTCTCTGGAAACCTGCGCAAGCTGGGGTCCCTACAAGCTGGCTGAATTTGAAGCCGGTTCTCACTACAAGCTGGTGAAGAACGAAAACTGGTACGGCTGGAACATGGAAGAATATGCCAACCAGTACAACATCGATGCGATCTACTGCCGTAAGGTGGAGGAGTTCGATACTCGTTGGATGGGCTTCTTGAGCGGTGAATACGACGCTGCTGAGCTGCAGACCGAAAACATTGCCGATTTCGCAGACTCTAAGTACGTATACTACACGACCACTTCCACCGGTACCTTTGGTATGCAGCTCTTCAGTGACCTGAGCGTTCTGAAGAACAGCGACAACAACAACGGTATTCTGGCTATTCAGGAATTCAGACATGCTCTGAACCTGGGTCTGAACAGAAGCGACATCGTTTCCAAGATCTGGCCCGGCTCCACGGTTCCTTGCTTCGGTCTGCTGAACGTGGCTTACTATTATGACATCGAAAACGCACCTACCCTGGAAGACGGCGGTCAGTATCGGAACACCACTCTGGCAAAAGAGGGTATTCTCCGTGCATACGGCTTCACCGAAAACAACGGCAAGTGGTCCTCCGGCGAGCTGCAGGATCTGGAACTGGACGAAGCCTATGATGCACTGACCGGTTATAATCCTACTGAAGCAAAGAATGAAATGAACAAGGCCATCGAGATCCTGACTGCCAACGCAGAGGAATATGGCTACGACCCCTCTAAGAACATCACCCTGGTTTACGGTTCCTCTGTGGACAACGACAAGCAGAGATTCCGTGCCGACTATCTCCAGGAAGTGATCGACGGTCTGACCGAAGGCACTGCGCTGGAAGACAAGATCGATGTGAAGTTTGACGCATCTGCCGGCTCTGAATGGGCCAATGCATTCCGTTCCGGTGCTACCCAGATCGGTTTCGGTTACGGTTTCTCCGGTAACGCCTTTAACCCCTTTGATATCGTGGGCGCATTCGTTGACCCCGATGACGACCTGAACTATCATATGTACTGGGATACCTCTGCCATCGACATGACCCTCAAGATGCCCGAAGGCGATTACGAGGGTGCCGGTGAAGAGATCACCATGAGCGTACAGAACTGGTTCTTCTGCCTCAACGGTCGTGCTGCTGCCGAAAAGCAGCCCAAGACCTACAACTGGGATGCCGGTTATGCACCTGCTGAAGCCAGACTGACCATCCTGTCTGCTCTGGAAGAGCTCACCATCAAGGAAAGCCGTTCTGTCATGCTGATCGCAGATAGTGGCGGATCCTTCCTGGGTGCTAAGTTCTCCTACATCTCCGATGAAGATCACACCTTCATGGGCTTCGGTGGTATCCGTTACATGGAAGTCAACTACACCGATGAAGAATGGACTGCATACGTCGCTGCCAACAACAACGACCTCACTGCTGAATACAAGAAGTCCGAATAATCAACCAACTGTTTTCAAGTTGTAATGCACAAACAAGCGGCGGTGGGCCAATTCGCCTATCGCCGTTTGCTGCATTACAATCGTTTTTTATCCATGACAATTGCCCGAACGACGGATCCTGTGGCTTTGTAAACCTGCCATGTCCGACGCTCAGGTGCCTATATACTTCGTGTGTGTGAAGTACACACACGTGGCAGAAGAACAGGATCTGTTTTTCTGTTGATACATGATTATACTTGGCTTGATAAAAACAAGCGGAGGGGAAAACCTATGTACATGTTTAAATATGTGACGAAACGAATCGGCTTGATGCTGTTCACCTTTTTCATCATTGTCACGATGTGTTTCTTCCTTATTAAGCTGTTGCCCATTCCCACCAACGCTCTTCCCGGACAGGACCCCGAAATCGTGATGCGAACGCTTGAGGGAAGAGGATGGATCACCAATATCAGAGAGGGTGCAAATGGTGTTTGGGAATATGACCGTGTGCCCATTTTATTACAATACGGCAATTACCTCAAACGGATCATCACCGAAGGCGACTTCGGTATCGTGACCACCTACGGCGAATATCTCAATATGAATATCTGGGATGTGTTCGTCTCCCACCTGCCGCCTACGATCCTCATCAACCTGTACTCCACGCTGCTGGGTGTGCCGATCGGTTTGGCGCTGGGCATTCTGGCAGCTCTGAAAAAGAACAAATGGCAGGACCAGCTCATCAACGTGATCATCATGCTGCTGATCTCCTTCCCGTCCATCGTTTTGGCGCTGCTGATCCAGTATGTGTTCTGCTTTAAGCTGGGCTGGTTCCCACTGACCATGTCCACAAGCAACGATTATTTCAGCTGGCAGGTGTTCCGTTCTATGCTGCCCGCCGTGTTCGCACTGTCTCTTGGCTCCATCGCAGGCTATGCACGATACACCCGTGCGGAGCTGTCCGAGGTACTGACCAGCGAATTCATGCTGCTGGCGAGAACCAAGGGTCTGACCAAACGGCAAACGATCTACCGCCACGCACTGCGCAACTCCATGGTCGTGATCTTCCCGTCCATCCTGTCGGAGTTTGTCTCCGTGCTGTCCGGTTCTCTGATCATCGAGAAGATGTTCGCTATCAACGGTGTAGGTGGTCTGTACCTGAACTCGATCACCTTCCAGGACTATGACTTCTTTATGCTGCTTTCCTGCTTCTATACGCTGGTCAGCCTGACTGCCGGGATCGTCATCGACATCAGCTACGGATTCATTGATCCGAGAATCAGAATGGGGGCGAAATAAGTATGGCAACAACGAATCAATTCGAAAATATTCCTGCCGAGAAGTTCCAGTTTGCCCAAAAAAGCGACCTTACCCACGACAAAAAGCTGGACACCAAACCGGTGAGCTATTTCCAGGGTGCGTTCAATCGCTTCAGCAAAAACAAGGGTGCCGTGGTCGGTGGTATCGTGGTGCTGTGCTTGGTCCTCTTTGCGATCATCGCACCGTTCTTTACGCCATACCAACCGGCCTACTACGACATGATGTACAACTACGTTTCGCCCAAGAACAACCTGTTTGACAAAATGGGTCTGGATTTCTGGGACGGCTGTAAGGTCAAGAACACCAACTATGTGGGGTATCTCCGGGACTTGGCAAAGATGAAGGAAACTGGCCGGGATGTCATCAAGGATGGTGAATATACCATCGATGAGGACGGCAACTATATCTACCGATATGACACGTACTTCGGCGTGGGCTTTGGCAAATACAAGATCATCTCCCGTGAGGAATTTGCCGATCTCCAGGCCTATCAGAACGAGACCGGGATCCAGGTGCTGTATCCTGTGGTCTCCATTTCCGAACGCAACAAGATGCTGGAAAAAAACAAGTACGACGCCAACATCTATTACAAGACCGAAAATCCACAGGCCTCTGTCATTCGTCCCAAGCTGGATGCAGACGGTAACTTCATTCTTAATTACTGGACATACGAGGAAGGCAACGCTTCTACCACTATATCCAAGTACGACTCTCTCCGGATCGAAGGACCAGACGGCTTCACCGAGGACGGCAAGACCTGCTACTATGTCTACGGTCGTGAAGTGGACGGCGGTGTCGAGGTGCGGGTGGAATACTATGAGTATTACATCTACAACCACACCCGCCTGAAGAACGACGGCATCACCGAACCCAACTTCCTCTTTGGCACCACCGAAACCGGTAAGGACATCTTCGCCTGCTTGGCCTACGGTGCCCGGTTCTCCTTTATCTTTGCCAGCATCGTTGCCGTGGTGAACTTTATCGTCGGCGTGATCTGGGGTTCGATCTCCGGTTACTTCGGCGGCAGAGTGGACCTGTGTATGGAGCGTTTTTCCGAGATCCTGGGTGCTGTGCCCACCATGATCGTGATCACGCTGCTGAAATACCACATGGGCTCCTCCAGCCAGGCACTGGTCTTATTCATCGCCTTCTTTGCCACCGGCTGGATCGGCATGGCAGGCACGACCCGTATGCAGTTCTATCGCTTTAAGAACCAGGAATATGTCCTTGCCGCCAGAACCTTGGGGGCCAGCAACAAACGGATCATGTTCAAGCATATCTTCCCCAACGGCCTGGGTACCATCGTGACCAGCGTGGCATTGGTGATCCCGTCCATGATCTATTCGGAGACCAGCCTGTCGTACCTGGGTATCATCAACCTGGAAGCCGGGAATACCACCAGCGTTGGTACCCTGATCGCCGCCGGACAGAAGTCCATCATGGCAAACGCTGCGTACGTCTCCTTCTTCCCGTGTGCTTTCCTGGTGCTGCTGATGCTGAGCTTCAACCTGTTCGGCAACGGTCTGCGGGATGCATTCAACCCGTCGCTGAGAGGATCGGAGGAGTAAGACATGAATACTATGGACAAAGAAGTAAAACTATCGGTACATAATCTGCGGATGTCCTTCCGTACGGATGCAGGTAAGGTACAGGCAGCAAGAGATATCTCCTTCGATCTGTACAAGGGTGAAACGCTGGCCATCGTTGGCGAATCCGGTTCCGGAAAGTCGGTCACCGCCAAGGCCATCATGGGGATCTCTGCGGTCAACGCCATCCACGAAGGCGGCGAGATCCTGTACGACGGCAAGGACCTGATGCGGATCCCGGAAGAAGAAATGCACAAGCTTCGTGGGGACAAGATCGCCATGATCTTCCAGGATCCCCTGTCTGCGCTCAACCCCATCATGCGTGTGGGTAAGCAGATCACCGAAGCCATGCTGCTGAAAAATAAGGCAAACCGGCGCGAGGGTCGGGAAGCCTTCAATAAGATGCTGGCAGACCTTTCCGAGATGACCATTGCGGCACTGAACGCCGGTGCCCATTGCGACATTCCGGCTGCCGAGGTACCGCAGTATATCAAGACCTTTGACAATTTCAATATCTGCGCCATCAAGCTGGAGAACAGCTACAACGCTGCCCATACCGCCGCCGAGGAGCTGATCGCCATCATCGACGAGTTCTTGTTCCTGACCGATAAGAAGCAGAAGGTGGACGTTGTATCCACGCTCAACCTGATCGAGCACAAGCTGGCGGATATCCACGACAAGTACTTCACGGTGGGCTACACCGAGCTGCTGAGCACCCATAAGACGGAGCTGGCTGCGGTCAAGCGTGCCGAAAAAGCCAAGCTGACACTCATGGACAGCGTGAAGAAGGTCGTCACCATGAGCGCCAATAAGCTGGAAGCCTCCGAGGAAACGGCAAAGGCTTTGGCTTCGATCCGGGAGACCGCCGAAAAAATGCTGGCACAACCGAAGTACGACTTCTTCCGCATCGGGTATTATATCTTCAAAAAACCGGGTGAGGATCTGAGCAAAATGCCGGCAGAACAGGCAAACGAAATGGCATATAAGTACCTCAACGAGGACTTTATGGATTCGTTTATCCAGCTGGAGAAGATCGCCGTCAAGTACTCCAACGAAAAAATGCTGGAGAACAAAAGGAAAGCCATCGAGGAGCTGGAGAATGCGGTTCGCTTCTTCGAAAAAGGCGGCTTCACCGAAAAGGATGCCGAAGAGCTGTGCAAGCGTATGGACACCTGCGTCCGGGATACCATCGATCCCCTGGCGCCGGTAAAGGACAGCTTGGCCTACACCTCCGGCGGCGCACTGGTCCGTGAGGTCGAAAAGTATTTCTTCTATATCAAGAACAATCCCAAGGAAGAAGAACGCTTCGCCAAGCAGACGGCCAAGAGAGAAGCGCTGCTGGCCAAGGGTAAGAACGTCGATTGGGAGGTCATTCCCAAGTCCGTCATTGCGCCGGAAGAACAGATCCGATCCATCGTTTCTGTGATCAACCGTGTGATCGACAAGCTGCGTGCGGATCTGGACAATGCGGCAAGCTTCGACGTGGACAAGCGCTGTATCGAGATCATCGACTTCCTGAAGGAAAAGGCATCTCAGGTGGTCAATACGCTGACCAAGCGGATCGCCAAGGAAAAAGCCATCAAGCTCATGGAAGAAGTGGGCATTCCCGAACCCCGGATCCGCTACCGGCAGTATCCCTTTGAGTTCTCCGGCGGTATGCGGCAGCGTATCGTCATCGCCATTGCACTGTCTGCCAATCCCGATATTCTGATTTGCGACGAGCCGACCACGGCACTGGACGTGACCATCCAGGCACAGATCCTGGAGCTGATCAATCGCCTAAAGCGGGAACACAATCTGTCCATCATCTTCATCACCCATGACTTAGGCGTCGTTGCCAACATGGCAGACCGGATCGCCGTCATGTACGCCGGTAAGATCGTGGAATACGGTACGGCAAACGAAGTGTTCTATAACCCACAGCATCCCTACACCTGGGCACTGCTGTCGTCCATGCCGGACTTGGACACCAACGAAAAGCTGGACGCCATCCCCGGTACGCCGCCGAACATGATCTATCCACCGGTGGGAGATGCATTTGCGGCCCGGAACAAATATGCACTGCAGATCGATTTCGAAAGACAGCCGCCTATGTATGAGGTCTCGCCTACGCACTATGCGGCGACCTGGCTGCTCCATCCCAATGCGCCCAAGGTCGAAATGCCCAAGATCATCACAGAGCGTATCAAGCGTATGAAGGAAAGGGGAAGCAACGATGTCGAACAACAATAACGAAGTTTTGCTGAAGGTCGATCACCTGTGTCAATATTTCCGCATGGGACACAAGGATCTGAAGGCTGTAGACGACGTCAGCTTTGAGATCAAAAAAGGCGAAGCCTTTGGTCTGGTGGGGGAATCCGGCTGCGGAAAGACCACCACCGGCCGTTCCATCATCAAGCTGTACGACATCACCTCCGGCAACGTATACTTCAAAGGACAAAGAGTCAGCGCCGGTACTCGTTCCTATAAGGACGCCATAGCAAATGCCAGCAAGGACGCATCGGAGAAGATCAAAAAGCTCCGTGCCGAAAACTCTGCGGACGCCAAGGCTGAAATCGAGCGGATCCAGCGGGAACTGAAGGAAACTGTGGCCGAAAACAAGCGGCTCATGCAGGAAGCGGTTGCCGATTGCAAGAGTGTCGATAAGCGATACGCTGCCACCAGACTGGCCGAACTGGAAGCAGAGTACAACGAAAAGTTTGCCGCTGCTGCCGGTGACCCCGAAAAGCTGCAGGCCCTGAAGCAGGAATATGCGTCTCAATGTCGTGTGGCAAAGAAGAGCAAGCTGATCACCCAGATCCAGATGATCTTCCAGGACCCCATCGCCTCTTTGGATCCTCGTATGACCGTACGAGACATCATTGCGGAGGGTCTGATCATCAACGGCGTGACCGACCAGGATTACATCAATGAAAAGGTGTACGAGATCCTGGAGATGGTCGGACTGGTACGGGAACACGCAGACCGCTATCCCCACGAATTCTCCGGTGGTCAGCGGCAGCGTATCGGTATCGCCAGAGCGGTCATCATGCAGCCGGAAATGATCATTGCAGACGAACCCATCTCTGCACTGGACGTATCCATCCAAGCGCAGGTCATCAATCTGCTGAACGATCTCCGGGACAAGCTGGGGCTCACCATCCTGTTTATCGCCCATGACCTTTCTGTGGTCAAGTATTTCTCCGACCGGATTGGCGTTATGTACTTTGGCAAAATGGTGGAGCTGGCCGATTCCGATGAGCTGTTCCGGAACCCCCTGCATCCGTACACCCGGTCGCTGCTGTCGGCCATTCCTTTGCCGGACCCGGTCTATGAAAAGCAGCGTGTCCGTGTGACCTACAATCCATTGGCCGAGCACGATTATACGGTGGATACGCCTTCCTTCCGGGAAATTGCACCGGGACACTTCGTCCATTGCAACGATGCCGAGGAAGCCAAGTATCAAAAAATGCTCCATTGACGGAACGGACGGGCAAGCAGATTGAATACGGATAAAAAGAAAGTATGGACCAAATATGCCGTTTGCATCGGTGTAGCATCCCTGATCACGCTGGCTGTGATCGCCATGAAAGGCTTTTTCACGGATCGGATCGAAGCCAATCTGGGGATCCTGGCCGACGGGTTCACCGTATCGGGGACACTGCTGACGGCGTTTGCCGGGCTAGTCTACGTGCAGGGCGAAGGAATGTTCATCGGTATCACCTTTGTGCTGCGGAACATTGTGCAGGCGTTTCTGCCCATGGGTAGACGGCACCACGAATTCTACGGCGCTTACCGGGAACGCAAGATGAGCGAACTGAAAAAGCAGGGTGACCATTGCCTGCTGGTGGTGGGACTCAGCTATCTGGCCATTGGCATTCTGTTTACGGTGATCTGGTACACGAAATATTACCAAGCGCCTGTATTGTGACCCCATAGAAAAACCGACCGCACTGCCCAGCTTTTGGGATAGTCCGATCGGTTTTTTTGCTTTCTCGTATTTCTTTAGGAAAATATCGTTTTCTGCTCCTGTTGCAGAACGGCCGCAAAACGAAGCATCTGTTTCCGGGACGATACGCCCAGCTTGCCCAGCAGATTGTGGTTGTGGTACTTCAGCGTGCTTTCCTGGATGTGCAGAAGCGGTGCGATCTCCTTGGCGGTCTTGCCACTGAGATACAATTCGAACACCTCACGCTCCTTGTCTGTCAGGGTCTGTAGTCCGGCCTTGAAGTTTTCATATTCGTACGGATCGATCTCGTCTTTTCGGGAATAGGCAAGGCGTTCTGCGGTCTTGGTAGCCTCGGCATAGCGATCCTTGATCTCTTCGACAACACTGAGCGCCTGCTCCTTTTCCGATTCTGCACGGGTCAGGGTCTCTGCGTGGATCCGATCCTGCTCGGTCAAAAAGGCAAACAGGTCGTCGGTCTCTGTGGTATGGGCTGTGGCATCGGTGTATTTCTTTTGCTGGATCTGCGCCAGGTCCTGGTTGATGGGTTGTATGTATCGCTTGGTGAAGTAGAAGGTCAACGACAGTGCCGCCACCAGAAACACGAAAAACAGAAGGATCCCACGGGTCATGTCCCGGAGCACCATGCCATCGTAATCCTGCTTGGGTATGAGCACGCTGATGTAGGTGGCGCCATCTCCCGGACACAGCACGATCTCCTTGGTGATCCCGATGTATGCATCCGTATCGCCGGTGTAGGTCGTCAGTCCGTCCTTCCCGGTGCGCAGCTGAAAATCTCCGTTGGGCTCCCAATAATATGCATCACGCACACCGGCACTGAGTGTGTCGTTTGCCAGATCCAGTCCGTCCTTGCTTCTGGAAATGCAGAAGATGGCACGTTCCAGCTCCGATCGCTGGGCAAAGGTCTGCTTGAAGTAGCCTTCGCTGATCTCAAAACCGCAAAGTCCGTAGAAGGTCCCGTCGGCCGACAATAGCGGAATGGTCATGAGACACACGTGTTGGTCGGTGCCGGGCAAAAGCACCACATCGGTCATGCGATAGCTGGAACGAAGCGGAAAGGAGGCTTCTGCCTGCAAGGTATCATAGTTCGGAAACATATCGGTGCGAAATTCCAGACGCCATTTCCGGTGGGGCATACAGTCGTGCGCCTTGCCGATATGCGCCAGTCCCCGATACAGCAGTACACGGGTGTCCACTGTTTCCAGACTGTTGCGCTGCAAATAGAGCCCCGTCCGAGACACAGCCGCATCTTCCACCTGTGTGTTCACCTGGGTATCCAGCAAAACGAATGCGCCGGAACAGTCTGCTTCCCAAAGCTTGTGCCGCAGTGGGTCGATCAACACCTCCTGCAGGGCTTCGATATGGTCTTCGTGGTCGTGCAGTGCACCAAATGCAACATGGTTATCGGTCAGATAGCCGTCGATCTGTTCTGTGAGCGTCTCCGAAAGCTGTACGCTCATCACCGCTAAATTGTCAAAATAGGTGTCGATCTGCTGCTCAAAAACCGCCGTTTGAAACTGCAGTAGCGATGCCACACGAGCACGAGTACCGGTGAAGGTGCCCAGCAGCTTGAGCGTGGTGAGCAGCAAAAACAGCAGAAGCACCGCAAAGAGCAGCATATACCAAAACAGCTTGCGCCGCAGGGACAGCTTCTTCGGAGGGTGGGCAAAAAGTACCATGCTGTCACCACCTTATTGCACGTTCCGGAAGAGCTCCCATGTTTCCGAAACCAGCTCTGCCGCATTTTCACCACCGGCGTACCGGGCAGGGTAGTGCTTTTGCTGTTCCCGAAGGGCGTCGTACAGGGCATAGATCCGGTTATAGTAGCCTACAAAAGCAGGTTCACGAACAGCCGTTGCCGTGTCATGGACGGTCTTCAGCGCAGCGTACAGGTTCTGGTATGCGGTGCTGGCGAAGCTGTAGTCTGCGATCGCGTCAAAGGCATCCGTGCTGACAGGCATATAGCCGGTCTCCACGCAGAACGCCAGGTTTCGTTCCCCTTCTGTCAGCCAACGGGCAAACACAGCCGCCGCCTCTGCCTTTTGTTCGGTGGTCTTGGTGGCGCAAAGTCCCACACCGGCCTGTGTCACCAGCAGATCGGTACCAGCGGCCGCCGGTGGAGGCAGTACCTGCAGATCCATAGGCTCCGAGGTGTTGTCCGGATAGGTGACCGTATCGTTATAATACAGGATCGAGGCAGAGGACCCCAGTCCACACATGACCTCTCCTGTCATCACCTGGGTGTTGGAGTACAGGTCAGACACGATCACGTGCCCCTTGACCAGCGCATCGGCCAGCACATCCCAGCCTTCACGCAAAAGCGGTTCGTTAAAGTCGTACCAGCCCTCGTCGGTGTACAGCTCCGTGGCTCCTTTTTCCATTGCATACAGCTCCACCATGCGGATCGGGTAGTCAAAGGCACAGAAGGGTTTGCCACCGGACCAGGTGTAGTAGGTGGCAGCTGCGTCAAAAAAGCCTTCCCAGGTGGCAAAATCGTCGTAGGTCACGCCTGTCTCTGCCGAAAACCGGTCAAACTGGGTACCGGCGATGAACAACAAATGGGTGGATTTGGAGATGGGAAATACCGAAAGCTGTCCCTCCACCATGCCATCTTCGAGAAAGGACGGCACATAATTTGCCAGCTCCGCCTTGGAAAAAACGTCCTGCCAGTCCAGCAGATTGTCTGCCCCCAGCTCCATGGCATTGTTGTTGTGGCAGAAGAACAAATCGGGCATAGCAACAGAACCTGCCTCGTTGCGCTGGGCAGAAAGCAGCTTTTCGCCGATCTGTGCGGTGCTGGACATCAGCGAAACATTGATGATGATCCCCTTGTCCCGGCCTGTGGTGCGGTTGAATTCCTCGATCAGGCGGTTCATGGGCGAGTCGGCCTGTTCCCCGTACACGTGCCACATGGTCAGCGTGATGGGCTCATCCGGATCCAGCAGTGTCTTTTTGCCGCAGCCGGAAAAGGTCGGCAGCAGCAGAGAGAGTGTCAGTGCGAAGAGCAGGATAATGCGAAACTTCTTCATTTTGATATTTCCTTCATTTCTACAAAGTTGGCGAGTCAACAACCATGAACAGCATTTTTTTGCCCAAAACTCACCTTTTTGACGATTTTTTTTGCTCCGTCCCCACCTTTTTGGGGTTTGGGTGGGTGACAAAGTCGCCAAAAACAGGTATACTATAGAAGCAGGGACTACAACAGGTATACAGTTCCGAAAGATTCCACACGTGTGACGGCTCCACCATCCGACGGTTTCGCAGACCGCAGGGGATGCAGAAAGGACCCTTCTCCGTATGGGACACTTCCACAGAAGGACGCTCTGGTGCACGTGCCGGTGCACAGAGAGCCCATCGGTGGGACAGGATATGTATATGTCAAGAATGGGTTGGTTCTGTGTAAGTTTCCTATGCACGCCAATGCAGGCAGAGCCAGCCTATGTGTTCCTGATTCTATTATACCATAGTTTTGGGTTTCAGTCAATAAACTGGCAATAAAAAATTGACTATACGCAAAAAAATTGTCTGTCGGGGAAAATGGCTTTCGTCAAAAATGTCAGTGCCTTTTGTAGAACATGGTTTCGCCGATAGAATAGGAGGATTTTGATCCATGAGAAAAAAGAAATATTCGCTTTCTCTGTGTTTGCTCTGTATGCTGCTGTTGACCGGCTGCACTACGGGAAACCCGGAATTGGACGAAGCATTGAACGATACACTGCTGACCGCTATGGGTGCGCTGGAGGACGGTACATCCGCTGATGGCAGTGCAGACACCACAGCCGAAGCCGAAGATACCACAGCCGAAGCAGAGGACACGACCGCCGAAGCCGAAGATACTACAGCTGAAGCAGAGGACACTACAGCTGAAGCGGAAGACACCACTGCACCGGCCATCGAGCCCGACGCAGCTGTGAACGATACCACCGATATCACATTTGTTTCCCATGCAGACAATCCGTATTGGGGCGCCGAGTATGCGTATCTGCAGGCGCTCATCGAGGAGAAGGGCTGCATGGGCGGCGCCATGTACATCGAGCTGGTGGGCAGCGACTGGGACGAGGACGATATCCGGGAGTGCCTGAAATACGACAGAGTGGTGGAATACCTGCCCGTGTTTGCAAACGGTGCCGTGGTGCTGGGCGAAGGGGAACAGCTCTTTGCACTGCTGCCGGGTGAAGGAAGCTGGATCAGCATCTATCCGTCGGAGATCACCGAGGACGCCGAATTTGTGGACGACCTGACCGCTCCTCTGTACGAAGGTACGATCGGGGAACCGATTCTGCTCCGGTGCAACTACAGCGATTCGTACAGCAACGTCTACGTGACGGTGCAGAACGAAGAAGCCATGTACGAGCTGCGTCCCAACATGAGCTTGGAATATGCCTACACGATGGTACCGACAGAGGGTTGGCTCGACATCGCTCCGCTGGACATTCGTTCTCTGGGATATGAGACCCTCCAATGGTTCCAGTACAACTACGGCTTCGAGCTGGAGGAAGGTCTGGCAAACGGCTATGCGCTGGAATATATGGGACCCGAATATCACTACAACCATTACGTTTTGAAATTTGGTATGTATCGTGGCATGGATGACGACAGCGAAGAGATCGACACCTATGCGGAATATGCCGTGGACCTGACGTATACGTATAAGATGAATCCGGATACCGGTTACTACCAGGTGATCGGCGACGGTATGCTGTTCGACAGCATCGAGCAGGTGGAGGTCTATGTGGACTCGCTGCTATATGACTTCGAAGGCGAAGACGGTGCCGTTGGCTGATCATGTGGCACACTAACACAATACGAAATCAAACGATTGCATAGAAAGGAATCTGTATTATGGGACTTATCAAAGCAGGACTTGGTGCTATAGGCGGCACCTTGGCAGATCAATGGAAAGAGTATTTCTACTGTGAAGCATTGCCGAAGGATGTGTTGATGCGCAAAGGCGAAAAGCGTGTCAGCGGTCGTTCTACCAACACCAGAGGCAGCGACAACATCATCACCAATGGTTCCGGTATCGCCGTAGCCGATGGACAGTGTATGATCATCGTGGAACAGGGCAAGATCGTGGAGGTCTGCGCCGAACCCGGTGAATTTACATACGACAGCTCCAGCGAGCCTTCCATCTTCTCCGGCAGCCTGGGTGAAAGCATCAAGGAGACCTTCAAGACCATCGGGAAGCGCTTCACCTATGGTGGCGACACCGGTATGGATCAGAGAGTGTACTATTTCAACACCAAAGAGCTGATCGACAACAAATTCGGTACACCCAATCCGATCCCCTTCCGTGTGGTGGATTCCAAGATCGGTCTGGACATCGACGTATCCGTTCGTTGCTCCGGTGTGTACTCCTACAAGATCGCCGACCCGCTGCTGTTCTATACCAACGTATGCGGCAACGTATCCACCGAATATACCCGTGACGAGCTGGATGGACAGCTGAAGGCAGAGTTCATCAGCGCCCTGCAGCCGGCATTCGGCAAGCTGTCCGACATGGAGCTGCGGCCGAACCAGATCGTCACCCACAATACAGACCTGGAAAACGCTATGAATGCGGCGCTGTCCGAAAAATGGGGTGCACTCCGTGGTCTGACTGTGGTCAGCATCGCTCTCGGGTCCGTGACTCTGCCGGACGAGGATGCGGATCTCATCAAGCAGGCACAGCGCAACGCCATCAACCGTGACCCCACCATGGCTGCCGCTACCTTAGTTGGTGCCCAGGCAGAAGCCATGAAGACCGCTGCCGGTAACTCTGCCGGTGCAATGACAGGCTTTATGGGCATGAACATGGCTGCCGGTGCCGGTGGTATGAACGCCCAGAACCTGTTCGCCATGGGTCAGCAACAGCAGCAAGCACAACAGCAAGCCGCTCCTGCACCTGCCGCCAACGGTTGGAAGTGCTCCTGTGGTGCTACGGCAACCGGAAAGTTCTGCCCCGAATGCGGTGCCAAGAAGCCCGAACCCAAGCCGGCCGGTGGTTGGACCTGCAAGTGCGGTGCTACGGCGACCGGTAAGTTCTGCCCGGAATGCGGTTCTCCGAGACCTGCCGAGGACGATGGCTGGACCTGCTCCTGCGGTGCTGTGAACAAGGGTAAGTTCTGCGCCGAATGTGGTGCCAAGAAGCCGACCGGCGTACCTCAGTATCGCTGCGACAAGTGCGGCTGGGAACCGGAAAAGGGAACGAAGCCTCCGAAGTTCTGTCCGGAATGCGGTGATCCCTTCGACGATGGCGACTTGGTATGACATACCCGGTACAACATAACAATACCATGTATCGATAATACCTTAAAATACGGAGGTATACTATGGGACTTTTCGATAAAAAATACTGCGATATCTGCGGTGAAAAGATCGGCCTCTTGGGCAACCGGAAGCTGGAGGACGGCAACCTGTGCAAGGACTGCGCCAAAAAGCTCTCTCCCCTGTTCAACGAACGCCGCCACTCCACCGTAGACGAGATCAAGGCACAGCTGCAATACAGAGAAGAAAATGCCGCTCTGCTGGATGGCTTCCATCCGGATCGCCACTATGGTCGTTCCAGAATGATCTTTGTGGACACCGAGGCAAAGAAGTTTATCGTCACCTTCTTCAGCGACTGGAAGGACGAGAACCCCGACCTGATCGCCTTTGACCAGGTGAAGAACGTCCAGTGCGAGGTCAAGGAAAACCGTTCGGAGATCTACTACAAGGACAACGACGGCAACAACAAGAGCTATTCTCCGCCACGCTACAACTACGAATATTCCTTCATTGTAAAGATCTTCGTAGAATCGCCTTGGTTCGACGAGATCAAGGTGGACCTGACCGGTACCCAGTGTCCGGACAGCCCCCACAGCCCCGACTACCGGGATCTGGAATACCAGGTGAAGGAGATCACCGAGCTGCTCATGAACCGGGAAGTCGTTCCCACCGCACAACCTGCTGCTGCACCGGCTGCCAAGGCTGAAGACGGCTGGACCTGCGCTTGCGGTGCGGTGAACACAGGCAAGTTCTGTGCATCCTGCGGCAATGCAAAGCCGGAGAGCAGTGGGGTCAAGTTCTGCGGCAACTGCGGTTGGAAGAATCCCGATCCGGCGAACACCCCCAAGTTCTGCCCGGAATGCGGCAGTAAGTTGGGGTAAGCCGTATGTGGAAACGGTGTATACAGATGGCCATGCTTTTTAGCCTGTTGACCATCGGCATTGGTGGGCTGTGGAGCTGCAGTCAAGCGCCCGCACCTACCAGCCATACCCCGGAGGAGATCACAGCCGTTGCCATTTCCTATGCCGGTATGGATCGCAGCGTCAACTATTCCTTTTGGTTACGAAAGGAAGCAGACGAATGGCTTTTCGACGCCACCTGCTTCATCCACCAGAACGAAGTGGAAACAGAGCTGACCGGCTGTGCTATCACGGCAGAAGAAAAGGATGCGTGTATGGCGCTGTTGGTGGAAAACGACACGATCACCTATGTGGAAACGCATGCATCCAAAACCCAAAATCATGCAGCCGATGCGGAGAGCACCAGCATCGCATTGACCTTTTCGGACGGCGCACAGTGCGTGGCCAGCGGAACACAGCCGGCACTGGAAGCATTTTTCTACAGCCTGGCCGAAGCCTATGCAGATGCAGGATCCTCAGCATCTTAATCCAACATAACAAACAGTGACAGAAAAGGAGTTATACCTATGGCTAACAAGTGTGCGATTTGCGGTGCAGAAGTCAATTTGATCCAAGGACAAAAGCTGGCAGACGGTAACTATATTTGCCGGAAAAACTGTCGTTCCAAGTGCATGAAGGTGTTCGACTGTGTGCACGCCGACCTGAATCAGGTGCAGGCTCACATTGCCCAGGTAGAAAGAGGTACCAAGCTGTGGGAGCATTACTTTGTGCCGAAGCTGAAGGAAAAGGATAAGGAAAAGAAGCTGCACAACTTCACCGGCAACATCTATATCGCTCCCGATATCGGTCTGATGGCCGTGGTTCAGGTGACCTACAAGTTCATGTTCTTCGGGAAGGAGACCCGTGCCTGCGTATATCGCATCGCCGACCTGCGGGACTACGAATACGAAGAAGAGGAAAAGAAGACCAGCAACGGCACCGAAAAGGTGAGAAATATGCGTGTGTCCTTTGTGAACGTGGAGGGTATGTACGAGTTCCGGGAAAAACTGAAGGGCACCGGCGAATACAACGCATTCCTGAAGTATTTCAACGAACTGTTCAAGATCAATAAGACCTTCAGCAACGCCAAGAACACCTGGAAGCAGCAGATCAATGCCGTGAAGGGCGTGGCATCCGGTATGAAGGCTGTAATGAGCGGTGCCGACGACGCTATGGAAAAGGCTGCCGCTGCCGGTCAGGCCATTGACGAAGCAGTGCTGGGCGACAGAGCCGATCTGGCAAGAAGAGCCGACGAAGCTCTGGCTGCATTCCCCGGCTGAGCATAATACGAAGAGTATATGATGATAGGATAAGGTTATCCAGAAAGCGATGTATGGATAACCTTATTCCGATATAACAGAAACATACGAAAGGAGGGAGCACTTTGGCTGATCTACAGGAATACAAGTGTCCTTGCTGCGGTGGTGCCATTGCCTTTGACAGTACCCTGCAAAAAATGAAGTGTCCCTATTGCGATACCGAATTCGACATGGAGACCTTGGCCGGTTACGATGCCGATCTGCAAGGGGAAAAGGCCGACTCCATGGAGTGGGAGACCACAGCCGGCAGCGAATGGCAGGATGGCGAGACCGATGGTCTGCGTTCCTATGTCTGTAAGTCCTGCGGCGGTGAGATCGTGGGAGACGCCAACACCGCTGCGACCGCTTGTCCCTTCTGCGGCAATCCTGTTGTCATGATGGGACAGTTTGCCGGTGCCCTGAAGCCGGATCTGGTGATCCCCTTCAAGCTGGACAAAAAAGCCGCCAAGGAAAAGCTCATGTCCCACCTGGAGGGCAAACGACTGCTTCCCAAGATATTCAAGGATCAAAACCATATCGACGAGATCAAAGGCGTGTACGTGCCGTTCTGGCTGTTCGACACCGATGCCGAGGCACAGGTGCGTTATCGTGCCACCAAGCTGCGCCGTTGGAGCGATGCCCGGTACGACTATACGGAGACCCAATATTTCTCCATTTACCGTGGTGGTCACGTAGGCTTTACCGGTGTGCCCGTGGACGGCTCTACCAAAATGGCGGACGACCTGATGGAGTCCATCGAGCCCTTCGACCTGTCGGGTGCCGTGGATTTCCAGACCGCTTATCTGGCCGGGTATCTGGCGGACAAATACGACGTCAGCGCCGAGGACAGCATCGAGCGAGCCAATACCAGAGTTCGCACTTCCACCCAGGATGCCTTTGCCCAAACGGTCACCGGCTATGCATCGGTCACGCCGGAAAAAAGCAGCATCCAGCTCTCTGGTGGGAAGGCACGCTATGCCCTGTATCCCGTGTGGCTGCTGAACACCACCTGGAACGGGAACAAATACGTTTTCGCCATGAACGGTCAGACCGGCAAATTTGTCGGTGACCTGCCGCTGGACAACGGTGCCGCTACCAAATGGACGTTGGGTCTGACCGCCGGCTTGGGTGTTGCCATCTATGCCGCAGTGTGGCTCATACACACGATCTTGTAAGGAGGTACATACGATGAAAAAACAGATATGGATCTCCTGCATGGTGCTGCTGCTGTGCGTGCTGTGTCTGCCGGTGGCTGCGGAGGATGGCTTCGTGAATGCCTATCCCCGGTTTGTGGATATAGCAGGGCTGCTCACCGAAGAAGAAGGCGCTGCCTTGACCGCAAGACTGGACGAGATCAGCGTTCGCCAGAGCTTGGACGTGACCATTTTGACCACCGATACCATGGAAGGCGATTCCGCTATGGAGTACGCCGACTATGCCTATGAGCTTTTCGAATTTGGCTACGGCGATAACCGGGACGGCCTGCTATTGCTGGTCAGCATTGAGGAAGGCGAATGGTGGATCTCCACTTGTGGCTACGGGATCAAAGCCTTCACCGACTACGGTATCCAGTATATCGGCGATGCGATCCAGCCCTATTTGTCCGACGGAGACTTTGTGGCCGCCTTCGACACCTATGCCACCCTGTGCGATTCCTTTATCACCCAGGCAAGGGAAGAAACACCCGTTGACATTGGCGAACAACCGGACGAACCTCTGTCTGCTCTGTGGATCCCGGTGTCTCTGCTGATCGGCTTTGTGATTGCCAAGATCATTGTGGGCAACATGAAGGGGCAGCTGAAGACCGTCCGTGCCCAGAAGGCAGCAAATAGCTATATGAAAAAGGACAGTATGCAGATCACCGAAAGCCGGGATCTCTTCCTGTACCATACCGTCACCCGTACAGCCAAGGCAAACAGCAGTTCCTCCGGTGGCGGCAGCAGTACGCACCAGTCCGCATCCGGTACGACCCATGGCGGTGGCGGCGGTAAGTTTTAAGTGAGGAGTGTTGAAAATGGGACTTTTTGACAGACTGAAATATACAGCCGAAAAGAAGATCAAGGATGCGGCAGGGGATGCACTGCAGTCTGCGGCCAAGTCGGTGGGCACCAAGAAGGAGACCTTTACCTTCACGTCCCTGCCGGAAAGCCTGGCAGAAATGCAGAAGCTTCCGGAAGCCGCATTGGAGACCCCGTACCAAACGGCAGCGCTGACCGTGCTGGCTCTGTGCGCCTATACCGCAGACCGGGAGATTGGTACGGAAATGCTGAACTGGCTCCGTGGTCCTCGTCCTCTGAACGGTCAGGAGCTCTCTTTCCTGAACGACCGTTTCCGGGACGGCAAGACCTATCTGCCGTTCACCTATTTCGTTGGCGCCAAGCCGGACAACAACTATACGCCCACCGAGCCGTATAAAATCGTTGTAGAGAGCAACCACACTTCGGATGACGAAGCCGGGTATATGAAGCTCTTTATCCCCTGTGGCGGCGCCGATGCACCCAGACCGATCAAACTGCGCCAGCGTGGCAGTGACAAAAAATGGTTCTTATGGGAACAGTACCTGCTGACCGGTGTCCAGACCCCCAAGGAAGCCGATCCGTGGGCATAAGATAATAATGTAAGAAAGTCTGCAAATTCGTTTGGTATCCGTACCAGACGAGCTTGCAGGCTTTTTGGTGGACAATTGTATCTTTTCTGTGAAGTCTATTGACTTTATGGCGAAAAACGTATATAATAGAATCAACGATGCAGAACGTGCATTTTACAACAAAGGATAAACTATCATGCCGCCGAAACCAAAATACACAAAAGAACAGATCATCGAAGCCGCTGTCGGTGTGGTGTCCCAAAAGGGAATGGATGCGCTGACCGCCAAAGAACTGGGCAATGCCCTGCACACCTCCGCCACGCCGATCTTCACCGTATTCGATTCCATGCAGGAGGTGCAGGAGGCCGTGAAGGTGGCCGCCATGGAACGCTTTGTCGCCTATGCCCATAAGACCGGCACCGATATGCCCATCTTCAAACAGGTTTGCGAGCAAATTATCCTGTTCGCCAAAGAAGAACCACGGCTCTACCAGCTCATATTTATGTCGCAGAAAAACGATGTGCACTCCTTTGCCGATATATATGCCCATTTGGGTAGCGTGGCGGTGGAATGTCTGACCACGATCCAAAACGATTACGGCCTGACCGGTGCAGCCGCCAAAGCACTGTTCGAGCATTCGTGGGTCCACACCTACGGCATCGCAACCCTGTGTGCCACGGGAATGTGCAGCTTCACGCAGGACGAAATATCGGCGATGCTGACCCAGGATTTTACTGCCATGATGCTGCTTCTGAAAAAGGAAGGCTAATGGGATGAAACGAATGAAACGTGTTCTGGGAATACTGCTGTGCATCGTGCTGCTGCTGGTTGTCTTCTTCCTGATCGGTCGATATGGCTGGAGGCTTGTGGGCTTTCGAGCTTGTGAAAGTGCAGGCATCGAGCAAGTGGATGTGGTTCGGAGCGAAGAAAATGAACAGACCGTATGGTCAAAGGAGGGAACAAAATGAACGAATCGATCTGTGGTGCAAACTGCGCTGAATGTCCGTCGAGAGAAATCTGTCCCGGCTGTGCTAAGACAAACGGTTGCCCATTTGGGAAGCAGTGCTTTGTGGCAAAGTACATTTTGACCGGCGGCATGGAGCATTATCAGGCGTTCAAAAAAGGCTTGATCGAGGAAATCAATGGCTTGCATATTGATGGGATGGAAACGATCACGGAGCTGTATCCCCTTGTTGGCAGCTATGTCAATCTGGAATACACGCTGCCAAGTGGGAACGCGGTCAAATTTTTGGACGATCACGAAATCTACCTCGGTGCACAAGTGCATAATTTGTTTGATAACGGTCAACATCCCTGCTTTGGTGTCGTCGCAAGGGAAAGCTTCATTCTTGTTTGTACCTACGGCATGGACGGCACAGACCCGGAAATCGTGGTCTACAAGAGAAGATGACACATACGCAAATAGGTTGACAGGATAGCAGAGGCAGTCTCATGCGGACCTTTGCTGAAATCAGCGAGGCTGAAGTCAGCAATCGGTCGGCAAAATGTACAGGAAAGAACAGGAGGTACTAAATGGCGTTTTGGGATAGCCAGATACCGGCAAGGTTTCTCACATTTGTATATCATTCAAAATGTAGTGGATAAAAACCAAAAATACCTCGGTATGGGAACTGTGCAGAACCCACCGGGGTATTTTTTGTGTTCGTTTTATTTTACAAGCATAGATTTTATATTCCTTCCGGCATAGGCATCTGCAAAGGCTTCGTTGACCTTTTCCACCGGATAGCCCTTTCCCAGCGCCAGAATCCGTTCGTGCAGGGCAGGGTGATCGGCCAGGAAGGTCAGATAGTCCCGCACATCCACCATGGAATATTGGGACGAGCCAAGGATCTGCAGTGCCTTGAAGGTGATCAGCTCCGGCGAGATGGCAACGGTGCCTTGGTCGGAATACTGACCGGGGATCAGATATACCCCACGGTTCCGCAGCAGTGCCATGCCCACCGGGATCGCAGCAGGTGCACCGGACGCCTCATACACCAGATCCACGCCAAGACCGCCTGTGACGGCAAGCAGCTCTTCTGTCAGGTTTTCCACAGCATGGTCTTCGTTCAGATGGAACACCTTCTTGACGCCAAAGCCCAGCGCCGCCGTCTCTCGTGCCGGATTCTTCCCGGTGGAGATGGCATACACGTTTTCCACACCGATGGCACACAGATACAGCGCCGCAAACATACCCACCGGTCCCAGTCCCTGTACCACGGCGGTGTGCATGGACGAAAGCTCAATGTTGGCACGCTTGGCAATGGAAAAGGCGTGCAGCGCTGTGGGGCCGGGACAAGCGAAGGTGCAGACCATACGGGGATCCAGTTCTGCCGGGATCTTCACCAAATTGGCAAGAGGCGTGTAGTTGACTTCTCCGTAGCCACCGAAGAAATGGGGTGCATGGGTGACGGACTCCTCGTTGGTACACTGCATCCGGATACAGTTGGCGTCGTCTCCGGACAGGCAAAGGGGACACTCCCCACAGGGCACCGCAATGTCGGCAATGACCGCATCTCCCACGGCAAGACCATAGGCAGCCGCTTCGGTGGGATCACAGTCGAACAGCCGTCCCACGAATTCATGCCCCAGCATGGTCTCCGCATCACTGCCCAACCGGCCGGCGTGGATGTGTAGGTCGGTACCGCAAATACCACTGGCCAGCAGTGTGGACGCACCATAGCCCGGCGGTGGCGGCAGAATGGGATATTCCCGGATCTCGAAGGGGACGTCGTGTCCCATAAATACAGCACATTTGGCAGTTTTGTTCATGATATGTATCCTTTATAAATTGTTATCCGATCTGTGCGTGCTCTGTGCGGTGCAGGATGTCTTCCTGTACGTCCCGACCCAGCGTCACAAAGTAGGCCGAGAAGCCGGACACACGTACCACCAGATCGCCATAGTTTTCCGGGTGCGCCATAGCATCCTTCAGGGTCTCCCGAGATACGCAGTTGATCTGCACCTCCTGTCCACCACGCTGGAAGTACACCTGAATGGCGGCGGTCAGTGCAGCACGCTTTAGCGGATCCGTCAGCATATCCGGCGTGTATTTTTGGTTGACCACGGTACCGCAGGAGACCAGGCGATAGTCCGGCTTGCACAGGGACAAAAACGCAGCGGTGGGTCCATGCTTGTCTACGCCATAGGTGGGAGACGCCGCATCGGACAAGGGTGTGCCGGACAGCCGTCCATCGGGGGTTGCACCGGTGACATACCCGGCCGAGACGCTTTGGACGTTGCTGGCAATGGCTGTGTAGAAATCACCGCCGTCTCTGGTGTGGTATTTGGAAAATACCTTGTGCAGATATTCCACATACCAAATGGCATATTTGTCCACGAAATCGTCGTCGTTGCCGTATTTGGGTGCATTCTGCAGCTGGGCACGGAGGGTTTCATAGCCTGCGAAATTGGCCTTCATAGCATCCCGCAGCGTGGTGAGTGAGCAGACCTTGTCGATATACACCAGCTTTTCCACAGCTGCCAAGGAATCCGCAATGGTGGCGATCCCCATACAGCCGGCGCCGTGTACAGACGGATACACCGCACCACCGCAGTTGATGTCCATGCCCCGGTCGATGCAGTCGTCACAGAACAGGGACATAAAGGGCTGTGCATAGTGGCGGTAGTTGTATCGTTCGTTTTCGTTGTTGAAAATGGCAACATACTCCGAGGCGGCAAAGGCGATCTGCGCTTCAAAGGCCTTCATGAAATCGTCCATGGTGGCAAGATCTTCCAGCGCACCGGTGTCCACACCCAAATAATTTTCGTCCATAGCAGAGGTGCCACGGTAGAACACCGCTTCCAGAAACTGCGGCACGTTGAAGCGACCATCGGACCAAGCCGGCTGCTTACCGGGAATGAAGTTTTCGATGCAGCCCACGAAGCAGTAGTTCCGGGCATCGGGCAGGGAATAGCCGTGGGACAGCAGTGTGGGAATGTTGACCCGGTCGTTCATCAGCGCCGGATAGCCAAGTCCGGTGCCAATGACCTGTAGGCATTCGTCTAAGAATTTGTCGGGCATTCCCTCGTGGAGACGGGCAGACAAATTGGGTCCGGGCACGTTGCAGTCTCGCACCGCATGGAGGATCACGTAGGACAGCTCGCTTATGCCTTCGTCACCCTCCGGTGTGATACCGCCGATGCAGATGTTCACCGTGTCGTCGCCGCCCAGCCAACGATGTTCCGTGAGCTTGATGAAGGTGCAGCCGAACAGATCCTCTGCATCCTGTGGTGTCAGGATGCCGGCATCGATGTCGTGGCGATAGAAGGGGTACAGATATTGATCCATCCGTCCCAGCGCCATGGCGTATTTGCCTTGGAAGTGGAAGGTCAGGTGACACAGCCACACCAGATTCAGCGCCTGCCGCAGGGTCACGGGCTTGTCCCAGACCACCTTGGCCAGATCGTCCGCCAACGCAGTCAGCTCCTTTTGGCAATCTATGTCGGTCACAGTCCCGGCCATTTCCCGTGCGGCTTCGCTGTGTCGGCGTACAAAGGTGGAGAACCCGGTCAGCACTGCCTTTTGTGCCGAAAGAAATTCCACCTTGTCCGGCTCGTCCCGGTGGTTCAGCAAAGATGCATCGATCCGTGCCATGGTGCCGCCAATGCCTTCTTGCAAAAACCGATCGTAGCCCGGGGCAAAGTGGTCGGAATTGGTCCAGAAGCCCAGCTGTCCGTAGGAGCCACACATAGCTCTGGCACGGCGCAGCTCCAGCGGATCCGGATCGGTCACATAGTTGCCATGCCGGGACCCGGCGATCCGGTCGTGGGGATAGATGTATATAGGATAGTTTTTAAACCAAGCTTTCCAAGACAGGGCAGCGGCCATCATGGCACCGTCTCCGTAATGCTGGCGCAGGGTACGATACCGC
Organism: uncultured Ruminococcus sp.; assembly: GCA_964623635.1. Classification (GTDB taxonomy): domain Bacteria; phylum Bacillota; class Clostridia; order Oscillospirales; family CAG-272; genus UMGS1696. Next base: position 28,693 of record CAZUUA010000018.1, read on the forward strand.
AGCAGCTCCGTTTGACAATATTCCCCATCCGGCTTTTGTCGTACCGCAAGCTTCATTTCGGTGAGATGTTTCATAAAACAGCACCTCCTTTGGGTGATGGTAAGTTCCAAGAAAAGGTTTCGGTGAGATACAGCGTGCCACCGACTACCTACAGTATAGCCCTCTACCTACAGTATAGCGCTCTACTTACAGTATAGCAGGTTTTTTCCGGTTTGTCCATAGGAAAAAGCGAGAAATCTGGACAAATCTGCACTTTTTTATGATCTACACCTTGCAATTTATGTAAAAATCTGCTATAGTGTATAGTGTGAGAATCGCTGCAGAAAGGGTGTGCGTGCGTTCGAGCAGTCTGACGGAGCTTTGCCACACCCGATACCACCATCCGATCCCGATCCTGCCGGATTGAGGCGGTGGCGATGCGATAGAAAAACAAGCCGATATGGCAGCAATATAGAGGAGAACAACATTATGGATCTGTTGATTTTTGGCGGACAGAGCAATATGGAAGGGCAAACCTCTGGCGTACCGGAGGATCTGCGACCGGTGGCTGGGGCTATGGAATATCGGCTGAAGTCCCACGCCTATGTGCCCCTGCAGCATCCGGTGGGCGAAGACTTCGAACCCTATCTGGGCGGCGCCTGCTTTGGGCTGGGCAATATGGTGCCCGATTTCGTGGACGTGTATCGGAAATATCGCAAGGTACTGGTGGCGGCAGTCCATGCGGCACAGGGTGCGACCAACATCGACCAGTGGGTCAGAGACGGTGCCATCTACCGGCAGGCCAAGGAAAAGATCGACGACTGCCTGCACACCTGCCAGCCGGAGCCTATCGAGAGACGGTACTACATTTGGCTGCAGGGCGAATCCGATGCCATCCGTGGCCTGTCCGAGGACGAATATCTGGAAAAGCTCATCGCCTATAAAAATGCACTCAAAGAAGATTTCGGGATCGATAAATTCGGGATCATCCGTGTTGGCTACTTCTGCTACGATACCCCGTGGAAGGACGAAGCCATCATGCGGGCCCAGGAGCGCGCCTGCACCATGGACGACGATTTCCTGATGCTGACCCGGATCACAGCCAAGCTTGCCTACGACAAACGATACCTGAATCCCCAGGCCTCCGGGCATTACGACAACAGCGGACTGGCCGTAATCGCCGCCGAAGCTGCCCGTACCCTGGGTATGTACGCTATGGGACTTTGATACAGGAAAGGAGAACAGTATGAACCGCAACGTTTCCGCAAAGCAAATGACCGCACTGCTTTTGGCGTTGCTGCTTACGTCCTGCGGCAGTACCACGAAGGAGACCACCAACACCGACGAAACCACCGATACGACAGCACAGACCGAAGCCGTGGAGACCGAAAAGCATCCCGATTTGCCGGAGGAGCTGACCTTTGACGGCATGACCTTCAACCTGCTGTCCAGCTATTACAACGACTATTGCCATATCACCCGGGAAGAAGCCAACGGGGAAGTGCTGAACGACGCCATCTACAATATGGAGATCAACACCGAGGATCGGCTGGACATCGAGTTCGTGGAGGACAAGCAGCAGTACAACGCAGCGATCACCACGGCGAATGCAATGGTGGCAGCCGGAGACGATACCTATGCCGCCATGAACCAGCTGGATCGGTTCTCCATCGATATGATGGTGCAGGGCTCTCTGCGACCCTTGGAGGATGCACAGTATCTGGATCTGTCTGCGTCCTGGTGGCACCCGGCGGTGACCGAGGAAATGTCCCTTGGCGGCAAGACCTACTACGCAGCCTCTGCTTCCAATCTGCTCATGTATGTGGACACCTCTGCCATCATGGTCAACACCAGCTTGGCAACCAATGTGGGTGTCTCCACGGAGGAGCTGTACACGGCTGTACGAGAGGGCACCTGGACCCAGGATATGCTGATGGAAAAGGCAGCGCTTGCCAGGTCCGACCTGAACGGGGACGGCGAATACACCCGGGACGACCAGTGGGGCATGACCTGCTTTGACGAAAATATTTTGGGTATTTCACTGATCACAGCCGGCGGTGCCAAGTCCGTGGACAAGGATGCCAATGACCAGCTGACACTGCTGTGGAACGATGCCGCCTACATGGATATAATGGAGAAGGCCTATGAGATCTTCCACAACGATGCCGTATGGACGGAGAAGAATCAGGTATACCGGCATACAGCTGTAGAGTTTGCCAGCGGAAATATTCTGTTCCTGCATGGGTTCTTCTTTGCCGTTGACCAACTGAAGGAAATGGAGGACGACTACACGATCCTGCCGATCCCCAAGTACAGCGCTGCGCAAAAGGACTATATCTGCGCCAACTACGACGTGATGACCTACATCATGCCCAAGTTTGTCAGCGATACGGAGCTGTTTGGCGCCGTGCTGGAATGGCTGTCCTACGAAGGCGAACGGTTGGTGAAGGACGCTTACATCGAGACCACCATGAAGTATAAGGCAGCCCGTGACGAGACCATGGCGGAAATGGTGCAGATCTGTCTGGACACCTCCATGATCGACCTGGGTTGTATGTACTGCTACGACTGGTGCAGCTACGATGCCCTGTGGCGTGAGGTCTTCACCAAGCAGACCCTGACCTTTGCTTCCTATGCGGCCGGTCGGGAAAAAGCCATTCAGAACCGACTGAACGAGATTACCAAAGCGCTGGCCGATGCACAATAAGGTTTATCCAAAAGACAATTGCCTTCCGTGAACGGTGACCAAGGTTCCTTACGCATTGCAAAAACGGTATGCAGTGGCGTGTATCTCTTATGCGAAATTTTCGTACGGGGTGCATACCACGGTCATACCGTTTTTTTGCATAAGGAAAACGGCCTCACACCTGTTGCAAGCAGGCGCAAAGCCGTGTAAGGGAAACGAAATATTTTACATATAGTATAGCACATTTTGGCCAATGGCGTATCCGGATAGAACATCAAGCTTCATAAAATGCTGCCGCTACACCGGTGCAATTTTTGTTCACCATGCCTGAAATTTATGTTTCCACAAGCTCTCGTCCCATGAGCACACCCATGACGGAGGCCATCATCAGTCCACGGGTCCAGCCGCTGGAATCTCCCAGGCAATGGAGACCGGCTACGCTGGTGTTGAAGTGCTCGTCCATTTTGATTCGGTTGCTGTAAAATTTTAGTTCCGGAGAATACAGCAGCGTTTCGATGGAAGCAAAACCGGGCACCACGTGATCCACCGCTTGGATGAACGCAATGATGTTGGTCATGGCACGGTATGGCATGGCAGAGGTGATATCGCCGGCTACCGCATCGGGCAGAGTGGGACGCAGATTCGATTGGGAAAGTTCCTTCGGCCAGGTGCGCTTCCCGTCCAAAATATCGCCATATCGCTGTACCAGAATGTGTCCGGCACCCAACATATTGGTTAATTCGCCGATTTTTTGGGCATATTCAATGGGCTGATTGAAGGGCACGCTGAAGTTGTGGGAACAAAGTATCGCCAGATTTGTATTGTCCGATTTGATATCCTTGTACGAATGTCCGTTGACCACAGCCAGATCGTTGTCATAATTCTCTTGGCTGACGAAACCGCCGGGGTTCTGGCAGAAGGTGCGCACTTTGTTCTTGAAAGGCTTCGGATACCCAATGAGCTTGGATTCGTACAAAACACGATTGACCTGCTCCATCACCTCGTTCCGCACCTCCACACGCACGCCGATGTCCACCGTCCCGGGCTGGTGTGCGATGTTGTGCTCGGCGCAGATTCGCTCTAACCAATCCGCACCACGACGACCGGTGGCGATAACTGTGTGGTCTGCATAAATTTCTTCCGTTTGATTGCCGTTGGATTTGGTGATGATCACGCCGTGACAGGTGGCATTTTCCAGGATCAAATTGGTGCATTCCCAACCGAAACGCATTTCCACGCCGTTTGCCGCCAAATATTCTTCGATGGCATGATAAATATTCTGTGCCTTCTCCGTGCCCATATGCCGAATGGGGCAGTCCACCAGACGCAGACCGGCCTGGATCGCACGCTTCCGGATGTCCTTGACCTCGTCGGTGTTGGCAAGACCTTCCACATGGGTGTCCGCACCAAATTCGAGATATATTTTATCGGTATAATCAATGGTATCCTGCGCCAATTGTTCGCCGATCAAAGACGGGAGATCGCCGCCGACCTCACAGCTCAGAGACAATTTGCCGTCCGAAAAGGCACCGGCGCCGGAAAAACCGGTGGTGATGTGGCAATACGGCTTGCAGTTCATGCAGTGTCCGGTCTGCGCCTTGGGACAGTGGCGTTTTTCCACAGGCTGCCCTTTTTCCACAAGAAGGATTTTTTGCTTGGTCCCGCGGCGAAGCATTTCCAAAGCGGTAAAAATGCCAGACGGACCGGCACCGATGATCACGATATTGGTTTGCATACTACGAAAACTCCTATGCTTCATATGCGAAATGCATATATGATAACCCGATAGCGACAGCGAAAAATGTGGATTCTCACAAGGATGCACCAGCAGCACTGCCGTTGGTTCGCATATAGTATACCAGAAAAGCCGCAAGAAGTCAAGTACACCTGCGTCGCAGACACCGTGTCACAGACACCGTGGAGCGTTGGGATGCCGATCGCCTGCCTTTCTTTCACCCCAGTGTCTCCGCATAGCGTACGGTTTCCATGGCGTCCTTGGCGTAGGCGTCGGCACCGATCTTGTCGGCGTATTCCTTGGTTAGCACCGCACCACCGACTACCACCTTGCACCAGGGCGCTGCCTGCCGTAGCTGCCGGATCGTTTCTTCCATGGCTGGTACCGTGGTGGTCATCAGCGCACTCAGACCGACAAGCGGGGCGTGCAGCTGTACGACGGCCTCTACGATCGTTTCCGGGGCTACGTCCTTGCCCAGATCGATGACGTGATATCCATAATTTTCCAATAGCAGCTTTACGATATTTTTGCCGATGTCGTGGATGTCCCCTTTCACCGTGGCGATCACAAAGGTCTTTGCCTGGTCTGCATCGGTGTTTGTCGTCTCACGCTGGACCATGGCAGACTTGATCACCCCAAAGGCACTTTTGGCAGCTTCGGCACTCATCAGCAGCTGGGGCAGGTACACTGTCTTTTCCTCGAAGCCTTTGCCCACCTCGTTCAGCGCCGGTATGATCTCCTCGTTCACAATGGCAAGCGGCGCCTTGTCGGTCAGCAGCGCTCTGGTCTCCGCAGCGGCCTTTTCACCCAGTCCCTTGCGAATGGCATAGGATAGTCCCGTACCCGTTTCGGCGGTGGCAGTGACGGTTGCTTGTGCGACAGTTGTAGTGCCAAATCCATCGGCGGCACCAATGTACCCGGCGCAGTTTTCGTCCAATCCATGGAGCATACGCCAGGTGGTGTAGGTCTTTTGCATTTCTGCAGAATGGGGATTCATGATGGCAGCCGACAGTCCGTTTTCCAAGGCGAGGGCAAAGAAAACCCCATTGACCACGTCCCGGTTCGGCAGCCCAAAGGACACGTTGGAGACCCCCAGCGACGTGTGGCAGCCCAGCTCCTCTCGGATACGCCGCAGGGCAGTCAGGGTCGCTATGGCAGCATTTTGATCCGCACTGACCGTCATGGCAAGGGTGTCAAAGATGATATCCTTCTTCGCAATGCCGTAGGTCTTTGCAGTGTCCAATATTTTCTTGGCAATGGCAAATCGTCCCTCCGCTGTGGTGGGGATGCCATCCTCGTCCAGGGTCAAGGCAACGATGAGACCGCCGTATTTTTTGGCCAGTGGGAACACCGCTTCCATGCTCTCCTTTTTGCCGTTCACCGAATTGAGCATGGCCTTGCCGTTGTATCGCCGCAGTGCCGCTTCCATGGCGACCGGGTCGGAGGTGTCGATCTGCAGCGGTAGCTCCGTGACGGCTTGCAGTTCTTCTACTACATCCGTCAAAAGCGTTGGCTCATCGATGTCCGGGATGCCCACGTTCACGTCCAGCACGTGTACGCCTTTCTCCTGCTGCCGGAGCCCTTCGGTCAGGATATAGTCCATGTCGTGCTCGAGCAGCGCCTGCTTGAACCGTTTTTTGCCGGTGGGATTGATGCGCTCTCCAATGAGAATGGGACCTTCGTCAAAGGAGACAGCGTGGGTGTAGGAGGAGATCACCGTGCGGTTTTTGTCGGCGACGGGCAGGGGAGCGTGGTCCTTCGTCAAGGCGGCGGTGGCAGCGATATAGGCCGGTGTGGTTCCGCAGCAGCCTCCATAGATGCGCACACCCTTCTTTACCATTTCGGATACTTCCATGGCGAAATCGTTGGCATCTATGTCAAAGACCGTCCTGCCGTTCTCGTCTCGGGGCAGACCGGCGTTGGGCTTGCACAGTACCGGCACAGAGGCATAGCGAAGCAGTTCGTCTACCACCGGCTGCAGCTGCTTGGGTCCCAGAGAGCAGTTGGTACCCAGTCCGTCCACGCCCAGTCCTTCCAGCATGGCAACCATGGCGGCCGGCGTGGCACCGGTCATGAGCTTGCCGTCCTCTCCATAGGCGTTGGACACCAGTACAGGCAGGTCGCTGTTTTCCTTGGCAGCCAGCACCGCAGCCTTGGTCTCGTAGCTGTCGTTCATGGTCTCGATGAAGATCAGGTCTGCGCCGTACCGCACGCCCAGCCGTATCGTTTTGGCAAAAATTTCCACTGCCTCCTCGAAGTCCAATTCTCCAAGAGGCCGCAGGAGCTTGCCGGTGGGACCAATGTCCAGTGCGATAAACTTTTCCGCAGGGTTGGTGCTTGTGTCTCTGGCAGCACGAGCGTTCCGGAAGGCGGCAGAAAGGATCTCGTCCAATTCGATATCGGAGAATTTTAGGCAGTTTGCCCCAAAGGTGTTGGTGGAGACCACGTTTGCGCCGCTGTCGTAGTATTGCCGGTGGATGTCGGTGATGACGGTCGGATGGGTCAGGTTCCAGAGCTCCGGATGCTCTCCCGGCGTCAGTCCCTTTTCCTGCAGCAGCGTGCCCATACCACCATCCAGACGAACGATGTTACTTGATAAAAATTCTTTGAATTGCATATATGCTTTCCTTATATTTATTGTATAGTTAAGGCGCCACCGCACAATTCTGATGATGCAGATGCGTCGGCAGATTTTTCGT
>CAZUUA010000019.1:0-32616 GCA_964623635.1 uncultured Ruminococcus sp.
CGTAGGGATTGCATTGTTGATTATGTAATTCGAACACGACATAATATGAATTATGACACATTCGACATAATATGAATTATGTCTTTTTTTATTTTCCTACACCAGTCCCAGGCGTTCCAGCAGCTTGCGGTGTTCCTGACCGGTGGTCATGATATAGATCCGGGTGGTGTCGATGCTGCTGTGGCCAAGGATATCCGCCAACGCCGCAATGTCCTTCACCATGCCGTAGAACGTTCGGGCAAACAGCTTCCGCAGATTGTGGGGAAACACCTTGCTCTCCTGTACCCCGGCCGCCTTGCACAGCCCTTTCATCTTTGCCCATATGGTGCGCCTGTCCAGCGGTTTGCCGCTTTTGCCCAGAAAGAGTACGCCGGTTTGTATCCTTCTCTCCTTGGCATACCGCAGTAGTCTTCGCTTCAGCGCCGTGGGCAGCAGAATCGTGCGGCTTTTTCCCTTGCAGCTCACCACGATCTCCCCTTTCTCTGCCCCTTCCACCGTAAAGTATTGCAGCTCCGACACCCGGATCCCCGTGGCGCACAGGGTCTGCAGGATCAGGTGCAGCTGTCCATCCTTCTCTGCCACACGCAGCAGCCGGTCGTATTCCCCTTTGGTCAGCTCCTTCTCCTCCGCCGCATACACCTGCCGCTGCACCTTCAGGGAACGGACACGCAGGTCTCCCCATTCCATATATTGAAGGAAACTGTTCACGCCTGCCAGCATGGAATTGATGGAGCGGATGGCGTAGCATTTCTCCTGCAGATGCTGCTTGTACGCCACCACCAGTGCCTTGGTCACCGCTCTCTCTCCGATAAAGACAAAAAAAGCCCGGACATCCCGGAGGTATTTCTCCACGGTGACGGCGCTTTTTTCTTCTCGCTGCAAATGGCTTTCGTAGGCTTTTAGTTGTGCGCTGGATAGGATCTTTTCGTCCATGGTCTTTCTCCTTTGATTTGTTATGTTATCAGGTTACCCAACTTTCCTACATTTTACACCCGTGGCTGAAATATTGTCAACCGCCGTGGGTCTGCGCCTTTTCCACTTCTTTCTGCATATTTCGCATTACACCTTGCAAATCCGCAAAAAATAGTGTATAATAGAATAAAATAGGGATTTTGTGTTTTGGCAGAAAGGTGTGGTGCAGCGCAGATGAGTAAGGACATCGGTATCGACCTGGGTACGGCTACGGTGCTGGTCTATGTAAAAGGCAAGGGCATCGTCATGAAGGAACCCTCCGTCGTCGCCATCGATAAGAATACAGAAAAAATATTGAAGTTCGGCAGAGAGGCGCAGCGGATGCTCGGTCGGACACCCGGCAACATCCTTGCCATTCGGCCGCTTCGGGACGGGGTCATCACCCAATACGACATCACCCAGAAGATGATCCAACATTTTATCAAAAAAGCCTGCGGTGGAACCATGCTCTTTCGGCCACGGGTCATCATCTGTGTCCCCAGCGGTATTACAGAAGTAGAAGAACGTGCGGTGGTGGATGCGGCGACCCAGGCCGGTGCCAAGCGTACCTACCTGATCGAGGAACCGGTGGCAGCTGCGATCGGTGCCGGCATCGATATTTCCGCTCCCAAGGGACACATGGTGGTAGACATCGGCGGCGGCACCACGGACATTGCGGTGATCTCGCTAGGCGGCGTGGTGGTCTCCGAATCCATCAAGGTGGCAGGCGATAAATTTGACGAAGCCATCATCCGCTACGTCCGGCGCAAGCACAATGTGCTCATCGGCGAACGGACGGCTGAGGAGATCAAGATTAAGATCGGCTGTGCCTGGCCTCGTGAGGAACCTCGGGTGCTGGACGTGAAGGGACGCTGTCTGGTGCAGGGTCTGCCACGGATGGTGCGCATTTCGTCTGCCGAGATCCCGGACGCCTTGGAGGAGCCCATCACTTCGGTGATCGAAGCAGTCTGCTCCGTCATCGAACGGACCCCACCGGAGCTGATCGGCGATATTCTGGCAAACGGCATCGTTATGACCGGCGGCGGTTCCCTGCTCTATGGACTGGACAGACTCATCGGTTACGCCACCGGCATTCGGACAAGGGTCGCAGACAAGGCTGTGTCCTGCGTCGCCATCGGTACCGGCCGCAGTCTGGAACACCTTGCCAATCTGCCGGAGGGCGCCATCAATCTATCCCGGCAGCGTGACAGCATGAACAACGGCTGATCCCGAAAAACTACCACGGTCTTGTGGTGGCAGGCCGATGCATTTCCGGCACCAGAGAAGCATTGGCGTCCTATCGGGTCACCGGCAGCTGCCTCCAGATGGGTGAGAACGCCGGCTACTACATTGCCGCAGCGCTGCAGCAGAACTGCGATATCCGAGACGTATGTCTGACGCTGCCCTTGACCGAAGCCAAATAGAAATCTCAAAATGGGGTGTAGGACACCGATCCGTCCGACACCCCATTTTCTTCCTGCAACACAGCAGTCTTATTTTGCAAAAATCTCTTGACTTTTGCACTTGTTCCGTGTATAATAGAATCAGCGTTTTATGTCTTATGTCTTCTGATATACCCGATCTGATGTAGATGCATACGCACACATACGCTATGTCGAAATAATATTGATAGATAGAGTTACATTGAAGAAAGGTTTGGTGCGCCTTCGTGAAGAAATATATCGTGCTGGCTGTGCTGCTGGTGCTGTGTTTGATCCCTACAGCCGTTGCCATGAATAGCTATAAAGAGACCCAAAATGCCCCGGTGGACGAAAAGACCGCTGTGGTGCTGTCCATTGACGATGTGAACGGCAAGAACTACCGCTTCGTACGCAGCGACGGTGAAACTGCCGAAAACATGATCCTCTTCTTTCTGAATATGCAGAAGAACGCCACCAAGATCGTTGCACTGCCGGATTCCCTGATGGGGCAGCAATACTTCAAAGTGACTCTTGCCAACAACGTAAAGGCCAACGATTACGCCTACTACTTCGACCCCAATCCACAGGCCTGCTACTTCGTAGACCATGAAGGACTTGTATACCAGATCGCAGAGCAGGATGCCCGGCAGTTCATCGGCACCGAATACGCCGAAAGCATTTACGAGGCCGCCGCTATGCCAGTGCTGACCCTGTCCGGTGACAAGGTCGTCGCACCCAGCGCTGCCCAGTGGCGTTACAAGAATTACACCGGTGATTATGTGCTCTCCGACACCTCCGCTATGGTCTCCACAGAGATCAAGGATTATTCCCTGGAGGGCGGCTTTGAGCTATCCTTCGACCAGGAGCCGGACTACTTCTCGCTGCAGATCCAAGACGGCAATGGCAACACCCTGTACGACGGTATGTATGCCGACCTGAACACCAGCTTCTCCTTCGATGCCAACACCACGTTGCACGTGTCCGTGTCGGCTCAGTGGTATGACGATCCCCAGCGGTCCTACTCCGGTGAGCTTGCCTACCAGTTCAATAGCCTGGTCACAGCTCCGGCGGAATTCTATTTGGGTATGGACAGCGTCAAGCCCGGTCGCTTCGTAGCCGTCACCGCACTGAATATCATCACGCCCGAAAAGATCCAGTTCAGCTGTGAGCCGTCCATTGGGTTCACGCCTACCTTCTATATGGAAGGCGAATATGCCGTAGCACTGATTCCCATTCGTCCCGACGCCACTGCCGGTGACTATGCCATGACCTTCACCTACGGCGGTACCACGCAGACCACCCATTTGCAAGTGGAATCCATCGATTTTGGCACCTCCAACCTGAGCGTATCCACCACCCTGCTGAACCTGTATCGCACCGAGGACAGCATTGCCGCCTTTGAAGACCTGATCACCGAGATCACCGCTCAGTCCGAAACCACACGACATTTCTCCGGCTACTTCCTGGAAGGTGTGGGCGGCGTCAACGGTATGCCCGGCTCCAGACAGATCCTGCGTGGCTTCGGTCGTGCCATCGTGCTGAACGGCGACACCTCCAACACCTACCGGAACAACGGCGTGACCAATGGTGCAGCCTCCGGTACCGGTGTGTACGCAGCCAACGCCGGGAAGGTGGTATATGTGGGTGTGCTGGATTACACCGGCAACATCGTCGTCATCGACCACGGTATGGGTCTGCGCACCTGGTACTACAACATGGGCAGCAGCACCACAGAGGTCGGTAAGATGGTCGAGCGTGGGGAACAGATCGGTACCTGCGGCGACACCGGCTTTGCTCCCAGCGGCACCGGCGTACAGGTCGCTATGTCCATTGGCAACCAGTTCGTGTGTCCCTACGACACCTGGAGCGACAGCAGCACCGCCGGTAAGGTGCTCATCTGGGGCATTGAAGAAAAATAAAGGCAAATATCAGAAGCAGCAAAGGCCACGGACGACCGATGCTGCTTCTTTTTCCACTTGACAAATCTACAGTTTTGTGGTATACTATGGGACGTATGGTAGCTCTGTCCGTTGCGTGCCATGTTGCCGAAAGGTATTGGCATGAGGAAAGTCCGGGCCCCACAGGGCAGGATAACGGATAACGTCCGCCGGAGGTAACTCCCGGGAAAGTGCAACAGAAATAGACTACTGAATGGTTCGGTTGCTGTTTATCAGCATCGGGTCCTTCAGCAAAGATGGAAAGGCGAGGTAAGAGCTCACCGGCATGGCAGGTAACTGCGTGCAAATGTAAACCCTATCCGGAGCAACACCGTTTGCGTCCTCGTATGGTATCTTTAAGATACCCTATGACAGCTGGCCCGGCTGTGTGGCGTAGGTGGCTTGAGGCGTGCTGGTAACAGTCGTCCTAGATAGATAACGGACGGAGATGGCCTGTCGGTTTCGATATGCCATCTTCAACAGAACCCGGCTTACAGGTCTGCCATACGATTTTGTCATATATACCGTGTGATATACATTCCATCAAAACAGCTATATGACCCCTTCGGTCGCGGCTGTTTTTTGTTTGACTGCGTACTTGACAAATCCTGACTGCTGTGCTATAATGAGAAAAAATAACTGACTGCGTGTCCTATTTTGAACCTGCGTAAGTACGATCCTGTATCCCAAAAGGAGTATATATATGAAAGAACAAACCAAAAAAGGAACAGTATTGCTGCTGCTCTGTGCCCTGCTGACCTCTGCCTTTGCCGGCTGTGGGAACGGTTCCGCCACCACAGAAACAACGGCCAACGAAACCACCGATGCCGCTGAGACCGTCGGAGAAGATACCGCTATCGGTCTGGATCTGCCCGAAAAGGATCTGGGTGGCTATGCATTCCGGGTGTACACCAGAGACACCGACCACCACATCAAGGAGGTGTACGCCGAGGAGCTGACCGGTGAAGTCGTCAACGATGCGGTCTACACCCGAAACAGCCGTGTGGAAGAAAAGTACAACGTAGAGCTGGAAGCCGTGGAAGTGACCGAGAATCCGGAATCCACCATGATGAACGAGTTCAGCCGGATCGTGATGGCCGGTGAAGACGCCTTTGACGTGGCGCTGATGCATACGGTCAACGCCGGTTCCACTGCGATCCAGGGTGTGGCGTACAACTGGAACGACGTGCCCTACGTGGATTTCACCAAGCCTTGGTGGAACACCGTGCTGGCCGAGGAGCTGGAATACAACGATATGCTGTTCCTTGCCGTCTCCGACTATTGCATCTCTGCCATTGACTACACCTGGGCTTTTGTGTACAACCGGGATATGGCACGGGACAACGGCATTGAAGATCTGTATACAACTGTAGAAGAAGGCAACTGGGATTTTGACACCTTCCGTTCCCTGTGCGAGCAGGTGAAGGTGGATGTGAACGGCGACGGCAAAATGGATTACGACGACCAATACGGCTTTGTGACCCACTACAACAGCGCCGTATGCAACTGGTCCTTTGCCTTTGACATTCGTTATGTTGCCAAGGATGACGATGGTATGCCCTATGTGCTGCCCCAGTCCGACAAGATGATGACCGCTGTGGAAAAGCTTTACGGTCTGTTCTTCGAAGACGGCTCCACTTTGTACTGCAACGACAGCGTGGTCAAGGCCATGGGCTACAACTCCCACGACACGGCAGTCTCCGGGTTCTTCAAGGAAGGCAAGTCTCTCTTTGCGGCACTGCGGATCTACGTCATCGACGAGCTACGGGACATGGAAAGCGACTTTGGTATCATTCCCTACCCGAAGTTTGACAAGGAACAGGACAGCTACTACACCCACGTAGACGGTCACGCACCGCTGATGATCCTGCCGAAGACGCTGCAGAACCCCGAAAACGCCGGGTATGTCATGGAAGCGCTTGCCTACGAAAGCAACCAGCAGGTAGTGCCTGCCGTATGCGAGGTGGTACTACAGTCCAAATATGCCCGTGACGAAGCGTCTTCCCGGATGCTGCAGATGATCTTAGACGGTCGTGTGTACACCTTTGGATATATGTACGACAACTGGAAGGGTATGCAGTGGACGCTGACCAATATGATGAACAGCAAGAGCAAGGACTATGCTTCCTACTACGCCAAGCAGGAAAAGGGTGCCGAAGCCCAGCTGAAAAGCGTGCTGGAAAGCTTTGAGATGATCGAAGAATAATAAACGAAATGTACACCAAAAAACAGGGAACGGCCACATGACTGTTCCCTGTTTTTGTTATGCAGTTGAAAAATTACAGAACGATCTCGGTCCCGTCGGATACCATCATGGCCGGCACCTGAATGGACTTCATGGCCTCGTAGATAGTCTCCTGGAAGAAGTGGGAGTAGTGGTTGAAGCAGACACGCTTCAGGTTCGGCTGGTTCTCGAACAGCGGCAGATACTTGGTGGCAGAAAAATGTGCCACTTCGCAAATGGCCAGATCCAGCGGCTTCTCGAACACGGACAACGGGAAGTCCTCCTGGGGTCCCTTGTGGCACAGGTCACCGGTGAACAGCACTCGCTTTTCTTCGCCGCAGGTGGTCTCTACCAAAAACGCATGGGACATCTGATTGTGCTTGGTCCGGAAGGCCGTGACACGAATGGCTTCGTCCTCGTACAGCAGTCCCTCGTGCACCGGCACAAAACGGAACGGACGCATCTCCACGCCGTTGCATTTCAGCCATGCCTTCAGTGCCGCAACGGTATCGTCCACCGGTTCCGGCAGATAGATGGCAGGATCGGTGTTCTTGAAGTACCAGGTGCAAAGATCCACAAAGGAGATCAGCCCATCGGTGTGGTCGCCGTGCATATGGGTGAAGAAGATACCCTTGACGGAATCGATGGGGATATCTCTGGTGATGAGCTGCTCAATGGACTGGGTACCCATGTCGATAAAGTAGCGTCTGTCCCCGACCTCGATCAGTGCAGAGGAACACCGTCTGTTGGCCTCCGGTACGCCATGGCTCGATCCCAAAAATACGATACGCATAAAATACACCTCCATAAAAGGAAAATCTATGTGGATTTGGTCGAATATAGTATACCATAAAACCCGGTGGAAGTCAAGGTAATGCGGAGCAACTCGAGAAATGTGCCAGAAAGCTTCCTGCCCCATCGCAAATTTTTCGGCACAGAAACTAAAATTTCTTGTTTTTCCAATGGAAACTCTACATGAAACTGCCTCGGATCCCACAAAAGCAAAAACGACCGGATCCTCTTTGACAAGGACCCGATCGTCGTAAGCAATATTATTTTGCCATCATAGCCTTGACCTGGCTGAGGGCTGCTTCTACGCCGGTCTTCTTTTCGGCGTACTTGGCCAGCTTGGTTCTTTCTGCGTCCACCACATTCTGGGGTGCACGGGAAACAAAGCTTTCGTTGGCAAGCTTGGCGTTCACACGTGCCAGCTCACCTTCTACCTGCTTCAGCTCGCCTTCCAGTCTGACCAGCTCGGCTTCAAAGTCAATCATGTCGGCCAGCGGAATGTAGATGGCGGCTGCATCCGTGATGATCTGCACGGCAGTGTCGTCGGCATAGCTGTCCACCAGGGTCACAGAGGAGGCAGAGGCCAGCCGTTCAAAGTAAGGTGCGCACTCCGTGAAGATGTCGCCATACTTGGTGGTGATGTACATATGCGCCTTCCGAGACGGAACAACGCCCATTTCGGCCCGACGTGCCCGTACCGCACGAATGGCATCGATGACCTTTTCAAATCCATCGGCTTCGGCAAAGGTGGGGATATTCTCCACTTCCGGGAAGGCCTTGATCATGATGGAGCCTTCTTCGCCGGGCAGACCCTGATAGATCTCTTCCGTGATGAAGGGCATGAACGGGTGCAGCAGCTTCAAGGTCTCCCGCAGTACATACGCCAGAACCTTCTGTGCCGCTGTGGATCTTGCGGAACCCTTATCCTGCAGTGCGGACTTGGTCAGCTCGATGTACCAGTCGCAGTACACGTCCCAGATGAAGTCGTACAGGCAGGACAGGGCAATGCCGATCTCGTACTTGTCGATGTTGTTCGTCACGGACTTGACGCAGTCTGCAAACTTGGTCAGGATCCACTTGTCCGCCAGAGACAGCTCGTCCTCGGCAGGCAGCGCGATCTCGTCGATCTCCAGGTTCATCATCACGAACCGGGCAGCGTTCCACAGCTTGTTGGCAAAGTTCCGGGCAGCCTCGATCTTTTCGTCGGAGAACCGCATATCGTTTCCGGGGCTGTTACCGGTGGCCAGCGCAAACCGGAGGGCATCAGCGCCGTATTTGTCGATGATCTCCAGCGGATCGATACCGTTGCCCAGAGACTTGGACATTTTTCTGCCCTGTGCATCCCGTACCAGACCATGGATCAGCACCGTATCAAAGGGCACCTCGCCGGTGTATTCCAGTGCGGAGAAGATCATACGGGACACCCAGAAGGTGATGATATCGTAGCCGGTGACCAGGGTGTTGGTGGGATAGAAGTATTTGAGGTCTTCGGTCTCTTCCGGCCAACCCATGGTGGAGAAGGGCCACAGCGCAGAGGAGAACCAGGTGTCCAAGGTATCGGGATCCTGGGTCATGTGACCGCCGCACTTGGGACAAACCTCGCAGCCGTCCTTGGCAACCACGGTCTCACCACAGTCATCGCAGTAGTAAGCCGGGATCCGGTGACCCCACCACAGCTGCCGGGAGATACACCAGTCCTGGGTATTTTCCATCCAGTGGAAGTAGTTCTTGTCGAACCGTTCGGGTACGAATTTGGTTCTGCCGTCACGGACTGCTTCGATGGCAGGCTTGGCAAGAGGCTCCATCCGTACGAACCACTGCAGGCTCACCATGGGTTCAATGGTGGTGCCGCAACGGTAGCAGGTGCCGACTTCATGGTTCAGGTCCTCGATCTCCACCAGATATCCACCGGCACGTAGGTCTTCTACGATGGCCTTTCTGGCTTCGTAGCGATCCATACCGGCGTACTTCGGATAGTTTTCGGTGATCTTGGCGTCCTCGGTCAGGCAGACTTCGATGGGCAGGTGGCAGCGCTTCCCCACTTCAAAGTCGTTGGGGTCGTGGGCAGGGGTGATCTTTACGCAGCCGGTACCCTTGTCCAGCTTGGCGTGTTCGTCTGCCACGATCGGGATCCGGCGACCTACCAGCGGCAGTACGCAGTAGGAGCCAATCAGGTGCTTGTACCGTTCGTCGTTGGGGTTCACAGCCACAGCGGTATCGCCCAGCATGGTTTCCGGACGGGTGGTAGCCACTTCGATGGAACCAACGCCGCCTACCAAGGGATACCGGATGTGCCAGAAGTGACCCTTCTGTTCCTCGTAATCCACCTCGGCATTGGAGATGGAGGTCTTGCAGTGGGGACACCAGTTGATGATGCGCTCGCCACGGTAGATCAGGCCCTTGTCGTACAGCCGCTGGAACACTTCCCGAACGGCCTTGGAGCAGCCTTCGTCTAATGTGAAGCGTTCACGGGACCAGTCGCAGGAGGAGCCCATCTTCTTGAGCTGTTCAATGATACGGCCGCCGTACTGTTCCTTCCATGCCCAAGCACGCTCTAAGAAGCCGTCACGACCCAGGTCTTCCTTGGTCAGGCCTTCCTTGCGCATGGCTTCCACGATCTTGGCTTCGGTGGCAATGGACGCATGGTCGGTGCCGGGGAGCCACAGGGTGGAGAAGCCCTTCATTCTCTTATATCGGATCAGGATGTCCTGCAGGGTATTGTCCAGAGCATGACCCATGTGGAGCTGACCGGTGATGTTCGGCGGCGGAATGACGATGGAATAGTGGGGCTTCGATTTGTCGATCTTGGGGGTAAAGAGACCTTCGTCGCACCAGGACTGATAGATCCGGCCTTCAAAATCCGACGGATCATAGGTCTTTGGCAATTCTTTCTTCATGTTGTATATACCTCGTTTGGTTGGATTTCGTTTGCTTTGGGTTATGGGAATCAAAAAGTCCTGACATCGACAGTCACATGACCATCGACATCAGGACGCAAAACACGTGGTACCACCCGATTTCGTCCGCAAAAACACACGGACGCACTCACTGAAGGGACCATTAGATCCCTGCTCTCTGTAACGGGAGAACCCGGCTTTGGGTACGCATCGTGGTCATCGACCAAGACTTCCCACAAAGCGACTCCGGGACTACTTCGACCACCGGTCTGCACGAGATTTCCACCACACACTCGCTCTCTGCACCAGACCCTGACAGTGTACTACTTCCCATCCACGCCTATTTTGGAATGATTTCTACTGGAACTATAGAGACAGTATAGCACAAAACCGTCGTCTTGTCAAGAGGTATGAAGATTTTCCCCAGGGAAAACTTCTAAGATTTTCAGGAAAACTTCTACGGTTCTCTCTTAGGGGAACGGTTCGAAGACTTTCTCTTGCAAATGTGCAAAGGCAGTGCAGGCGTGGAATTCGCAGGAAAATTGCGTCTGAGAGCTATGCTTCATGCCTTTCTTTCCTCTTCTCCAGCCTCCCCTTTTCTTTTTCCCAAACAAAATTCCGTTCCCCTATTGCAAAACCGCACCAAATCTGGTACAATACTGTCATACAATATATATACCCGAAAGGATACCAATACAATGGATATGGAAAACAAGGTCCTCGCTGCAGTTGGGGGCAAGAACATCACCGAACAGGACGTGACCATGGCAATTCTGCAGATGGGTCAGAGAGGTCAGAACTACAATAATCCCCAGGGCAGAGCGATGATTCTCGACCAGCTCATCTCCCGGAAGCTTTTCCTCATGGATGCACAGCGCAACCTGTACGAAAGAGAACCGGCCTTCAAGGAACAGCTCACCCGTGTGAAGGAAGATATGCTCACCAGCTACGCCATGCAGAAGGCACTGGAAAAGGTTCGTGTCACCGAAGAGGAAGCCAAGAAGTATTATGACGAGCACAAGGATCAGTTTGTCGCCGGCCTGACCTTCAACGCCAGCCACATTCTGGTAGACAGCGAAGACAAGGCAAACGAGCTGCTCGGTCAGATCAAGGCAGGAGAGATCACCTTCGCAGAAGCGGCCGAAAAGCACAGCACCTGCCCCTCCGGCAAGAACGGCGGTAACCTTGGTGACTTCAGCCAGGGACAGATGGTGCCGGAATTTGAGAATGCCTGCGCTGCTATGGAAGTTGGCGAGATCTCCGCACCGGTACAGTCCCAGTTCGGCTACCACCTGATCCAGCTGAACAAGAAGGAAGAAGGCGGCGAAATGTCCTACGAGGAAGTAAAGGCCGACCTGATGAATGCCCTGAAGGAAGAAAAGCAGCAGGCCGCATACCAGAGCAAGGTGAACCAGCTGCAGATCCTGTATCCTGTAGACAGATTCTGATCTACCCCGGATCATACAAAATAGCACTTGCCCTTTTTGCCCAAACGTGCATACGGAAGAAAAAGCAAAGCGGACACCATATAGGAGGAGGTTGGTTATGGATATACAAACAAAACTGAATTTCAATGAGAAAAAAGGGTTCATATGCGATATGGACGGCGTGATCTACCACGGGAACCGGATCCTGCCCGGTGTGGCAGAGTTCATCCAGTGGCTTCACGACGAGAAGAAGGAATACCTGTTTCTCACCAACAATAGCGGCTATACCCCCAGAGAGCTGCAGCAGAAGTTAGCCCGGATGGGTCTGGATGTGTCGGAAGAGCATTTCTACACCAGTGCCCTGGCAACGGCTGCTTTTCTGCGGGAACAGGCACCGGGCTGCTCGGTCTTTGCCATTGGGGAAGCCGGACTGCTCAACGCCTTGTACGATGCCGGGATCACCATGAACGATGTGAACCCCGATTATGTGGTGGTCGGTGAAGGACGCACCTATTCCCTGGAGACCCTGACCAGAGCCACCAATCTGGTGCTGCAGGGTGCCAAGCTCATCGGCTGCAACTCGGACGTGTCCGGCCCCATTGAAAGCGGTATCGCACCGGCCTGCAAAGCCCTGATCGCACCCATCGAAATGGCCACCGGCAAGCAGGCCTACTTCTGCGGCAAGCCCAATCCGCTGATGATGCGCACGGGCTTGAAGCTCTTGGGCTGCCACTCCGGCGAAGCGGTCATGGTTGGCGACCGGATGGACACCGACGTGATCTCCGGCCTGGAAAGTGGTATGTCCACGGTGCTGGTGATGACCGGTGTATCCACCAAGGAAACGCTGAAGACCTATGCATACCGGCCTACGGTTGTACTGGAAGGTGTTGGCGACATTCCCATGCTGGCACGAGAGCAGGAAAAATAAGAAGTAAAAAGTAAGAAGTGGACGAAGTTGGATGTGCGACCGCATACGGTTCGTTTGCTTCTTACTTTTTTGGTGGTGCCTATACACGGAAAGGAGACCATCATGCACGATATCTGGAACCCCTGGCACGGCTGTGTCAAATGTAGCGAAGGCTGTGCCCACTGCTATATGTACTACCTCGACCGGATGCGTGGCGCCGATGGTGCTGCCATCTACAAGACCAAGGCCGGCTTTACTTATCCGCTGCAAAAGGATCGCCATGGTCGATACAAGGTTCGCAGTGGCGAGCACATCCGGGTCTGCATGACCTCTGACTTTTTCTTAGAAGAAGCCGACCCCTGGCGTGACGAAGCTTGGGACATCATCCATAGCCGGCCGGACGTGGTGTTTTTTCTCCTGACCAAGCGACCGGAACGAGTGGAAGCCCATTTGCCCTCCGACTGGGGAGACGGCTGGCACAATGTGTTTTCTTCAACGTGACCTGTGAGAACCAGCGCAGAGCCGACGAGCGGATCCCCATTTTGCATTCCCTTCCCTTTCGGTACAAAGGCATTATGTGTGCGCCCTTCATCGGTCCCATTTCCATCGAGAAATATTTGGACGAGGGACAGATCCGGCAGGTGATCTGCGGTGGCGAAAACTACGATGGTGCCCGCCCCTGCGACTTTGACTGGGTGAAATCCCTGTACAGCCAATGTGTGTCGCACAATATCACCTTCTCCTTTATCGAGACCGGCACCCATTTTATCAAGGACGGCAAGCATTACCATATGCCCGACAAGCAGCTGCAAAGCCGGATGGCGTACAAATCCGGTATGCGCTATGAGGGGGCTCCCATTCCCTTTACCTACACGGACAGCATGGGCTTTCCCATTCCCAAGGAAAACCTGTACGTACCCTATTTTAGTCCCCCGTGTCAGGAATGCGGCAGCCGGACGATCTGTAACGGGTGTGCCCAGTGCAGCAGGTGTGCTGGCAGCAAATATACCGATGAACGATAACAAAAAAACCGGCGCAGCGTATGTACGTCGGTTTTTTGTATGTGCAGTTTATGCGTTGATGCTGTAGATCACGGCAGCGTCAAAGGTGATGCCGGTGCTGTGTGCTTCGATCAGTGCGGTGTAGTCCTCCTGACGCAGGGCAGAATCCGCATCGGCTTTCCAGGCAGGTCCAGCTTCTCCGGCATAGTACATGATGTGGTAACCGTAGTTTGTGTGTACAACGCCGGTGTCCCCTTCCTTGCGCGCCGGATCGAACAACCATGCGTCAAATTCCACCGCCATGTCGCCTTGGGACACGTGTTCGTACAGACCGCCGGTGGTTTGGGAACCGGGGTCTTCGCTGAACTGGTAGACCAAAGCAGAGAAGGCATCCAGATCAAAGCCTGTGGATTGCCACTGTTCGTAGATCGTACCGACAGCTTCTTCGGCTTTTTCTCCATAGGTATCATCGGTCAGCAGCAGATGGCGCACGTTCCGAGTGGGCGAATCGTCACGGGAAGCGGCGGAGACCAGATAGTATACATCATAGGTCGCACCACCGGAGGCATCCACGATGGTGGTATCCCCAGCCTTGGCAGAGAAGGCCCAGTCGCTGGCGGTGTTGCCCACGTTGGCAGTCACACCGGTCAGTGTACCGGCAGACAGCGCCGTCTTGGCATCTGCTTCGCTCAGACCCTTTACGTCCATGTTGTAGGCAAGGATCGCATTTTCAAATTCTTCCCGGCTCGTTGCGGCTGCCATATTTTCGGCGCATTCCTTGGCAAGTGCGGCGGCTCCGGTGATATTGCCCAGGGGATTGCCGTTTTCGTCCGTTTCGATGAAATCGTTCTGCTTCACGGTGCAGGTGATGAAGTCCACGGTCTGGTAGGAAGACTTGTGTGCTTCGTAGTATTCCTCATACTGGGCATCGGTGTAGGTCAAGCCGGTGTTGAACTGGCTGTAGTAGTTGCCGCTCAGCGTGACCAACTTCAGGGCGTCCCGAATGTCGTCTTCCTTGACACCGGCACCAAACATGGCCATCAGGTAGGTGTCCATGGTGTAACCCAGCTCCTTGGCCGATTCTTCCATGGCGGTGATGGTGCCATCGATGGTGGTCATGTCCGCCTCGGTCAAAGTCAGTCCTGCTTCATGAGCCGCTTCGCACAGCGCCAGCACCTCACCCACATAGGATTGGGTCAGGGTCGCCATATAGTCAAACCAGGTAATACCTCTTTCTTCATCCGCATACTGGGACTTCAGCGTGTACTTGGTATCCAGACCCATCTGGGAGAAATAGGAGGCGTACTGGCTGTAGTTGGAGTAAAAGAAGTAGGTCATCATGGAGCCGTTGACGGTGTAGTTCTCACTTTGCGCTGCCACCTCACGACGGAGGAAATAGCCTCTGTCAGAAAGGTTGCTGTACACCACCAGTCCAATGACGACAGCGGCCACCAGCACCACAGCAATGGTGATCAGGATGGCATTGCGTTTTTCCTTTCGACCGTTCACCGCCGGATCGGGTGCGGTCATATTTTGCATATCCATGGGAATAGAATGCTCCTTTCGTTTTGTATAAACCTATAAACCAATATATTATAGCACGAAACGCCGCAGAATGCAACGGCTCTTGGGTGAAAACTATGTGAAATTTCCGGGAAAATGGCTTCCGGCAAAAAAGTGGAAATTTTTTTGAGAAATTTCAAAAAAGCCCTTGACAAATGCGGATGAATGTGGTATCATATATAAGCACCGAGCAAGAGAACATAAACAAAGCTCAGAGCAAAAGAATGCGCCATTAGCTCAGTGGATAGAGTGCCCGGCTACGAACCGGTAGGTCGCAGGTTCGAATCCTGCATGGCGCGCCAGATAAGGATGGTATCATGAACGTGGTTCCATCCTTTTTTGTATCTTTTTATCGGAGGTTTTCTCATGGAACGTGTTTGCCAATTTTTGAAGGATGCCGAGACCTATTACCTCGCCACCATGGACGGGGATCAGCCTCGTGTGCGTCCCTTTGGTACGGTCAACATTTTTGAAGGCAAGCTGTATATCCAGACGGGCAAGAAGAAGCCGGTCTCTGCGCAGCTGGCCGCTAATCCCAAGGCAGAGCTGTGTGCCTTCCACAACGGTGCCTGGCTGCGGCTGTCCGGTGAGCTGATAGAAGACGATCGGGTAGAGGCCAAGAAGTCCATGCTGGATGCGTACCCCAACCTGCGTGGTATGTACGACGAGAACGACGACAACACCCAAGTCCTCTACATCCGCAACGCCACCGCCACCATCTCTTCCTTCTCCGCCGCACCCGAAACGATCCGCTTCTGATATACCATACGTACTTTCCTGTCCCGGTAGGTCTTATGTACCACTCCTACTTCGGGCAGGAAAACGTTTTTTCAACAAAGGAGAATCGCAGGATGCACGATCTCTATGTACATTTTGCCAAATACGAAGACTGTCTTCGGGACAAAGAACCGATCGATCTGATCTTCTTTTACACTTCCTTTCATTATATCACAAAGGGCTACGGCTACTTCGGGGATGTCCGACTGGGGCCGGGGCAGTATTTCTTTGCGGCCCAGAACAGCTATGCCCACTACTATCCGGATCCAATGGAACCCTGGTCCTACTATTATTTTGATCTCTATGGTCAAGGTTCGAATGAGACTTTGATCGCCTACGGACTCGATATGGCACGGCCGTACGGTGACTTTTTGTGCATGGACCAGATCCCACGACTGATGCAGCTCTTTTTGGAATGTACCAACCAGTACGCCGATAACCAGGCATTTCGGCACGCCATGGTGGATATGCTGCTGTCTCTCCACCAGGCACAGCCCATGGACCGGGATCCCCTCTCCAAGGCTTGGCGACACGTGGAGGACATCCGGGAATATATGCGGCAGAATATGCGGTACAAGATATCCATGGAAGATCTGGCACGGCAGTTTTTCCTCTCTCGTCAATACGTTCGCAATCTCTTCGTTCGCTATGAAAATATGTCTCCCAAGCAGTATCTACAAAAGCTTCGGATGGAGCGAGCCGAGGAGCTGCTGCTACAAACCCGATACGACATCACGATGATCGCCAATGCGGTGGGCTACAGTGACCCCTTTGCCTTCTCCCGTGCGTTCCGACAGTACACCGGTCTGTCTCCCACCCAATACCGGCTCGACCACCACTGGTGACCGCCAAAACCGATAGTACCTTTTTGCCATCCTTGCATACCTTTTTACAATGTCATTTCCAACGTTCCTTATGTTATAATACAACAGAAATCAAAACAAAGATGAGGTATGGAAACATGAAACAAAAATGGATCGCAGCTGCTATGCTGTGTACCCTGCTGTTGTCTTCCTGCAGTGAAAATGCGATCGAAACAGAAAGCACGACTGCACCGGATACAACCGTAGCTGAGACCGAAACGACTGTAGAAGAGCCCGCTGTATATCCGGGTACCCTGCAGGATCTGGGCGGCTACACCTTTACATTTCTCAATGTAGAGGACAACTTCTGGCCGGCAGCGCACCACATTCTGGACTATGATGAGGATAGCGGTACCGCAACCAATTCTGCTGTATTCTGGCGCAACCGGAAGGCCGAGGAAGATCTGAACATGACCATTGAAGTCGCAAAGGATTCTGTGCTGGATCTGTACGACATCATGCATACGGCGATCATGGCAGGAGATGACCTTTACGACGTTGTCTACCTGTGTCTGCAGGGCTTCGGTCACACCTCCTTTGGCGCTGACGATGTGATGGACCTGATGACCATTTCTACAATGCACCTGGACAAAGAATGGTGGAACCAGCAGTTCATCCAGGATGCGACCATCCAAGGCGAGCTGCGCACCACAGTGGACTACGTGAACCGGATGGGCTTTGTGTACTGCAACAGTATGTTCTTCAACTACGACATGATGATCGACATGGGTCTGGAAGTTCCCTATGACCATGTACGGGAAGGCACATGGACTTATGATACCATGTTCACCTATATGGCAAACGTGCCCTCCATGGGTACCCAGAGCAGCTGGGACGCCAAGCTGGACGGGGACGCTGTCTATGGATTTGCCTGCGAACACGAGGAAGGATTCATGGCACTGCTGGAAGGCTCCGGCGTGTTTATGACCACCAAAGCGGAAGGAGACATCCCCCAGATCCGTACAGACAACAACGTGCTGCTGGATGCCTACGATACGCTGATCGCCGGTATGTCTCCCAAGGGCGCCTGTGTCATGATCAACCTGCCGGACCTGCAGGCCACCCACATTTTCCAGCAGGGGCGTTGTATGTTCTACCCCGGCTACGTAGGACTCAGCGATACGGCTGCTTTCCGGAATATGGATACCCGGTACGGGATCATTCCCATTCCCAAGCAGAGCGCAGAACAGGAGCAGTACCACAACAGCATCAGCAACTACACGCTGGCTATGAATATCCCGATCGTGGCTGCCGACCCGGAGCGCACCGGCTTGGTCATGGACTATCTGTCCTACCTGAGCTACAACGATGTGATCCCGGTGGTACAGGAAGCTATGTGCTACAAGGGACTGCGTGACGTAGACTCTATGGAAATGTTAGAGCTGATCCTGAAATCGGAGGTGCTGGACTTTGGCAACTGCGCCGGCATCACCAGCAAATTCCTGACAGCGATCTGTGCGGACATTCCGGAAGGCAACAGCCGTTTTGCCTCCACCTTCGCCAGCCAGGAAAAGAGCATGAACGAGAATCTCGCCAAGCTTCTGCACATCGACGAGTGATCTCCCAACCAAAACCCCAGTAGGTCTTATGACCCAGCCGGGGTTTTTATTTTTGTAAAACTGTCTCTTCCGCAAATGTTTACATAATATTCACAATAAATCCTTTCCTGTTCATATTTGTGTGGTATACTGTAGGCAATTTCCCAAGTACATGTGTAACAAGTAGGAGAGATTTTGTCATGAAGAAAAACTGCATCCTCACGCTGCTGTTGGGGGCACTGCTGCTGCAGCCTATGGGGCTTATCGGCTGTGCCGGAGACACCCCAGAGACCGAGACCACGGCCTCCACCGAAGCTGTGTCCGAGACGGCGGGAGAGACGGTGCTGTCCGATGATCTGCCCGAACGGGACTTTGCCGGTGCCGAATTTCGGATCCTGTCCTATGATCCTGCCCACTGTAACGGGATCCATGTGGTGAAGGAATCCACCGGTGAAGGGGTCAACGATGCCATCTTCAAGATCACCAATGCCATCGAAGAACGGTTCAATGTGGTCATGACCGAGATATTGGACTGGGAAATGTGTACAAGCGGGATCCAAAAGACCATTTTAGCCGGTGATGATGCGGTGGAATTGAACCTCCCCAGCACCAACAGCTCCTTTTCCTTTTTACAAAAGGACTGCGTGCTGAACTACAATATGCTGCCCTACGTCGATTTGGACAAGCCCTATTGGGTCTCCTCCATGAACAAGGACGTTTCCATCGGCGGGCAATACTACTATGCCTTTGGTGGGCTGGATCTTTCTCATCTGGACTACACCCACATGATGGTCTTCTCCAAGGATATGGTGACCAACTACAGTCTGGAAAACTTCTACGATCTGGTGAGGGAAGGCAAGTGGACGTTGGACAAAATGAAAGAAGCCATGTCTGTGGTGTCTTATGACCCGGATGTGAAGAGGGACGAGCCCACGGACATTTACGGCTACGTCGCCACGCCCAAGCAGATCCTACCCAACTTCTGGGAAGCCGCCGGTGTCAAATCCATCGACAAGAATGAGGACGACAGCCTATACTACGCCATCCCCGGTAACGAAAACTTTGCCACCATCGTAGACCATGTCTTCAGCCTCCTGTGGGACACCGGCTACTGGAAGCAGACCAAGGATGGCAATAACACAGACCCTCAGATGCCCACGCTGCTAGAGGAAGGCCGGATGCTGTTCGGCGACACCACCTTCCATTATGTAAAGACGCTCCGTGACATCGATGCCGACTTTGGCCTGCTTCCCTACCCCAAGTGGGATGACACCCAGAGGGATTACATGAGCCGCGCCGAGGGCGGGATCCGTTGTCCCATGGTACCCATCACCGTCTCCGACCCGGAATATGTCAGCATCATCATGGAGGCCCTGTCCTTCGCCGGATACACGGAGCTGTTGCCGGCCTATTTCGACGAGGGTCTGAAGGGCAAGGTCAGCCGGGACGAGGAATCTGCCGAAATGTTGGATATCATCTACGAGACCCGTGTATATGACCTGGGCGACTGTGTCTGGATCAACGACATCCGGGACGGCTTCATCCACCAGATGTTTGCCAACAACGACCGGGAGCTTGTCTCCAACGTGGAGAAGAACCGCAACAAGATCGAGACCGAGCTTGCCGAAGCTATGGAGATCGCCAATCAGTAAGGAAATCAAAAAAAACACAGCCTTCGTACCATCGCCTATGGCACTGGGGCTGTGTTTTTTGGTTTGGGTATCCGGCAATGCTGCGGTCAGGTACAGTAAAAGATCCGCATCCTATGAAAACCATAGAAATACGGATCTTTTTGATAGCTATCTTATTTCTTGTTCTGATCGGCCTTCTTGTCCAGCGCCACGTTGCGGAAGTATACCACCAGGTTCAGGGACACGATCACCAGGTTCAGGATGTAGAACGCCAGAACCAGCCAGTCGATGGTGGGAGCCATGACCTTTGCAATGATACCGGCGATGTAACCGGTGATGATCAGCAGGATGAACCACAGGCTGGTGCCCTTGGCCGTGCCCGCTTTGTATGCCTTGGTCAGGTTCATAGGCCAGGACAGACCGAAGCAGATCAGCATAATGATCTCAAAAATACTCTTTCCCATGTCAGATCTCCTTATATTGTATTTTTTCACACAGCTTATAGCATACCAAATTTTCGACAAAAACGCAACCTTTCGTAAGTTATATGCACATCTTGCGTGAAATTTACATTTATTTTACTTATTTAAGATACTCCATTACTTTTTTATGTGGTACAATGGACGTATGTAGAATCGACCGACTGATGTCACACAAAAGGAGGAACACCATGACCCGTGTGCTGATCGTAGAGGACGACCCCATGGTGACGATGATACTGGGGCAATATGTGGAGCGGCAGAAGGGCTTTGCGGTGGCCGGCATCTGCGGTGATGGGGAAGCTGCCCTTGCCTTTCTCACCAAAGACCCGGTGCCACTGGTGCTGCTGGACGTGCGTATGCCCGGCATGGATGGCTTCACGCTGCTTCGGGAGCTGCGGTACCGGCAGATCGACACCGACGTGATCTTTGTCACGGCTGCCAACGACCGTGCCTCTCTCACCATGGCTTTGCGTGGGGGGTGCGTGGATTATCTGGTGAAGCCCTTTCCCTACGAGCGGTTTTGCCTTGCCATCGAAAAATACACGGCCCTGACCTCAGCGCTGCGTGCCGGGGACACTTTTGTACAAAGAGCCATCGATCGGCTGCCGGACACCTCTTTGCGCAGTACCGGCGACCATCCACCCAAGGGCATCCAGGAAAAGACCCTTGTCCGCATTCTCCAATTTTTAGAAGACAACAGCGGCACCCGGCTCACCGGTGAGGAGATCGCTTCCCATGTGGGGCTGACCAGCGTGACCGTGCGGCGGTATATGCGCTATCTGGAGGGCAGCGGCAGGGTCACCGGAGAAATGGACTACACCACCGGCGGTCGTCCCTGTATGCGCTACCAGGTGTGAACGATGACCGTTATTCGTCCTTGTCCCGTACCTGGCGACAGATCTCCGCATCCTTGCGAAACAGAGCAGACAGAGCTGTGACGCTTTTGTCCATTTCCTCTTTTTCTTCGTCATTCAGGTTTTGCATGGCTCGAAGCACCTCATGGACCAGCTCGCCGATCATGGTCTCCAGGTATTCCCGACCGGCATCGGTGATGGAAATATAGACCTGCCGCCGGTTCTCCCGGTTGTGGGTGCGGATCACATATTCCTTGTCCTCCAGATCGTTCACCAGTTTGGTGAGCTGCTGCTTGGTGATCCCCATTTCGTCGGCGAACCGGGTCATGGTGACAGGCTGGTTGTGGTATTTCCGCAGGGCATACAGCATGGAAAACCCATGGGAATTGGCTTTGTATTCACTGGTCTCGATCTCATGCCGGTGGATCAAGGCATAATAATCCACCATAAAATTCAAAAAATCCTTGGCAAATCGCAGGTCTGTCTGTTCCATGTGACTCTCCTTTGGTACAACTCTGCTTCCAACAGCTACAGTTTATATATAAATGTTTGTTGGATACAGTATACCACATTTTCCGGTAGAAGTCAAGGCAAACGATATGTCTATTCCGCAATGTTATTTCAAAAGATAGAAAAGCACACCGTTTTCCGAACCGTGTGCTTTTTGCTTTTCTATCATTTTTCGTCATTTTTCCCGCACCGCTTGCAGGGCCTCGATCTCGTCTGCTGTCAGATACCGCCACTGCCCCGGCGTCAGGGCTTCGTCCAACACCAGCGGACCAAAGCACAGTCGCTTCAAGGAGGTGATTTCGTTGTCCACAGCCTGGAACATCCGCTTGATCTGGTGGAATTTGCCTTCCGTGATGGTGATTTGGCCGGAGGTCGGTGTGTCCATATGTACCTTGGCCGGCTGTGAGGTAAAGTCACCCAGCAGGAGCCCGGCTTCCATTTGTTGGATGGCATACGCCGGCAGAGGGGACGCACAGGTGAAGGCGTAGGTCTTTGCCACGTGGTGCTTGGGAGAGAGCCAATCGTGGGCGCCGGGACCATCGTTGGTGACCAGCAGGAGCCCGGTGGTGTCGATGTCCAGCCGACCACAGGGGAACATACCCAGCCGGATGCAAGCCGGTGGCAGCAGCTCCATGACCGTTCTGCCCTTGTCCTCCGTGGAGCTGACGTAGCCGGTGGGCTTATGCAGCATGATGTATTGGTAGCGGCTCCACTGGATGGGATGTCCGTCACAGGCCACGGCTGCGGTTTCTGCAATGTGCCTGGATGGATCACGCAGTACGGCGCCGTCCACGGTGATCCTGCCACTGCGCACCAGCTTTCCTGCCTCACTGCGGGAGCAATACCCGGATTCGCTGAGATATTTATCGAGACGCATAGTCAACTCCAACATAGCAGCATTGCCGTCAACACCGCACCAAGGCAGAACAAAAAGATCAGTCCGCACCCGAAGCCGATGGTGAAGGAATGCCAAAATTTCATGAAAAAATGATACGCACGCATACCGTGACCTCCGCACATAGGATACCCTCATTGTGCGCCAAAACGGCATAGGCTATGCAGTGGCAAGACCCAGTTTCCTTCCCGATCATGGGAAAGAAAAAACCGACAGTGGAAATCCTGTCGGTTAACAGCGGTATAGGGATTCGAACCCCAACATACAGAGTCAGAGTCTGCTGTGCTACCTTTACACAATACCGCTATCTGTATCTGGTGCTGATGGACTTTCGCTTTGCTGTAGCTCATGTCCTCTCAACGTGTTATATTATACCACAACATCTTCCCTTTGTCAACCCCTTTTTCAAAAAAAATCAAAAAAGTTTTTGGGAAAATTTTTGCCAGACATCTTGCAAAACGGTGTGAAATATGGTATACTATAGAAGTAGCGAGCTTACTTAAAGAAATACGCCGGTGTGTTGGAATTGGCAGACGAGACGGACTCAAAATCCGTTGCCAGCAATGGCGTGCGGGTTCGACCCCCGCCACCGGCAGACAAACCCATGAAGGTATCCTTTGTGGGTTTTCTTTTTTGCGCCGCTGCTCCATATGCCAAAATCACCGTTTTCATCCACAAAAAAACAGCTAAGCTACCCATGCGGTACCGCTTAGCTGTTTTTGGTTATACAAGGATTACTTTTGCATCACAGCGTCGTAGTCGTCCAGGATCTCCTGACTGGGTTCTCCAGTGCATTTGGAGACCACCACGATCACGATGGCGGACAGGATGAAGGCCGGCAGCAGTTCGTAGATGGCGAAGATGCCGCCCAGCTTGGACACGAAGAAGTTCCAGACCAACACCGTGATACCACCGGTCAGCATACCGGCGATGGCAGCCGGATAGGTGGTGTGCTTCCAGAACAGCGTGAACAGCAGCAGGGGACCAAAGGTGGCGCCCAAACCTGCCCAAGCAAAGTCTACGATGGTGAAGATCACCTGGTTGCCACTGGTAGCCACGACCATAGCAAATAAAGTGATGGCGATCAGGATCCCACGAGTCACCCACATGACCTGCTTATCCGTGGCATCCTTCTTCAGCACACCCTTGAAGATGTTCTGCGAAATGGCAGATGCGGAGATCAGCAGATAGGAGTCGGAGGAGCTGATGGAAGCTGCCAGGATACCGGCGCAGACCAGACCGGCCAGCAGAGCAGGCAGCAGATGGGTGGACAGCAGAATGAATATGTTTTCGGCAGAAGCGTTGTCCAGATATTCCACCGGGAACAGAGCACGACCTACCACACCGATGATGATGGCAGCGGTCAGAGAGATCATGACCCAGATCTGCGCCACACGACGGGACAGGGTCAGCTCGCCTTCACTGCGGATGGCCATGAACCGCAGCAGCACCTGAGGCATACCAAAGTAGCCAAGACCCCATGCCAGACCGGACGCAATGGTCATACCGGCCACATGAGAAGCTTCACCAAAGACAGGTGCGCCGTTCACCACTTCACCGGTAGGCGTAGCGGAGGTCAGCAGGCTCCAATAACCGGGGATGCTCTTGGCGTTCTCCACCACGGCACCAATGCCGCCGGCCTCGAAAATACCCAGACCCAGCACCAGCACCAGCGCAACGATCATGATGACGGCCTGCATGAAGTCGGACATGGACTCGCCAAGGAAGCCGCCAAGGAAGGTATAGGTCAGCACGAACAGCGCCGAGATGATGACCATCGCATTGTACGATGTACCAAACAGTGTCGAAAACAGCTTGCCACAGGCCATCAGACAGGAACCGGCATATGGCGTGAAGAACAGGATGATCAGCAGGGACGAGATCACCAGTAGGATCGGCTTCTTTTCGTGGAACCGATTGGCAAAGTAGTCCGGAATGGTGATGGCGTTGACACGTTCGCTGTACCGGCGCAGACGCTTGGAAACGATGAGCCAGTTCAGATAGGTGCCCAGTGCCAAACCGATGGCAGTCCAACCGGCAGAGGCAAGACCGTTCCAGTAGGCCAGACCCGGCAGACCCATCAGCAGCCAGCCACTCATATCGGAGGCTTCGGCACTCATGGCAGAGACCCAAGGACCCAGCGTCCGGCCACCCAGCAGGAACTCGTCCGTACTCTTGTTGGCCTTCTTGGAACAATAGACCCCGATCAGTACGACCGCTGCCATGTAAATGACGATTGAGATCAAATATTGGATTTGCATAACATTGTCCTTTCTTTGCATGGAAACAAGGAATATAGGCACCACCGCACAATTTTGAAGGTGCAGATGCGTCGGCAGATTTTTCGCAAGACAAAACAAATTCACCGTAGGCTTACACTCGTAAGGCAAGGTGGATTTGTATCGTATTACGGAAAAGATGCAAACAGATGTGCCGTCAAGGCGTCAGCCGTAAATTGTGCGGTGGTGCCTATGCACTCATTATACACGAAAGAGCAATAAATGTCAAGAAAATTTCATAAATTTTCGGGAAAAATCTGGAAAACCCGGTTCTTATGCAGCTTCTATAAATGTAAAATGCAAATCCATCCTGTAACAGAATCGGTACCCGATCACCGAATCGTTGCCCGATTACATAATCGGGGGAAAGAACGGTTCGGTCAGGTCTTGCTGCTGCCAGTTGTAGCCGTAGTCGTTGTAGAGATAGTTGTAGGCCAGCACCCACAGAGCAAGGATCGTATGGTGCGGCTTGTAGACATACATCTTCTCCGGCACACCATCCAGCAAAATGGATTTCTCCACCAGCAGCCGCAGATGAAACAGCGCTTCCTTCACCTTTTCTCCAGCCGTTTCCGCAATCCCGGCATCCCGCACAAGCACCGGAAACAGGAAGGAATAGCCACAGCTTTTGGTAAAGAGCCAGCGCACCGCTTTGATCACATCCTTGTCTCCCAGATAGCAAAAGAGCTTTTCTACCCCTTCGTCCTCCGGAAACGCCGCACCCCAACCCTTGTCCGGTCGGGGCAGCATGAGAAACAGCCTTGTATCGGAATAATACCACCCTTGCGCCAGACACTCGTCCCAGCTCATCTGCACACTTTGCGTGGCTTCGGTGAGAGACGGGATCGCATCCGGGGAGCCACGCCACAGGGCACTGGTGAAGGTGTGGAACAGCATCTCCCAGGCGTTTTCCGTACGAGAACGGTTGTCGGTAGGTTGGCTGTCTTCGTACCGATACAGGTGCGCAAGCATGGACTCCTGACTGGTCTGGTCGTAGCTGAACAGGGCATCGATGGTGGTGGACAGTGCCTTGGCGATCTGTGGCAACAGAGCGGTGTCCGGCAAAGACGCATCGGATTCCCACTTGGATACCGCTTGGGACGACACGCCCACTTTTTCACCCAGCTGCTCTTGGGTCAGCCCTGCCTTGGTGCGGTACAGACGAATATTTTCACCGAACTTCATCTTGTTTCTCCTTTCGTTTCCTGTGCTTTTCCGATCATCTTACAGAGACCACATTAAAAAGCTGCTGTGGCGCACATCTATCGGTGGAAAAACAAAACACACCTTGGTTTTTCCAAGATGTGTTCGAAATTTGTATACCGTGTAGGGAATGGTCTTGACCATTTATCCCATCAAGATCGCGTAGCCAAGCACCAGCAGTCCCAGCACGATCCGATACCAGCCGAAGGCCGCAAAGCTGTGCTTTTTCACAAAGTCCGTCAGAAACCGAATGGCAACAAGGGACACCACAAAGGCTGTGACGATGCCCACCACCAGGGTGATCCATTCCACCGCAGTAAACGCCAGTCCCACCTTGACCACGTACTTCAGCACCTTGAGTAGACTTGCCCCCAGCATCACCGGAATGGCAAGGAAGAAGGAGAACTCTGCTGCCGCCGGTCGGGACACATCCACCAGCATGGCGCCAAGGATGGTACTGCCGGAGCGAGAGGTGCCGGGGATCAGAGACAGCACCTGAAAGCAGCCGATGGCAAAGGCCTTTTTCGTAGGCAGCATCTCCACGGTCTCCACGGCATATCGGTGGTTCTTGCGTCTGCCTTCGATGACGATGAACAGCACGCCATACAGGATCAGCGTGACAGCCACCGTGATGTAGTTGTACAGATAGGTATCCAGCAGGTCGTCGAACAGTACCCCCAGCACACCGGCCGGGATCACCGCCAAAACCACCTTGCCCAGCAGCGACCAGGTATTTTTCCGTGCTGCGGTATCCTTGTGCTTCGACCAAGGGTTCAGCTTGTCAAAGTATACCACCAGCACCGCCAAGATCGAGCCGAACTGGATCACCACCCGGAACATTTCCATGAAGGCTTCCGACACGTTCAAGTGTACGAATTGGTCGAACAGGATCATGTGCCCCGTGCTGGAAATGGGGAGCCACTCGGTGATACCCTGCACGACGCCTAGAAAAAACGCTTTCAGAATTTCAAAAAACAACTATGTATTCTCCTATGTATGCTGCTCAGCCTTGCCGCAGGATGTCACCGGCCTGGATGGCAAAGGGTACCTTCAACCGGAAGAACATTCCCGGATGGGGTGCCGTCTCAATAGCTTCTCCGGCTTCGTTCCGCAGATCGGCTGCCAAAAATGCACGCCCCACTCTGCCGGGTGAGATCACCTCTACCGGATCGTCTCCCACCAGCTTGTTCCGCTGTACAAAGGGAACGTCAAACAGTCCATCCTCGCCGGGCACATCCACCGTTTCCAGCGCCGTAGCCAGATACGCCTTTTCCCGGATATACCCCAGCTGGGTCACGGTGTTGGCGTTCTCCGATGGTGGCGTGAAGAAAAATCCCGTGTCGTATTCCCGGTGGCTGACACTTTCCAGCTCCCTTTTCCACAGCGGATCCATGGTGTAGTTTGCCGGATCGGCCCGGTAGCTATCGATGGCCATGCGATACGCATTGGTGACCACAGCGGTGTAGTAGGCACTCTTGACCCGGCCTTCGATCTTGTAGCTGGAAATGCCCGCTTCCTCCAGCGCCGGAATGTGCTCGATCATGCACATATCCCGAGACGAAAGAAAGAACGTCTCGCCATTTGGGTCTTCCTCGGCCACCACTGCCACCGGGGTATCCGGCCGGTTTGCCTCAGCCAGTTCTATGGATTTTACACGCAGCTCCGACGGCGTATAGCACCAGCGACAGGACTGGGCACAGGCACCATGGTTTGCGTCCCGTCCGGTGAAGTAATTCGAGAGAAGGCACCGGCCACTGTACGCAATGCACATGGCACCGTGTACAAAGGTCTCCAGCTCCATGTCATCAGGGATGTTCTGCCGGATGGTGCGGATGTCGTTCAGGGTCAGCTCTCTTGCCAACACTACACGCTTGGCACCCAGCGTATACCAGGCACGACAAGCTTGGGCAGAGACGGCGCTGGCCTGGGTGGAGATGTGGATCTCCAAACCGGGACACAGCTCCCGCAACCGCATGACCACGCCGATGTCCGACACGATCACCGCATCCACGCCGATCTGGGCAAGGTACAATAGATAGTCGTCCAGTCCGCCGGAACCGACCGTGCCGTATTCCTCGGTGTGGGGCATGACATTGACGGTCACGTACAGCTTGACACCACGCTTATGGCAGTAGTCCACCGCCCAACCCAGCTCTTCCGGCGTGAAGTTGTCGGAGGCTGCGCGCATACCAAACCGTTTGCCGGCCAAATAAACAGCGTCTGCCCCGTAGCGTACCGCCGCTTCCAGTTTTTCCGGATTGCCTGCCGGGGATAGCAGCTCCGCTCTTTTTGTGTCACGCATGATAGTCTAAGCAGAGACGGTTTTCCACTACGCTCCGCACGTATCCGGCGGCTTCCTGGTGCAGGGGATTGACCTGGTAGCCGGCCAGTGCTTCCTCGGTCTCAAAGGCGCTGTCCAGCATCATGTCCGCATTGGAGGAGTCACAGCCGTCGATGATCACGGACAGGGACAGCATACCGGGGATCTTGCCGTTGAGGTTTTCCAGTCGTCTCTTCGCTTCTGCCTTGGCTTCTGCGGCTTCGGCTGCGGACAGTTCGGATTTCAGTTTCCAAAGAATGATGTGCTTAACCATACTAAACTTCCTTTCAGATTTGCATTTCTTATTTCTGACTTTCCTTATACATTCATGATGACCGGCAGGATCATGGGCTTGCGCTTGGTCTTGTTGTAGAGATATTTCGACAGCGCATCCTTCACACCGGTCTTCATCTGGTTCCATTCGGTAGCGCCGGAGGTCAGGGTGTTGTTCAGCACCTTACGCACCAGCTCCCGAACATCGTCCATCAGCTCTTCCGATTCCCGTACATACACGAACCCACGGGAAATGATGTCCGGGCCGGAGATGATGGTGCCTTCGTCTGTGTCCACCGTAGCCACCACCACGATCAAACCGTCCTGTGCCAGATGCCGTCTGTCCCGGAGCACGATGTTGCCCACGTCTCCTACGCCATAGCCGTCCACCAGCATCCGACCGGAGGGTACCGTGCCGTTCTTCTTGCAGGAGTCCCGATCCAGCTCCAGCACCTGCCCGATGTCGCAGATGAAAATGTTGTTCGGATCCATACCCATGTATTCGGCCAGCTCCTTGTGCTGCATCAGATGGTGGTATTCGCCGTGGATGGGCATGAAGAATTTCGGCTTGGTCAGCGCATGGATCAGCTTCAGCTCTTCCTGACAAGCGTGACCGGATACGTGTACCACCGCTTCATCGTGGTATACATTCACGCCTTTTTTGTACATTTCGTTGATGATCTTGCCCACCAACTTTTCGTTGCCGGGGATCGCATGGGAGGAAAGTACCACCAGATCCTTGGAAGTCAGCGCCACCTGGGAGTGATCCGCAAAGGCCATCCGGTACAGCGCCGACATAGGTTCACCCTGGCTACCGGTGGTGACGATGGTGATCTGCTCTTGGGGATACTTGCCGATGTCCGCAATGTCGATCAGCACACCCTGGGGCACATCCATGTAGCCCAGCCGTACCGCAGCACCGACTACGTTCAGCATACTCCGCCCGGTCACCGCTACCTTTCTGCCGAACTTGGCACTGGAATTGATGATCTGCTGTACTCTGTGTACATTGGAGGAGAAGGTGGCGATGATGATCCGCTTATCTGTGTTGGT
Source organism: uncultured Ruminococcus sp. (assembly GCA_964623635.1). GTDB lineage: Bacteria > Bacillota > Clostridia > Oscillospirales > CAG-272 > UMGS1696. The sequence continues at coordinate 29,796 of CAZUUA010000019.1, forward strand.
CATGAAAATGTGATCCAGCGACGCACCGACCTTTCGCTCCGAGGGAGTAAAGCCGGGCTTTTCCACGTTGGTGGATTCGCACATGAGCAGCAGCACGCCTTCTCTGCCGTATTCGCCGATCCGGGTCAGGTCCATCATTTCGCCGCCAATGGGAGACACGTCTAACTTAAAGTCACCCGTGTGCAGGATGGTTCCCTCCGGTGTGCGGATGGCGATCATGCAGGCGTCGGCAATGGAGTGGTTGGCACGGATGAATTCGCACTTGAACACACCCAGCCGCAGCATGGTACCGGCCTCCACCGTGACCAGCTCCCGTTCGCCCAGCAGCTTATGCTCTGCCAGCTTGTTTTCCAGAATGCCCAGGGTCAGACGGGTACCATATACCGGCACATCCAGATTTTTGAGCAGATAGGGCAGACCGCCGATGTGGTCTTCGTGACCGTGGGTCAAAAGGATACCCCGGATCCGGTCGGCGTTCTTTTCCAGATAGGTAAAGTCCGGGATCACCAGATCGACGCCCAGCATATCTTCATCCGGGAAGGCGATACCACAGTCGATGATGATCATGTCGTTTTCGTATTCAATGACGGCCAGATTCTTTCCGATCTCGTTCAGGCCGCCCAGCATCATGACCTTGACCTTGCTCGTGGGATGGTTATTTTGTTGTTTTTTTGCCATACAGATTCCTTTCTTTCATTCATCAAACTCTATACAGAATACTCACAATCCGTGCGCAGAAGGATCCTATGGTATTTTTGCTTGCTATACAAAACGGTTTTGCGGCAGTGGCGGCGATAAACACAAATGTCCCTCTATGGCACAGAGGGTGAACAGAAGCCACGGTTATGCTACTTTTGTGTATATAGGCGAACGTTCGCTACCATACGCCAAAAAAGCCTTGGTGAGGGCAGCAAAGCTCCGAAGGCGGCGGACACCTGCTTCCCGGAAAGGCGGCAATACAAAAATACAGTATGCGAATAACGCAGAAGGCCGGATGCAATAGGGCGTGCCATCACAGCAAAATGGGAGTGGAACACGGCGTGTCCCTCTCTCTGCGCAACTTGATCTCTAATATTATACCTCTTTTGGGTCGCAGAATCAAGGGTATAATGTAAATTATCTGCCGGTACCGGTGGAAATCTTCCACGAAAAAAGACCATATTTCGTGACAGTACGCCCATGTATGTGCATATACGTACACTTACATTCCTGTACGTACACATTTTTCCAAAAGCTCAGGCAAGGCTCAGCAGCAGTGCGATCCCACCGATGACAGCCGAGGAGGAAGCAGCGCCGATCACAAAGGCACCGATCCGCTGTCCCACAGGGCTTCTCTGTGCATAACAGGGCAGGCGATCCCGGCGTTCCATATCGTCCACCAGCCGAGCCGCTTCCACCGCCAGCTCCCGTTCCCCGGGCAATGTTTTTCCATCGCTTTTCAGCACAAAATAGGCCTCTGTAAATAAGGCACTGCGAGGGTCTTTGATATAGTAGATCCGTTTCTGACAGCCACGTACCATGGTATCCATCCTTTGCATATACGATACTGATGCTGCCAGTATTGCCATGGCTGCCGCTACTTTATGCACAAGACCACAAGATCTTCCCGCACCGATCGAAAACTACTCAGCGAAAACTTCTTTGGCGGACGGCTTCGTAGAACATGGCGGTGGTGGCCTTGATCAGCGTTCACCCAATTTCTGCCAGGCGGCTTTTTTGGTCACGATCTTCTGGTTTTCCATGGAAAGATCTCCTTTCGGTATGTTGGTGATGTATGGATATAGTAGCTATAGTATACCACAGCCGCCATGGATTTGCAAACGTGGATGGCAAGTACCCACCGGCAACACGTTTTGCCTGCAAAATACCTCTTGACAAATCGTGAGAAATATGGTAAAATAAGGTAGTCAAGGATGAAAAATGCCAAATCACAGTATAGGAGACAGAAAAACGCAATGGAAAAAATGGAGGACGAAAAGATGAAATCTTTGGGTATCGTACGGAAGGTAGATGAGCTGGGACGGATCGTGCTGCCCATCGAGACCAGAAGACGGCTGGAGCTGGAACCGGGAGACGGCGTAGAGATTTTTGTGGAAAAGGACAGAGTGATCTTAAAGAAATACGAGCCCTCCTGCCTGTTCTGCGGTGATGCGGACGACATTGTGATCTACAAGGACAAGCGCATTTGCAAGAACTGCCTGGCGGAGCTGCTGGGTATGGCCGGTACACAAAAGAGCGAATTCTAAAGAAAAACTCCCGTGGGACATGCACCCATAGGAGTTTTTGTTTCGCTATCATTTATTCCAGGCACCATACATTCCCCTTGGTCAGGATCATGATGATATCGAAGATCCAGGTGACAGGCACAAAGAGCAGGATAATACCCACCACGATGGCGGCGGCATTGTTGCTGTCTACCCCACGGCACAGACGGTAGATGCCCCACACGATGTCCAGTGCGGGAATGGCCAAAATGATCTTGACCAGGATCGGCAGGTTTTCCATAGATTGGATCAGTTCTTTCATAGGGATTCTCCTTTGCAAAGTTGTCTTGGTTTGTTTTGCTTGTAACAGTAGTATACCACATTCCCCGGCAAATTGCAATGAAAATTGGATGAGAAAATCCTAAAGAATCAAAGAATGGAGAAAGGCCTTGTGCATTATGAATTTCCTGTGGCGATGCGCTTTTGAATATCCTCGATAGACGGCAACTGCTTGCTCAAATCTTCGGGAAGATTGCTTGTGACTTTATATTCGCTGACTCCCATAGGCTTGGACATATCCTTGAGGGCGTATTCAGCAACCAAGTCGTTTTTGCTTT
>CAZUUA010000020.1:0-21833 GCA_964623635.1 uncultured Ruminococcus sp.
AACCGTATTTCAGGTTTTCCCTGCGACGTGTATTATTATACCACATCCTTCGCCGCTTGTCAATACCTTTTTGCAAATTTCTTCGATTTTTTTGAAAAAAGTTTTTCGGGAAACCGATTGCATTTTTCCGTCACAGCCTGTATAATAAAAGCACCACCTGTTGAAGGAGAAACAAGTATGTATTATGCTGCGATCAAGCCCTGCGATATCGCCAACGGACCGGGCGTGCGGGTGTCGCTTTTTGTGTCCGGCTGTACCCACCACTGCCCCGGCTGCTTCAATGCGGTAGCGTGGGATTTCGCCTATGGAGAACCCTTCACCGGGGAGACGGCGGAAAGACTGTATGCGGCTCTGGCTCCATCCTATATCGGTGGTCTGACGCTGCTGGGTGGAGAGCCGCTGGAACCGGTGAACCAAATGGCGCTGTTGCCCTTTGTCCGTGAGGTGCGCCGTCGGTTTCCCCACAAGACGATCTGGTGCTACACCGGCTACGTGCTGGAAGAAGATCTGCTCTCGCCAAACGGTCGGGCCCGTTGTGCGGTGACGGACGAGCTTTTGGCACTGTTTGACGTATTGGTGGACGGCCCCTTTGTGCAGGACAAATACGACATCACCCTGCTGTTCCGCGGCTCCTTCAACCAGCGGCTCATCGATATGGCAAAGACCCGGCAGGCAGGCTCCGTTGTACTTTGGGAAAAAACGGAATAAAAGATACCCGGTACAGGTCACGAAAAGACGCTGCAGCCGGGCATTTGTTTTGGGGGATTTGCCTGAATTCCTTATGCTGTTGCATCGAAAATATTATGTAGTTTTGTACGAAGTGGTTCTCCTTTCGGTACATCTATCACACCGTAACCACATATGACTCCTTGCATAGAATGTCGCAGCTTTGGGTTTATATATTCATCGAACAACTCTGCAGCAAACTGATAATTATTTGGTGATAACAAATTGCGGCGAATGTAAGAATTCATGATTCCGGCAGCATAATCAGCAAGCTGGATTCCAGGGCTATATGCACTATTGTCCGTATATATACTATGGTGCAGATTCGTGTATTGTACATAGTCGCCTTTTTCTGTAAAATCATGGCATGCCGCTTTTATTTTGCGATTTAATTTTTCGTTCAGCTCATCCATGATGAATGTAGCAAGATCTTTTGCGTTTATCTCCATTTGAACTCTCTGAAATGCGTCTTGAAAATGAAATTTGTATATTTTTTCACTGTCATATTGGGTATAGGATTCTCTGTTATCTGTAACAGTAAATATATATTGAATTGATTTTTTGTCAGCTATTTCCAACACATCTTTATAATACTGGGATAAACTCTCCATTGATATATCTGACACAACTGTCGTTCGAGGATTTCCCTTTTTGTATTTTGTACCCAAATCAGACCATTTGATTTCTTCGTCGTATGGAATGCCATATTTTCGGTTTATTTTATGCAGTTCAACTTGATATTCCTGGTATTCACTGGAAGAAATCATAACGTATGATCTAATATAAAACGGATGGTTCCTGATGAATGTCTCGTTTGGTTGGCAGTCATAAATTCCAGCCTCATCAGAAAAGACAAGATAATCACTCACAGTATATATCTCCAATTAATATATTTATAACATTATACATCATAAAGATCAGCTTCTTTCCTATATCACAAATGCAGTACCCGTTCCTTGATCTCCTGGGTGCGTCCCTGGTTCCAGTATTGGGTGCCGATGTAGCCGCAGGTGCGTCTTGCTACGTTCATCTTGGACTGGTCCCGGTTGTGGCAGGCAGGGCATTCCCACACCAGCTTGCCATCGTCCTCCACGATCCGGATCTCTCCGTCATAACCGCAGACCTGACAGTAGTCGCTTTTCGTATTTAGCTCGGCGTACATGATGTTGTCGTAAATGAACCGGATCACCTGCAGCACCGCCTCCAGATTGTTCTGCATATTGGGCACTTCCACATAGCTGATGGCGCCGCCGGGAGACAATGCCTGGAACTTGGCTTCAAAGGCCAGCTTGGAGAAGGCGTCGATCTCCTCGGTCACGTGGATGTGGTAGGAATTGGTGATGTAGGATTTGTCGGTGATGCCGGGGATGATGCCGAACCGCTTTTGCAGGCACTTGGCAAACCGATAGGTGGAGCTTTCCAGCGGTGTGCCGTACAGAGAGAAGTCGATGTTTTCCTTGGCCTTCCAGCGTGCCGTCGCCTTGTTCATGTACTGCATCACTTCCAGCGCAAAGGGCGTTGCTTCGGGATCGGTGTGGCTCTTGCCCGTCATGTACTTCACGCATTCGTACAGACCGGCGTAGCCCAGAGAAATGGTGGAGTAGCCACCGTACAGTAGCTTGTCGATGGTCTCACCCTTCTTCAGTCTTGCCAAAGCGCCGTTTTGCCACAGGATGGGTGCCGCATCGGACAGAGTGCCACGGAGTCTCTTATGCCGACACATGAGCGCACGGTAGCACAGCTCCAGCCGTTCGTCAAAGATCTGCCAGAATTTGTCCATATCTTTTTCGGAGGACAATGCGATGTCCACCAGATTCAGCGTGACAACGCCCTGATTGAACCGACCGTAGTACTTGGGCTTGCCGGTCTCAGGATCCACGTACGGGGTCAGGAAGGAACGGCAGCCCATGCAGGTGTAGCAGTGTCCTTCGCCGTTTTTGTCGATCTTATTCTGCAGCATGATCTTTTCGGAGATGTAGTCGGGCACCATACGCCGTGCGGTACACTTGGCTGCCAGCTTGGTCAGATACCAATAGGGTGCGTCCGGCGTGATGTTGTCCTCTTCCAGCACGTAGATCAGCTTGGGGAAGGCCGGGGTGATCCAGACACCTTCCTCGTTCTTCACACCCTGGTACCGCTGTTCAAGGGTTTCCTCGATGATCATGGCCAGGTCCTTCTTTTCCCGTTCGTTCCGTGCTTCGCCCAGATACAGGAACACGGTGATGAAGGGTGCCTGTCCGTTGGTGGTCATCAGCGTCACCACCTGGTACTGGATGGTCTGCACGCCCTTGCGGATCTCCTCACGCAGCCGCTTCTCCACGTTTTCCGAAATGATCTCCTCGGTAGCGGTGCCGCCGCAGGAAGCGATGGTCTCCTCGATCTGGGCCCGGATCTTCTTCCGGGAAATATCCACAAAGGGAGCCAGATGGGTCAGGCTGATGGACTGTCCGCCGTATTGGTTGGATGCCACCTGGGCAATGATCTGGGTCGCAATGTTGCAGGCCGTGGAAAAGCTGTGAGGCTTCTCGATCATGGTGCCGGAGATGACCGTGCCGTTTTGCAGCATATCCTCCAGATTCACCAGGTCACAGTTGTGCATATGCTGGGCATAGTAGTCCATGTCGTGGAAGTGGATGATCCCTTCGTTGTGGGCTTCTACGATGTCGGGAGGCAGCAGCAGTCGTCTGGTCAGATCTCGGCTCACCTCGCCTGCCATATAGTCCCGCTGTACGCTGTTGACCGTGGGATTTTTGTTGGCATTCTCCTGCTTGACCTCTTCGTTATTGCATTCGATCAGGGACAGGATCCGGTCATCGGTGGTGTTGTTCTGCCGCTGCAGGTTCCGGCTGTACCGATACCGGATGTACCGCTTGGCTGTCTCCGGGGCACCCTGCAAAATGATGTGGGTCTCCACCAGCTCCTGGATCTCCTCTACCGACAGAGCTCTGCCTATGGCGGCACAATAGTCCTCGATGACCAGACCAATGTACTCGATCTGCCGTTTGGACAGCTCTTTTTTGTCTCCGGCTTCGTCGTTGGCACGGGCTATGGCGGCTTCTATTTTGCTTCGGTCAAAATTGACCTCTTCTCCGCTTCGCTTGATGATCTTCATACGATCCCCTTTTCATCTCAATCATATTTATAAGTACACATATTGAATTGTCTCCATAAGCACACCACTTACGATAGCACCAATATAATTTTTGGTCGCAGCGGCCCGATAAACCACGGGGGTGTGCGCCATTTATTATAGCACAGTTTTTTTTAGAATGCTGTTGCATTTGTCACAGTTCTGTGGTATAATTTCAAATATAGGAAAAACCGGCACCATATATTGGTGTTTGACAAATTGGAAATAGCATATATTGTGGAGGTACAGGTGTGACACAACTATTTAACGGAATCGACGACGGTGGCATCCAGCGGCTGGCAAGTTGTATGCATATGCGGATCACCACCTTTCAAGCGGAGGAACATATCGCCGAGCTGGGTACCAAGCTGGAAAAGATCGGCATATTGGTGGAGGGAAACGCACACATCGAGCTATCGGACGCCGATGGAGTCTCTACCCGCATGGAGACCTTGACCGATGGAGACGTGTTTGGGGAGCTTTTCTTTTTGCCCCATGAGGACAGGCTGTGCGTGGTACAGGCCGACACGGAATGCAAGGTGATGTTCCTGGACTGGCAGCACGTGATCCGACCCTGTCCCCATTCCTGTGATCCCCACGGGCAGCTCATTGCCAATCTTTTCCAGCTGGCAGCCGAAAAGACCCGACAGCTCTCCGCCTACACGGACATCCTCTCCCAGCGCACCATGCGGCAAAAGCTGATGACCTATTTCACATCTCTGTCCAGAAAGACCGGCGAGAGGACCATCACGCTGCCCATGTCGCTGGCGGCGCTGGCGGAGTATCTTTGTGTGGATCGCAGTGCCATGATGCGGGAGCTGCGTGCTATGCGTAAGGAAGGCATCTTGGAAAACGACCGCCGGAAGATCACGCTTTTGTGACAGTGTGAGCAGTGGCCGATCGGATGCATCGGTTTTGTGAAATTTTTTGGACGATATTTTTATGGAAACGGGAACTTTTTCCAGAAGGTGTCGTCTATGCTCATACAAGCTGGTTTCTCTGTGTTTGGCTATGATCTCATGACAAAATTCATAGTTTGTTAACATCTGCAGAGAAACAGTGTGCTATACTATACGTAACCCAAATGGTGGCAAAAATTATCCAAAGGAAGGTATGAACTATGAAGAAAATCCTCTCTCTGCTGTTGGCAGGACTGATGATGTTCGCTCTGTCCGGTGCGGTACTGGCAGGCGGCTCCATCGCTGAACCCAACAACGACTATGTGTATGAGACCATCCTCGGCAAGAACTGGTACTACTGGTATCTGCTGAACAACTACGGTGGCTGCAGCAAGCCCGGTCTGCCCTCGACCGATTCGGATCCCATCGACTCTGCAATGGGCGTGACCCCGGATACCGTGATCCCCACCGGCTACACGGTATACTGTCCCGAAAAGCTGACCGGCGGCAAGACCTGCGGTAAGCTCTGCCAGGTGTTCTACAGCACCTCCGATGGTCTGACCTACAAGACCTACGGCTACTGCAGCGAACATGGTATGTTTGAAGTGAAGTCCAATACACTGAAGCCCATCCTGCCCGCTGCTACGTACACCATCACCACCTCGGCCGGTGTAGGCGGTTCCGTTTCTGTGGATGAAGTGGCAAACTACTACGGCACCTACACCGTCAAGTGCGGCGACACCGTACAGGTCTCCATCGTACCGGATTACGGCTATGTGGTAGAAAGAGTATACCTGAACGGCTACAACATCGGCAGCACCGAAGGCTTTACGCTGGATGACATCCGCTCCAACTACACCATCCAGGCTGTGTTCCGTCGGATCGACGTGACCCGGAAGTACACCATCACCGCAAGCGCCAATGCAAACGGCGGTGTGTACGCAGTGGTCAACGGCAAGTCTGTGGGGCAGTTCTCCAGCCTGATCGGTACCTATGCCGACAAGGTGACCCTGCGCTTCGTGCCGTTGAACGACAACTACAAGATCGAATCCGTGACCATCAACGGTATCAATGTTGGTGCAGTCTCCACCTATGAGATCGGCCGGATGTGCGCTGACATGGTGGTGAACGCGACCTTCGTTTGGGATTGTCCCTACAGCGATGTTGCCAAGGAGCACATGGACGCCGTTGAATACGTGACCGAGATCGACGTGATGGGTTCCCCCAATGTGTATCTGGAAACCAATAAGTTTGAAGGTAAGAACAATGTGACCGTTCGTGCTATGGCCTGCTACTTTGCCGAGCTGGCAGACGTTGACGATGCCCTGGACTCCGTGGCCGACCGTCTGGCATGGGCAACGAAGAAGGGTCTGATCGGTGAAAAGGAAGACCTGTCCGTAGACGCCACCTGGACTCGTGCCTGCGAAATGCTGAACGTATTCGTACGGAATCTGGAAAAGGATGGCAAGGTGGTATTCAAGGATCTGGTAAACGCCAAGACCGCCTACGACGTGGCCGCTGAAATGGATTTGGTGACCGAAGCTTCCTATAAGGCTGACGGCAAGATCAACCGCTACGACATGGCTGAGATCTGCTACAGCGTTGCACAGCTGAAGACCAAGTAAGCTCCATAACCACTTATCGAATGAAAAGCGATCTGTCTGATCATAGGCAGGTCGCTTTTGTGCTGCGGTGTTTTTTCAAAAAAATTCGAAGAAATTTGCAAAAAGGTATTGACAAACGGCGAAGGATGTGGTATAATAATACACGTCGCAGGGAAAACCTGAAATACGGTTCCTGGATGCTAATATGGCTCAGTTGGTAGAGCACATCCTTGGTAAGGATGAGGTCCCCGGTTCGAATCCGGGTATTAGCTTGAAAACATCCCCTATTGTACGAAAGTATGATAGGGGCTTTTCATTTAAAAAAGAGGCACAGGATTTCACTCTCGTTTGTCCTGTGCTTCTTTTCTATATTACCGCTCACTTTAGCAGTTGCTTCTGTGAAATGTGCCGTTACTTGACCACCGTTTCATTTTATTTTACGCTGTGGAGCTGCTCGAAATAATCGTCGTGATTCTTTTTCAGCAATGTCGGAATGTCCAGCTCGTAGGGGCAGCGTGTCTTGCACAGTCCACATTCTTTGCACTTCGTTGTCTTTTCCATTTCCGCTTGCCACTGTTCGCTGAACCATGTTGTTGTGGGAGCACGGCGGATCATCAAAGACATCCGTGCGCATTGATTGATCACAATACCTTGTGGACATGGCATACAGTAGCCACAGCCTCGGCAGAAATCGGCACCTAACGCCTCTCTATCTGCAGCGATCAGTTCTTGAATCTCCGCATCCACAGTAGGCGTATTGTCCATAAAGGATAGCCATTCCATTAGTTCTTTTTCACGCTGTACGCCCCAGATCGGCAACACATTGTCGAATTGCGCAATGTACGCCATGGCGGCCGGTGCATGGGTGATCAGTCCGCCGGCGATGGCCTTCATGGCGATAAAACCAACATTTGCCGCTTTGCACGCCTGGACCAGTGCTACTTCACGGTCGCCTGATAGGTAGCTGAAGGGGAATTGCAGGGTCTCGTACAACCCAGACGCAACCGCTTCCTCAGCTATACCGATCTTGTGGGCCGTAATGCCGATATGCCGGATCATACCCTGCCGTTTGAAATCCTCCATAGCTTCATACACACCGGTGCCATCCCCAGGCGCATAGCAACGATTCGCCATGTGCAGCTGGTAGATGTCCACATGATCGGTCTGCAGCATGGTAAGCGATTTGTCCAGTTGCCGCTTCATTTCTTCCGGATCGGTAGCACCGGTTTTGGTGGCGATGGTGATCTTGTCCCGCACGTCGTGGAGTGCAATGCCGATCTTCTCTTCGCTGTCCGAATAGGCTCTGGCTGTATCGAAAAAGGTCATGCCACCTTCGTACGCCTTTCGCAGCAGATCCACCGCTGCCGCTGTCGTATCTCTTTGAATGGGTAAGGCACCAAATGCATTTTGTGGCGTCGTGATCCCGGTGCTACCCAATTGAATCGTTCTCATATTAAATTTCCTTTATCCATGTATTCGTCTTTTTACACTATATATGCATATTTTATTCCGCTGCAGTTCACGTTAATGCACAGTTTTATTGCGTATCGTACAGTTTTATCGCTGCAACTGCTTACAGAAAATGCACGGTTTCACCGGTTTTGGAGGACTGGACAGCGGCCTCCATGACCTGCATACAGCGCAGCACTTCTGCCGGTTTTACAACGAGCTCCTCCGTGCCAGCCAACACACCGGCCAGATTCTGGTACAACGACTGCCATCCGCCTCTTGGAACGTCTGTGATATCATATTCTTCGAAAGAATTGATGTGGTGTCGGTGTTGGTCACGCTGCACAACTTTATAATTCTCAAATGCGTTCGCTTTTTCGATTGTTGACAAATCATCCATGATCCGACGCACGTGTACCACCGGCGAATCGATGGCTTCCATAGTCATCGCACCACGATAACCGTAGGCAGCCCAGCGCAGCTCCGGCAAAGGTGCATAGGTCGACACTTCTACCTGTGCAGTCAAACCACTTTCGAAGGTCAAACAAACCTTGGCATAGTCGTCCACTTCTTCTGACCACAGCGAACGGACCTGGCCATATACGGTTTTCACAGGTTCTCCAACCAAATACAACATCTGGTCCATCATGTGTACACCCCAGTCCAACAGCATCCCACCGCCGTGATCCGCCATACCACGCCAGCCATACATATCACCGGCGCCATCCTTGGGATGTATCCGGGATTCGATCGTATATAGTTCACCAATGGTACCATTTGCCAATGCAGCTTTGATCCGCAGAAAGTCCGGATCCCAGCGGCGATTCTGGTGCACCGTGAACAGCTTGCCTGTCTTCTCGGACACTTCTATCATCTTTTGGATCTCCGCACTGTTTCGAGCCGCCGGCTTTTCTACCATCACATTGTACCCGGCTTCCATGGCACGGCACGCCATTTCGCAGTGATAATTGTTCGCCGTGGCCACCAGCACCAGGTCGTAGTCCCCTTCGGCAAAAAATTTTTCCACATCATCGTAGGCACGTAGTCCCTTTTCCACAGCCAACGCACGCTTTTCCGGATCGATATCGAAGGCTGCCACCGGCGTGAAGGGCACGTCCTCTCTCGCCATTACGGACATATGATACCCGGACGCCATGCCGCCAAACCCAATTATGCCAACTGTATAAGCCATACCATTCTCCTTATCTTTTTTGTGGGAAATCCCAAGCGGCACAGAGATCCTGTATGCCGCTTTTCTATATTTTGTGCTTTCTTTTCGATCCAAATAAGCACCAATTCAGCGTGCACGTACGCCTACATCAGAGGTGTCGATGGGCTTGAAGCCATGGGCAAATACCGGCGAATCAGCAGGCAAGGTGAAATCGCCGTTTTTCGGATCCACAAAGCCCGGATCCACGATCACGCTGCCCGTGTCCATACCTTTTTCCTGGGCTTCGGTCAGCGGCATATTCTTGCAAAAGCTGTACGTTCCGGTGGTGTCCCAGAAGATGTTGTTCCGGGTGATCACGGTTTTGTTGTCGATGTGCCCATTTTCAAGCCGATACAACGGCGAACCATTTGTGTAGAATATGTTGTTTTCCACCAGCATGGACACGTGCTCTTCCGGTCGGCTCACACGCAGGATCGCTTCGTCACCCAGTGCCAAAATATTATTCCGCACGGTATTCATAGAGCCGTAGTGCTGATGGAACGCATTTTCACTGGTGTTGTAGCACACGTTGTCCTCCAGTGTCATGAACGACGAGCCCTCGTCCGTGTACAGCGCCCAGCCACCGTAATTCTTGGAGTACACATCGTGGATCACGTTGCCCGAAACGATGGTGCCCGGCTGTTTGCCCAGCAGATACACACCGCCCATGTCGGACAGCATACCCATGCCCAGGTGATGAATGTGGTTTTTCGTAATGCGATTGTCGTGCGCATTGTTGTCGCCGTAGCCCCAGATCCAGCCGCAGGACACGCCTGTGTAGTACAGGTTGCCGATGTCGCAGTGATCCACGGTGCAGCGCCAGGTGTGCATCATCAGGACACCGCAGGCCGCAAAATACCGTCTGCCGCAGTGGTCGATCACGCAGTCTTCCACTATACAATCGTGGGTCTGCTCGGCCCTGGGCGTACCGTATACGCCGCCTACCATGCGCACGCCACCGGCACCACCGTCTCGGAATGTGACATGGCTAACACGAATGCCGGAGCAACCGTTTTCGATGGACACGCCATGGAGGCCGTAGTTTGTCAGATATGCATTTTCGATGCTGCAGTCTGTGGCGTATGCAAAGCGAATGGAGCCACCGGCGTTGGACACAGCCTGGGGATCAGAGGCATATTGCTCCGCTTCTCGCAGGCCGGAGGTACTGCCCAAGGAACCATAGTCACCCTTGGTCACGGACATTTTGATGCCACGAATGATGATGTTCGCCACCGGCTTTTCGGCAGTGCCGCTGATATCGAACAGTTCATGCACCGTTGGCAAATAGGCATCGATGGTGTCCGGCGTAATGCTGGCGTCTCTGGGCACATAGTACAGGCGTCCCTCGTCCATGTACCACTGGTTGGGCTTTCCAAAGGTTTCGGCTACGTTTTCCAGATAATATTCCAGACCGCTGGATGTGCCCTTGCCGCCGGCGATGTTGAACCGGGAACAATAGGCGAAGGTCACCTTGCCGGTCTCCTCGTCGTAGGCGGCAATGGGTGAATGCTCATCGATCCAATAGTGGCAGTAGCTAACGATGACCTGCTCCGGATTCTTCATGCCGGTGGGAAAATCCCCGGGAGCAGCGATGAACCAATGGGAGCCGGAGAACAGCTGCCCTTCTTTGTTCTCTACATCCGTCGGATAGAGATAGCCTTCTTCGGGATAACGGGTGTAGTCCGCTCTGGTGCCGTTGATGTAGAGATCACTGGCCTTCAGGAAGGAGCCGTCCGCTGCCTTCGGAATGGGTGCAGACAGGCAGGCTGTGCCGTTGTAGGTATCTTCCACAAAATCGGTCACACGAACACCGCCGATAATGCGCACTTTGCCATCATGTTCCGGCTCGATGGTGACAGCAGAGACCTCTGCACCGATGCGAATGGTGTCGGACAGGTAGTAGTCGCCGTCGGTGAGCTGGATGGTGATGGGCTGACCGGCTCCGGCTGCACGGATCTTTGCCACCTCAGCCAGTGCTGCGTGAAGCTCCGGTACGTTGGAGACGGAAATTTTTGTAACGGTAAATGCCTTTGTAATGGGAAGCATGATGAAATTCTCCTTTTGGGTCGAGTGGGTCGAGCGGCTTGCGCATGAAAAAACACCCACACCGGTTTCTTACATTTATTATACAGGTTCTCGGCGGAAATTGCAACCTTTTTTGGGAAGTTTTTCGTATTTTTTCACAAGTCCTCTTGACTTTTCCCGCTTGTGTCGGTATACTAATGGTGAACAAATTCATCCTCTTCATTTGTGCGAGCACAGAAAGGAAATTCATATGATCAAAAAATCCAATCCCATCCTCACCTTAGACGGAGACTGGTCTCTCGCCTATGGGCAGCACGGAGAGATCGACACCTCTCTTTCCACCATCGAGGCCATCGAAGCATCCGGTATGGACAAGGTGCCAGCCAAGGTGCCGGGCAACTTTGAGCTGGATCTGGAACGGGCCGGCGTGGTACCGGAAATTTTCTATGGACAGAATATCTACAAGCTGTATCCTTACGAAACAGAACATATGTTCTACTACCGCACCTTCACCTACGCCGCCGATGCAAACTATGACGACGTGCTGGTTTTCGAAGGACTGGACTGCTTTGCACAGGTGTACATCGATGGCAAGCTGGTGGCGGAGAGCGACAATATGTTCGTGCCTGTCACATTGGATCTGCCGAAGCTGGATGACGGCGAACACGAGATGGTCGTCCACTTCACACCGGCTGTGATCGTGGCCAGAGGGATCGAACAGGATCCCTACGTCAACGCCATGAAGTACAATTCCGATTCGCTCTACATCCGGAAGGCACCGTCCCAGTACGGCTGGGATATCATGCCCCGTGCCGTCTCTGCCGGTATCTGGAAGCACGTGTACATCGACCGCCTGCCCAAAGCCAGCGTCAAAAATTTGTTTATCCTCACCAATAGAATCGACAACGGCAACGCTGTGTTGAAGATGATCTACAACTGTCGCATTCCTACCGGGGACATCCGGGAATACACGCTGAAGATCACGGGCACCTGTGGCGACTCCACCTTTGGCTGGACGATCCCCCTGTGGCACACCTCCGGCAACGCCTGGACGACCGTGCCGAACGCCAAGCTGTGGTGGCCCCACAACTATGGTGAGGCGAACCTATACGAGGTGGTGGCAGAGCTGTACAAGGGTGACGAGCTTGTTCACACCTACACCCAGACCACGGGTCTGCGCACCGTGAAGCTGGACCGTACCAGCACCACCGACAAGGACGGCAACGGCGAATTCTGCTTCATCGTCAACGGTCAGCGGATCTTTGCCATGGGTACCAACTGGGTACCGGTGGATGCGTACCATTCCCGTGACGAGGAAAGACTGCCACAGATCATGCCCATGGTGGAAGAGCTGGGTTGCAACATCATCCGCTGCTGGGGTGGTAACGTATACGAAAACGAATATTTCTACGATTATTGCGACAGCCACGGCGTCATGGTTTGGCAGGACTTTGCCATGGCCTGCGGTATCTATCCCCAGGACGAATGGTTCCAGAAGAAGTTCGAAGCGGAAGTGCGCTCTGTCATCGGCAGACTGCGCCATCATCCTGCCATCGTGCTGTGGGCCGGCGACAACGAATGCGACTGCTCCTACGGCTGGGGTGGCGAAGGTCGAGACCCCAACGACAACGTACTGACCCGGAAGGTGCTGCCCGGCGTGATCCGCACCATGGACTACACCAGACCCTATCTGCCGTCCTCTCCGTACATGGACGAATACTCTGTACAGCACGGCGGCGCCATTTCCGAAGACCACCTGTGGGGTCCCCGCGATTACTTCAAGGGCAACTACTACAAAAACACCGTCTGCCACTTTGCTTCCGAGACCGGCTACCACGGCTGTCCGTCTCCCGAATCCTTGGCAAAATACATCCGTCCGGAGCAGCTGTGGCCGTGTCTGGGACAGGAAGATTGGTTCTGCCACGCCGCTTGCATGGAACCCCGTGAAAACACGCCCTACGGCTACCGGATCCGGCTCATGTGGAATCAGGTCGAAACGCTCTTTGGTAAGGGTAACAAGGCAACCGGCGACCTCGAAACCTTCTCCAAGGCAAGCCAGATCTCCCAGGCTGAAGCAAAGAAGTACTTCATCGAACGCTTCCGTCTGACCAAGTGGAGACGCACCGGTATCATCTGGTGGAACCTGATCGATGGTTGGCCGCAGATCTCCGACGCCATTGTGGACTATTATCTGGACAAAAAGCTGGCATATTGGTATATCAAGAATTCCCAGCAGCCTGTGTGCATGATGTTCAATGAGCCGGAGAACGGGATGGCAGCACTCCACGCCGTCAACGACACCAGAGAGGACAAGACCCTGTCCTACGAAGTACTCGACGACTGTGGCAATGTGGTGATCGCTTCCACCTGCGTAGTGCCCAGCGACACCAGCGTACCGGTATGGTATATGCCCGTGGGAGACGAAAAGAAGTTCTACACGATCCGTTGGACCGACGGCACCACCAAGGGCATGAACCACTACTTCACCAACATCATCGACATCGACTACGATTATTATGTAGACTGCGCCAAGAAGGCCGGCCTGCCGCTGTGATCGCTCAACCGAAACAATATTCACAAGAAAGTGTGCTAAAAATGAAGAAAAGACTATTTATCCTGCTTCTGACCGCACTGCTCCTGTCCACGTCCTGTGGGCAGGCTGCGGTGGAGACAGGTGCTGACACCTCGACCGCCGAATCCACCACTGCTCCAGACACCGCACCGGAGGAGACAGCACTAAAGGACGACCTGCCGGACACGGATCTGGATGGGTACAACTATCGAATGATGCTGCATGGCAACGACACCCACATCGAAAACACCTTTGCAGCAGAGTTGACCGGGAACACCATCAGCGATGCAGTGTTCAATAAGCTGACCACCGTAAAGGATCGGTTCAACTGCGACATCACCTTCACCCAGGCAGCACCGGACGGTCTGGATCCCACGCAGCAATCCATCTTTGCCGGAGACGATGCCTTCGATATGGTGCAGGGACACGACCTGTCCATGATGGGTGGCGTGCTGTCCAACCTGTTTGTGAACACCTATGACGTGCCCTACTTCGATTTCACCAAGCCTTGGTGGCCGTCGGAAACGGTGGACAGCATGACGGTGGCCGGGCAGATGTACCTGATGAACAACAACATCTCCTACCGGAACTTGGCTGACATCCGGATGCTGTATTTCAACAAGGCACTGCTGACAAACAACGGTATCGACTATCCGTATGAAATGGTGTACAACGGCACCTGGACGCTGGATGCCCTGCAGGCCATTGTGGAAAAAGGTTATGTGGATACCAACGGCAATGGCGAACGGGATCTGAGCGACCAATACGGCTTCGTACACGCCAACTCCTTCTATTGCTGGATGGAGCCCTTCACCGTGGAGCCTTATAAGAAGGATGAAAACGGCAATCTGTACTACGAATTCGACCTGGAACGGATCTCCGCACTGGTGGAAAAATCCTACAATTTAATCTTTGGTTCCGGTGGGTATTTCAACAAAACTGAAAGCTATGCGGACACCCGACTGAAAACCTTTGCGGTTGGCACCACCATGTTCTACTACGACAAGCTGGAAGCAGCCGTGCTGGTGTACAGCGACAGCGAGATCCAGTACGGTCTCTTGCCCATGCCCAAGCTGGATGAAAGCCAGGACGACTACTACGCCGGTTCTACCGACAGACCCATCGCCATCCCCGTGACCGCCGGCAGCCATCTGGAAACCACCGGTCTGATCACGGAAGCACTGAACATCGAGGGCTACAAGCAGGTCTTCCCGGCCTATTACGAGACAGCCCTCAAGAGCCGGTACGCCGACCAAGCGGACGACGCTGCCATGATCGACATAGCACACAACAACATGATCATCAGCTTCACCTACGCCTTCGGTGACTACAAGAGCGCCTACAACATCCTGCTGGAAGACCTGTTCAAAAACGGTACACCCGGTACCGATGTGGCTTCTTGGGCTGCCAAAAAGGAAAGCGAACAGGTGGCAAGAGTGGCTGAGCTGCAAAAATTCTTCGAGAAAAATAAGTGATCGCCCGGCATAGAGCTTTACCCGATCCTTTCCGCAAAAGCGACCCACATTTTCAAAACTTCACAAACTATGCACAAGGCTGCCGGGATCGTTATCCGTGGAACCTGTGCCAATTTCACAAAACATCAGGAGGTACCCTATGTTTACGATGTCTCATTTGTCTCATTTAACAAATGCCCGTTCTCGTTCCATTTCTGCTGAAAACACCACCGGCGAAAAAGGTATGGGTGGTCGTGCGCTGCATGGAACCGGCGAAGGCTGTGCCCGTGAATTGGGGCAGGGCTGGAAGATCTCGCCTTCTGTGGTGATCGCACCCCACACCCTGTATACCATGGCCGACATCCACGGCAGCGGCATCATCCGGCACATCTGGCTGACTCCGGCCGGCATCCAGACACGGTACGCCATCCTGCGTATCTATTGGGACGACAGCCCCGTTCCCTCGGTGGAATGCCCGCTGGGTGACTTTTTCGCCAACGCCTACAACAGCAACAGCTTCCATTCCCTTTCGTCCCTGGCCGTCTGCAACAATCCGCGCAACGGCATGAACTGCTATTGGGAAATGCCCTATCGCACCGGCTGCCGGATCACCATCGAGAATCTGGGAGACGACAACTTCACACTGTTCTACCAGATCGATTATACCGAAGAAGAAGTACCTGCCGATATGGGATATTTCCACGCCCAGTTCCGCCGCTCCAATCCGTTGCCTTACGCCACCGATCACACCATCCTCACCGGCGTGTCCGGCAAGGGTCAATACGTAGGTACATACATCGCCTGGTCGGTCAACAACAATGGCTGGTGGGGCGAAGGTGAGATCAAATTCTTCCTGGACGGCGACAAAGAATTCCCCACCATCTGCGGCACCGGTACGGAAGACTACTTCTGTGGCGCATATTGCTTCGACGAAGGCCACCGGTATGTTCCCTTTTGCACGCCGTACAGCGGTTTTCTCACGTTCCCACCGGACGGAATGTTCAAATCCCAGCAAGAATTCAGTATGTATCGTTGGCACATCACCGACCCCATCTACTTTGATGAAGACATTCGGGTGACGATCCAAGCGCTAGGCTGGCGTACGGAAGGTCGGTATCTGCCGCTGCAGGATGACATTTCCTCCGTTGCTTATTGGTACCAGAATAAGCCGGCCGTTTCCGGTTCTGAACTTATCGATAGAAACCATTTGGAGATCATATGACATACGACGCCATACTCTGGGATCTGGACGGTACACTTTGGGATGCGACCCACGTGACCGCCCAGATCTGGCCCGGCGTTTTGGCGAAGCATCCGGAGATCCACCGCACCATCGACCTTGCCACCGTGCAGCAATACATGGGCAAGACAAACGAAGAACTGGCGGTGCTACTGTTTCCGGAGCTGCCTTTCGAAAAGGGATATGCACTGATGATGGAGGCCTGTTTCATGGAGAACCAGCTGCTGCGGGAACAAGGCGGCATTCTCTATCCGGATCTCGTCCCCACTCTTGTTACTTTAACCAAGTCGCATCCGCTGGGAATTGTTTCTAATTGTCAATCTGGCTATATTGAAGCGTTTCTCATCCATCACCAGGTCGAGCATCTCTTTGCCTGCCACACCTGTTCCGGAGACACCGGCAAGCCCAAATGGGAAAACATTCGCCGATTGGCCGACGAAAATGGGTACAAAAATCCGATGTATGTGGGTGACACCTTGTCGGATGCCCACGCCGCACGGGACGCCGGATGCAATTTTGTGTGGGCTGCCTATGGCTTTGGCGACGTTCCGCCATCGCTGTATCAAGGCAAACTCGACGCACCAAAAGATATTCTCTCTATGATTCTTTGAGGTTATTACCATGCACTATACCAGCTTGCACACCCACTCCACTTTCTCCGATGGCAAGTCCACTATGGAAGAACAGGTACGATCGGCCATCGAAAAAGGACTGACCACCATCGGTTTTTCCGACCATAGCTACACCGATTTCGACCTGTCCTACTGCATGAAGCAAGAGCAGATCCCGGATTATTTGCGTTCCATACAACAGCTATCTCAGCAGTATGGTGACCGAATCGA
This sequence comes from uncultured Ruminococcus sp., assembly GCA_964623635.1. Taxonomy (GTDB): domain Bacteria; phylum Bacillota; class Clostridia; order Oscillospirales; family CAG-272; genus UMGS1696. The sequence continues at coordinate 17,152 of CAZUUA010000020.1, forward strand.
GATCCTCACCGGCTTGGAATTGGACGGATACGGCAATCTTTCCGACAACACGCCAGCTGATATGCACATAAACCCGTATGATTACATCATTGGTTCTGTACATTATGTCCACACCACCGATGGTCTCTATCACCCGGTGGACTCCAGCAAAGAGGGCATGGTGCGGCTGACGGAGACGTATTTCGGCGGTGATTACAATGCTATGGCAAAGCAATATTTGGAAGATAGCATCCAGTGCGCCTATCAGAATCGTCCGGATATCGTTGGACACTTTGACTTGGCAACCAAATACAACTTGGTAGACGAAGACGCCCCTGCCTATCAGAAGGTGCTGCTGGACTGTGCCGCTGCCATATTGGAAGTTTGCCCGGTCTTCGAGATCAACACCGGCGCCATTGCCCGAGGCTATCGACAGACACCCTATCCGCACCCAAGTGCCATCCGTTATATTCACGAACACGGCGGCAAGTTTATTCTAACCTCAGACTGTCACGATGCCCGTTATTTGGATTGTCACTATGCCGAATCCGTGACACTGGCAAAATCCTGTGGCGTGCGTTCGTTGGTGCGTCTGACCAAACGAGGCTGGGTAGAGGAAGGGATCGATTGATAGCAACTGGGTCTGTCACTCGTCAAACTAACCATGATTACATCCATTCTTCGAGGTGTTATGTATGAATGATTTACAACTTTACTCCATTATGCCCCTAGACACAGTGCATTTGGAGGAGATCTGTCAGGACGTACGCCACCAGTACGAAAACGGCACCGCCACCTGTGCGCTGTTCATGATGACGCTGGTGCCTGAAGGTGATCCGCCGGTGGACAAAGTCGGTGTGCTGTGTGCCAAGTTTGACCTTTTCCGGGATCGACTGGCCGAAATGGGGCTGACCTGCGGCGTGTTGGTGCAGGCCACCATCGGTCACGGCTGGGTGCTCAGCGAACCTTTTCCCTTCCAACCATTCACAGCACTGGACACCGGTCACCAGCCTCAGATCGTTTGCCCCATGGACGAAGGGTTCCGTGACTACATCGAGCAGGTTTTCGCTACCATCGCTGCCCATCATCCGGCGACCATCATGCTGGACGACGATTTTCGACTGATGTCATTCCGTGAAGGCAACGGCTGCGGCTGTCCACTGCACCTGGCCGAGGTCAATCGCCGTGCCAACACAAATTATACCAGAGAAGAACTCAATCGGGTTTTGCACGAGCATTCTCCGGAAGGCGACCGAATGAACCCCATCATGATCCAGATACAGCAAGATTCGCTCATCGACTGCGCCAAACGGATGCGTCGTGGTATCGATTCCGTGGACCCAACAATCCCCGGCTCCTTCTGCTGTGTGGGCAACAATGTTGAGTGCGCTGTGGAAATTGCACAGATCCTCTCCGGTAAGGGCCATCCAACCGTGGTACGTATCAACAACGGCAACTATACAGCCGCCGGTCCACGATTCTTCAGCGATGTGTTTTTGCGTGCGGCACAGTCCATTGCCAAGCTGAAAGGCAAGGTGGACGTTATCTTAGCAGAGACCGACACCTGCCCGCAAAACCGCTACAGCACCAGCGCTCTGTCTCTGCATACCCATTTCACCGGAACGCTGCTGGAAGGTGCCGCCGGTGCCAAGCATTGGATCACCCGACTGCACGCCTTCGAGCCGGAATCCGGTGTGGCGTACCGGAATACGCTGGGTGCATACGCCGGTTTCTACAAGACCATCGCTTCCTTGGCGCCGACGCTGCATTGGCGTGGTTGTCGCATTCCCACTACCGATCGTGCTTGCTTTGATTACCGAAAGAACAATTCCGGCACCAACGGATGGAGTCGCTGCGTTCTGGAACGACTGGGGCTGCCCATGTATTTTTCTCCCGATTTCGGTGGTGTCACCTGCTTAGAAGGGGACGTGGATGCTGCATTTGACGATGCAACTGTGCAAAACATCCTATCCGGCGCCACGCTTATTGCTTCTGATGCAGCAGAACGACTGATCCAGCGTGGATTTGGCGACTACTTGGGCGTGGATGTTCGACCATGGCAAGGTGCACAACCCAGCTACGAAATGTTGCCGCCTCGCAACAATCCGGAAAGCGTACAGGTTCGCTATCGGGAGCTTGTACCCGACAAACCGGATGTGCAGGTGCTTTCCACAGTGATCCACACAGTGGACGGCGAACACATGACCGAGCTGTTCCCCGGTGTAACGGCATACAAAAATCAACACGGTGGCACGGCATTCGTGTTCTGCGGCACACCACGCACCAACTACAGCCTGACCGAAGCGTTCAGTTTCCTGAATTTTTCTCGTAAAGAACAGCTTATCGAAATGCTGCGTTCCGTTGGTGAGCTGCCGATCTACTACCCCGGGGATGCCGAAATGTACCTGCGTGCAGCCGATATGCCGGACGGTGGTCGGTTCTGTGCCCTGTTCAATCTCGGACTGGATCCCATTGAAAACCTGCCGCTTATCTGCGACCGTCCCGTGACAGCTGTCGAAGTACTGCAGGAGGATGGCACATTTTGTCCCATTTCCTTCCGTATGCAGGATGGCGTGTTGGTGACCGACTGCACTTGCAGGCCGCTGGAACCACTGGCACTACGGATCATTTGAGCATTTTACACATCCATAGATCATTTCAATCGAATTCCATCTATGCAATCTGCCCATTTTAGAAAGGAGTATCCATTATGAAAAAAGTACGAATTGGCGTATTCGGCGCTGGTCGTGGGATGACCATGGTGCACGAGATCATGGGTGACCCACTGGCAGAGCTGGTGGCCGTTTGCGACAAATACAAGCCCTTGCTGGATAACTGTCGAAAGACCGCCGAAGCCGCCGGACTGACTAACATTGCATACTACGAAAAGTTTGATGATTTCTTCAACCACGATATGGACGCTGTGGTGCTGGCCAACTACGCCAACGAGCACGTTCCCTTCGGCATTCGATTGATGGAAAGCGGCCGGCATATCATGACCGAATGCCTGACCTGCTCCACCATGAAAGAGGCCGTGGAGCTGATCGAAGCAGTAGAGCGCACCGGTGTCACCTACACCTATGCCGAAAATTATTGCTATACACCCGTTCGTTGGGAGATGCGGCAACGGTATCGCAGAGGGGACATTGGCGAATTGATGTACGCAGAAGGCGAGTACCTGCACGACTGTTCGTCTATTTGGCCCCAAATCACCTACGGCGAACGGAACCACTGGCGCAATCTCATGTCCTCCACCTTTTACTGCACCCACTCCATCGGCCCGATTCTGTATATGACCGGTCTTCGTCCCGTGCAGGTCACCGGCTACGAGACCCCCAATATGCCCTTCATGCGCAACCTGGGTACCGGCTCCGGCACCTTAGGTATGGAAGTTATTACGCTGTCGAACGGTGCATTCCTAAAAAGCTTGCATTTTGGGATCAAGCACTATCGTGGCTCCAACTACCAGCTTAACGGTGACCTGGGCGCACTGCAGGACATGGGTGACGGCACCATCGGCGTGTACACCGAGCCGGGTCCGGAACACAACGGACGTGGTACCCACGAAAATTATAAGCCCGATCCCATCATCGCAGGCACCGAAAATTCCGGCCACGGCGGCGGCGACTACTTCACGACCCACTACTTCGTCCGCTCCATTTTAGGCGATCCGGTGGCAAGAGAGCGGGCCATTGGCGTGTACGATGCGGTGGACATGTGCATTCCCGGCACTCTGGGCTACATTTCCATCGCCAACGGAAACCAGCCTATGAAGATCCCGAATCTGCGCAATAAGGAAGAAAGAGACGCATGGCGCAATGACACCCGTTGCTCCTTCCCTGCCATTGCCGGCGACCAACTCATTCCCAACAACCTGTGGGGCAATGGCGAGATCGATGACAGCGTGTTCGAGGAAGTGCGTCGCAGATGGGAAGCTGGCGAACCGGGCTGATCACACCGCACAGTTTCTCGTAATTTCAAATGGATCCAACTTATGCAAAAGAACCAGAGGCAAAACCCCTGGTTCTTTTTGTTTGCTTATTTGTTTTCGTCCAGATAGAGCTGTACACGGCTTTGTACCGCCGCCAGCGACGGATCCCGGCAAGGGATAGCCAATGAGCGTGACATCATTCGTGGAAAATTCTTTGGCGATCTTCATAATGTCCCGAACGTACCAATAGGAACAGCCGGAGCCGTTTTCGTTGTTGTACAGCTTCAGCTTGCCGCTGGCGTACAAATCTTCGCCGCCCGGCACCACCTGCATCTCGCCCGTGACCTCCCCGGCTGCCCATGCGGCTGTAGAAGGACCAAGCTCATAGAGATGCCCGTCCACCTCGTAGGCGTTTTTGACACAGGGCGCAATATCTTCCGGCAGCACGTCCCCGGTCATGTAGAGGTCCAGCAGGGGTATCGGATAGTTTGAACCAACCAGTATATCCGCTTGTAATATGCCTGTGGACAGGTCAAGCTGTAGCCGTTCCCGCAGTTCGCCGTAGGCTGCTGCACCATATTGTGCACAACTGACAACTTTTATCGGCACATCCTTGTGCATATCGTCAAATCGAAGCACCGCCGCCTGCGTATCAGCATCGGCATCCACGCACGCCAGCGTCAGCACCGTCATGCCCGATCAGACGCTTTCACCATGCACCGCCCCGTTTTCGTCCAACCGCAGCAGATCGAAGCGCACCACCGGCTCAGCC
>CAZUUA010000020.1:21933-31325 GCA_964623635.1 uncultured Ruminococcus sp.
CACCGCCCCGTTTTCGTCCAACCGCAGCAGATCGAAGCGCACCACCGGCTCAGCCTCGCCACTGATGACCTCCCAATCGTGAGATGTGTCCTGCACATCCAGTGCCAGAAAGCCGTCGTCCGTGGGAATGAGGTGATCGTATCGCCCCTCGGCAACGGTGGTATATATGCTGGTCAAAATGTTTTTGCCATCCACATTTTTCCGTTGACAGGAAACAAGCAGCAGACACAGCAGGCCGAAAAGTAGCTTCTTCATCTTGCTCTCCTATAAGCAAAAGTGGACTCGATACAGAAATTGTACCAAATCCACTTGGCAAACGCCAGAAACATTTTGTAACTTTGCGTATACTTTTTTCGGGAATTATGCCCTCACGAATTCTCTGCCAGATACAGTCCCACCCGGTTTTGGATCATGTTGGCACAGTCCGCAGCGGCTTTCGTACCGTCCAGATACGACGACATTTCCTCGTTAATGATGTTCAGCACGTCCTCCGGCACGGAAACCGTCGTCATGGGCGCACCGATGGTGTCCAGGAAATTCTCGATGAAGTCCCAATCCGCTTCGGTGAACTGGTGTGCTTCGCCGTTTTTCAGCTCCTCTTCGTCCGGTGTGTAGCTGCTGCCCCAGGACATACTGCCGCTATAATCTATGACAAACGTAGTATCCTTGTAGGCCTCCTTGACCTTCTCCATATTGGAACGCAGCATGGGCAGATTGTCCGCACCGCCGCTGATCGATTCGGAGCCGTTTACCTGCAGTATCGCAGACTTGATGAAGTCCCACGCCTGCTCCGGGTGTGCGGAGTCGGACAGGATCGTGAAGATGCTCCGATAGGTGTTCAGCGTAATGCCGCAGCTGCCGTCTGCCGTCGGTGTCCCCACATAGGCCACATTGCCTGCGCCAAAGTACACCTGATCCCGGATGAATTCGTACACGCCATGGTAGCCATGCTGGATCGCCGCCACTTCGCCACGCTTGGTGGGACCGTACTGGTCTTCATAGTAGTTGTTCCAGTAGTCGTCCGGCAGCTCCTTGGGCAGGGTCTTCAGGTATTCCAAATACCGAATAAAGGTTTCACTATCAAAGGAACAGGTGCCGTTCTCCATGTCTATGAAAGCACCGTAGCCGTTTTGCCCCAAAAGCTGGTCGGCTGCACCGACTCTGGTCATGCTACCCATGTAGGACACGCCCTCCGGCAGACTGTCGATGAAGTCTAATAACTCATCCAATGTCCAGCCCGTCCGGTCGCCCACCATGGATTTGTTGGCAATGACCGCCGACACGCTGATCTCCATGGGCAGACCAAACAGCTTGCCATCCTTTTGGTAGGTGTTGGTCACACAGCCCATCAGCTCCGACAGCGGCAGCTCTGCATCCTTTTCTAAATAAGGCTTCAGATCCACGAACCGATCGTTGTCGATCACGGCACGATAGCTGTCCTCGGTGTACATACCGTAGATCAGATCCGGCTTGTAGAGGCCGTTGAGAATGTCGTTTGCCAGCTTGGTGTTCCCGGCGTTGTAGTCCTCATCGGTGTTGTACTGGCTGTAGTCCGTGGTGACGATCCGGGTGTCCGTATGGTTCCGGTTGTAGTTCACCACGATGGAAGGCAGATCATACCCGCCGTTCACCGTAGCGATCTGCAAAACCGTGACCTGACTGAGGTCAATGTCGTCTGCCTTGGTGAACATGCCTATCTTCCGATCCCAGCTGATCCGGTCGTAGTATTCGAGAAGAAACTTGCCGTCCGATAGGGCCTTGACAGTATCCAGATCCCCGGTGATGTCGGAGTTCTCAAAGTTCATCAGCAGCGTGCCATCCGTGTCGCCTTCGTTATAGCCGTAGATGCCCGTGTCGTTGTAGTAGTACACCGTGTAGTCTTCGCCAAAGAAGTAGCTGTTGGCATGAATGGTGTCCGGCAGGGTCAGCGGCTCGCCTATTTTTTTGTTCTCCCGATCGATGGGTGCAAACACCTGCCCGTCATCCCCGTAGTAGGAAATGTACAGCTTGCCCTCCGGCGTGGTGTCGATGGATTCCACCCAGTTGCCGCCGGTGGTCAGGTTGGCGTAGAGCTTGTATTCCGGGTCCAGAATGGCGATATCCGCATCGGTAAAGAGGTAGGTGTACCCATCCCCGTCCCGGGCAATATTGTTCAGCCAAAAATACTCATCATCAGAATTGGGGAAAAAGCTCTCCAGATTCTCAACCGTCTTGTCCTCGCCGTTCTGGTGGATCAGCAGCGAATAGGACGAGGTCTGTGTCTCTGCATCCCACGCATTGGCATAGATCATGTAGCCGCCGTCCAACAGCACCAGACTGTTCACCCAATCCTGCCCCTCGATCTTCTCAAAGGTAGGCTCGCTCCCATCCATAGGCAAATAGCAAATGGCCGGCCAGCTTTCGTACTCGAAATTCTCCGGGTCGCTGTTTATCTCCTTGAAATAGCTTGCCAAGAAGATGATGTTCCCCTCATCCATGCCAATGTAGCTGCCTAAGGAATATTCCTCACCGGGCAGTTCGATGTCTTCCCCTTTATAGACATTTGTCAAAATCTTCGGTGCTTCCACCACTTCGCCCTGCACCGTCTCTCCATCTGTCTTATTACAACCGGTCAAATTCCCCACCACCAGCATCGCCGCCAGCAGCAGTACCAGCATCATTTTCTTCTTCCGCATAAGATTCTCCTTTTCGCCTTGTGCGCACCAAGTGAACGCTGATCAAGGTCAATCCGCGTTGACTTTACACTTACATTTGTATTATAGCACAGATCCCACCCGGATGCAATATGGGTAAGAGGGTTATAAGGGAAATTTAATAAAAACTTAAAAATCACCCGTCGGCAAAACGGGTGATTCTTGGGAGATATTGGTATATTGTTGGAAAGATAAACGAATCTACAAAAGGAGAGCATACACCCAAACGAAATACAGCGGCGAATTGGTTCTATCACAAAACCAAGGTCGAGCTTGACCGCTCCACTACAAAGCCCAAACCAAGCGTAGCGCCGTGCGGTATATCTCCTCTTTTCGCTGCACGACACATCCCGTAGCACCCGAATGTCCCGACGCCGTACGCCACCAGATCAGCAAGGCTTTCCCTGCACAGACTATATGTCAGCGTACCCTTCCCAAAAAGCTTTGCGGAGCTTTCTCGAAAGTGACAGTCTCTCCTTCCCAAACGATTTGTACTATCAACAGTCAGTGGAAGAATCAGTCAATGGTAACTTCGGCGTGCGCGGCGGCAGAACGATAGATGGCATCCAGCATTTTCTGAACGGTCACAGCATCGTCAATGGGAGAGATGGGGGTCTTGCCCTCGTTCAGGCAGGTAATGAAATGATCCAATTCTTCCACGAACATATCGTTGCCCACCACTTCCGGCTTTTCGTCGGACAGGTAGCCCTCTTCGTTTTCGCCGTAAATGGTCAGCGGATCGAAGGTACAGCCTGCCTTAGAGCCAAACAGCTGGGTATTGGCGCATTCGGGACCATTGATAGCCCAGGCGATCTCAGCGATCATCGACTTGCCACCTTCGAAGCGGAAGTACACCGTTGCGGAGTCTTCGGTGTCAAACACACCCTTGCCTTCGCCGAACGGACACCAACGACCCACACCCTTGGTCTGGTAGTTGCCGATGCGGTAGGAGGTTTCGGCAGAGCAGGAGATCGGCTTCGGTCTGTCCATCAGGTACCAGGTGCGGTCGATGGCGTGTACACCGATGTCCAGCACGGGACCACCGCCAGCCAGCTCCTTATCGGTGAACCAACCGCCGGGCGTACCTCTGCGACGCACATACTGACACTTGGCAGCGTAGATCTCGCCAAACTTGCCTTCCTCGTACAGCTCCCGATACTTCAGCTGCTCAGCGCCATACCGGGTCACCACAGCCAGCATGAACTGTACGCCGGCTTCCTTCACGGCCTTTTCCATTGCCAGACCCTGCTCCAGCGATGCAGCCAGCGGCTTCTCGCACAGGATGTTCTTGCCAGCCTTGGCGGCGGCGATGCATACCGGTGCGTGTGCGGCAGTCCAGGTGCAGATGTCGATGTAGTCCACGTCCACGTTTGCCAGCAGCTCTTCTACAGATGCAAAATAATGCGGGATGTTGAACTTTTCTGCAGCCGCCTTGGCTCTTTCCGGCACGATGTCCGCGATAGCCACGATCTCCACCTTGTCCAGCAGGTGCTGGTAGGACGGCAGGTGTGCAGAGGTCGCAATGTTCCCCGCACCAACGATACCCACTCTCAGCTTCTTTGCCATATTCTTATCCACGATCCCGTGCTCCCACGAGATCATCCTTTCTTCATATATCGAATGATTTGTGCATTTGTCGCCATAACGCAAAAACAAACGCTACATTTTCTGTTACCATTGTACCATATCCAGACACAGAAGTCAAGAGGCGATCCAGGAAAAATCGACAAAAGTACCCATGTATGCCGTTGGGTATTTTCCTGCGCTTCCCTTTTGGGCAGAGAATACTTTGCGTATTTTTCGTCCTTTTCCCCAAATGCCGATTGACTTCCCTGGTCGTCCATGGTATAATGTAGAAAATCCACCTTGACAGGAGAAAATCTATGCGATATTGCATTCCCTATACAGTACCGAACAAATTCCGCAGCCCCGACAGCTTTACCTTAGATGGCGAGATTGGCAGCCGTTTCGACCGGTTCGTCCATGAGCGGATCAGCGGCAACTTTGCGACCGACTACATCTGGAAGGAAGCCGAGGACTGCTTTGCCGACCAATACGATGACGAGTTCGCACCCGGTATGTGGCGCAGCGAATTCTGGGGCAAGCTGGCACTGTCCGCCGCACGGGTCTGCCGCATGAACGAGGACGACCGTCTCCGGGAACAGATCCGCCACTCTGCCTACCGGGTCCTGTCCTTCCAGCGCACCGATGGGTATCTTAGCACCTACCGCAACAGCGAATCCATTTTCCCACCGGATCCCGTACAGGCCAAAAAGGATGTGGGCTGGGATTGCCCGTACAACTGGAATATCTGGGGACAAAAGTACACCCTGTGGGCACTGATCGAGATCGCACAGCTTTTGGACGACCAAACCATTCTGAACGCCGCTTGTCGGATGGCAGACTTTTTGGTGGCGCAGATCGACCGGCTTGGTGTCCGGGTCAAGGACGTGGGTACCATGAACGGCATGGCACCCTCCTCCATCCTCAAGCCCATGCTCCTGCTTTATCGGCTCACCGGCAACGAGTGCTACCACACTTTTGCCAAAAATATTGCCCGTGAATGGGTCCGGGACGACAACGAAATGCCCAATCTGATCACCAATTCGCTATCCGGTGTCCCCGTGTCCGACTGGTACGACCGCAGCCAAGTGGAGTGGTATGCCAAGGCGTATGAGATGACCTCCTGCATGGACGGACTTTGTGAGCTCTACCGCATCGATGGCGATCCCCTGCTGCTTGCCGCACTGGAAGGCTACTGGAACGTGGTCAAGGCAGACGAGAGCAACGTGCTGGGCAGTGTGGGGTATTGCGAGCAGTTCTACAAGGCTGCGTCCCATCCCAATGCCGCCACCGAGGTCTGCGACGTGATCCACTGGATGCGCCTGTCCTATGAGCTGTTCTGCCTGACCGGTGAAGCCAAATATATGGCCGCCATGGAGAACGCATTTCTCAACGCCTTTCTGGCCGGGATCTACGAGGATGGCAAAAACGGTGCCTTCTTCGTTCGTGCCGCCGGAAGACACTGGGCAGCGGAACCCCAGGTGCAGACCAAGTACCAGCACTGCTGCGTGAACAATGCAGCAAGAGGTTTCGTGAATATGGCAGAATGCGGCATCATGACCGATGGTGTGAACTATTTCATAAACCAATACATCCCCACCAGAGTCCGCTTTGGCGATACCATGCTCCGCGTCAGCTCCGGCTACACCGACTCCGGCAGTCTGACCGTGACCGTGCGGAATGCCAAGGTGGGAACCAAGCTCCACTGCCGGGTGCCCGATTGGGTGAGCGATCATGCCGGTTGGTTTGCGGTGCTCATCGATGGAGAAAAGCAGAGCCTGCCTGTGGAAAACGGCTACGTTACCGTCACGCTGACCTGCAGCGATATGTTTGTAAAGCTGGCCTTTGACATGACCACCCACGTGATCGCTCTGCCTACGGACAATATCGACCTGCCCGACGGAGATTACCACAAGAATCGTTGGTGCGATGGCGGTGCCGGACCTTGCGGACTGCCACAAATGCTGCACCATCCGGCGTGTGTGCTGCGGCGTGGACCGGTGCTGTTGGCTCGCTCCAAGCGCATCGGCAATACGGAGGACGAAATGTTCCATAGCGAATCTATCTTTGGCAAAAACGCCGCTGCAGAAGCCCGTGTGTTCCGGCACGACCGCATGCTGACGGCCTGTCACGTAAAGCTGACCTACGATGGCAATGTCACCGAGTTCGACTGCTGTGACTATGCCTCTGCCGGCAACCGAGAGCTGGACGATCCTTCATTCTTCTCGATCTATATGTAAGGAGATATATAATAATGGAAGAAAAATGGTTCTCACACTGCTACCGCCGGAACTTAGTGGATATGCACATCGAAGATTGGGACGAGCAGTTTCTCAGCCAATTTGAGCCGGCAGACTATTTCGCCAATCTGCAAAAGGCACACATCCAATCCCCCATGCTGTACCTGCAATCCCACGTGGGACACTGCTACTTCCCCACCAAGGTCGGGCATATGCACAGTGCTTTTCAGACCGAACCGGGGAAAATGCGCCGCCTTGCCCAGCTTTGCAAAGACGCCGGTATGCACCCGGTAGGCTACTACAGCCTGATCTACAACACATACGAGGAAGACCGGCACCCGGACTGGCGGCTTCGTGGTGCCGATGGACTTTCCGGACACCAGCGTGGCAGTCGGTATGGCCTGTGCTGTCCCAACAATCCGGATTATCGTGCCTTTGTGGCGACGCAGATCCGGGAGATGGCAGAATATTTCGTGGATGCAGATGGCAATACTTTGCTGGATGGGATGTTCTATGACATGACCTTCTGGCCCGGTGTATGCCACTGCGACCACTGCAAGGCACGGTACAAGGCCGCCACAGGTCTGGACACATTGCCTGTCGAAAACTGGAAGGATCCCGTGTGGCGAAGCTTCCAGCATCTCCGGGAACAGTGGATGGGTGAATTTGCCCGGTTCGCCACGGAGGAGACCAAGCGCTGGCTGCCCCATGCTTCGGTGGAACACAACTACGCCAATGCCGTGGCGGGGGATTCGTCCCTGTGTTCCTCCACGGAGCTGGTCAACGATTGGTGCGACTACACCGGTGGCGACCTGTATGGTGACCTGTACAACCATTCCTTCACCGCCAAATATTACTATGCCGTAACCAAAAACCAGCCGTTCGAGTACATGACCTGCCGCTGCGACCGTTCTCTGGGCGTACACACCTTGTCCAAATCGTTCGAGCATCTGACGGTGGAGATCCTGCTGACCGCCGCGCATCACGGTGCCTCCTTCGTCATCGACGCCATCGACCCGGTGGGCACGCTGGACAGTCGGGTGTACGACCGGATCGGCTATGTCTTCGAGGAGCAGATGGCCTACGAGCCCTACTTCCGTGGGGACATGATCCAGGACGTTGCCGTGTACTATTCCACCACCGGTCGATACAACAGCATCGGTCTGCCCATCACCAGCAAGAGCGCCGCCATTGGTCTGACCCGTACCCTGATCCAGTATCACGTACCCATGGGCATCGTGGCAAATTCCACAACCGATAGACTATCGAAATACAAAATGGTCTTCGCACCCCACATCGCCGGGATCAGTGACCAGAACCGTGCCGATCTGCTGGCGTATGTGAAAAACGGCGGTACCCTGTACGTCTCCGGCGCCGAGGATCCCACACTGCTGTCCCTGCTGCTAGGTGCCAAGGTGCAAGGCTACACCAAGGAAAACGCTGTGTACATGGCGCCTACCGAGGTCGGACGAGATTATTTTGGCAAATACACCGTTGACGAATTCACCGAAAAGTATCCCTTCCCCACGGAACAGAGCTTGCCCATTCTCACGCTGACCGACACCGATTGTGACATCCTTGCCACCATGACCCTGCCGTACACGAAGCCGGGGGAAAAACGCTTTGCCTCCATCCACTCCAACCCACCGGGTGTGCCCACAAGCTACCCTGCCATGCTGCGCAAAAAATTGGGCAAAGGCACGGTGATCTGGTTGGCCGCATCCTTAGAGCATGACGATCGACAGGCACACAAAAACCTGCTCATGTCCATCGTGAACGACTGCCTGCCCTGCCGCACCATAAAGACCACCGCACCAAAACAGGTGGAGCTGGTCACCTTCCGAGATGGGGACGAGACCCTTGTCAGTGCAGTAGACCTGCTCTGCACCGAAGAACGCTTGCCCATCCCACCCTTCACAGTAACGCTGCACTGCGACAAAAAGCCCACAAAGGTCACACGCATTGGCGCAGATGCGGATGTAGCCTTCACCTGGGAAGATGGCACGGTGCAATTTGCCGTAGACGGACTTGTGATGTTCGATATGTACCGCATTTGGTAAACGAAAAAATACCGATAGGTTTGCCCTATCGGTATTTTTGTGTATATCTTTCTTTACAGCTGGATGCCACTCAGAATTTCCTTCAGGCAGTCGGCACTCTTGTGGAGCAGTGCGGTCTCTTCGTCGGTCAGGGAAACCAGCAGCTTGCCCCGGATGCCGTCCCGACCTACGATATTCAGGGTCGAGAGACATACGTCGTCCACGCCATATTCGCCGTGCATCATGGTGGAAACCGTCATGGTGGTGTCTGTGCCGTTCAGCAGACACTTGCAAATGTGACATACCGACAGGGATACCGCATAGAACGTGGCGCCCTTCCGCTGGATCACACGACCGCCGGACTTGCGCATATATTCTTCCACTTCCTTATAGTTCAGCTCCGGATACAGTGCGCCGGGTGTAGTGGCAACCTTGGGATATTCCGTCACAGGTACGTTGGAAATATTGGCAAGAGACCACGGCACAAAGGAAGAATCCCCGTGTTCCCCAAATACGTAAGCGTGTACGTTCTGCTGGCTGATGTCGTAGTATTCGGAAATTCTGGCACGGAGACGAGCGGTGTCCAGGATCGTACCGGAACCGATGATCTTGTTCTCCGGCAACCCGGACAGCTTGTTCCAGGTGTAGGTGATCACGTCCACCGGATTGGAAACGATCACATAGGTGGCATTCGGCGCATAGCCTGTCACCTGGGGAATGATGGACTTCATGATGTTGACGTTGGCCTGTGCCAGATCCAGACGAGACTGACCGGGCTTTCGAGCAAGGCCGGAGGTCAGCACCACAATGTCCGACCCGGCGGCATCCCGATAGGAACCGGCGTAAATGGAGACCGG
>CAZUUA010000021.1:0-29841 GCA_964623635.1 uncultured Ruminococcus sp.
CTGGTGTTCTCTGCCATCTGCGGTGACTTTGGCTACGGCTTTGACGATCCCGACAAGAACCCGGAAATGATCGAAAAGTCCAAGAGAGTGCTGGACATCGCCAAGAAGCTGGAATGCGACATCGTAACGACCCACATCCACAAGGTGCCCGAGGAAGAGTGCGCACAGAAGGAGATCATGCGGAAAGCTTGCCGGGAGCTGGCTGTGTACGCAGACTCCATCGGTTCCTGCTTTGCCCTGGAGACCGGTCCGGAATTCGGCGAGGTGCTGGGCGGTTTCTTAGACAGTCTGGGCGCAAACGGTGTGCGTGTGAACTTTGACCCTGCCAACCTGGTGATGGTCGCCGGTGACCGTCCGGAAAATGCGCTGAAGTACATCGGCAAGTACGTTGTACACACCCACGCCAAGGACGGTATCAAGCTGCACAAGCCGGCAGAAGGCGAAGTGATCATTGGCGAAGAAGCACAGCAGCACGCAGAGCTGGCCAAGATGGGTCACGAATATCTGGAGCTGCCGCTGGGCAAGGGTGGCGTAGACTTTGATATCTACCTGCCTGCACTGGCTGCTGCCGGTTTCGACGGTTTCCTGACCATCGAACGGGAATGCGGCGATGCACCCGAAAAGGATATCGCTATGGCCGTGGACTTCCTGCGGGAAAAGCTGGCTAAGTACAATCTGGGCTAAGAAAGCGAGCATCGATGAAATTACTCATTGCATCGGATATCCACGGCTCTGCCCTGTGGTGCCAGAAGCTTTTGGAGGCCTACCAGACCGCCGGAGCCGACAAGCTCATTTTGCTGGGGGACGTGCTGTATCATGGCCCCCGCAACGACCTGCCGGATGAATATGCACCCAAGGCAGTGATCGGAATGCTAAATCCGCTGGCCGACCGGATCCTCTGCGTCCGTGGCAACTGCGAAGCGGAGGTAGACGGCATGGTGTTGGACTTCCCGGTGTCTGCAGATTACGGGATGCTGTGGGACGGAGCGGTCACCATGGTGCTCTCCCACGGTCACAGAGAGGTACCGAAGATGGTGTCGGGTACGGTATACCTGACGGGACACACCCACGTGCCGCTGGCCGAAGAAGTCGATGGCTACATCCACCTGAACCCCGGCTCCACCTCGATCCCCAAAGAGAACAGCCCCCACAGCTATCTGCTGTATGAAAACGGCACGTTCACCTGGATGGATCTGGAAAGTGGAAGTGCGTATCGTACCATGACCTTGTAAGCCGAAATAATACGAATACAAAAAGACGCCTTTGTCCGTGAGACCACTTCGTGTGTTCTTACCGGAGCAAGGCGTCTTTTGTGTTCGTGGATATGCGCAAACAACGCATTGTGCACAATGCAAAAGAGACGACCCATTTTCTGGATCGTCTCATCCTGCGGGCAAGAGGACTTGAACCTCCACCGGTGCAATACCGACTAGAACCTGAATCTAGCGCGTCTGCCAATTCCGCCATGCCCGCACATTTTGCTTTTTGCCATCGCCTGATGACTCCTATATTATACACCATTCGACTGCATTTGTCAACCCCTTTTTCGAAATTTCTAAAAATTTTTTTGCCGCTCCGCAAGGTACATACAGTAGCGGCACATGGGGTGTTATCTGTCTACGGTTTTGGTGCGCTTGTCTCACTACCGCAGCGGTTTCTTTTTTTGCAAACGATATTGAGTTTTCCCACGATATATGGTATAATGGTCATACACCATATACACGATCCATATCTCAACTCCCAAGGAGGTACCCATATGCGATATCCCATCCAAGCGACAGCCTATACCCCAGCGTATCCCACACCCTTCCCGGCGTCTGTTCCGGGTAGCGTGCAGGCTGATTTTCTGCGGGCCCATCCCGATTTTTGCCCCGATTGGCAGTACGCCGACAACTATAAAAAGCTCATTCCCATGGAAAACTGGGAGTGGGTCTATATTTTGGACACCTCTGCCCTGTCCCCCAAGCCCAGTGAAAAGCTGTTTTTTGTCACCGAAGGCATCGATTACCAGTGGGAGCTGTGGCTGGGCGACAAACGGATCTTCTCCCATGAAGGAATGTTCTCCCGCTGTGAGATCGACCTGACAGGTCTGGTCAACCAAAACAGCGACCTCACCATCCGCATCCTGCCTCATCCCATGCGGCACCACAATGCCTTAGAACGCAGTCAAGCCGACCAATCCGTCAAGCCTCCGGTGTCCTATGGCTGGGACTGGCATCCCCGTGTGATTCCCTCCGGTCTGTGGGACGACTGCTGGTTTGAGACCCGGGTCCCCGGCTTCATCACCCATGCCGAACCCCGATACACCCTGGCTGACGACTTTTCCACCGTCACCTTCCACGTAGACTACGAACGCTATCTCTACGATTGCGAAGTTAAAAGTGCCGATGAACCCCGGTTTTTGAACCTGACGGAAGAAGACTATGCCCGTCCTGCCTACACCGGCAACGCCCCCTGCACACTGACCCTTCTGGATCCCGACCATAAGGTCTGCTACCATGGTCCTGCCACCGAGGTGACCATCGAAAACCCACGGCTGTGGTGGTGCAGCGGACAGGGTGAGCAGGCGCTGTACACCTGGGTGTTGACCAGCGAAAATCACTTCCGTACCGGCAAGATCGGCTTCCGTAAAGTGGAGCTGGTTATGAATGCAGGCGAATGGGACAAACCCTATGGCTTCCCCAAGTCTCGCTCCAATCCACCGGCCACCATCCGCTTAAACGGTAGAACCATCTTTGCCAAGGGTTCCAACTACGTGAACCACCAGGTCTGGACAGGCACCGTGGACCGGGACGAATACCAGCTGCAGATCCGGCTGGCCAAGGAATGCAATATGAATATCTTCCGCTGCTGGGGCGGTTCCGGCGTCCAGAAGGAAGCATTCTACGAACTGTGCGACCGGGAAGGCATCCTGATCTGGCTGGAATTTCCGCTGGCCTGCAACAACTACATCGGTACACCTCACTATCTGTCCGTCCTGGAGCAGGAAGGCACCGCTATCATCCAAAAGCTGCGGCACCATGCTTGCATTGCCCTGTGGTGTGGCGGCAACGAGCTGTTCAATAGCTGGTCCGGCATGACCGATCAGTCTCTGGCACTGCGGCTGCTGGATAAGCTGACCTATGAGCTGGCACCGGAGATCCCCTATATCATGACCTCTCCCCTGTCCGGTATGAAGCACGGCGGCTATACCTTCATCGACCGCACCACAGGGCTTGACCCCTTTGCCCTGTTTGGCACATCCGATGGTACCACCTATACGGAGTTTGGCGTACCGGGCACAGCAGACGTGGAGACGCTGAAGAGGATCATTCCGGAAGACGAGCTGTATCCCCCGAAGCCCACCGCCGAGATGGATCACGCCAGCGCCTGGGAAGAACACCACGGGTTCAACGCCTGGGGTGCGGACGCATGGCTTTGTCCGGATACCCTGCACCGGTTCGGCCACGTCACGGATATCGAAACCTTGGTAGAAACTTCCAATTGGCTGCAAGGTCTGGGGTATAAGGGCATCTTTGAAGCGGCAAGACGGCAGTGGCCCCGCTGCTCCATGGCCATCAACTGGTGCTGGTGCGAACCCTGGATCTGCGCTGTAAACAATAGTCTGATCGGCTACGGCGGCAAGATCAAGCCTGCGTATCACGATGTACAGGCATCTCTCCGTGCCATCACCCCTGCTGTAGCAGTGGACAAATGCATGGTGGCCCCCGGCGAAGACTTCACACCGACCCTGTGGCTCTTCAACGACAGCGACGCACCGGTCACCGCACGGATCACCGTATGGGCAGATTTTGGCGATGGCGTAAAGCGGTACTTTGCCACCGACGAGATCACCACCGGCGCACGTGAAAACAAGGCAGGTCGTACCGTCTCCATCCCGGTACCGGCAACGCTTGGCAAGGGTCGATTCACCGTTTGTGCCCAGGCCGAGATAAACGGAAAATTGGTGGAAAACAAATACGTATTTGCTGTGGAAGCGTGAAGGGAAAGTCAGAAAGAAGAGGGCAGAAGGCAGACGCTCCCACAAGCCTTGGGGCAGTCGTACCATGTGTGACAAAATCCCACGGCATTGGAGCTCCGACTTCTGCGCCGATTCCTTTGATTTTCACAAAAACTACGTATAACGGAGACAACCATCCATTCCTTCCTATTAGAGGAGAAATATCATGAAACGAGCTTTTAGTACGCTGACCTGCATTGAGCTGTCTTTACCGGAGGTTCTTGCATTGGCAAATCGCTGTGGTATCCCGGCTGTGGAAATGCGGCTGGATGGGGCACAGACGATCTGCGGTCTGGGTCTGGACAAGGCCGACACCGTCCGACAGCTTTGCCGGGACGCCGGTGTGTGCCTGACCGATCTGGCCACCGGTGTATCGGTGAAGGAATACGACATGGCACAGCTGCAAATGGCAAAGGACTGTGTGGCATTGGCTGCGGCTGTGGATTGTCCTGCCATCCGTATTTTTGTGGGCGCTATGGTCGGTCACTTCCATGAGGTGCCCAAACAGGACGAAGCCGGTATCGTGCGGCTTCTGACGGAGCTTTGTCCCTATGCGGCAGAACGAGGCGTACAGATCTGGTTGGAGACCCACAGCGCCTACTCCACGGGACGTGCCATTCGGGAGCTGATCGATGCGGTGGATGCGGACAACCTCTATGTCCTGTGGGATCTGATCCACTCCATCGAGTATGAAGAAACGCCCGCCGAGACCCTGCGGTTTTTGGGCGATCGGCTGGCACACGTACACCTGAAGGATGGCCGACATTCCGGTGACCAAAACCGCACCCAATACATCCACACGGCGCTGGGAGAAGGCGAGATGCCCCTTGGTCTCACGTTGTCGCTGCTGCAGGAGGCCGGGTACGACGGGTATCTGTCTTTGGAATGGGAAAAACCCTGGCGTCCGGAGCTGCAGCAATGCTACCCCGATGCGGACGCCACGCTGCTTGCCTACCAGCATTGGCTGGACATGGCAGAGACCAATCTATTGCCGCCGCTGTCCTCCCCACTTTGGCAGACCATTGTGCCGCCGGTGAAGCCACTTGCCACGTTTTTCCGCAATCCCATGAACGACCGGCTGGGCACCGATCTGGCAAGCAACAGCTATGGCGTGGGCAAGTGGGTCTGCACGGTTCCCATGGACGAGCACCAGACGTATCAATTTTCCGTTGCCTGCAAAACCACCGAAGCGCCAAACGATGTGTACGTGCTGCTGACCCAGCTGGATGCACAGGGCAAGCTGCTGATCCGGGAACACGCCTTGGAAAACCGTCGAGTCGGTGATATGCTATTCTTCCATGATACCGTGATCGGTGTACCCGGTGCCACGCAGTTTCGCCTGGAGCTGTGGTGCAAGGGAAATTATGCCCATGCGGAATGGTTCGAGTCCTATTTGTCCCCCTGTGATCTCCTGCCACCCCGGAACGTGCGGTTGGCCATTGCCTATCTCAAGCCTCACGCCGACCAGACGCTGGCTGACAACCGGGAGCGCATCCTGTCGGTGGTCGATCGTGCCGGAGCAGCAAGACCGGACATCATCTTGCTGGGAGAGGCCATGTACGACCGTGGTGTGGATCTGCCGCTTGCCGACAAAGTGGAGACAGACACGGGCAGTATGTGCAGGTTGCTGCGGCAAAAGGCAAAGGAATATAACAGTTACCTGATCTACAACTTCCACGAATGGGACGGTGGGGAAATCTACAACACCTCCATCCTCTTTGACCGCAGCGGCAACACCGTAGGCAAATATCGCAAGACCCATCTGACCGTCACGGAATTGGAAGCCGGTATGACACCGGGACACGACTATCCGGTATTCGACACCGATTTCGGCCGGATCGGGATCCTGATCTGCTGGGATCACTACTTCCCTGCCACGGCTGACATTTTGACAAACAAGGGTGCGGAGATCCTCTTTGTTTCCTCGGCCGGAGACGCCGCAGAGCAATGCATTGCCCGTGCCAAGGACAACGGCGTGTATGTGGCGGTCTGCGGCATGAACACCGAAAACGCCTACGGTTGGGGGCCGGCACGTGTGGTCTCGCCTTTGGGTGAATTTTTGGCGCAGGGTGCCGAGGACGGTGTGCCGGTGGTTTGTACCATCGATTTGAACGAGAAGGTACGGCGGTATTGGTTGTCCGTAGGTCCGGCAGATGCACAGACCCGTGGGGTATACCGCTACGAAAAACGCCATCCCATGCAATGATTTCACTATATTTTTCATAAGCCTATTGCAATTTCTATGCAAATCTGCTATACTATGGATACCACTTATGGGAACGCAAAGGAGAATTTTGTATGAACACAAGAATGGATCGCAATCGACTGAACATCGGTGCCTACATCCTGCAGCCCTATGCACGCAGTGAAGCACATATCAAGGATCTGGCCGCTTCCGGTGTAGATTTTGTGGTATGTATGGAAAACGACCGGGCTGCACTGGATCTCTTTGAAAAATATGGCGTAGGGGCCATTGTGACCGGTGTGCTGCCCGGCTGGTGGGGTGGCAACGGAAACAACGCCGGCAAGCTGGCTGAGACCAATCCTTTGGAAAAGTACGATGCTGCCGCCGCCAAATTCGTCGATCATCCGGCCATCTGGGGCATTGACGTAGGCGACGAACCCTCGGCACTGGATTTTCCCCACTATGGCAAGGTGATCGACCGGGTAGAGAAGCTGTTCCCCAAGCAGTTTGCCTACCTGAATCTGTACCCCAACTATGCCTCCGTTTCCCAGAACAACGCCACGGAGACCGTGAACCAGCTGGGTACGCCTACCTATGCGGAGCACATCGCCCGGTACTGCGAATGCGTGCCCAGCGATTATATCTGCTACGACTTCTATCTGTACTCCATCAACGTGACCAAGCACTATGAAAACCTGCGGATCGTTGCGGATGCCTGCCGGAACACCGGTCGCAGTATGTGGATCGTGCTGCAGGTGAACTCCAACCGAGAAGCCGAATGGATCACCGAAAACGAGCTGCGGTTCCAGGCGTACACGTCCATGGCCTTCGGTGCGGAAAACATCATCTGGGCCTGCTACACCGCCGGTTGGTGGCACAATCAGGTTGTAGATAAGGAAGGCAACAAGACCGAACAGTACGATAAGATGACAAAGGTCAACCGGGAGATCCGCACCATAGGCGAAGAATATATGCGGTATCGCAATGTTTCGACCCATTTCATCGGTTTTGCCGGCAACGAAGACATGGCCGCCGTACACCAGGAGCCCATCTCTACCCTGAACACCGGTGTGTTCTTTGACGTACACGCAGACAATGCACCGCTGGTGGCAGGACAAATGGTCTCTCGCTCCAACGACGGTGCCGTGGCGCTGATGTTGTGTACCGCCGACGATCACCACGACAAGGCAAACAAACCTGTCACGATCCGGTTCGGTGTCATGGATGGCAAGAGCGTGCAGGTGATCGGTGGTTCCGGGAAGCTGCCGCTGATCCGGGAGGCCGATGGTACCTATTCTGTGACGATCCGCTCCAACGATGGCGTACTGATCACCGCCAGATAAATCCATATGCATAGCAAAAGAGGTTACAGCTTTTCCCTGTAGCCTCTTTTTGTCGTATACAGCACCTCTGGTCAGATCCTGCTATTCGGCTGTGTGTCCCTCGTTTCTCCAACGGTTTCTGGCTTCTGTTGGGGTCAGCTTATACAGCTTCTGGAAGCATCGGTTGAAGGTGCGAATGGAGGGAAAGCCGCACTGCATGGCGATGGTCGTAAAGGAGTCTTCGGTCTCCACGACACGGTGCTTCACCTGTTCCAGCCGGTACCCATTCAGGTAGCTGAGAAAGGTCGTGCCGGTCACACGCTTGAAAAAGTGCGCAAAATAGTACAGCGACATATGGCAGACGGCGGCGGCATCCTCCAAGGAGATCATGTCCTGATAATGCTCTGCCAGATATTCGTTGAGGGTCTTGAGCAGCTCGATATCCCGGTCGTGGGCCAGCATACTGTCCTGGGTCACGGGACGTACACCGGGCAGTCGTGCCAGGCGCACCAGCAGTCCATCGGTGGCAGTGCGCAATGCCAGCCGTTTGAGTGGCAGCTCCTCCGCCAGTCGATCCTCATCGATCAGCTGTTGTATACTGTCGGCAATATCCGTGTAGCCAAAGTCGTCAGCGGAAAGCACAGACCGGTCTCGTTCCACGGCCGAAAAATCGAACAGGGGACTGAGTATTTTCAGGATATACAGATGGGAATGCGCCGGTGTCTCCAGGCTGTGGATCTGGAAGGGACGCACCACAGCAATGTCCCCCGTATGCAGCTCTGTACACTGTCCGTCCACCGTCAACCGCACCACGCCGTCCAGCAGCACCACGATCTCCAGCTCCTCGTGGTAGTGGGCACAGTATTGGATGTCGGTCATCTCCGTATCGATATAGGGTGCGTCTCGCTTGGCACGATGTATCTCTTCGTAAAAGGAATGCTCCATGGCGACCTCTCTTTCTTTGGGGCTCATGTACACATTATACACCAAAAAGCAAGTTTTGTCTATAGCCGTGGCAAAAATAACATAGAAAAAGGACGTAAGCCGTGCTATAATGAAGTCACAAACGAAATCCATCCATTTTCAAAAATCATAGCCTATCCAAAGGAGGAAACCACTATGACCTGTTTTGATTCCATTCCCACCATTCCCTACGGCGGACCGGATTCCTGTGATCCGCTTTCCTTCAAGTACTACGATCCCGATGCCATTGTGGCCGGTAAACCCATGCGTGAACAGCTCAAGTTCGCTATGGCGTGGTGGCATACCCTGTGCGCCGACGGCACCGATATGTTCGGCATTGGCACCCAGGACAAGACCTTCGGTTCTGTCGATCCCATGGAGATGTCCAAGCGGCGTGTGGATGCCGGCTTTGCTTTGATGGAAAAGCTGCACATCGATTACTTCTGCTTCCACGACCGTGACCTGTTCCCGGAAGGCGATCTGCCGCTGGCCCAGTTCCATGCCAATCTGGACACCATTGTGGATTATATAGAAGAAAAAATGCTGCAGACCGGCAAGAAGCTTCTGTGGGGCACGGCCAACTGCTTTGCCCATCCTCGGTACATGAATGGTGCCGGTACCTCACCCCACGCCGACAGCTTCGCCTATGCTGCTGCCCAGATCAAAAAAGCCATGGACATCACCAAGCGGCTGGGTGGTACCGGATACGTCTTCTGGGGTGGTCGTGAAGGCTACGAGACCCTGCTCAACACCGACATGAAACGGGAGCTGGACAACATGGCACGTCTGCTCCATATGGCTGTGGACTATGCGGAGAAAATCGGCTTTACCGGCGATCTCTACATTGAACCCAAGCCCAAAGAACCCACCAAGCACCAGTACGACTTTGATGCGGCTACGGTCATCGGCTTCCTGAAGACCTATGGTCTGGATGGCAAGATCAAGCTCAATATCGAGGCAAACCACGCCACCTTGGCCGGTCACACCTTCCAGCACGAGCTGTGTGTGGCACGGATCAACGGTGCGTTTGGCTCCATCGATGCCAACCAAGGCGATATGCTGCTGGGCTGGGACACCGACCAGTTCCCCACCAATGTGTACGATGCCACGCTTTGTATGCTGGAAGTACTGCAAGCCGGCGGCTTCACCAATGGCGGTCTGAATTTTGACGCCAAGGTACGCCGCGCCTCCTTCCGTCCGGAGGATTGGGTCACCGCCTTTATCGCCGGTATGGACACCTTTGCCCTGGGTCTTCGCATGGCCGACCGCATTCTGACCGACGGACGTATGGATGCGTTCCTCGACCAGCGCTACGCTTCCTGGAACTGCGGCATTGGCAAGGATATCACCGAAGGCAAGGTCACGCTGGAGGATCTGTACGACTATGCCGTGAACCTGGGTGAGGTCAAAACGGTCACCTCCGGTGGGCAGGAGTATCTGGAATCCGTCCTGAACCAGCTCCTGTTCCGGATGTAAGCGAGGTGCCGTGATGTATACGATCGGAATCGACATTGGCACCTCTGCCACAAAGACCGCCGTCTACGACCTGGACGGTACACTTGTGGCGGAGAGCAGCTGTGCCTATCCCCTGTCGCAACCCCACAATGGTTGGGCTGAACAAAATCCGGCCGACTGGTGGAATGCAGTCTGCCAGACCCTGCGGGAAGTGACCGCTTCCATCGATCCGGCCGCCGTAGCAGGCGTTGGCTTTTCCGGACAGATGCATGGTCTGGTGATGCTGGACGAACAAAACGAGGTCCTCCGGCCTGCCATCATCTGGTGTGACAGCCGTACCGGTACGGAATGTGACGAGATCAACGAATTGATCGGTCGGGACACGCTCATGGAGATCACTGCATCTCCTGCACTGACCGGCTTTACCGCTGCCAAGATCCGCTGGGTACAGAAGCATGAACCCGAGCTGTATGCCCGTTGCCGACACATCCTTTTACCCAAGGACTATATCCGCTTCATGCTCAGTGGGCAATACCACACCGATGCATCTGACGCCAGCGGTATGCAGCTGTTGGACATTCGCACCCGGCAGTGGAGTCCTCTGCTGTGCCAGAAGCTGGGCGTGGATCCGGCGCTGTTGGCAGAGGTACGGGAAAGCCCGGAAGCCGTTGCCACAGTGAGCGCACAAGCTGCTGCTGTGACAGGCCTGCGGGAAGGCACCATTTTGGCTGCAGGCGCCGGAGACAACGCGGCAGCCGCTGTGGGTACAGGCGTGGTCACAGAAGGACGAGGCTTCACCACCATTGGCACCAGCGGCGTGGTATTTGCCCACTGCAAGACCCCTGCCATGGACCCTGCCGGACGGATCCACACCTTCTGTGCGGCCGTTCCCGGAGAATACCACACCATGGGCGTTACCCAAGCGGCCGGTCTGTCTCTGCAGTGGTTCCGCAACAATCTGGCCGTTGGTCGCTCCTATGCCGAGCTGGATACGCTGGCTGAGGCACTTCCCATTGGCGCAGAGCGGCTGCTCTATCTGCCTTACCTGATGGGGGAACGGACGCCTCACCTGGATCCGGACTGCCGTGGTGGCTTCTTCGGTCTGTCCGCTATGCATACCGCAGCCCATATGTATCGTGCCGTTCTGGAAGGTGTTGCCTACTCTCTGAACGATGCGTACCGATTGGTTTCCACCACCGGCAAACCCATCACCGATATGGCCATTTGCGGCGGCGGTGCCAAGTCTCCTTTGTGGCGGCAAATGATCGCCGATGTGTATGGCATACCGCTGACCGACATGGCAAAAAGTGGCGGTGCTTCTCTGGGTGCTGCCATTTTGGGTGGTGTGGCCGGTGGCGTCTATACCGATGTGCGCTCTGCCTGTGAACGTGCTGTACATGGCGGCGGTGTGACCCTGCCGGATGCCGACCGTCATACGTCCTACGAAAAGGTATACGGACTGTATCGGCGGCTGTACACCTCTCTGGCGGCCGATTTCAAGGCACTGGCACAGCTCTGAGCACGGAAGGAGAAAAGCAAAATGCAAGCATATCCACACAATCCTCTGTTGGATAGTCAAACATTTATTCCCGATGTGGAAGCGCACACCTGGAACGACGGTCGGCTCTACCTCTACGGCTCCTTCGATATCCAAGGCAAGCGCACCTATTGCAGCGACCGCTACCATGTGTATTCCACCGATGACCTTGTACACTGGACGGATCACGGCGTGGCGTTTTCCCTGGCCGATTCCAACTGGGCGAAGGACTGCGGCGTGCTGTATGCACCGGACTGCGCCTACCGGGACGGCTGGTACTATCTCTACTACTGTGTACCCGACGGACGTTGCGGTGTTGCCAAGTCGCAAAACCCTGCCGGACCCTTTCAGGACGTGGGACAGATCGCAGGCGTTCAGGGCATCGATCCGGCTGTGCTGATAGATGACGACGGACAGGCCTACCTGTATTGGGGACAGCTGACCTGGGGCAAGGGTGCCAAGCTGCTTGACAACATGGTAGAGATCGATCCGTCTACGATCACGCAACCCCTAACCGTAGAAGAACACGAATTTCACGAAGGCAGCTCCGTCAAAAAGATCAACGGGAAGTACTATTTCCTGTTTGCCGATACCCACAGGCACGGTGGTCGTCCTACGGCACTGGGCTATGCCGTGTCGGATGAACCGCTGACCGGCTTTCGGTACGGTGGCGTGATCATCGACAATTTTGGCTGTGACCCTGCTGTGTGGAACAACCACGGCTCTATGGAATGCTTCCGGGGACAGTGGTATGTGTTCTACCATCGTTCCACCTATGGCACCGAATTTTCCCGGCGTGTCTGTGCGGAACCGATCTATATCCAACCGGACGGCTATATCCCCGAAGTCCAACAGACCAGCGCCGGTGTGGGACGTACCCTATCGGCAGAGCAGGTGATCCCCTCTCACCTGGCCTGTGCGCTCCAGGGACACGTGCGTATCGCTGATGCATCGGTGGCTGACGAACCCCTGCTGTTGACCGAGATCGCCGATGGAGATGTTGCCGTCTATCGGTATCTGACATTCCACGGGGAAGAACAATTCCGGATCCGGATGAGAAGCGGCGGACACAGTCGTGTGGAGCTGTATGTGGACGACCGATACCATGCAGAGCTGCCCTTGCCCGACAGTGGGGACTTTGCAGAGACTGCCTGCCGCATACCGCCTTTGTCCGGTACCCACACACTGACGCTGAAATTCTACGGAGATCTCGACCAGGCGGCAGCATCGTCCTTTACCTTTGCGGCAGACAGCGGTCTTTCGTGAACAAAATATCCAACAGGAGCTTTGCTATGTATACAGATGAACTGCAACGCATCCACGATATGATGCGAAACAAGGGTGTGTTTACCCATCCGGAAACCGGGAAGCCGTACTACACCGGCTATGCCTATGCGACACTGTACGACTGGGATCAGTATTTTGAGACCATCATCCAGTTGTACCTGGGTTGGCCCACCGACTATGCTCGTTCCGGTGTAGAGATATTTCTCGATATCCAAAAGGAAAACGGGCACATCCAGCGTTCCTCCAAGGGCTGTGAAGAGCAGCTATCCGAGCACGTCAAGCCTTTTCTTGCCCAGATCTGTCTGCTGCTCTGCAACCGTGACGGCAACGTCAATTTCCTTTGCGACAACGATTTTTTCTACTATCGGCGTATGCAGAAGTATCTGGACTACTGGCTCCTGCGCCCGGAAAACTGGCATGGGCTTGCCTTCTGGGACAGTGCGCCCCATTCCGGCATGGACAACCAGCATGAACGAGCCGGGTACTGGTACGACAGCTACTGCTGTGGCGTGGATCTGAACAGCTACTTGGTGCGGGAATGCCGTGCCTTTGCGCTTCTGGCTCGTCTGTTCGGCAAGACGGAGGATGCTGCCCGATACGAAGCCCATGCCGACCGTTTGACCGCTGCCATGCGCACGTATCTGTGGAACAGCGAGGACGGCTTCTTCTACGATGTGGATCGGCGCACAGGCAAACAGATCCCACTGCGCTACATTGGTAGCTTTGCCGCCATGTGGGCCGGAGTCGCCGATGGAGAGATGGCAAATGCCATGGTGCGTTATCTGCAGAACCCGGCGGAATTCAACCGTGGCTTCCTCTATCCTGCTATGTCCGCTGCCATGCCCGGCTACACCGAGGACTATCTGCCCGGCGACCTGGGCTGTAACTGGCGTGCCAACACCTGGATCCCCACCAACTATTACGTTTTTGAAGCGCTTCGGACATACGGCTATGGGGATATGGCAGCCCATCTGGCAAACGAGACCTATCGGCAGGTCAAGCGTATCGGCGACCGTGAATACTACGGTACCGAATCCCAGAGTGGGTGTGGGCTTGATCCCTTCTGGGGTTGGAGTCTGCTGGCCTACTGTATGCCCTACGAAAACGAAAGCGGTTTTGATCCCACCACGATCCGGCAGCTTCCCCACTTCCCCATTTTGCTCGAACAAAAATAACACAGCGAACATTTCTACAACCAAACAGGACACCGGCTTAGATACGATCGGGTATCTCCGGTGTCCTGTTTATGTTACAAATTTTCTATCGTTTTATCCATAGATGGCGTCGGCAGAATAGGGGTCCTGCACGGGGATCGCATTCCGGTTCCGTTTTTCGAATAGCCACGCAAACACTTCCCCATTGGCGTAGGTAGGCGTCCAGGCATCGTGTCCGGCTTCGGGATACAGGGTCAGCTTTGCATCCCCACCACAGGCCTTGACCGCTGCCACCATGCGCTTGGATTCGTCCGGGGAGACCACATTGTCCTTTGCCCCATGGAACGCCCACACCGGCACGTTGACCAGCTGCCCGGCATTCCACGCCATACCACCGCCGCAAATGGGCAGGATCGCTGCAAAATAGTCCGGCATACTCATGGCCAGCTGCCAGGTACCGTAGCCACCCATGCTGTTGCCGATGAGATACAGCCGTGCCGGATCGGTGAAGGATGCGTGTGCAATGGTGTGGGTCAGCTGCCGGAGCCGCTCAAAATAGTCGAACCAGGTGCCGTGCTTACAATGGGGTGCAATGGTGATAAAGCCATAGTCGGCATAGCGGTCGATAGCGTCCCGGAGAAAGGGATTCTGCCGCAAGATGGCGATGTCGTCCCCACGTGTGCCGGCGCCATGGAGAAACAGCACCACCGGGTATTTTGTGCCTTCGGTATAATTTTTGGGGTAATAGGTGAGGTATGACATACCATGGCATTCCATGCCTTGGTATTCCATAGCTTCCACGGTTTTTCGTTCCATATTCGCTCTCCTTTTTTCGGAAACAGATTCAATGGTTTCCTGCTTTCTTGGTTCGTTTTTGCACAAATATGCCAAGAATAGTGCTGTTACTTTGTGTTAAGTTTGGACAAAAGACATACCGTCTCCACGTGCCTTGTTCGTGGGAACATATCCACTGGCTGCACGGCATCGAGCCGATACCCGCCTTGCACCAGCGCCGCCAGGTCTCGTGCCAAGGTCTGGGGATTGCAGGACACGTACACGAGCTTCTTCGGTGCCATGGTCAACAGCTGTCGGCGCATTTTGTCGGAGCATCCGGCTCTGGGTGGATCGATCACCACCACATCATAGCCCACACCGGCGATAGCGGCGTCTCCGGCTTGGAACTGGATATTCGTCAGTCCGTTTTCGTCCCGGTTCACTTGGGCATCCCGGATGGAGTCGGGGTTGATCTCGATACCTGTCAGCTGCCACTTGGGGAACGCCTTTGCCAGCTGCAGTCCAAAGAAGCCACTGCCGCAATACAGGTCTGCCGCTTTTGCTTTTTCTTCCGGCACCGTATCTGCAAAGGACAACACCGTACCGGCCAACAGCATAGCACCTGCTTTGTTCACCTGACAAAAACCTTCCGGGGAAATACGCATCCGCAGTCCTCTGTATTCTTCCCACAGATATCGTTCGCCGCAGAGCACGGTGTAGGTCGGCACGGCATACTTCCCTTTGGGGTCGTCACTATGGAGTACGCCGGTCACCTGTGGGAAGCTTGCCGTCAATTCTTTTGCATAAGCGAACAGTACATCCTTGTTTGTATGCTGCCAATCCTCTGCCGTCTGCAGCGCTACAGTGGTTTGCCCCATTTGGTTTTGCCGCAGATACAGCGACAGCGGTGCGATCGGTCTATCCGTCAGCCACCTTGCTGTGTAGTCGGCGATATCCCCGAATTGGCTGGGCAGCAGGTGACAGCGAGTACTGCCGGGCATGATGGTGTGGCTTTCCTTGGCGTAATAGCCGATCGCACCGTCTTTGCCACCGTGGGACACTATATGGAACACGGCCTTGTTGCGGTAGCCATATTCGTCGGTGGACAAGATCGGACGCACATCCCCTTCGACAATTGTCAGGTGCATCCGGCGCAGAGCCTGACGGACGGTATTTTCCTTCACCGACAGCTCCATTTCTCTTGTAACGTGCCGCAGGGTACAACCGCCGCAGGCATGGTAACAGGGGCAATCCGGCTCTATGCGGCTCGTGGAAGGGGTCACCAGGTTCAGACATTGTCCCATGGCGTAATTTTTCTGCTTGTCTGTGATCTGCACGCACACCACATCGCCGGTCACGGTATCCGGTACGAACACCACCATACCGTCCTGCTTGCAGATCCCCACGCCTTCGCTGTTCATATCGATCACAGGCAGGGTCAAATTTTTCTTTGGCTCCATCGTCGTTATCCTTTCTTTTTTGCGTCAACCGGTGTCTCTGCCACATATACTGCTACCAGAACATCAAGCTTCAGGAGTACACCAATATGGATTGTATCATTGCCATGCGTTCCCAGACCTATGCTGCCAAAGGCGGACGACTGCTGCAAAAGGCCGGTATTCCCTACGCCATCGTCAGCATCGACCCTTCCCTGACCCGTCACGGCTGTGCCCACGGACTGCAGATCCCGTCCGGCCACTGTGCCGATGCCAAAGCGCTGTTCGACCGGCACAAGCTGTCTTATGGCGATATTTTAGGAGGTATGTGACCATGGGTGAGAAGACGGTATATCTGGATCATGCTGCCACCAGTTATCCTAAGCCACCGGCAGTCCTGCACGCTGTAGAGCGTTGTCTCCGGGAAGCTGGTGGCAATCCGGGACGTGGCGCACACCATCTGGCCTCTCGAGCGGCGGAAGTGATCTACAACTGTCGTGAAGCTGCCGGTACCCTGTTCGATGTCGCACCGGAACAGGTCGTTTTCACAAGCGGTGCCACCATGAGTCTGAACCTGGCACTGCACGGGTTGGTACGACCGGGAGACCATGTGCTTGTGGACAACATGGCGCACAATGCGGTGTACCGACCACTGCACCAGTTGGTGACCCGTGGGGACATCACCTTTGATGTATACGACGCCACAGGCACACCGGAGGCTGTATATCGTTCGCTGATCGAGCACACCACACCAGCCACACACCTGGTCATCGCCACCCATATGTCGAACATCTGCAGTCTGGTAGAGCCGGTGTCGGTGATCGGTCGGTACTGTCGGGAAAAGGGACTCTTATTTGTGGTGGACGGTGCGCAGTCTGCCGGGCATTTGCCGATCTCGGTACAGGACATGGGGATCACAGCGCTCTGTCTGCCCGGACACAAGGGTCTGCTGGGTCCTCAGGGCTGTGGTCTGCTGCTCTTGGGAGAAACGGCACCGGACTGCGTTCCCTT
Organism: uncultured Ruminococcus sp.; assembly: GCA_964623635.1. Taxonomy (GTDB): domain Bacteria; phylum Bacillota; class Clostridia; order Oscillospirales; family CAG-272; genus UMGS1696. The sequence goes on from CAZUUA010000021.1 coordinate 17,125, forward strand.
GCTCACCGGCGGCAGTGGTACCCATTCTCTGGAACCCACCATGCCACAGGAACTGCCGGAGCATCTGGAAGCCGGAACACTGCCCACCCCAGCCATTGCCGGACTGTGTGCCGGGCTGCAGCTGCTTCAAAAAGAAACGGTAGAAAAGCGATATGCCCACGCCTGCAAATTGGCTGACCATTTTTACACCGAAAGCAGCGTCATTCCCGGTATACGGTTTTATGGGGACACGACCGGTGCAGTGCTGTCCTTTACTTTAGACGGGATGCTGCCTGCCAAAGTCGCCGCACAGCTGGACACCCACGGTATCTGTGTTCGCAGTGGGTACCATTGCGCACCCCTTGCTCATCGCACGCTCGGCAGCACCGGCACTGTTCGGGTCAGCTTTGGCTACGGCAACACGGAAAAGGATGTGGCAAGACTTTTGACTGCACTTCGTTCCACTGCAAAGATATAGCATTTCTGTCGATACCAACCTACCATACGATGGTGCAGTGCTTATGTTGTTGCCGTAAAAATTCACAAAAACTGTATTGACAAATGGGAAGAACTATTGTATAATAGAGATTACAGTGTTTTGCAATACAGAGTGGGAAAGGAATACGCATATGGCTGAGAAGAATACGGTTAACAAAGAGATACACGCCACCGTAAACGGTGATTTTTTGATTTACAAGGATCGTCCGCTAGTACGGGAAGAAAATATCATTTGCTATGGTTCCATGGAGGAGCCTTTCATCCTGCAGCTTGTGATCATGAGCACGAAAGAATACAAGGGTCAAACAGTGCCGGACAAAGTGGTGGTACAGCTCATGAACACCGACACCTCACTGCCCACGCCCAAGCGCATCGTCAAACAGTCCATTCAGGAAGGTCTCTACGGTGCCATGGATCTGGGCATCGTCTGGCTGGAAAGAGCGATCGCTGGCAAATGAATTTGCCGCAAATAAATTTGCCATAAATAAAATGCACTGCAAGTGATTCTCAATATAATCATTTTCGTTAAGTAATAATCATACAGGGTATCTGCAATAGATACCCTGTGTTTTTTGTTCGGCTTATTTTTCATCCGCCAGGTAGGTGTATTGTCCCGTGATGCATTCTTCCAGGTGATCCTGCAGGAATGCCAAAAACCGCTGGGTCGCAATGGGCAGCAGCTCCGGTTCTCGGTAGGCAATGCCGATGCGCCGGGTGATCACCGGATTGGTGGGTATGGCGACAAACTGGTAGTTGGTCCTATCCAGCACCATGGCCGGCAGGATGCTGATGCCCAGTCCCTGCTCCACCATGGCTAAGATCGTGTAGTCGTCGTGTACCTTATACTGGATATGCGGCGTCAGATTCTGGCTCTGGAAGGCCGACAGCACCGCACTGATGTCCCCTTCGTCGGCGTAGATCAATGGCATTTCTGCAATGGTCTGCAGGGACAACGAGGGCAACGGAGAAAGCGGATGCTCCTTAGGCAGGACGGCCATAAAGGAATCTCGTGCCAGCATGGTATTGCGGAAGCCGGGTATGGCCTCCTGGTACACAAAGCAAAAGTCGATGTACCCGGTGCGCAGCCAGTCTCGCATGAGTGAAATATTGCTCTGGTACAAATGAAAGCGCACATTGGGGTACAGGGTCACGAACCGCTTGATCAGGATCGGCAGCCAATGCTGAGAGATGCTGGAGATCGTGCCGATGCGGATCTCGCCTTCGTCCAGGTCGCCTATCTCCTTGGCCTTGTCGCCCATGGCACGGAGACAGGATACGGTGCGCTGGATATAGGGATACATCATCTCTCCTTCCGGCGTCATGCGGATCCCACCGTGTGAGCGATGGAGCAGGGTCAATCCCAATTCCTCTTCCAAGGAACGGATCATCTGGCTGATGGCTGCCTGGGTATAGCCAAGTGTTTCGGCCGCTCTAGTAAAGCTGCCCAGCTCCACCACCTTGCAAAATGCTGTATATCGGATCATTCGTCTTTATTATCATATGCGGGATACTGCACCGGATCTTCGCCTTTTCTCCGAATCACCACCGGCGTCTCCGTAGGCTCATCGATCTGCCGCAGCACCTTGCAGGTGAAGGTCCATTCATCGCCAAAGTCAAAGAGGTAAGTACATCTGCTGCCCACCGGCAGTACCTCGGCAATGGTGTGTTCGTTGGCTCTTTCCACGTTCTTCTCCATATCGGCATACGGACTCATGTAGGATTCCAGATAAGGCTTCTTTCCCGTCGGCGTGAACATATACAGGTGTCCATCTTCCTCGAAACCAAAGGCGTTCAAAATGGCGTGATGCAATTCGTCCAGCGTTGCGTTGGCATCGATGCGGATGTGGCGATACAGCCCGGTGCCCAGCGATACGGAGAACACATAGGAGATCTCCGCTGCTGCACGCTTTTCAAAGGCGTCCAACAAAAACGTCTCCAGCTTCTTCACACTGTCCGGATCTTTGCCGTCTACGTCCTGCATCATTCGCCAAAGCGTCTCCCGGTTCTCCTGGATCAGATCGATCAGAGCACCGTCGATCCTGTCGGAATTGTTTTCCACTTGGATCTCCACGGCTTCGCAGAAGGAACGCAGACGACGGAAGGTAGCCAAGTCGCTGCACTGGATCTGCGCAGGTTTGCCGTTCTGCTGCATCCGTTGGCACAAATACCGAAACAATCCGCCGTCCTGCAGCTCTGCCGGCGAGAACAAAGTCTCGCCAAGCAGCTTCATCGTACTGCCGTGTACCTCATCGATAGACAGGCACAGCGGATAGTACGACTTGCCGTTTTCCTTCCGGCATTCGTCGTCCTTGACCTGCAGCACAACGTCCCAGATGCCCTTCCCCGGTATATTTTGTATCGTAGTCACCAAAGCCGGCTCCGGCAGTCCAAAGTGATCCTGCTCCAGCATATCGATGATGGGATGTTCTGTAATGCCGTTGAACCAGCATTTTTTCTCGTCGTCGTAGCGCCGCAGCAGTACATTTCCCTCCGGCACCGCTTCGATATCGCCGATCTCCGTCAGCAGTCGTTCCACGTGCATGAGGATGTTGACCAGTTCTTCGGCGTCTGCAGAGGTGACCTTACCGGGCAGATAGCCGTATTCCAACTTGTCAAAATGAGGCAGCAGACCACTTTTGCCATCGGCCTGGATCCCCAGCTCCTGCAGGATATTCTGGTTATACCGGCTTACATATTCTTTTTCCCCAAATAAGCCGATGATACCCGTCTGTAGACACAGTCCGGCATCGCTTTCGCACCAGATATAGCATTCTTCTAGCGTAGCGATGCAAAAATCCTCCGGCGTAAAATACACCACCAGACCATCCTGTGGACAAACATCACCCAGCAGCCGGACATACACCGTCTGCTTGCCGGGACGTTCGATGACGATGGGGTCGATATCTCGGATATGCTCCACCACATCCATCATCAGGATATTGTCAAAGCGTTCGTATACTTCTTTCCATGCGCTTGTGATCAGCATTGTTTTTGTCTCTTTCTTTCATTTTTCTTTGTTACTCGATATGTTCACCGACACTACGATTTTTGGGGATGCATGGGATCGGATGACAACAGAAATCGTGCTGTGCTTTTGCCAAAGGGGCATTGTCATTCGTCAAACAACGGTGTGGAGAAATAGCGTTCGGCGGTATCCGGCAGCACGGTGACCACGGTCTTGCCCTTGCCCAGCTTCTTGGCGAGCTGGATGGCGGCTGCTACGTTGGTACCGCTGGAGATGCCGCACATAATGCCTTCTTCGGATGCCAGACGGCGTGAGGTTTCGATGGCTTCTTCGTCCTTGATGATGCAGATGTCGTCGATCACGTCCTGGTTCAGGATGGCCGGAATGATACCGTCGCCGATGCCCATTTGGATATGGGTACCGATGGAGCCGCCGGACAGGATCGCAGCGTGTTCCGGTTCCACAGCCCAGATCTCGATATCCGGATTGGCAGCCTTCAGGGTCTCGCCAATGCCGGTGATGGTGCCGCCGGTGCCGATACCGGAGCAGAAGCCATGGATGGGTGCGTTCACCTGATCCAGGATCTCCCGACCGGTCACATCCCGCTGTACCGCCACATTGTTGGGGTTCTCGAACTGCTGGGGCACGAACACCCGTGGGTCTTCCTTTTGCATACGCAATGCAGTGGCCAGGCATTCCTCGATGCAGGCACCGATATTGCCGTCGTCGTGGATCAGCACCACCTCTGCGCCGTAGTGCTTCACCAGCTTGCGGCGTTCTTCGCTGACGGAGTCGGGCATGATGATGATGGTCTTGTAGCCACGGACGGCGCCGACCAAGGCCAGACCGATACCCTGGTTGCCGCTGGTGGGCTCTACGATGATGGTATCGGGACCGATCTTGCCCTCTTCCTCTGCGGCTCTGATCATGTTGTACGCAGTACGAGTCTTGATGGAGCCGCCTACGTTCAGCCCTTCAAATTTTACTAAGATCTCTGCACCGTCCGGGTCTGCCATATGGTTCAGCCGGATCATAGGCGTATTGCCCAGTGCATCCAGAATGGTATTATAAATCAATGTAGTTCACCTCGTCTCCGGGATATTATACCAAATCTGTCGGGATATTGCAACCCTCTGACGTAAATTTTCCCGGTGTTTTTTACATTACGCATATCCGCACGGAACGTTCAAGACCGTTCCCTACAAAAATATGGGCAAGCTGAAAACCTATATTGTTCCTCACAAATCCGTTGTTTTCTCATTTGTGTACGCAAATCTTAAGAAAACCTTAATCCGTCTTCACCTGGTATTTTAAGGTTTATCTGGTATACTGTAGCCAACAAGTTGCTACAGACAACATCAAGCTACATCGAAAGGAACCCTTCCTCATGAAAACCATATATCTGCTGCTGACCTGCTCCCACACCCTGTTCTCTCGCTCCATTCGTCTGCTGACCACTGCACCGTATACCCATGTGGCGCTGTCGCTGGACGGCACGTGCTTCTACAGCTTTGGGAGAAAAAATCCCTATTTGCCCTATCCGGCTGGGTTTGTACAGGAGATGCGGCCGGAAGGGTATCTGCACCACTTTCCCCACACACGCTGTACCCTGTTGACACTGTCGGTGTCGGAGATGGCGTATCAACGGTTGGAGATCCGGCTGGCGCAAATGATCGCTTCGCAGAAATATTATCGCTATAATTTGCTGGGTGCGCTGCTCTGTGGGTTGGGCATAGCCTACGCACGGCGCAGACGGTATTTCTGTTCCGAGTTCGTTGGGGATCTGCTGACCAAAAGCGAAGCGGCACTGCTACCCAAGCTCCCATCCTTGATGCAGCCCATGGACTACGCCTTTTTGCCGGGTGTACAGGTACAATATACCGGCTGCGTGGGTGAGCTGTTTACGCTGCTGTGCCCGGTTTCCGACCAGATTCTTTTGCCGAACGCTTGCATTCCGGCGTAAACTGTGCTATAATGCATAGGAGATCACACCACATTACGAGGTAATCCTATGGAACTGTTTACAAAATTAGAAGACGGCAGACCTGCATCGCTCGAAGGTCGGCTGGACAAAGAGATCCGTGTTTATGACTTTTTGGATTCTCTGCACATCCGCTATGGCAGAGTGGATCACGAAGCGGCGGCCACCATGGAGGACTGCGCCATCATCGACGAGACCCTGGGCGTGACCATGTGCAAGAACCTGTTTCTATGCAACCGGCAGAAGACCGACTTTTATCTCCTGCTGATCCCCGGCGACAAACCCTTCAAGACCAAGGAGCTGTCCGGACAGCTGGGCGTGTCTCGTCTTTCCTTTGCGGATGGTGAGGCCATGGAGACCTATCTGGACATCACACCGGGTGCGGTCAGCGTCATGGGACTGATGAACGACCGGGACGACCATGTGCGGCTGCTCATCGACAACGACCTGCTTGGCACCGATATGATCGGCTGTCATCCCTGCGTCAACACCGCCAGCATTCGCCTGTCCATGACGGATCTTTTGGAAAAGTTCCTGCCAGCTGTCCACCACGACTACACCGCCGTGACCCTCACAGGTGAAGCATGATCGGACTGCGCCGGAGGTAGGTGTCCCCTGCTTCCACCGGCGTATGGCATAGGGTATAGAGACGATCCGCACGCTTCTGCCACTGGTACTGCACCTGTGCATCCGGTGGCAGTTTTTGTTCGTGGGCAGGCTTGGTGAGAATGGCGATACCGGCCTCCTTCCGCAGGGTATGCAGGTAGGCCTGCCCTCGTTCGTTCATGCCCAACAGCGTGGTGTACCGGGGCAGACCGATGGTGTCCGGCGATGGCGTATCGGTCATGGCAAGCAGTGCCGTACGGCGCACTCTGGCATCGGTGTACTTTTTGGTGGCCGCTTTTTGGAAAAAGTCTTCTCCACTTTCGCTGTCCTGAGCCACCTTCTGCAGTCGCCGGGTCAGGCCGCTTTTGTCCCCTTGGAGCACCGCATCCGTGGCAAACTGACGAAAATACAACCATGCGATGTTATAAAACCGCTTTGCGTCTGTGAAGGTTTCGTTTCTGTAAAATACAGCTGTCTTCTCCGGTACATAAGGTGTGATGTCGGCACCAGCCTGCAAAAGCTGTCGGAGCCTTGTGGCACTGATCACCGTATCCGTGTGGGGTGTACGATGGATCGCCTGTGGCAGAAGACGACTTTGCTGGGCCATGATCTGCCGCAGGTACCACACCGCCAGCTTATCGTTGGGAGACAGGGTGATGCCATGCTCCAAAAGCAGTCGTTCGTGCAAAACCGCCGCACCTATGCCGGGTTCTTCCTGTTCCCACAGACGCATTTTTTCGGTGTATGCAGCACCCTCCAGCAGTGTCGCACAGCTTTGCAGCAGAGACAGGTCGCCGGACTCACTGCCAAAGGAAAGCACGTCTGCTCTCAGTCCCGTAGCTACAGCGACTCCACCGGCGGCAAAGGCTTCTCCACCGGCAGCACACCAGGGGTACGGCAGCTCCACCACCAGATCGGCGCCGTTCTGTAGCAGGACAGCGGCTCGTGTGTATTTGTCCAGCACCGCCGGAATGCCACGCTGTACGAAATTGCCGCTCATGATGGCGATGCAAATGCCACAGTTTGGCTGCTGTTGCGACGATAGCGACCGTACCTGTTCAAAAAGGTATTTGTGTCCCCGATGGAATGGGTTCGTTTCACAAATGATGGCTGTATTTTGGGTCATTTTTTGTCTTTTCCTCTGAATCTTCAAAAACTTCTTGTAAATGCGGAAGAAATCCTATATAATTATATATGCTATGCCATCTTTTGTCAAGTTCACCCGGCATACGGAAATACGGCTCCGGATCGAGACCGTGTGCGCTTGGATCATTTTTCGAATTTTTTGGAGGATATGTATCAATGAAAGTTCTTGTTGTCAATGCAGGGTCTTCTTCCCTGAAGTATCAGCTGTTCGATACCGCCACTGAATCTGTGCTGGCTAAGGGTATCTGCGAACGGATCGGTATCGACGGTCGTCTGGAGCACCGGAAGGGTGAGGACGGCGAAAAGCTGAAGGTCGAAATCCCCATGCCCGACCACGCTGTGGCCACCGAGATCGTTATCAAGTACCTGACCGACCCGGAGACCGGCGTGATCTCCAGCATGGACGAGATCGAAGCCATCGGTCACCGTGTGGTGCATGGCGGTCCTTACTTCTTTGAATCCGTTCTGCTGACCGACGAAGTGCTGGCAAAGCTGGAGCTGTGCCGTGACTTTGCTCCGCTGCACACCGGCGCACACATCATGGGTATCCAGGGCTGCAAGGCCGTTATGCCCGACAAGCCGCAGGTACTGGTATTCGACACCGCTTTCCACCAGACCATGCCCGAACAGGCTTACACCTACGGTATCTCTACCGAAATGGCCGAAAAGTATCACATCCGCCGCTATGGTGCACACGGTACCTCTCACCGCTATGTTTCCAGAGAAATGGCAAAGCTGCTGGACAAGCCCGTGGAAGAGACCAAGATCATCACCTGCCACATCGGTAACGGTTCCTCTATCTCCGCTGTCAAGGGCGGCAAGTGCGTGGACACCTCTATGGGTCTGACTCCTCTGGAAGGCGTGCTGATGGGTACTCGCTGCGGTTCTATGGACCCTGCCGTTGTGACCTTCTTAATGGAAAGAGAAGGCTGGACGCCCGCCGAAGCCGACAACTACATGAACAAGAAGTGCGGTTTCCTGGGCATTTCCGAGATCTCTTCCGACAGCCGTGACATCGAAGCTGCCATCCTGAAGGGTGACAAGAAGGCCTACCTGGCTGCTTCTACCCTGGCTTATCAGGTAAAGAAGTACATCGGTTCCTACGCTGCTGCCATGAACGGTCTGGACGCCATCGTTTGGACGGCCGGTATGGGCGAAAACAACCCCGAGCTGCGGGAACGTGCTTGTGCTGATATGGAATATTTCGGCATCAAGATCGATAAGGAACTGAACGCCAAGACCCACCACCAGCCCAACACCGTAGAACTGTCTACCGCCGACTCCAAGGTGAAGGTATACGTTCTGCCCACCAACGAAGAGCTGATGATCGCTTCCGACACCGAAGACATCGTAAAGAAGCTGGGCAAGTAATTTGACACGATAACAAAAAACCGTCTGGATCCAAATCCGGGCGGTTTTCTTTTTGTCTATGAAAGTTTGCTTCGCAAGTGATCATCCATACAGCTTGCCCATGACCCACTCCACCACCGCCGCCGGGAACAGCTTGATCAACAGTGCCAGGCATTTGTAGTCTGCGCCGACCACGTTGTGCTGGGGTGGATTTTTTTGTCCGGCCAGCCGCAGTGCCACCTTTGCAGCCGTGGCAGGAGATTTGCCGTTTTGCTCGTCCTTGGCCATCCGGGACACCGCTCGTTCGCAGGCATCCTTATACACGGAATCTGCCGGGAGTTCCATTTGGCGATAGGCCGTGAAGCCGGTCTTTGTGTCCCCCGGTTCGATGAGAGCGGCTTTTACCCCATAAGGCTTGGCTTCGTTGCGCAGAGCCTGTACCGTGGCTTCCAATGCGTACTTCCCTGCCGCATACTGGGACTGGAACGGCAGCGATACCAGTCCGGCAACTGAGCTGATCGCCAGCACCAGACCATTTTTATTTTCCCGCATGGTGGGCATCACGTGAGGCAGCAGACGCAGGAAACCGTAGTAGTTGGTATCCATCTGCCGTTGTACCGCATCGATGGGTGTGTCCTCCACACTGCCGGCGATTCCGAACCCGGCACAATACAAAAATATCCGTGGTGCGCCGCCTTCCCTGTGGATCTTGTCCATGGCAACGCGAATGGAGTCTTCGCTTGTCACGTCCATGGGCAGGGTGTGGCGCTTGCCGATGTTCTCATAGGCAAACCGGCGAGCCACTGCCCACACGGTGTATCCGGCGTTCTCGAACAGATCAGCCGCTTCTTTGCCGATGCCGGAGCTGGCACCTACGATGAGGATCTCGTTTCCATAGGGGTAGCGCATGGTTCATCCTTTCCGCAGCATGGCTTTGACCTTGTCTGCATCCGGTGTGACGTAGGCGGTCCAGTTGGTATAGTACACCACAAAGCCCGGTTTGGCACCTGCCGGCTTTTTCACCTGTCGCACCTTCAAATAGTCCACCGGCACCATGACGCCGTCTGCCGCCTTGGAGTTGTACGCAGCGATCATGGCCGCTTCTGTGAAGGCTGTCTCGGTGGGTTCGTCCTCGCCATCCTTGCAGCACAGCACCACATGGGAGCCGGGCTGGTTCTTCACGTGGAACCACCAGTCGTTCCGGTCGGCCAGATTGGTGGTCAGGTGGTCGTTGGCAAGGTTGTTTCTACCGCAGTACACGGTGTAGCCTTCGCTGGTCTCGTATCGCTGGATGGACGGGGCCTTGTTTTTCTTTTCGGTGTAGTTCCGCATCTTGGACGCATACCCGGCATGGTACAGCTCGTCCCGGATCTCCATCATTTCTTTTTCCGTTTCCGCTCTGGTCAAGGCATCCAGCACCGTGTAGATATAGGTCAGCTCCTCTTCGGCCTTGGCAAGCTGTTCGGTCAGGTGCACCTTGGCCGCCTTGGATTTGTTGTACTTCTTATAATACACCTGTGCGTTCTGCGACGGAGTCAGCCGTTTATCCAGCGGGATCTCGATGGGTGCATAGTCTTCGCTGTAGTAGTTTTCCAAAGAGACCTTGTCCATGCCTCGTTTCAAGCGATAGAGATTGGCGGTCAGCAGGTCTCCCCACAGCCGATAGGTCTCCCCTTCTTCGCAGTCCGCAAGCTCCTCTTTTTGGATGGCGATCTTTTTGGTGATCCGGGTCTCGGCATTGGACAGCAGCTTGAACACGTCTCCGGCTCGTTTGTGCAGTCGTTCTTCCTTTGCCCGTTCGTCAAAGTAAGCATCCACCAAAGCCCCGTAGCTGGGGTAGGTCTCCGTGGTGAAGGGTGCGCTGTATTGGGTCAGAGGCAGGAAGCTATATTCCGTAGGCTTGCCGGTCTCGTCTCGTACCAGCGTCGGCGTGCCATTGCCCGTGCGAATCTGCTCTATGACGGCAAAGAAGTTTTCGGTCAGGGTACGTTCGCAGTCTGCCATGGTACCGCCGGACTTGCCCGAAGAACGGTAGGCGATCTCACGTGCCACCAGTGGTGCGATACCGGAAAAGTTTGCCATGATGAATTTTTCTGCCAGTCGATCCGGCTCGGTGTCGGCGGCCAGGTGCTTGAAGGTGCGCTCGTCCACCGTCAGGGGATCCAGCTTATTTTGTCCCGGCGGCAGCTCGTACTGCATACCGGACAGGACCTGGCGTTTTTCGCTGGTGGTGAAGTCGATGCTTTTGAGTACACCGATGATCTTGTCCTCTTTGGAGGTGATGATGATGTTGCTGAACTTGCCCATGATCTCGGCGATGATGTGCTTCTGGGTGGGGAAGCCAAGGTCGTCGTGGGTATCAAAGGTGAGACGTGCTGCTCTCTCAAACCCAAGCTGGGTCACCTCTGCCAGCCGTGCACCAACAAAGTGCTTCCGCAGCATCATGCAGAACATGGGCGGTGTGGTGGGGTTTTCGGGCTTCATTTCGGTCAGGTGCATCCGGGGACCTGCCGCTCCGGCAGACAACAGCAGTCGATGTTCTCCGCCGGCCGCACGCAGAACGATGATGATCTCTTCCTTGCCCGGCTGATATATTTTATCGACTTTTCCACCGGCGAGACGCTCGTTCATCTCCCGGACCAAAAAGCCAAGCATACCGGCATCTAATGCCATATGGATTCCTCCTAAACTATCTATGCAAAGTGGGCAGTTTTATGCTCTGCCTATTCTATGTACGGTTCATTCGTCGTCGTGTTCGTCACATTCGTCATGCTCTGTATAATACACCATGGGTACTACACGGCTGTAGAGACCGAAGCCGGCTTTTTCTGCCAGTGCCATGGATGGGGTGTTGTCTTCGTCACACAGATACTTGACCGCCTTGCCACGCTGGAGATAGTACCGGGTCAGTGCAGCCACGCAGGCCAGACCGTAGCCACGTCGGCGGTAATCTTCGCCACATTCTACGTTCAGCTCGATCCAGTCCCAGCCGCCGGTGGTGTCGTTTTCGATGATGTCGTTCACCGCCGCATAGCACACGATCTTGCCGTTTTCCCGGATCACGGTCATGGCGTCGTCCGGGTTGGTGCCGTCCATCTCGAAGGCATCCAGCTCCAGCTCGACATCCGTATCCCGGTCCCGCTCCGTCAGCACGGTCAGCAGCTCCGGCTCGATGGCTGGGGTAACAAGCGCATCCAGCTCCGGTGGGGTCAGGCGAAATTCCCGATGGCTGTGGAGCATCAGGCTGTCCGGGTCGTAATCCAGCTCCGCCATGATGGGACAGAGCTTTTCCCGCAGCCACGCCAAAGCCTCGTCACACAGGGGATCGGCGAATTTTGCCTCGCATTCCTCTGCCAATTTTTGGCAAAAGGAGTAGACCAGCAGCTCGTTTGTACCATTGGCAAAGGCGGTCAGCTGCACGGGCACGGCGATATGGTAATGCTCCTCAATGATAGAGCGTTCAAATTCTTCATTTTCTAATTTGATCATATATGTATCCTTTTTTATTCTATTGTTTCCAAGACCGCTGCCTGTCCGTTTTCCACAAAGATCACATATGGTGCCGAGACTTGCTGCAGTCCCGTTGTGTCCCGACCCAGCTGCAGCGGATCTGCCACCTTTTCGTAATAGCGATAGAACCAATCGATCCGGGATGCAGGCAGGAACGTATACGCCGTTGTCTCTCCCAAAAAGGGCAAGGTCATATCGGTGCGCACACCATCGTTTGTTTGGCAGTTTATATATTTCATCTCGATATACAAAATGCCATCGTCCAGCTGTCGTTCTGCCATCATACGATCCCGATCCATCAAAAGCAGTGCAGACCCCGGTGCCATGTCGGCGTACACATTTTCCTGACATGGGGCAACGGTGAACTTTTTCGCCGGCGGCTGGGTATCGTTCAGGGACGACAGCGCATCGGCAAAGGATAGCAGCGTCTCCGGCAGGCCATGGTCAACCAGCGGATCTGCCATACGATCGGCGATAGGCTCCGCATAATCGGCGTTGTCCGCCAGATAGATCGTCTGGATGCCGCTGTATTGCTTCAGGAACCGAAACAAATGAACGAAGGCATCGTAGGACTGTGCCACCTCGAAATCCATGCCCACCACGAACAGCGGCGCATCGGTCACGTCCAGGCGCATATTGTAGTACACGGTGGAGGTACCACGGGGCTGGTAGTCCTCCGCTG
>CAZUUA010000022.1:0-29836 GCA_964623635.1 uncultured Ruminococcus sp.
ACCCTCTGCTTGTAAGGCAGATGCTCTCCCAGCTGAGCTATGCTTCCATGTCTTGTGGAATCTCACCAACTTACGTCCATTCCGATTCGCTTCGGTTTGTCGTTTTTGGCTTGTCCCTTCGACGTGTATTATTATATCACATCCTTCTCCCTTTGTCAACCCCTTTTTTGAAATTTCTCAATTTTTTTTGCAATTTTTTTGCAGCACGGCTCGAACACCCAAAAAGGAACGGCAAAAACCGTTCCCTTTCGTGTTCTATGGCGCTCTGTACTTATTCTTGATCCGCAAAGGCGTCTGCGATCTTGAGAACGGACTTTTCCCAGGATGTGATCTTGGAGGCCATACGGGACATGAAATCGGTACGGTTGTTGGTCACGTAGTCCCGCATATCGTTCAGCACACTGACACCCATCTGCTGACACATGAAGCCAAGGTCGCAATAGTAGGAGCTGCGGATGATCTCCAGGCACGCCAGAGATTCTTCGTCCCGGATGGTCTTGCCGTCGATGCATACGTCCATGTAGGCCGGCATTACGGTCTCATAGGAGATGTACGCCATATCCTCCACGACACGGCTCACCATATCGACGTCGGCAATGGACAACGGGAAGCACAGCATGGTGCCAACGTTTGCCTGTACATGGATGGCGTAGTCCTTCTGGTTTTCGTCGGCCTTGGGCATGGGCACCACACCAAAGTCGGATTCAGACTGCCGCATCCGCTCCACACACTTGATATTGCCGACCCAGAACAGCGCTCTGTCCTCGGTGATGGCCTGCTCGGTCCAATATTCTCTGGCTTCGGTGGCGGTGCTTGTGCGGTCGATCAGGAAGGCGCCGGTCTCCACAGACAGCATCTGCTTGATCCCATCCATAATGTTGGCAAACTGTTCGGTATACATATTCATCACCGGCAGGTCATATTCGTCCTTGTCGATCATCCGATAGCCGGTGCCGGAGATGAAGCAGTCTACGCAGAAGTTGTTGGAGATCAGACCCAACGTGTCGTCCTTGGTGATGGCACCATCGCCGTCTAAGTCTGTGGTGACAGCGGACACCATTTCGCACACCCGGTCAAAGGTCCAGCCGCCGTCCAGCACGATCGCATACAGATCCGGCAGGCCATAGTTCTCGTGCACCACTTTATTGAAGATCATGCAGGGCGTGGCACCATAGGCGTGGATATTGATGTCGGAGAAGGCAAAATAATTCTTGTGGTTGATGGAGCTGCCTTCCAGCATCAGGTCGTTCCAGTAGGGCTTTTCCAGATCGATGTTGGGCAGATCCCGCAGCTCGGTCAGATTCCCCTTGCTGGCCTGCTGGATGCAGAACTGGGCATTGATGTCGGCCATCGCATAGGTGGCGTCTCCGGCCATGACAGCCTTCTGGATCTCGTTTGCCACGGCACCGTCACCGCCCATACCGGTGTAGGTCATTTCCAGCTTGTACTTGTCTTCCAGCGCAATGGTTCGGTTGTAGATGGCGTCGTTGACGATCTCACCGGTCAGCTCTTCGCCGACAAAGTCCTTGTTGGGCTCCACCTCACTGGCGATGTTGTACAGGATCACAAAGTTCGTGCCGCTGTAATCCTTGGCTTCCAGCATGGGATCATAGGACGGCTCGGTCTCCACCGGCGTGGTATCGTTTTGGGTCTGAGACGTGGTCTCGGCTGTGGTCTCGTTGGAGCCGCTTTCTCCACAGGCAGTCAACGGCAGCACAGCCAACATAGCAACAAGCAGTGCCAGAATGCGATTCTTCATGGGTCTTCTCACTTTCTATCTTTCATGTATCATAGGAACCAAAGCCATTATATCATTTTTTGTCGTTTTTTTCAATAGAAAACAATGAAAAAGAATGGTGCATACGAAAAAAACAGCTTGCACATCATCAAAAAGAAAAGGAAACGATCAAGACCGTTTCCCCATATTTCCGGCAGCATAGGTGCCACTTGTGATCCGTGGACCCTTGCCCTCTCGTATGGTCTCCGGCACGATACCGCCGTACCAATTCGCTTCGGTACCGTCTACGGTTACTACACCGTCCGTCGTCACCGTCACAATGGCAGACAGCGGTGCGTCGGAGAACCAAGTGTTTTTCGCCATGGACAGGGTAGACAACCTGCGCTGCTCCGTAGCAATCGGTGTGCCGCATTCGTCGTAGCTTGTGAACGCAAAGGTCTCCGTGGTATAGTGCTCGTTCCCCACCGGCAGCCACAGATTGTTCCGCACCGTATTCACATCGATGTACACCACGTCCTCCACCACGGCGGCGTGGTCGGTGTGGTAATGCCCGTTGAACGCTGCGATCACCGTACCCGGCTTTTGTGCGTTTGCCTGCCGGAACAAGGCTTGCACGGCTTCTCCATCCGGGGACATTCCCCAGTTTCCGGCAAAGCTGGCGTGAGAGAAAAGGAGGCAGTGCTTCCCTGCTTCCGCCGCATCCGTGAGTACCGTTTTCAGCCACGCAAGCTGTACCGGCCCCAGGGCATTGCCACAGGTGTTTGCAGCCGGTGGACCATAGCTACAGGTGTGGTTGTGTTCCCACGTGCCGTCCGGAGTCAGCGAATAGTTGGTGTCCAGACCAATGATGCGAAAGGCACCGGTGTCAAAATAGTAATAAGCCACCTGTCCATCCTCGATCGTACCGCTGTCCGTGCCCCATGTGACCGGACGATTGCACAGCAGTGGCGTGACCAGTTCCATGCTGTTGCCGGCCGATTCCAGCTCGTGGTTGCCGTAGACCCCATAGGTGGGCAGACACTCTGGATTCCGCAAGCAGGCATGGACCAGCTCCGGCGAACGGCTGTAGTCGTTGCAGAAATCGCCGCAGTGGATGCAAAAGGCCGCATCCGCTTTTTGTGCCCGCTCCAAAATCGCAGACATATCCGATACTGCCGGGATGTACATTCCCTTTTTGTAGTGCAGGTCTGCGTACAGACAAAATGTCAGCTTCTCCATACTCTTCACTCCCTTTGTATAGTCAAACCTTCTGAATCAAAAATTTATACTTTGCCGTTGTCCCCGTTTTGCAGCCAATTCTCAAAGTCGCTGATCTGCCGGGGTCTGCCGATGACCGCTACGGTGTCGCCTTCGTGCAGTGTCATACCCGGTCGCACATCCGCAGTCATTTGCCCGTCCTGCTGTACGGCAATGATGTTCAGTCCAAACCGTTGCCGTAGATTCAGCTCCAATACCGTCTGTCCCGACACACGACCGGTCAGTGCGATCTCCATGATGTCGATATCCTTGGACAGAGAAATGTACTCCAGCACATGGGGTGCCATGAGCTTACTTGCCAGTCGTACGGCCATATCCTTTTCCGGATACACCACCTCGGCGCCCAGCGTGGTCAGCACTTCCCCCTGTTCCTCGCTTTGTGCCTTGGCGATCACTCTACCCACACCCAGCCGCAGCACGGTCAGGGTCGTCAGGATGCTGGTATCGATGCGTTCACCGATGCAAATGGCCACCACATCGCAGTTCTGCAGACCAATGGCTTCTAAGTTTGCCCTTGTCAACTCATCGACTCGGTAGGCGTTGTCGGTGAAGGCGGCGGCCGCATTGATCTTGCTTTGCTCTCGATCCACCACCAGCACCTCTCGGCCTGCTTCAGCCAGAGACTTTGCCAGAGCCATACCAAACCGCCCCAGCCCAATGATGCCGTACAGAGTCTCGTTCTTCCGCTTTTTCATGGGTATCCTCCTTATGGGATGCTATATTCTCATACTGTTTCTATTTCGTAATATGCAATGCATTAGCCAATAGGTAGGTCTTCCTCCGGCAGGGAGATCCCTCGATCCGGTTCCCGTACCCACAGTGAGGCAATGGTCAGTGGTCCCAGTCTGCCGATGTACATGGTCAGCACCAACAGCAGCCGGGCGGCAGTACCAAGCCCCGGTGTGATCCCGGTGGACAGTCCCACTGTAGCGACCGCAGACACCACTTCAAAAAATACGTCCTCCATGCCCAGCGTCGGCTCTAAGATGCACAGAACGATAGACATGGTCAGCACCACGATCAGTCCCAGAGATAGCACCACAAAAGCCTTGTGCTGTGCTTCGGTGGAGATGCGTCTGCCAAATGCTTCCGGTGGGTGATTGGTGGACGCAGAGCGCAGGGACGCCAAGGCTACGAACACCGTTGTGGTCTTCATACCGCCGCCGGTGGAGCCGGGAGACGCACCCACGAACATGAGCACCATCATGACAAGCAGTCCTGCCACGCTGAAGCTGCCAAAGGAAAAGGTGGAAAAGCCGGCGGTTCGTGCGGTGGTACTGGCGAAAAAGGCACCCAGCCAGGTGATGTTGTCCCCTTCGGTCAGCTTGATGAGCACCGTGCCAACCGCCAGTAGCAGCAGTGTCATGGTCACCACCACACGGGTGTGCAGGGTGTATCGATGGTTCTTTCGGCCGATCCACAGGTCCCGCACCACAAAGAAGCCGATGCCGCCTAAGATGATCAGCAGAGCCGTCACCAGATTCATGGGCACGTTGGCCGCATAGGGGATCAGGTTGTCGCCTCTGCCGAACACATCGATACCGGCATTGTTGAAGGCGGCCACCGCATGGAAAACGGCGTACCACAATGCCTTCCCCAGGGGATATTCCCGGATGAAGATGGCAAAGCTGCACAGGGCTCCCACGGTCTCTACACCAAAGGTAAAGCCCAGCACCAGTCTGATCAGGGACCACACGCCTTTGAGGGTAGGATAGTTCAGCGCTTCCTTGATCAGCAGTCGTTCCCGAAAGTTCAGCCGCTGTCTCGTCATGGCCAAGATCCCCACGCCAATGGAGGTGATCCCCAGTCCGCCGATCTGGATCAAAAGAAGCAGCACCACCTGTCCAAAGCCGGAGAATACACTGCCGGCATCCACGGTCATAAGCCCGGTCACGCATACCGCACTGGTGGCGGTGAACAGGGCATCGGTAAAGGACACATTTGCCTCCGGCTTATGGGCTACCGGCAGCGACAACAGCAGCGTTCCCACAAGGATCACAAAGGCAAACCCAAAGGCGATCAGCCTACCAGGTGTGACCTTCCTCACACCTGGTGTGATTTTCTTCAGCAGTGGATTCATAGATGTCCTCCTTATATGGATGCTCCATCGATCATGTAAGGCACATAGGCACGGAACGCCGACGGAATGGAATAGTTCTCCCGATCCTGCATCCAAGCGTATCCCACAGGCAGAGTCGGTGCCGTTTTCGTTTCGGCGATCCAGCCGTGCAGCGTCCATTCGATATGGGTAAAGATATGCTTGGCTTCCGGCAGCGTGGCGGTGATCACAGCGGTCAGCCCCAGCTTTTCGGCCGCCTGCAGCATATCGTCCTCTGTCATTGGTCGTTCCATGGTCAACGGCTGCCACAATCCGGCAAGCAGTCCCTTCTCCGGCCGCTTCATCATCAACCAGCCTTTTGGCGAATGGAGCAGCAGCACCGTCACC
This sequence comes from uncultured Ruminococcus sp., assembly GCA_964623635.1. Lineage (GTDB taxonomy): Bacteria > Bacillota > Clostridia > Oscillospirales > CAG-272 > UMGS1696. Next base: position 5,442 of record CAZUUA010000022.1, read on the forward strand.
TCCACAGTCGTCCGTGGCTTCTTGGGCGTCTTCATGGGCAGCACCTCTACTTCTGTCCCACGATGCTCAAATCCGGCGCACAGTGATGATAACGGGCACGCCCGGCAGTCCGGTGACCGTGGGGTACAGACAAGAGCACCCAGCTCCATCAGCGCCTGGTTGAAGTCTCCGGCATTGTCCGGCGGCAGCTGCTTTTGTACCCAACCGGTGATGGTCTTTTTGCTTTCCGGGTTCAGCACGTCCCGGTCGTCGTCGTACAGCCGGGCAAACACACGCAGCACGTTGCCGTCCACAGCCGGAACCGGAATGCCCATGCTGATGGACGCAATGGCGCCGGCGGTATAAGCACCGATACCGGGCAGCGTCAGCAGTTCTTCGTAGGAGTTCGGCAGCTCTCCACCGTAGCGTTCACAGACCACCTGTGCCGCCTTTTGCAGATTTCGTACACGACTGTAGTAGCCCAGTCCTTCCCACAGCTTATGGAGCCGTTCGGGGTCACAGTCGGCCAGCGCTTGTACGTCCGGCAGTGCTTCCATGAATCGGTGGTAGTAGGGCAGAACGGCGTTCATCCGGGTCTGCTGCAGCATGATCTCACTGACCCATATGTGGTAGGGTGTGGGATCTTCTCGAAACGGCAGAGAGCGGCGTGTGGCATAAAACCAGGCCAGCAGCGGTGGTGCAATGGGGTATTGGTTTTCTTTCACGATATTTTCTCACTTCATATAGTATTCGCCATCCAGCATATCCAGCGTACCAAAGGTGTATCCGGCATCGATCACGTAGTTCAGCAGCCAGGGCAGCAGTGCTTCGGTTTCCGCAATGCTGTCGTGTACCAGAATGATCCGGGTGTCATACGGGCAGCTTTCCCAGGTATCGATGAAGGTTTTCTTCCAGTAGGTCTCGCTGTCCATACCATCGGGTCGCAGAAACAGCACGCCATCGTTGGTCAGAATGTTCCAGTCGTACACCCGGTAGCCCATATCGTGGAGACCGTCCAGCATTGCCTGTCTTTGTTCGGCCCCGAAGTAGCTGCCTACCGAACCACCGGGGAAACGGAAATATCGGTCACTTCTCTCCGGCAGGGCACCGATCTCAGTCACGATCTCCTGCCACTGCCGCACATCGACAAGCAGCGTATCCGCACTGGCGTAAATGGCTTCGTAGTCGTGGGTGTTGCCGTGGCTGGCCAGCAGGTGTCCGTCCGCCGTGATCCGCCGGGCTGTGTCGGGGTATTTCTGCACGGATTTGCCTAAAGTGAAAAAGGTCGCCGGCACGCCATACATACCAAGGGTATCCAAAATATCCTCCGTATAGGCAGAGGGACCGTCGTCAAAGGTCAGGTACACTCGGTTGGTACCAACCTGGTTGGTACCATCGTAGGGGACATCGTTTCGCTTATGTCCACTGAGGGTCAGGGTCACCGGCACCTCCGGATTCACGTAGTACCCGGCTCCATCGGCGGCACCGGCGTAGGTCAGGTACACCACGCGATCCTTGGGCAGCACGCTGTAGCATTCGGCAAAGGTATAGGAGATGCCAAGCTCGTCTAAGGCAGCCACAGCGGTGTCCTTTTGGGCAAGTGCTTGCTTTGGCAAATACGCATAACCATAGGTGTTGAAGGGCTCGGCAGCGGTCTTGCCATAAGCTTCGGTGTGGGTCTGGCGGCGCAGCATGGGTGCATCCGAAACCGTGGGTGGCAGAAAATCGGCAGACAACGTGGCAGCGTTTTTATTATACGACAGAAAAACAAAATCCGAAAACAGTACCATGCCTGTACCATAGACCAAAAGAAGGGTCAACAAAAAGGTCAGTGCAGCTGCACGGACATGAAACCCTTTCTTCCATTTTCGCTTTGTACTGTTCTTCACGGTATCTATCTCCTATTATCGGCGTATCTCATACTATTATAACAGGATTTGACACATTATGCAAGAGGATTTTCATGGAAAAAGCGGACGTGCGATGGAATTTACAATTGGCTGCACTGTCTCGCAGAATCAAAAAAGGAAGGCATACACCTTCCCTTTTGTTATTCTTGATCATCCTCTTCCCGCTTCTGTCGGAGCTTGCCGATCAGCCAATAGCCGATACAGCCCAGCATCAGGCCACCGGAAATCCCCATCATCCAAAGGATCCATACGATGGGATCATCGGTAGCAGGGGAAAGGGACAACGGGATCACACCAAAGAATGCGGTCTGCATCCTCACGCCCAGGACATGGTGCCCGGCTTGGGATCGTGCATGATCACGGTCTTCAGGCATTCCACAGCCTTGGACAGACCTTCGTCGATGGACATCAAGCTGTCTTCGTGTTCGATGGACAGCACTCTGTCGTAGCCCACCAGGCGCAGGTTGTCCATGATATCCTTCCAGTAGGAAGCGTCATGACCATACCCAACGGCACGGAACACCCATGCACGGTTGATCTCGTCGCTGTAGTGCTTGGTATCCAGAACGCCGATGCGTGCGGTGTTGATGGCGTCGATCTTGGTATCCTTGGCGTGTACGTGGTAGATGGCGTCGCCCAGCATACGGATAGCAGCAGCCGGTTCCATACCCTGCCAGATCAGGTGAGACGGGTCGAAGTTGGCACCGATCACAGGACCAACGGCAGCACGCAGCTTCAGCAGGGTCTCGGTGTTGTAGCAGCAGAAGCCGGGGTGCAGCTCCAGGGCAACGTGCTTGACACCGTGTGCTTCGGCAAAGGCACCGGCTTCCTTCCAGTAGGGGATCAACACTTCATTCCACTGATAGTCCAGAATGGCAAGGAAATCTTCCGGCCAGGGGCAGGTGACCCAGTTCGGGTACTTGGCACCGGGTGCGTCACCGGGACAACCGGAGAAGGTGATCACGGTGTCTACGCCGACCTTTTCAGCCAGCAGGCAGGCATTGCGGAAGTCCTTGTCATAGGCAGCAGCGATGGCCGGATCCGGGTGAACCGGGTTGCCATGGCAGGACAGAGCAGCCAGCTCGATATCGTACTTCTTAAAGGTGTCCATCCATTCCTGGAGCTTCTTGTCGTCGTTCAGCAGCACTTCGGGATCGCAGTGTGCCTTGCCCGGATATCCGCCGCAGCCGATCTCCACAGCCTCTACGCCCATGCCCTTCAGAATGGCCAGCGCTTCGTCCAGGGGCTTGGAACCGTACAGGTTCGCCAGTACGCAAAGTTTCATAGGTTCGTTCCTCTCTTTTCCGAAAAATCAAACCTGCGGGAAAAAGCAGACTGCTCTGCTCCTTCCCACAGTGATATCCCAAGTAAACACTGTTCATCGTTGAAAACCCGCCAAAGAAGCCACAAACCATAGCTTTTTGGCTCGTTTTCTCGATTTCATCAGCGTTAACTTGACTATATTCATTACTTGTTGAAGCGATAGATGTCGCCGGTCTTGGCAGAGGTGTAGATACCTTCCAGGATCTGGGTCACGCAGAAGGCCTGTTCAGGCAGCACGCAGGGGTTCTTGTCTTCGATGACAGCATGGATCCACTGACGAGCTTCTCTGGTAGCCGGATCGTCACCGGCAGCACCGTCGTAGAATGCTACGCCACCGGCGCTCAGGTCGGGCTTCATGACATACTGTCTGCCGTTGCGCACGCCGTTGATGCGAACGCCGTCCCACAGGTCACCACCGGCCTTGGTACCGCAAACGGAGGTTACAGCTTCCTTTACGTCTAGGGTGTTCAGAGCCCAAGATGCTTCCAGATTGATGGTAGCGCCGTTTTCCATAACGACCATACCGAATGCGCAGTCTTCTACGGTGAACTTGGCAGGATCCCAGTCGCCCCAAGCGTTACCGGTCTGGGTGTCGTTGTTCAGCTTGTGGTAGGTGGTGCCCAGGCAGTAAGCAGGCTTGTAGTTGTTCATGGTCCACAGGGTCAGGTCCAGTGCATGGGTACCGATGTCGATCAGGGGACCGCCACCCTGTTCGTATTCGTTCAGGAACACGCCCCAGGTGGGAACGGCACGACGACGGATAGCGGTTGCCTTGGCGTAGTAAATGTCACCAAAGGTACCGGCATCGGCTTCGGCCTTCAGGTACAGAGAGTCGTTTCTCTGACGGTTCTGGTAACCGATGGTCAGCTTCTTGCCGTTTCTCTTGGCAGCGTCCAGCATCTTCTGGGCTTCCACAGAGTTGATGGCCATGGGCTTTTCACACATAACGTGCTTGCCGGCATCCAGTGCGTCTACAGTGATGAAGCTGTGCGCTCTATTGGGAGTCAGCACGTGTACCACGTCGATGGTCTTGTCTTCCAACAGCTTCTTGTAGTCCTCGTACACCTTAGCACCGGGAACGCCGAACTGCTTAGCAGCCTTTTCTGCTCTTTCCACAACGATGTCACAGAAAGCAACCATTTCTGCTTCCGGCACTCTGGACAGTGCGGGCATATGCTTACCATTGGCGATACCGCCGCAGCCGATGATACCAATTCTTACCTTTTCCATTGTATATATCCTCCATTTCAGCCCAGGAGTTCCTGCGCTGTGATCGATTTGCTTGTTTTCAATTCCTTACTTTAACAAGTTATTGCTTACTTGTCGAAACGATAGATGTCGCCGGTCTTGGCAGAGGTGTAGATACCTTCCAGGATCCGGGTGACACAGAAGGCCTGTTCGGGACGCACGCAGGGAGTCTTGTCGTTGATGATGGCATTGATCCACTGTCTGGCTTCCTTCACTTCCATGCTTTCGTTGGCGTCACCGTCAAAGAATGCCACGCCGCCTGCGCTCAGGTTGGGCTTCATGACATACTGTCTGCCGTTGCGCACGCCGTTGATGCGAACGCCGTCCCACAGGTCACCACCGGCCTTGGTACCGCAAACGGAGGTTACAGCTTCCTTTACGTCTAGGGTGTTCAGAGCCCAAGATGCTTCCAGATTGATGGTAGCGCCGTTTTCCATAACGACCATACCGAATGCGCAGTCTTCTACGGTGAACTTGGCAGGATCCCAGTCGCCCCAAGCGTTACCGGTGTCCTTATCGTTGTTCAGCTTGTGGTAGGTGGTGCCCAGGCAGTAGGCAGGCTTATAGTTGTCCATGATCCACAGGGTCAGGTCCAGTGCATGGGTACCGATGTCGATCAGAGGACCGCCACCCTGTTCGTATTCGTTCAGGAACACGCCCCAGGTCGGCACACCACGACGACGGATAGCGGTAGCCTTGGCATAGTAGATGTCACCAAAGGTACCGGCTTCTGCTTCGGCCTTCAGGTACTGAGAATCGCTTCTCTGCCGGGTCTGGTAGCCGATGGTCAGCTTCTTACCGCTTCTCTTGGCAGCATCCAGCATCTTCTGGGCTTCCACAGAGTTGATGGCCATGGGCTTTTCACACATAACGTGCTTGCCGGCATCCAGGGCATCCACGGTGATGAAGCTATGGGCCCGGTTGGGGGTCAGCACGTGCACCACGTCGATGGTCTTGTCTTCCAGCAGCTTTTTATAATCCTCGTACACCTTGGCGTCCGGGGTACCGTATTTCTTCGCAGCAGCTTCGGCTCTTTCCACGATGATGTCGCAGAAGGCCACCATTTCTACCTGTGCGATCTTGGACAGTGCGGGCATATGCTTACCGTTGGCAATACCGCCGCAGCCGATGATACCAACACGTACTTTATCATTTGCACCAATAGACATAATTTACACCTCACAGTGATTTCATGCGGAGCACTTGTACGCATTCCCAAAGAGCATAGCTTACCCTTCCGGCGGTCACACGACTCCACGATGTACTTATATCATAAATGATTTCCGGACAGATTGCAAGAGGATGCTGTGAATTTTTGTCCATTTTTCCATCTTTGTAGACTCGCACAATTACAGTTGTCGTTTTTTGTGCATTATGCCATATCATTTGGGATATACTTTTGTGATCACACCGCTGTGTTTCCCCTGTTGCTCTCCTGTACAATGCCGCATAAAAAAGCAGGTACCCTTCCCTGCTATGGGAAAGACACCTGCCTATATTATTCTTCGATCAGTGCTTCCTCCGGGATCCGGGTGATGACCAGACCCAGCTTGCCTTGGGTCTCGCCGGACCAGATGATCTTCCGGGGACATTTGTCTACGCATTTGTCGCAGCCGGTGCACTTGCTGTAATCGATGGATGCCACACGGTCGGCGATGGTGATGGCACTCTCCGGGCAGTTCCGGGCACACAGACCACAGCCGATGCAGCCCACGTCACAATATTTGCGCACCTTTTTGCCGCTATCCTCTGCCTTACAGCCCACCCAGTGTCGGGCATCAAAGGGGATGAGCTGGATGATGCCACGGGGACAGGCATGGGTACATACGCCGCAGCCGATGCACTTGGTATAGTCCACGGCCGCAACGCCCATTTCCACATGGATGGCACCTGCCGGGCAGACCGCCACGCAGGTACCCAGACCGATACAGCCGTTCTGACAGATCTTGTCGCTGCCGCCAATCTTGGATGCTGCCACGCAGTCCGGCACACCCTCGTAGATGTATTTCTTTTTGGCAAATTCCGAAGTACCGGAGCACATGACCTGGGCACGCATCTTCACCATACTGCCCACCTCAACACCCAGTATCTCACCGATCTTGGTCGCCGCATCCATACCGCCTACGGTACAGCCGGTGGGGGACGCCTCTCCGTCGGATACAGCTTGGGCAAAGGCCGCACAACCCGCAAAGCCACAGCCGCCGCAGTTGGCACCCGGCAGGCAGGTCAGGATCTCCTCGGCTCTTTCGTCCTTTTTCACCGCAAAGATCCGGGACGCAAAGGCCAGCAGTCCGCCCATGGCAGCACCCAGCACCATAAAGATCAGCACCGGGAAAAGAATGGTCTTTATCATATGTCACTCACCTTCCTTTACCGTGTGAAGCTCATGCCGGCAAAACCGGAGAAGGCCATGGCTGCCAGCGATGCGGCGATCAGCAGAATAGGATAACCTTGGAAAGACTTGGGTGGGTCAGCCAGTGCCAGTCGTTCCCGGACCCCGGCAAACACCACAATGGCCATGGTAAAGCCCAGTGCTGCCGAACAGCCGAACACCACGCTCTCCACAAAGTTGTAGCCTTCTTGGATGTTCACCAGCGCCGAACCCAGTACCGCACAGTTGGTGGTGATCAAGGGCAGGTAGATGCCCAGCGCACTGTACAAGGACGGCATATTCTTTCGCAGAAACATTTCAATAAACTGCACCAGCGAAGCGATGACTAGGATAAAGGCGATGGTCTTCAGGTATTCCAGCTGTAGCGGCTCTAAGATCAGGTAGTACACCGCCCAGGTGGCTGCAGAGGAAATGGTCATGACAAAGGTCACAGCCATACCCATGCCTAATGCGGTAGAAGGTTTGTCCGACACGCCCAGGAAGGGACAGATGCCGTAGAATTTGGAGAAAATAAAGTTTTCCGTCAGAATGGCGGCGAACATGATCATAAAGATCTCACTCATGCTTTTCTCCTTTCTCAAGCGTTTGCGCTTCTTCCTCTTCGTTTTCTTCTTCGGTCAGCTCATCCAGTGCCACCGGGATCTCGCCGGTATCCGCATCAGCCATCCGTTTGTGTACACGGCCTGTCTCCGGATCCTTGACGAGCGTCTTGTGGTATCCGGCTTCCAGTGCGTCCATTTCCAGATCCCGGATCCGTTTCCGTTCTATGGAGGTGGCGGTCAGCTTCTGCACCAGTGCGATCAGGAAGCCCAGGGTCAGGAACGCGCCGGAGGGCAGCAGGAAAATGGTGATGGGCGTGAACCATGCGCCAAAGATGGCAATCCCGCCGGTGCCGTCTGCGGAAGCAAACAGCATACCGGAGCCCAACAGCTCTCGTACAGCGGCGATGCAGGTCAGGGCACAGGTGAAGCCAAGGCCAGTGGCAAATCCATCCACCACAGAGGGCAGCGGCGGATTCTTGGAGGCAAAGGCTTCGGCACGGGCTAAGATGATGCAGTTGACAACGATCAAAGGAATGAACAGTCCCAGTGCCGCATCGATGGAGGGCAGGAACGCTTTGATGACCAGCTCCACGGCCGTTACGAAGCCGGAGATGATCACGATGTAGGAGGCGATACGGATCTGGGCCGGGATCAACTTCCGCACCAGGGAGATAAACAGGTTGGAGCACATGAGCACCACCATGACCGCCACGCCCATGCCCAGTGCATTGGTCACGGAGGTGGTGGTCGCCAGGGTCGGACACATACCCAAAAGCTGTACGAATGTGGGATTGTTGGTCAAAGCCCCTTCCTTGAAAATGGACAAATACTTATTCTCTTTCATACACATTTGCCCCTTTCTCAATGTCGGATCGGGAGCTTACCCCCACTCTTGGTCTCTTTTTCGGTTTCAGTCTCGGTTTCCGGTTCCGGTTCCGTTTCCGGTTCGGTTTCAGGTTCCGTTTCCGGTTCGGTCTCAGGTTCCGTTTCCGGTTCGGTCTCAGGTTCCGTTTCCGGTTCTGTCTCAGGTTCGGTCTCAGGTTCGGTCTCAGGTTCCGTTTCCGGTTCTGTTTCAGGCTCGGTCTCAGGTTCCGTTTCAGGTTCGGTCTCACGCTCGGTCTCAGGTTGTGTCTCTACAGGCGGCTGGGTCTCAGGCTGGGTCTCCACAGGCGGCTGGGTCTCAGGCGGATTCGTTTCGGGAGCAGGCGTTTCCGGAACTGTCACCTGTACAGGCGGAATGGTCTCCGGCGCCTTGGTTTCGGGAGCTTTCGTTTCGGGAGCTTTCGTCTCCGGTGGCGTAGTTTCGGTTTCTGTCTCCGTCTCGGTTTCTACAGTTTCCGTTTCGACCGGCTTTGTTTCCACCGGTTCTGTCTCCGTCTCGATCGGTTCGGTCTCCGGTACGATGGGTGTCGTTTCCACAGGCTCTGTTTCCACAGGCTTCATACCGTCCAGCGCAACGTCCAGCGCCAGTGCCATGTTCACACCATCGGTGACGCCACGGGAACTGTAGGTGGCACCGGTGATGCCGTCTACGTTTTCACCCACGGTCAGTGTACCGGTCTTGCCGATGAACTGACCAAGGAACGATTCGCTCTTGGTCTTGGTGCCAATGCCGGAGGTCTCACTCATGTCCACGATCTGCACACCGACCACCTGTCCGGCCGCATCCACGCCTACCATCATGGAAATATCATCCACGTATCCCATAGGCACCACAGCGGCACAATAGCCCAACACCGTGTCGTCCCGGTACACCAGCCAAACGTTGTCGCTGTCGGCATAGGGTACGACCTCCGTGCCTTCTGTGAAAATCCGCAGAATAGCCTCGGACTGCTTCTTTTCGGCATTGGCTGTGATCACATCCTTGGTCACCGCATTGACCGCCGACAGCAGCAGCGCCACGATCCCACAGATCACCATCAGCGTCACCACGATCCGTACCGGTCCTGCGGTCTTGGTGGGATCTGCATCCGGCTCGTTTTGTTCGTCGGTATTGGCTTCGGTGTCTGCATCGTCTGCATTGGGCACAGGCACGTCTGTCTCTGCCGTTTCCGCTGTCACGTTCTCCGTGACAAATTCCACTTCCTCGGTGGGCTTTGCGTGCTTCTTTTTGCCACGCTTCTGCTTCTTTGCCGGTGCTTCTTCCGGTGCCAATTCTTCCACCGATGCAAACTGGCTCATGTCGATCTCTGCCTCGGTCGGTATGGGGTTCTCATCGGGTTCGGTCTCCCCCAGATCCAGCGCAGCCAGCATATCCGACGATGTGTCCGCCGACAGATCCTGCTGTGTGTCCAAGGTTTCCACAGGTTCTGCCGGGTTTTCCACAGGATCTGTTTCTGTCCTGGGCATGGATTCGTCCGAGCGCATCAGGGCATCCAGATCGGGAAGCGCATTCTCCGGCGCCTTGTCCGCAGGCATCTCCACCGTCTCCGGCTTTGGCACAGCAGAAGTCGGCTTTTTCTTATTTTTATTTTTTCCCATTGGGTGTTCCTCCAAATCGCTTGGGCAGTGTCGCCTTATCGATGTACCATACCAGAAGGTTCATGATGAGGATCGCAAAGGATACCCCTTCCGGGTAGCTGCCGAAATACCGGATCAGCACGGTCAATGCGCCGCAGCCCACACCAAACAGCAGTCGTCCCCGCAGGGTCACAGGAGAGGTGGCATAGTCCGTTGCCATAAAGAAGGCACCGATCATCAAACCGCCGGAAAACAGCTCCGACAGCATAAAGTCCATGGCCACACCGCCGTACTGCGGAAAGACAAAGGTCAAAACAGCCACTGTTCCCAGGTACGCCACCGGGATATGCCAGGTGATGACCCGACGGATCAGCAGATATACGCCGCCGGCAATGAGCAGTAGCGACGACACCTCGCCGATACAGCCACCCATATTGCTGCCGGTGATCATGTCAAACAGGTTCACCTCCGGCAGTACGCCATCCTTCAGAGAAGCAAGCGGCGTGGCTCCGGCTACGATGTCCCCTTCCGGCAACGTCATGGCGAGTGAATCCACCTTGGTACCGGCCGCCGGGAACACGCTCATGCTGGAGGCAAAGGAGGTGAACAAAAATACTCTTGCCGCCAATGCCGGGTTGACAAAATTTTTCCCGATGCCGCCGAACAGCTGCTTCACCACCACGATGGCGAAAAACGTCCCCACGATGGGTAACCACAGCGGCACCGACACAGGCAGGTTCATACACAACAGCATCCCCGTGACTACGGCAGACAGATCTCGTATGGTCACAGGCTTCTTTAAGATCACCTGGGTCGCCGCTTCCCAGCCGATGGCACAGGCCACCGAGATCACACACAGCGCCAGTGCTCGCAGACCAAATACATAGATGCCCCACAGCATGGCAGGACACAGCGCCACGATCACATCCAGCATGATGGAGGTGATATTCTCCGGTCCACGGATGTGCGGAGACGGCGATACCGTCAGCAGCGGCGGCATTTGCACCTTTCCGTGCACCTCACTGCCGGCGGACACCGGTGTTTTCATTTCATGTTTATCCACAGTTTCATCCACCTTTATCCTTGTTATTTTTTGAGATTCGCTTTTCGGGCAGATTCCGAGCGGATCATAGCCTTGGCTGTACGGATATGCTGTACGATCTCCACGCCGCCGGGACAGTTGTAGGAGCAGGAGCCGCATTCCACACAGCTCATAGCACCGTATTCCACCGCTCGCTCCCAATTCTTCCGCATGGCGAACTGGGCAATGTAGATAGGCATCAGGTGCATGGGGCAGTTTTGTACGCACTTGCCGCAGCGGATGCACGCCACCGACGCATTCTTTGGCTTATCGAACCGTTCCGAGAACACCAAGATCGCACTGGTCCCCTTGACCACAGGCTGCTTCGGATCCCACAGCGCATTGCCCATCATGGGACCGCCTAAAATGATCTTCTTGGGTGTCCGGGTCAGACCGCCGCAGTGCTCGATCACGTCCTGCACGGTGGTGCCGATGGGGATCAGCAGATTCTTCGGTCGCCGCACGCAGTCTCCGTCCACGGTGACGATCCGCTTGATGGAGGGCTGACCATAGGCAAATGCCTTAAAGATGGCAGAGCAGGTCTCCGCATTGAACACCACGCAGCCCACGTCCGCAGGCAGCTTACCGGCAGGCAGCTCCTGTCCGGTCAGGGCATAGATCAGCTGTCGCTCGTCTCCTTGTGGATATTTGGTCTTCATGACCTTGACCTCGATCATGCTGCTTTCTGCCGTCAGCTCTTCCAGCTTGCCCACCGCATCCAGCTTGTTGTCCTCCACTGCCAGCCAGGCCTTGTGTACGCCCAGAGCTTTTAACAGGATCTTGGTGCCGTTGATGATGGACGCCGGGTTTTCCAGCATCAGTCGATGGTTCGCTGTAATAAACGGTTCGCACTCCGCACAGTTTACGATAATGGTGTCCACCTTGCCGATGGCGGAGCTGATCTTGGCGTGGGTCGGGAAGGTCGCCCCCCCCATACCGGTGATACCGGCTTCCCGAACGATATCGATGATCTGCTCTGCGGTGGCCTCGGACAGCTTGCCACGGAAAGGCTTGCAATCGGGACAGGGCGTGTCCAGTCCGTCGTTTTCGATGACCACAAAGCTGGTGTTGCCGGCCGCCAAGGGTCTATCCTCAATGGCACGGACCACACCGGATACACTGGCGTGTACGGCACAGCCCAGTCGTCCGTCCGGGATCTCTGCGATCTTTTGTCCCATGGTCACCCGTTCCCCGACCTCGACCAGCGGAATGGCCGGTACGCCGATGTGCTGCCGGAGTGGAATGTGTACCTCCGCCGGTTGGGACATGATCTCGATCCGACACCGACGGGTATTTTTATATTCTTCGACATGGATGCCGCCTTGGAAGGTGTATGCCATGCTCTCACCTCGAATTCCCAGAGGGTCTCTATCTTTCCGAAAAGAAAATGCCCTCTGCATACTTGATACGATACGTTGTCATTATACCATGAATGCAGACATATTGCAAGGTTATGACGCAATTTTTTTCATAAAATCAGCCAAATTCCATAGAAAAGTATGCCGTTGGAGACTGGAAAGACATAAGAAATAAGAAGTACACGGTGTCACTGCACACGTCAAATACTTCTTATCTCGCATCTCTTTATTTTTGTTTTCCGGGAAACAGCTGTAAAAAACCGATGTTGCCCTTGTCCACGGTGAACTCCCGTCCCAGCAGATTCGCCAGCGGTGTGTCCTCCAGTCCTGTGAAGGAAAGCTTGTAGGAGTACAGCGCCTGGTAATTGTAGCCGGCCTTGCGGTCTGCTTTGTTGACAGCGTACTTGCCTTCGCCCAGCAGCGGATGCCCGACAAATGCCATATGGGCCCGGATCTGGTGGGTACGACCGGTCAGCAGCTCTACCTCAAGCAGAGACAGATCCTTCTCTTTATTATAGGCAAGCGTGGTGTATCGGGTGCGGATTTCCTTGGCGCCGGGCTTTTCTTCCCGGAACACCGTCACCATTTTGGTCTTGTAGTCCTTCCGCAGATACCCGGTGAGCAGCTCCGTGGGTTTGGTCTTTCCATGGACGGCGCACAGGTATTTTTTGTGTACGTGCCCGTCCCGGATGGCTTCGTTCAGCAGCCGCAGTGCCACAGCATTTTTCGCAAAGATCACGATACCGCCGGTGTTGCGGTCGATCCGGTTGCACAGTGCCGGTGCAAAGGAGTTTTCTTTGGTCGGATCATATTCCCCTTTTTGCACCAGATAGGCCTGCAGGGCAAAGAGCAGGGTCTCCCGTTCGTGGGCGTCTGCGGTGTTCCTGTCTCCTTCGTCTCCCACGTGTACCAGCACACCCGGCTTCTTGTCGCACAGGATCACGTTTTCGTCCTCGTACACGATGGTGGGCGTCAGCTTTACCCGGTCGTACTCTGCCTTCTGCACGGTGCTTTCGAAAAATTCGTCGGGGATGTACAGCTCCACCAGCGAGCCGGCAGTCAGGATATCCCCTTCGTGGGCACGCTTGCCGTCCACCTTGATCCGTTTGGTGCGGATATATTTGTATAAAAGAGACTGAGGCAGTCCCCGGACGGTTTTGGTGATAAACTTGTCCAGTCGCTGCCCCGCGTCGTTTTGGTTGATGGTATAGCTATGCATCTTACTTGGTGCCGAACAGTCTGTCTCCGGCATCGCCCAGACCGGGAATGATGTAGGCATGGTCGTTCAGGTAGTCGTCCAGAGCGGCGGCATAGATCTCCACGTCGGGATGCTCTGCCTGCAGTCTTTCAACGCCTTCCGGAGCCGCTACCAGGCACAGCAGCTTGATGGTCTTGCAGCCTCTCTTTTTCAGCATGGTGATGGCACCTGCCGCAGAACCGCCGGTAGCCAGCATGGGGTCGCAGACGATCACGTCTCTTTCCTCGATGTCAAAGGGAAGCTTGCAGTAGTATTCCACCGGTTCGTGGGTATCGGGGTCTCTGTACAGACCGATGTGGCCCACCTTGGCAACGGGCACCAGTCTGAGCAGTCCTTCTACCATACCCAGCCCGGCACGCAGGATCGGAATGATGGCCAGCTTCTTACCGCTGATACGACCACCGACCATGGGACCCATGGGGGACTCGATGTTCACATCCTCGATCTGCAGCTCTCTGGTGATCTCATAGCCCATCAGCATAGCGATCTCGTTCAGCAGCTCCCGGAAGTCCTTGCTGCCGGTCTCCTTATCCCGCATGATGGTCAGCTTGTGCTTGATCAGGGGATGGTCTACCACGTGAAATGTATTCATGTTCATAACGTCGTTTCCTTTCTGTACTTTCCGTTTTTCCTATAGTCTACTCTATTATACCGCACTTTTCGTCGGATTGCAAGAGGGTACGCCAAAAAAGCACCCGGTTCGATGGTTTTTTCCGGCTCGTCTGACTCTGCGACAGATCTTCTTACGCCTGCACAGCCCCGCGACAGACCACACCGTCGTGTCCCGTCAGCACCACCGGAACGATCTGCCCGGTCAGGTTCTTGTCCGTATCGATGTCCACCTCTACATAGTGCTCCGTGTGTCCGTTGGCGACCCGGCCGTTCTGCTGCTCCACAAGGACATAGGCCGGCTCCTGCTCATGTGCATTCACGTAATCATCCAGCAGCGAACGGCGGATCTCCGCTTGTACGTTCTCCAGCGTCTTCAGCCGTTCCTTTTTGAGCTGTGCCGGGATCTGGTCGGGCATGGCGGCAGCTTCGGTACCTTCCCGGATGGAGTAGGGGAACAGGTGCAGATGCATGAACCTTGCCGCCTTCACAAAATCGATGGTCTCCTGCAGCTCCATGTCGGTCTCGCCGGGGAAGCCTACGATCACGTCTGCGCTGAAGGTCACCGCCGGTATCGCTGTACGCAGTCGTTCCATGGCGGCCAGTGCCATTTCTGCCGTGTATCGCCGACGCATTCTGCGCAGGACCCCACTGCTGCCGCTCTGGATGGACAAATGGAAGTGGGGCAGCAGGTGGTCAAGGGCAGCTAATTTTTCCACAAAGGCTGCCGACATGACCGACGGTTCCAGAGAGCCAAGGCCGATCCGCCGGATACCCGGTACAGCATCCACCTCGGCCAGCAGCTCTGCCAATGCCATACCGTAGGGCAAACGATCTCCGCCACGGTTCTCCATGCCGTAGGATGCGGTCTCGATCCCGGTCAGGATCACCTCCGGACTGCCCACACGGGCAAGGGTTGCGGCTTCTTCTAAGATGCTTGCCTTGTCCCGGGAACGGACCCTGCCACGGGCTTTGGGAATGATGCAGTAGGCGCAGTGGTTCTCACAGCCGTCTTCGATCTTGATAAAGGTGCGGTACCGTTTGGTGGTGCTGCGGAACAGAGGATCGTAGGCGGCAGTCTGCAGATCGGTCACGGCCGTTTTGCCCGGTGTACGACCTTCTGCCAGGTCCAGCACGATCTGGGGCAGTGCGGATTTTTCGCCGTTGCCGCACACGTACGCCACACCGGGGATCTGTGCCGCTTCTCCTGCCGCCACCTGAGAGAAGCAGCCGGTCACCACCACGATGGAGCCTTCTCCTGCGGCACGACGGATCATCTGCCGGGATTTGCGGTCGCTCTCGGCGGTGACGGTGCAGGTATTGACGATGGTGAAATCCGCTTTTTCGCCGGGCTGTACCAGCGTAAAGCCCATGGACTGTAATTTTTCTCCGATGGCATCGGATTCATACTGATTGACCCGACACCCCAGCGTGATCAAAGATACGGTAGCTTGAAAAGGTACGGTAGCTTGCATAGATACGGTAGCTTGCATAGATTTTATATTCCTTTTGTTATATTCCAATGGATAGACTGTCTTATTTTCATTCAAACGACAGCAATCCAGTTTTGTTTCTCCTACCATTATAGCAGAAATATCACGCTATGGCAAGAGAAAATTTTTTGCTCATATCTCCACCACCGAATCAAAGTACCGCTCTTGGAACCACACGGCCGCTTCGATCTCCTCTTTGGCGAAGTGTATCCCAGCAGGGGCTGCCACCAGCTTGTCCTCTGCATCGTCCCGGCGGCGTATGATCCCAATGACCTGCGCCCGGTATTCCTTGACCGTATGCTCTACACCCAATAGATACACGTCCTGCTCTTCCCCATCCTCTGCCAGCATACCGAGGATGTAGCCGTAGTGTACCGGGTAGATCATGTCCGGGTGCCGGGGATGGGCGCTGCCCATGGGTCGATCGATCACCACGGTCACCGTCTTACCCAGCAGGGACGAAAGCTGTTCCCTCATGCCTGTAGATCCTTTTCTAAGTCTGCCATGATGTGCCGGATGACCCCTCCTGTGGCGTGTACCGTCACCCGGTCTGCCTCGGCCTTTACGTATGGCGAAGCGTTGTCCACGGCGTACCCGATGTCTGCCGCACGAAGCATGGAGATATCCCCGTCGTAGTCCCCGACACAGACCAGCAGCTTGGCGCCCAGCTTCTCCTTCAGGTACCGCACGCCGTGTCCCTTGTCCATGCCATAGGCCACCAGCTCAAATTCGTCGTTGCCATTGGACATGACCGCACACCGGCCTTCACAGATTCTGCGTACCTCCGGCGGCACCAACAGTGGATCCGTGCGCAGCTCCTTATACAAAAAGGTGATCCGGCACATGACGCCGTCGTAGGTGTCGATAAAATCGGTCATAGCCGGGTCGTCGATCTCGAACACGTGGGGGCTGTCTTCGCTGTCAAAACGGATGTGGGAAAGGTCGTCTCTTTGCCGCAGATCTCGTGCTATACCACGCCATTCTTCTCCCATAGGCCACAGCGCCAATCGTTCTCCGGTGACAAGGTCGCACACCTCTGAGCCGCACATTCCCACCACCGGTGCATTGGGGATCACATCCATGGGCGCCTGCTTGGCACGTCGGCCGGTGCACAACGTGAATCTGCCGCCCTCTGCCATAAAATCGTTCAGTGCTTCGATATTGCTTTTCACAAAGCCGTCGTAAAACAGTGTTCCGTCGTAGTCCGAGCAAAGCAGGACTCCATCAAATTTACCCATTGTTACCATTTCCTTTTCTATATACTTTATTTCTCTATAAATACTTTGTATTTGGTCTCCGGTCGGTCGCTGGTCCCAGCGATCACCACCTGCTCCTCCATGGCAGACAGCAGTGCCGTCAGATGGGTCACGAACACAAAGGCACCGCCGCAGTCTCCGATGTATCGCAGGATCGGTGCAATACCGGCAGCTCCCTCTCCGTAGGCCGTGGTCTGGAAGGTCTCGTTCAGCAGAAACAGCGAATCCGGCTCCATTTCGTCCAGCATCCGTGCCAGTGCCGCCGCTTCTTCTTCGAACCGTCCGGCCGTGGAACCGCTGACTAGCTTTCCCTCCGCTGTGGCAAACTGGGTGTACAGTCGTCTGCGGATGCTGATGGTACCCTCGGTGGCCGGAATGGGCAGACCGCATTGTGCCAGCAGGATCGCCGTGCCTACAGAGCGCAGGAACACCGTCTTGCCACTGTTGTTCTCGCCATGGATCAGCATCCCCGGCAGCGTGTGTTTGCCTTGTTTTTCGCAGGACAGCACCACATCGTTGGGCACCACTCGTTCCTTGGTCGTGCCGCTGAGCAGCAGCAGATCGTACAGTCCCGTGATGGTGATCGTGCCGGTAGAGGACGGCGTGATCTGTGGGTAGGTCGCCGGTACCCCTTTGTCCAACAGCGCCTGCCGGATCTGCAAGGCACCTTTATAAAAGTACAGCTCGTCCTCCAATAGGGAAAACCGATCCATCAGTCCACGCAGCATGGCGGTCAGATACCGGTCGCACTCTGCCACCGCCGCCTGGGTCAGCTCCATTTGCCGGGTGATGTCCATGGGCTGGGACAGCGGTTTGCCGTTCTCCATGGGTGTGACTGCAGAGCGCTTTTCCCCATTGTCCTTGGTTTTCCTGCCAAGCAGACCGAAGAGACTGCCTTTTTCTTTTTGCACCTCTCTGCTACCCGGCTTTCCACCCGGTTGGCGCAGATAGGTGAAATCCTGCAGGATATAGCCGTGGGTGTACAAGGTCGAATCGAGCATGACCTCCAGCCGGTACCGGGTCGCCTGGTTCAGCATCCGGTGACAGCGATTGGCAAATTCCACCAGCTCCGTCTGTCCACGCCACACCCGGTCACAGTTTTCCCGAAACACCGCAAGGACCTCTGCACTGTCCGGGTATGCGGCAAGCACCTGGGACAGCTCCCGGATCTGGCTGATAAAGGAACGCAGGTACATACAGGTCAGCCCCAGCACGTCCCGGCTCACAGAAAGCTGCAGCTGGATATCCGACGGATTCGTACGCCGTCCGCTGAGCAGTCGGGAACGGTCGGCATCCCAGGCATTTTTAATCTGTCCAAGACGCAGACTGATACTGAGCAGATCCTCCAGCAATGTGGGATGTGCCGCAAACAGCTCCTGTACCTGTCCCCGAAACCGGATGTCCTCCACCGATACGGCAGGCATACATAGGGCATCGGTCAGCGCTTGTCTGGGAGACGCCTCCGGACAGAGCAGCCACAGCACCTTATCCAGCTGCAGATCCTTGAGCAGTGCCTTGCCCGCTTCCTTTTCGCCGATGGTCAGAATGGGCAGTGCGTTTCCGTTTTTTGTCAGTAAGCTCATGCGGCTCATGTTCTCTCACCTCGTCTTTCCTGTACGTACGACAGACGCTTGGCAAGTCCTTCTTCGGTGAGATCGTACTTTTTCAATATATCTATAGCAAAGGACGAATCGGTGCCGTCCATGCGCCGGATCCGGTAGGTGCGCCGGTTTTCGTCGGTCTCGTCTACCACAGCCGCCAGCGTGGGGATCCGTCCATGGGTCAGGCTGTGGATGTGGGTCACGTACAGGCCAAAGGCGCCGCAGTCTGCCATGTCCTCTGCCAACGCCCGGGAATAGCGCTCGGACTTTTCTTCATCGGTGCCGGAGAAGGTCTCGTTGCACAGCACCACCGTATCCGGATCGGCCACCGCACGGATCTCGTCTGCCCGGCGTACCTCGTCCACGAACCGGCCGGAATCGGTGAAATCCTCTTCGGAAGGAAAATGGGTACACAGCCGCCGGAAGCAGAAGATCTCGCCATCCTTGGCAGACACCGGACAACCGGCCAGAAAGAACAGCACCGCAATGCCCACCGACCGCAGATACGTGGTCTTGCCGCCGCCGTTGGCACCGGTCACGTAGCAGAACCGGCTGTCTCCGGACAGGTCTACATCGTTGGGTACAACCGCATTGCCGCATAGCTCCCGTGCCGCCAGCGATACGTCCCGGAGAGAGCGCAGGTGGATGGTTCGTTCCGTGGCCACCTTGGGCAGACACATGGGATACCCCATCTCCTCCATATGCCGCACGTACACCGCCGTCTCCCGTAAAAACACCAGCTCCACGCGGTATAATAGCATCTGCTCCATGGCGTAGGTATCCGACAGCAAATTCTTGTAGGTATCCAGCAG
Source organism: uncultured Ruminococcus sp. (assembly GCA_964623635.1). Taxonomy (GTDB): domain Bacteria; phylum Bacillota; class Clostridia; order Oscillospirales; family CAG-272; genus UMGS1696. The sequence goes on from CAZUUA010000022.1 coordinate 24,764, forward strand.
TCGCCTAGCACCCACAAGCACATCGGGATAGGCTGTGCCATAGGCATCGACGGTGTCAGCATCAGCCATGTGGGCTCGCAGCGTGGGGCACTGTTCCGCAATACCCATATCGACAAAGATCTGCCGCAGCTTCTCTCGACAGCTATCCGCAATGCCCTCTGCCATAAGTGACGTGCCGCCGATCTCCAGTCGTACGTTTTGGGGCCAGCGCACCTGAAAGCCATCGATATCCTGCCGCAGGGTGACCATTTCCGGCTCAGCCAGCAGATCGGTGAAGAACGCACGCACCTTGGTCGTCTGTTCGGACACATCGGGAATAGCTGAGAGCGCACATTCCACCAGCGCTGCATAGGACTTTGCCACCGCCGGAAACAGCAGTGCATGGGCGTTTCCCGATATGGTGGGTGACTGCCAGCGTCTCAGGAGCTGCTCAAAGCTGCCCAGTGCATCGGTCCACGCTTCAAGCTGCCGTAGTGCCTCGTCGTCATGGGACAGGGTCCAGAGCAGCTTTTGCCGGTCCCGGATCTCATCGCCGTTGCAGGGATGTCGAAAGAACGCCGCACTATTGTCGCCAAAAACCTTCTTTGGCAAAAGATCCTCTATGGTCGTGTTCTGTATGCTGCCCGGCGCCGGTGTGATCCTGCCGCTGTCGTCCTTTGGAAAAAGCTTTTCTTCCACCTGCAGACCATCCTGCCACAGCAAAGACGGATATTCCTTCATGGAGCACCTCCTGTGTACATGGTTTGTTTTCAACATTGTACCACAGAATCCGCCAAATGGCAAGCAACCATCCTTTACTTTTTGCCTGGCGTGAGAAGATTTCTTGCCTTTCTCTGGCTTTTGACCGTGATACCGTCAACTTCCACAAATTCGGATTCCATTTTTTGGTAATCTTTATTACAGAAAAAGGATTGCAAATTTTTACCAGTTATGGTAAAATATGGTTACTGAAATCGTATGGAACAGAAAGGGTAGAAAAACGCATGGAAAGAGAATGGAAGATCCTGATCGCAGACGAAAATGGAGAGATCCGGAGAAGCTGCCGGGATTGTCTGCAAAAGAGAGAGCATACAACGGTAGAGGAAGCCAAAAACGGAGACGAGGCACTGCGCATGATCGAGAGTGGCGGCTACGACATCGTGGTGGCGGATCTATGGATGGACGGCGTGGATGGGCTGCACCTGATCCGACAGACCAATGCACTATCTCTGGACGCACCGCCGGCCTTTGTGATCTTGGTACCCATGCCCTCCACCAGCAGCTACATGGACGCCAACCGAGCCGGTGCTATGCTGTGCATCCCCAAGCCGGTGGACTATGCGGCACTGCGGGAAGGCGTAGAGACTCTGTGCCGCAACCGGGGTATGGCAGTCGAGAATGGGGAGAGCGACGATCGTACAGAGGATATGGAGGCACAGGTCACCAAGATCATCCACCAGATCGGCGTACCGGCTCACATCAAAGGGTACCAATACCTGCGCACCGCCATCCTCATGACCATCCAGGACAGCGACATCATCAACTCCGTCACCAAGGTACTGTATCCTTCGGTGGCAAAAAAATACCAGACCACTACCTCTCGTGTGGAACGTGCCATCCGACACGCCATCGAGGTGGCCTGGGACAGAGGAGACCTGGACACGTTGAACGGCTACTTTGGCTACACCATCCAGAACAGCCGAGGCAAGCCCACCAACTCCGAGTTCATCGCCATGATCGCCGACAATATGCGTCTGAAATACAAGATACACTGAACCAAGGATCCACACAGCGAATCTGGTCTGTCCTGCCCGACAGGCCTTTTTCTGTTGCACAAAAGAAGCTGCACATTTTCACTGGAAAGCTGCACAAAACTATTGCAGTTTTCCCAAAAATATGTTATACTATGCATAGAATGCATCACATCGTATGACCGAAGAACCTACCACATTTGTTTTTATACAAGGAGAACCCATATGGAAAATATCCTTTTTGATCTGTCGAAGACCTATGGTGCCTTCAAGCCCATGCACGCCGTCAACAACGGTCCTGTCCTTAAGCGACACGTGAACGACCAGAAGCGGTCGAATTTCGAAGATTACAAAAACGCACACATCCCTTATGCACGCACCCACGATGCTTCCTTTGACGGGAATTACGGCAGTGAACACACCGTGGACATCACCGCCATTTTCCCAAACTTTGACGCAGACCCACTCGATCCGGCGTCCTACGATTTTGCCTGCACGGACGAATATATGGAGATCATTTTGGATGCCGGCACCAAGCCCTTCTTCCGGTTGGGACAAAAGATCGAGCATTACGTGAAGAAATACGGCACGATCCCACCGAAGGATTTTCACAAGTGGGCGGTGGTCTGTGAGCACATCATCCGGCACATGAACGAAGGCTGGGCGAACGGTCACCATTATGGGATCGAATACTGGGAAATCTGGAACGAGCCGGATCTGGACCCGGACGACAGCCCGAACAAGCGCACCTGGGGCGGCACCAAGGCGCAGTTCTTCGATCTATACGAGATCACCGCCAAGCACCTGAAGTCCTGCTTCCCCGACTACAAGATCGGTGGACCGGCACTGGCTGGCAACGAAGGCTGGGCGGCGGATTTTCTCGCAGAGATGCACCGTCGGGAGGTACCCATCGACTTCTTCTCATGGCACATCTACTGCACCGAGCCGATCCACATGACTGCCAAGGCAGAGCGGATGAAGAAGCTCATGGTGGAAAACGGCTATGGTGACGCCGAGAGCATCCTGAACGAATGGAACTACGTACAAGGCTGGGTGGATGAATTTGTATACACCATCGAGTCGATCATCGGCATGAAGGGTGCTGCCTTCACCATGGCTTGTATGTCGGCGGCACAGAAGTCGTCCATCGATCTGCTCATGTACTACGATGCCCGTCCCTGCGTATTCAATGGACTGTTCGACTTCTACACTATGCGTCCTCTGAAGGGCTACTACCCCTTTCTGTGGTTCTCGTCCTTCATCGGCCGGACAGAGGTGCGGTGTGAGAACGAACCGGACAAGCTCTACACCCTGTGCGGCGTAGACGAAAACGGCAAGTCCCTGACCGTTGTGACCTACTACACGAACGACGACAACGCCGCTCCCAAGGACGTACATATCGACTTTGGCAGAGCCGGCAAGTACGAGGTCACGCTGCTGGACAAGGATCACACGGCAGCGGTGGTTGGCACCACGGAGGATCTGACCTTTACCATGCCTGCGCAGTCCTGCATCCTGCTGCGAGAGCTCTGATCGCTGTGAGACGAGCCTGTAAAAACAAAATAATTGCCGTTTTATATAAATCGCAATCTGGAGGTATTTTTATGCATACACCCAACTGGAAACGCATTCTTGTCCTGCTGCTGGCGGCTATGACCGTTTTGCCTGCCTGCGGAAACAGCAATACCCCCGATACCACCGACACCACGGCGAACGCCGATACCGAGACCGTGGAGACGGAAACGAAGCTGACCACCGCTTTACCCGACACCGACTGGGAAGGCCGGGAATTTCGGGTGCTAGGTCAGACGGACGCCGATGGCTATGCCCAGTTCTCGACCCACGAGATCGATGCAGAGGAGCTGACCGGCGATGCCTTGAACGATGCGGTATTCAACCGGAACACGATCATCGAGGATCGGTACAATGTGGTGATCGTAGCGAATGAGGAATCTCACCGTGCGCCCGACACCCTGACCAAGCTGGTGGCAGCCGGCGAAGATCTGTATCATACGACATTTGTCATGCAGCAACAGGTGGGTTCTCTGGTGCTCAAGGGCAACCTGCAGGAGATGACGGACCTGCCGTACATCGACTATTCCATGCCCTGGTGGAACGAGGACGTGAACGAACAGCTCAGTGTAGCGAACAAGCTGTACTTCACCACCAGTGACTTTTCCCTCTCCGACAAGCAGCGGGTGAACGTACTGATGTACAACACCGATATGATCACCGACTTTGGGCTGCCGAACCCCATTGAGCTGATCCGGGAAGGCACCTGGGACATCGACACCATGACGGAGTGGTGTGAGGTCGTGGGCGCAGACTTGGATGGCGACGGCAAACTGACCGACAAGGACCGGTACGGCTTGACCATGGACTCCTACAATGCGTTCAAGGTATTCACGTATGCCGCCGGTGGACGCATCATCGACAAGGATCCGGACGACCTACCCATCATTACGATGAACAGTGAAGCCATGCTGAACGCCATCGACAAGGTGGTAGCGCTGACCTGTAAGGATCATGCTCTGTTCTGCAACGACTTTGAGGGCAAGGTGGACTACAGCTATTGGTCGGTGGCCAGCAATGTATTCCAGGCTGGCCATGCGTTGTTCTTCAACGGCTTTACCCATTCACTGGCCACCAACTCCGATTCGGAGATCAACTACAATGTAATCCCCTATCCGAAGCTGAATGCGGCACAAGAGAAGTACTACACGCTGTCCGACCTGTTCGCCATGTTCTTTGCGATCCCGATCACCTGTGCAGAGAATGATTTTGCCGCCTTTATGCTGGAAGCACTGTCCTACGAATCCACGGACACCACACTGTACACCTACTACGACATCTCCTGCAAGCGGAAATATATGTACGACGAGACGGGTGCGGAAATGCTCGACCTCATCTTCTCCGGCATCGTCTACGACCAGGCGCTGATCTACAGCTGGGGTGAACTGAACAACATCCTGGCCGACAACATTCCGAAGAAGAAGGAAAACGTATTCTCCTCCACCTATGCTTCCAAGGAAAAAGCAGCGCTGGCTGCGATGGATAAGACGATCAAACAGTTCACCGAGTGATGGAGTAAGGATATATGGAAGCTAAGTAGTGGAGCGAACCACCTTACTCTTGAAAATTTTCCCATTGTTGGGTGCGAAACGGAATGAGGATTTTTTGAAGCTAAGTAGTGGAGACAACCGCCTCACCGAGGGAAGTGTCCCTCTGAAAATTTCCCTAACGCCTGATGTATCCTGTACCACAGATCGCTGTTTTTGTCAATCGTTTTTCTAAGGCGCCACCGCACAATTCTGATGATGCAGATGCGTCGGCAGATTTTTCG
>CAZUUA010000023.1:0-29587 GCA_964623635.1 uncultured Ruminococcus sp.
CAACGGCATCGGCATCGTGCTGCGGTACGCCTACGACTGTACCCTGTCCCACAACGAGATCACAGACGGCTATTATTCCGGCATTTCCGTTGGCTGGGTCTGGGGATACGCCGAACACGTGACCCACGATATTCTGGTGGAAAAGAACCACATTTACAACATCGGACAATATATGCTCTCCGACATGGGCGGCATCTACACCCTGGGTACACAGCCGGGCACTGTCCTGCGTGGGAATCTGATCCACAACGTATATTCCCGGACGGACAAGGCATGGGGACTGTACACGGACGAAGGCTCCACAGATATTCTCATCGAGAATAACATTTCCTATGACGTAAAATCCGAAGCCTTCCACCAGCACTATGGGAAAGAAAATATCGTGCGCAACAACATCCTTGCCTTTGGTCGAGACGGCATCGTGATGGTCTCTCGTCTGGAGGAGCACATCGCCATCCACCTGGAGCACAATATTCTGCTGTCCGATGGTGCGCCGATCTACCTACAGCATCCGGACGGAATGCATATGGCCGACGACAGCAACCTGATGTGGAATCTTTCCGGGGATGTGTATTGTTCCGGTGCGAAGCTGACGGTTGCGGATATGCAGGCAAGAGGACTGTTCCAAAATGCGCTGGTGGCAGACCCTGGCTTTGCAGATCCAAAGAACGGCGACTTCACGCTACCTGCCGATTCTCCTGCCTACGACATCGGCTTTGTGGACATCGATATGTCCGACGTGGGCATTCGGGAGTGAGAAGTGTGAAGCGAGAAGTTAGGCTTTAAGAAAAGAAAAAATGTACAAGTTTTTTGGAACTTGTACATTTTTTGTTGGAGTTATAGGTCGTGCAACGAGGGGATGCACAGATGTTGGTGTTCGACATCCCGCTTTGGTCACCGAACATCCCACATGGGGGATGTGCCAAACGTATGCATTGGATAGAATATTACGTGTGGGATGCATTGTCCTACTCCGCTTCACAAACGCCGCAAGATAAAAGAAACGTACTATTCGCCATGCATACCGTCTATGGATGCACCCAAAAGAGAACTTAGCAAAACACACTCCCGTCAACGGACAAAACAAAGAAGCGCACCACACAGCCTTAGCCGATCTGATCTTCCAGGTTGGCTAAGAAGTTGGCTACGGATTCCTTTTTGGCGGCGTACAATGAGCTGACCTCCGCTTTGCCTAAGTTGTTCGTGAAATACTGCTGCAAAGTCCAGTAGAAGCCGTCTAAGCCGATGCAGGATGCCAAATCAAAGGTGATGTTCTGGAATACATCCTCGATGATGGCGGCGGACTGCTCGTTGCGGGTCCCCTTGGTCTGGATCACGTTCTCAAACACGGCCGGACGCAGCTCTTCGTGCCCGTAGGCTGCCATAGCATCCACCAGCATACCAGTCATGGAAAGCTGCTCCCCTGTGATCGTCAGCGGAATGTAGGGGCATGCGATGGCCCAGGGCTGGCCGTACACAATGTACTCCGACTGCTCCGCATTCTCCTTCGGCATGGGCAGGATCCCGTATTCGTAGTCCAGCTCCCGGAAATCCGCCAGGTTGAAGGTGCAGGGGTTGTAGAACAGCAGGTTGCCATCGGTGTACATTTTCACCTCGTCGAAGCTGCTGCCACCGTGGAACCATACGCAGCAATCCTCCTGATAGAAGGACGACAGCTTCTGCATGGCGTTGATCAGATTCTCGTCGTCCAGCATGGCCTTGGTCTTGCCATCCACATTGTCGATATAATGGTAGCCATAGCCAAAGAGGAACGCCTCTGCCGTCAGTACCTCATACCCCATACCGATCCGGTCGTCGTCTGTGAGCTTGCCATCCCCGTTGGTGTCAGACGTGGCAGCCCGTGCGCTCTCCATCAGCACATCCATGGTCCAATCCCCTTCCGCCACCAGCGAATAGAAGTCCGGCAGACCCAGCTCCGTTGCCATGTCCTCATTGAACAAAATGATATAGGTGGAGCCGTAGAACCGGGGCGTGATGGGACCCACCGGGAAGTACAGCTTTTTGCCAATGGTCAGGGCACTGATGCCCTTTTGCTCCCAATAGATCTGGTCCAGATGGATATTTTCCACCTCGTTGAAGGCATGGACACCACCGCCCAACGCAATGTGGTAGCCCTGGGACGCAATGTCTGCGTAGAACATCTCAAATTCGGTCTGCCCCGCCTTCACCTGATTCAGCACATTGTTGGGATTGACCTCGCCACTTTCTACCACCAGCTCCGTCATTTCGATGTTGTAGTGATCCTCGATAAAGGTTTTGCGTGCAAACAATGTATCGTTCACAATTTCTCCGGTGGTCTCGCCGGCAGAAAGCTGGATGGTGGTAGGCAGCTCCACCCCCAAAGACTGGCTCCCGTACACCCGAAAATCGGCACCGGCGTAGTCGGCGGTGGGTAGGCCATCTATCAGCTTGGTCTCCTCGGTCTGCACAGTGGTATCCGTGTTTGCAGCAGTGGTATCGGTACCGGCAGCGGTGGTTTCGGCTTCGGTTTGTCCGCAGGCTGCAAGAGAGCCTGTCAGCATAGCTGCCACAAGAAGCAGCGTGATGGTCTTTCGCATGATCGTTGATTCTCCTTTTTGTTTTTCAGGTGAAATGTTGTGAAAAGTGGTGAGTGGGGAATGCGCACCGTCCGTGGCTGCACCAAGGAAACAACACACCCGCCACGTTCGTGGACAAACACTCCTAATTACTAACTCCTCAATCCCCCCTCTCCTTACTTCTGACTTAGAATGACGTGCATCATGGCGCGGGCTGTGGTCAGGCGGCGTACCTTGGCTCGGTCGGATTTGTGACCGAACTGCACCGTTTCGGTGGTGGTGCCGTTTTCGTCTGCGTAACCGAAGCATACCGTGCCCACCGGCTTGTCGGGCGTACCACCACCGGGACCGGCGATACCCGTCACCGCTATGCCGATGTCCGCTCCCGTGATCCGGCGCACACCTTCAGCCATAGCGGCCGCACATGGCTCCGACACAGCTCCAACCGTGGCCAGTACCTCGGCCGGTACGCCCAGCACGTGCTCTTTCACCTCGTTGGCATAGGACACCACGCCGCCGTACAGCACGTCCGATGCACCGGGAATGTCGCCGATCCGGCTACAGATCATACCGGCGGTACAGCTTTCGGCGGCGGCAATGGTCTTGTGGTTCCGGCGCAGGGTCTCGATCAAGGCCAGCACCGTGGCGTTTTTGGACTCCCACGGGGTCACGGAACGGGTGTAGATGTACTGCCCGGCTTCCGTTTCGGCGATCTTCTCGGCCATTTCTTCGCACATGGTTTCGCATTCTTCTGCGGACTTGCCTCGTGCCGTGATCCGGATGCGTACCTCGTGTTCGCAGGCGTACGGTGCCACAGTGGGGTTCTCGGAGGACTCCATGATGGGGCGCAGTATGGCCTCTGCTCCGCTTTCGCCGATGCCGTACAGGTGCAGGTTCAGGCTATGGATGGTGTAGCCGGAACGAGACGCCAGCCAAGGTTCCACACGCTCCACAAACATGGGCTCGCACTCCGACGGTGGTCCCGGCAGCAGGATGGCGATCTTTTCGCTCTCGAATCCATCCGGCACGCCTACCACTGCACAACCGGGTGCCGTTCCCCAGTCGTTGGCAAATACGGTACAGCCTTTTGGCAGCATGGCTTGGGCAAGGTTATTTTCGGTCATGACCCGGCCCCGTTCCCGGAAGAAGGATTCGATGTCGTTCCGGGTGGGTTCGTGCATTTCCAGAGGCAGGCCGAAGACCTCTGCCACGGATTTTTTGGTGATGTCGTCGCAGGTGGGACCCAGGCCGCCGGTGAGAATGAGGATATCCGCACGGTCAAAGGCTTCCCGGATAGCATCCCCCAAACGATGGTCGTTATCGCCTACGACAGTCTGTCGATAAGACGGAAAGCCCAGTGCCGCCAGCCGTCCTGCCACAAACGCCGCATCGGTATTGACGATATCTCCCAGCAGAATCTCGGTTCCAACCGCCAGGATCTCAACGATATTATTGGACATGATTATGCTCCTTTCGAAGGGAAATAAACAATAAGAGACAAGACCTACCGTCATAGCTACAGTATATCTCGTCTCTTGCTTGTATTATCTTACGATCTTACCAAACGATCGCATCTCCGCCTTTTTCTACGGATTCGAAGGCGGTCATGATGATCTTCAGCACGCAACGCATCTGGTCGTGGGTCACCATCTGTTCTTCCAGACCGTCGATGGCTCTGGTGAAGTTGCGGTAGTAGTCGTGTACGTCGGACACCGGCTTCGGAATGTCGTATTCGTCTACGGTGATGTTGTCACGAGGTGCCATGGTCTTGGTCAGGCCGGAACCATTCACAACCGGCAGTACATCGGATTCATGCCATGCCTTGCACTTTACCACGTGGGCAGGAACAGTCCAGTGGGGGATGATGGCAGAGCCCTTTTCGCAGCGCATATAGAACCGGGGCATTTCGATGAAGTTGTAGGTACCCACTTCGCAGTAGGCCTTCTTGCCGCTCTGGTATTCGATGGTCAGCTGGAAGCCGTCGTCCACTTCCTTGTTGGTGATGTGGTCGAAGGTGCAGCGAACGGACTTCACGTCATAGCCCAGGATCATGCAGGCCTGGTCGATGATGTGGATACCCCAGTCGTACAGCATACCGCCGCCGTACTGCTTGATACCACGCCAGTCGGAGGGAATACCACGGGAACCATGGATCCGGGATTCCAGATTGATCACTTCGCCCAGCTCGCCGGAGTCGTGAATCTGCTTCATAGCCAGTGCGTCCACGTCAAAGCGGCGGTTCTGGTGTACGGAGAAGATGCGGTCGTACTTCTTGGAAGCGGCGATCATGCGCTCCAGAGATTCCAGAGACAGGGTGACGGGCTTTTCGGAGATAACGTGCTTACCGGCAGCCATAGCGGCGATAGCAATCTCTTCATGTACGTCGTTGGGGGTAGCGACCGTTACCATATCGATGGTGGGGTCAGCCAGCAGTTCTTCTCTGGAATTGTAGGCCTTGATGCCACGGGAACGAGCCAGCTCGGTCTTGGCAGGATCGATGTCGTAGATCCCCACAAAATTACAAACGTCACTGGACTGCAGGTGCTTCACGTGGAAGCCGCCACCCATTCCGCCGTATCCGATCACAGCAGCATTTTTCTTCATAGTATACTCCCTTCTGCCGGGCAGGTGCCCATGCAGTTGATTTGGAAAGCCGCAAAGAGATACAAACTCCAACGGCATATTTATTCTGAATTTCCCACAACGAATGCAGGAACGTGTCACCTTTATTATAACAAAAATTCCACATAAGTCAAGAGGGGATGGGAAAAAAATTCAGAAAAGTGGTTAGAAGTAAGAAATGAGGCTTTTGACTTCTGACTTCTAAGGCGCCACCGCACAATTCTGATGATGCAGATGCGTCGGCAGATTTTTCGTCAGACAAAACAAATTCACCGCAGGCTTACACTCGTAAGGCAAGGTGGATTTGTGAAGTATGACGGGAAAGATGCAAGCAGATGTGCCATCAAGGCGTTAGCCGTGAATTGTGCGGTGGTGCCCTAACTTAATTTCTGATTTTCCTCTTGACACACAATAAAAAATGTGCTATACTTACCCTAAGGGACTTGTCTCATTCAGCCATGTGCGTACAGAGAAGGTGCGACAGCTGAAAAGCATCTCGCAGATCGAATGAGGTACCACCCTGCCGACGAAAACGGCTTTGTCTGTTTGCGCACATCGGTTGTGCCGTACAGACGATCTATAGAAATGAAGTGAAAGCTTTGGGTGGAACCGTGTGGACGCCACTTGTCTGCACCCCTGGCAGTTTGTCAGCGTGGGTGTTTTTTTGTTTTTGATACGCTTATTTTGCCTTGTCCATAGCTTGTGCCTGTGGAAAACCTGAGCTTGTCAACAGGAGCACACCGCCGCTGTCCATTTCGAAAGGAGGATACGATCATGTTTACTGTATCGTTTCCCACAAAACAGATCTCGTTTGAAAATCCCATCACTGTGTACGACGCCGCCAAGGAAGCGGAGCTTGTCTCCCGTGAGGTCATCGCTTGTGCAGTGAACGGCAAAATGGTCGATCTGACCCATGTGATCGATGCCGATGCCAACGTAGAGCTCTACACCTTCGACAATAAGGAAGGCAAAAAGGTATTCTGGCACACCGCTTCTCATGTGCTGGCCCAGGCTGTGAAGAGACTCTTCCCCGACGCCAAGCTGACCATTGGCCCTGCCATTGACGATGGGTTCTATTACGATTTTGACTCCGAGACCACCTTCTCCCAGGACGTGCTGGAAAAGTTGGAAGCCGAAATGAAGAAGATCGTCAAGGAAAATGCCAAGCTGGAACGTTTCACCCTGCCTCGTGACGAAGCCATCGCTTTCATGAACGAACATAACGAGCCCTACAAGGTGCAGCTGATCGAAGAGCTGCCGGAAGGGGAAATCATCTCCTTCTACAAGATGGGCGACTTTGTGGATCTGTGTGCCGGTCCGCACCTGTTCACCACCGGCGCCATCAAGGCCTTCAAGCTGACCCAGTGCACCGGTGCCTACTGGCGTGGGGACTCCAACAACAAGATGCTGCAGCGTGTGTACGGTACCGCTTTCCCCAAGAAGGAAATGCTGGCAGAGCATCTGGCCGCACTGGAAGAAGCCCGCAAGCGTGACCACAACAAGCTGGGTCGTGAGCTGGAGATCTTCACCACTGTTGACTATGTAGGTCAGGGTCTGCCGATCATCATGCCCAAGGGCGTACACATCATCAACACCCTGCAGAGATGGATCGAGGACGAAGAGACCCGTCGTGGCTACCTGCGCACCAAGACGCCGCTGATGGCCAAGAGAGAGCTGTACAAGATCTCCGGTCACTGGGATCACTATCTGGATGGTATGTTCGTTATCGGCGACCCCAACGACGAGACCAAGGAATGCTTTGCCCTGCGTCCCATGACCTGCCCCTTCCAGTATCAGGTATACCTGAACAAGAAGCGCTCCTACCGTGACCTGCCCATGCGGCTGGGTGAGACCTCTACCCTGTTCCGCAACGAAGACTCCGGTGAGATGCACGGCCTGATCCGGGTACGGCAGTTCACCATTTCCGAGGGTCACCTGGTGCTGCGTCCCGACCAGCTGGAAGAAGAATTCAAGGGCTGTCTGGACCTTGCCAAGTATTGTCTGGGTACGTTAGGGCTGCTGGAAGACTGCTCCTTCCGTTTCTCCCAGTGGGATCCCAATAACACCGCCAAGTACGAAGGCACGCCGGAACAGTGGGAAACCGCACAGTCCGTCATGAAGACGATCCTGGACGACCTGGGCGTGGAATACGAGATCGGTATCGACGAAGCTGCCTTCTACGGTCCGAAGCTGGACATCCAGTACAAAAACGTATTCGGCAAGGAAGACACCATCGTAACGATCCAGATCGATATGCTGCTGGCAGAAAAGTTCGGTATGTACTACACGGACTCCGACAACAAGCAGAAGCTGCCCTACATCATCCACCGCACGTCCATGGGCTGCTACGAACGGACGCTGGCTATGCTGATCGAAAAGTACGCCGGTGCGTTCCCCATGTGGCTGGCACCGACTCAGGCCGTGGTGATCCCCGTTTCTCCTGCCTTCAATGACTACGCCGAAGCGGTGGCTGCCGAGCTGAAGGATGCCGGACTGCTGGTAGATGCGGACCTGCGGAACGAAAAGATGGGCTACAAGATCCGGGAACACCAGCTGCAGAAGGTACCGTACACGCTGATCGTCGGTGAAAACGAAATGAACGACCATGCCGTATCGGTACGCCGCAGAGGTGGTATCGACCTGGGCGCCATGTCCGTGGACGGCTTCAAAGCACAGGCGCTGGACGAAGTGAATACCAAGGTTATTTGGTAACGTACCGTTACCCGGTAAGTTAGAAATAAGAAGTCAGAAGTGGGCTTACGCTTGCTTCTGGCTTTTCTTTTTCCACAGATCCACATACGCATCCGTTATTTTACACAATTTTTAACTGATAATTTCATCTATTATTGCCATTGACACCACAACGCCGGTGTGCTAAACTGTAAAGTAACTATGACAAAATTCTTTTTGCTTTACCATATGGATATTCTTTTCATCCATAGTTGACAGGAAAGGACACGATCATGTCAAATCTTGTATCCATCGCACCGAATCTCTATCGGATCCAGGTGCCGTTTGAAGCCATTTACACGACTGTTTACGTTGCCAAATATCCCACCGGCGTCGCCCTCATCGACAGCGGCGATATGGGCTCCGACATCGACGAATTCGTGCTGCCGGCGCTGATCCGTTTGGACATCCACACCAAGGATGTGAAATATTTGCTCTTGACCCATGACCATGGCGACCATGCCGGCGGTATCCAGCGACTGGCCGAATGCTTCCCGGATGCCACCATCAAGGCGTCGTTCCATCTTTCGCTTCCCCATTTTGCACCGTTGACCGATGGTGAGATCCTACTGGATAGGTTACAAGTACTATTTTTACCCGGTCACAATGCGCACTCTGTTGGCTATTTTGACGTTGCCACCAAGACACTACTCTCCGGGGACTGCCTGCAGCTTTCCGGCGTGGACAAATATCGTGGTGGTGTAGGTGAGCCAACGCTGTACGAAAAGTCCATCGAAAAGCTGCTGAGTATGGATATTTTGCGTATTGCTGCCGCACACGAGTACGATCCCTACGGTGCTTTGGCCGAAGGCAAACCGGCTGTGGAACGCTATCTGCATTATTGTCTCGCTCACAAATAATTTTCCCAAAAAATGGCAGCATTCGTAGTGCGTGTGCTGCTTTTCCCTTATTCGGAACCTGTGGCACACGTCTTCATGTTCTTCCCCAACTAAGCTTTTTTCAAAAGGAGTTACTATGCATACACACATTCATGGTGCATTTCCAACAATGATAACACCGTATAATACGGATGGTTCAGTGGATTATGGTGCCGTTCAAGCACTGGTGGAATGGTATTGGCGCAAAGGCTGTGACGGCATTTTCGCTTCCTGTCAGTCCAGTGAGATCTGGTTCCTGCCCGAAAGTGACCGGGTGAAGTTAGCAAAAGTCACCAAAGATACCGCCGATCGATTGGCGAAAAACGACAAATCTCGTGCTCCTATGACCATCGTGGCGTCCGGTCACGTGTCCGATGCCTTTGACGACCAGGTCCGTGAGCTGCAAGCCGTAGCGGACACCGGCGTGGATGCGGTCATTCTGATCACCAATCGCATGGACAAATCGTTTGTGTCCAAACCGCTTACCGGTGACGACAACTGGATCCGTGAAACCACCGCTTTGGCTGATGCACTGCCGGGTGTGACGCTGGGGTTGTATGAATGTCCACACCCCCAAAAGCGGCTTCTAACACCGGCGATGCTACGTTACTGTGTGACATCCGGTCGTTTCCGCTTCATCAAGGACACCTGCTGCGATGCGGATGAGATCGCTCGGCGCATGGAGATCCTCAACGGCACCGATTTACTTTTGTATAATGCCAATGCCCAGACGCTGCTGCCGTCCTTGCGCTGTGGTGCCGCCGGGTATTGCGGTGTCATGGCGAACTTTCACCCGGAGCTGTACACATGGTTGGTGCACAATTTTGTGTCCGAACCGACGCTTGCCGAAACCGCCGCCGCACTTGCCAGCATAACTGCCTTCACAGAGTCTCTGGCCTACCCTATCACGGCAAAATACCACCTCAGTCAGATCGAAGGTCTGCCGATCGAATTGTACAGTCGCAGCCGCCGTGCCGAAGACTTTACGCCATACCACGCTATGTGTGTTCGTCAGATGCATGATTTGGTACAAAGCTTTATGGAAGTTATCCATAATCGAGGTTGAATACAATGAAACTATTGTGCAAAGAATTCATTTATGAGCATTTGACACCTCAGTGCCATGCGTCAACACTTGTGGCACTGCACGATGGTACCGTAGTGGCTGCGTGGTTCGGCGGTACCCGTGAGAAGCATGACGACGTGCAGATCTACCTTTCCCGTCGGGTGAACGGCGCTTGGGATGCACCGATCTGCGTGTCAACAATCGAAGATGTGCCTCATTGGAATCCGGTTTTGTTTGATACCGGAAGTGCAATGTTGTTATTCTACAAGCGTGGTAAAACGATCCAGCACTGGCAGACCATGGTGTGTCGCTCCACAGACGGCGGCGTCCACTGGTCGGAGCCCGAACTCCTTTGCCCCGGTGACGATGGCGGTCGTGGCCCGGTAAAAAATAAGCCGATCCGCCTGACCGATGGTTCGATCGTAGCCGGCGCCTCTATCGAGCAAGGCCCATGGCGTGCGTTCACCGATCGGTCTATCGATAACGGCAGTACATGGGAACCAAGTTCGCTGATACCGCTGCCGTCGCCGGAGGTCGAAGTGATCCAGCCTACGCTTTGGGAAGACGAGGTCGGTGTGCATTTGCTTCTGCGTTCGAAAAATCACCGTGTCTACCGCAGCGATTCGACCGACGGGATCCAATGGTGCGAGGCGTATCCGCTGTCGATACTGCACAACAATAGCGGATTAGATTTGGTAAAAACGCCGAACGGTATCGTTCTGTGCTGTAATCCGGTGGAGTCGGGCAGAACGCCGCTTTGCTTACTGGAATCGGCCAACGGTATGGACTTTTCGCCTGCACTTACCTTGGAGAATGAACCGGGCGAATATTCGTACCCTGCCGTGATCTACGATGGTGAAAAGATCCGTGGTACATACACTTGGCGCCGTGAAAAGATCGTTTACTTCGAGGTGAAGCTTTAAGTAAGTTCCAACCCAATATCGTCTATGCTATTTTTTCTTTTTACGTATGTTTCCACTTGGCAAGCGTCGCCACTTGTATATGGACAATTCGTTTGCTCACTCTTTTATTTTCCGCCTTTGGAGGTTTCGAATGCTCGGAACAACTTCATGGAGCTTTGCTCCTTATAAACCACTTTTATTCGATACGGGAGACATCTATATTTGTCGGCTCTACCCGGGTGACGGCACCATTGGTCTGGACTGGCTGCCGTACGAAAATGCCGCAGGATACACGGTCTGTTGGCGAAATCGCAAGGCATTTACTTGGGAAAATGCCGCCTACGTGGAAGGAACCTCCTACACGATCACAGGACTTTCAAATGAAACGGATTACGAGATCCAGGTGCTTTGCGGAACAAAAAAGAGCCGGATCCGCTTGGCAAGAACCGGTCGTGTGCCTGGCGATGCAGTTGTGAACTATTTGCATCCGGAAGATGACGTATATGGATTTTCCGGTCATTATCTCTGTTCGCCATCGCTGGTGCGTTCACCGGACGGTGCTTTGATCGCTTCCATGGACGTGTTTGCAGGTGGCGCACCACAGGATCTTTCCCTGCTTTTCCGTTCCGATGACGATGGAAAAACCTGGCACTACTTGACTGAGTTGTTCCCTTGCTTCTGGGGAAAACTATTTGTGCATCGGGATGCATTGTATATGTTGTCCGTATCCACAGAATACGGAGACCTTTTAATCGGGCGTTCTGATGATAACGGACGCACCTTTGGTTCACCTACTGTACTGCTACGTGGTTCCAGCGGCTTCCGGCAGAAAGGCGTCCATAAAAATCCGCAGCCGATGATCAACCACGACGGCCGACTTTGGTGCACGCTGGAATGGGGTTCATGGGCATCCGGCACCCATGCTGCCATGTGTATGTCCGCCGACGAAAACGCCGACCTGTTGGATCCATCCAGCTGGCATTTTACGCCGCCGGTTCCCTACGACCCGACCTGGCCTGGCACAGCTGTCGGCAACAGTCCCGGCTGTATCGAAGGCTGCATGGTGGTCTCTCCTGCCGGTTGGAACGGACACAAAGATCCGCAGCTGCTCAACATTATGCGTTATCAGATCGGCGGCTGTAAACCAAATTTTGGACTTGCTGTGGTCATGGGTGTAGACGGCATCGACGAACCGCTCCGATTTGAGCAAACCATCGAATTCCCAGGCAATCACTCGAAATTCATGATCAAGCAAAGCCCTGCTGACGGCAAATATTACTCACTCGTGTCCTACCTCACACCCGAACATCCCGACGGTAGAAACTGGCTGGTTCTGATCCGCTCGATCGATCTGCTGCATTGGGAAAAGGTGCAGGATGTGTTCGATTATCGACATTTGCCTATCGCTGAAGTGGGATTCCAATACGTGGATTTCTTCTTTGAAGGGGACACGATTTTGTACCTGTGCCGCACCGCATACAATGGTGCCCACAATTTCCACGACGCCAACTACAGCGTTTTCGGAAAACTGACTGTCGAAAATTGATTCGTGCACTCTACACAATTTTCGGTTTTGTTAACGTTTTCATATTATGACATATAAAAGAAGTGGATGGACGTATATCCATGCCACTTCTTTTTGCTTTTGTTTATTTATGCCTGGCACAGCGCCATGACAACACCGGCACTGGTCTTGGCTGCGTTCTTAGCAAAGCTGGGATAATCCTCGCAAGCACCTCCGTCAGCAGAATCGCTAATTGCTCGCAATATCACAAAAGGCACCTTGTTAACTGTGCACACATGGCCAACGGCAGCGCCTTCCATTTCGCAAGAGATACCGTGGAAGGTGGCAGCGATCCAATCCTTCTTTTCCCGGCTGGCAATGAACTGATCCCCAGATGCAATGACGCCGCAGTGGTGACAAATGCCTTTCTGATCGCAGACCCGGCACACCTTTTCCACCATATTTTTGTCGGCCGGCAGCTCGATCCGGTTCAGTCCGGAGATCATACCAACCGGGTCACCCAGAGGCGATGTGTCCATATCGTGCTGCACCACGGCAGTAGAGATGGCAAGGTCGCCAATGCTCAGTTTGTCCGTCAGTGTGCCGCCAACACCGGTATTGATGATGCAGTCCGGTTGGTAGCGCAGGATCATGGTCTGTGTACACAGAGCGGCGAAAACCTTGCCAATGCCGCACACAGCCACCACGGCATCGCACTGTCCCAGCTTGCCGGACACGAACGTCACGCCGCTGATCTCCTCACATTCCACATCGATCATAGCCGCTTTGATCTGATCCGCTTCGATCGCCATAGCAGCGATAACACCCAATTTCATGGCATAATATCCTTTCTTATTTGTGCTTTTTTGATATCCATTCCAATTTTTATTGATAAAGGAAGTCATTTTTCTTGCTCTGCAGGACTGTCAAATACCGTTTGGCTTCGATCTTGGCGGATTCCAGAGACAGGTTTTGGTAGTTGCCGCATTCTTTTCTCTGCGCACCAAACATTTCGCCATCATGGTCAATGATCCGCTGCAACGTGTCCAGCACAGCTGCCAACACCGCTTCGTTGGTCAGGCCACGGGTCAGCAGGTAGAAACCGGTTTGACAGCCCATGGGTCCAAAATAGATCACGTGCGCTGCGATCTCGGAATTTCGGATGTACGTAGCAAACATATGCTCGACAGAATGCATAGTCAAAGTGTCCATATAATCACCTGCGTTTGGAGTCCGGGTGCGCAGGTCGTAAGTGGTCACATCCCCATCGATGCGTGACACGTAGATGCCGGGCGTAAGAAGGTCGTGATCCACAGAAAAGCTTGCAATTCGTTCCATATTTATACCTCTTCGTCAATTGATCTGGATGCTATCAGTATACCACAAAACCGCCGGAAAAGCAAGAGGCATTTGCAGGAGAGACGGTCGTGAAACAAATTGGTATGCTTATTTTGCAGTAACGACACATGATTTGCAGACCTGCATTTTGAACGCAAAAAAACCTATTTCACATACGCATACATGAAATAGGTTTTATCCATCGGAGTGACTGGATTTGAACCAGCGGCCTCTTGGTCCCGAACCAAGCACTCTACCAAACTGAGCCACACCCCGGAGTGCTTATATAGTATACCACATTCATTCTCATTTGTCAAGAGGTTTTAAAAAAATTCCCAAAAAGATTTTTTCTTACTATTTTATATGCACATTGGCCGAGATCGTATTATTTACGAATCTCTTTTTTATGCTCCATTCTCCCTACATTGTACCGTTTTCTTGACAAAAAAATGCAGTTTCTGCACGCTGCGGATGGATTCTTTTTGGCTCTTCGTTCCGAGAGAATAAATCATGAAATTGTCGTTTTCCTCTTGACAAATTCCGTCAAATTCTGTATACTATTGCCAAAGAAATCCATCCCATTTCCAGGAGGTACTCATGATCTCTCAGCGTACCGGTGTTTGTACCACCGATTTTGAACACACAAATGCACCTTTGTATACAGCCGACGCCTTGTTCGCTCGTATGCGTGAACTGGGTTTTGGCGCCGCTCAGTTTGCTTTTTCCTCTATCGCCGAGACCGATTTCCTTCCCAGCGGACAGATCGAGATCCCGGATGCGATCCCCTATCGAGCCGTTGTTGCTGCAGATCGTGCCGCTAATCGGTATGACCTGCCCATCGAGGTGGTAAACGGCACCTTCAACATGGCGCACCCCGACGCTGCGGTGCGTGCAGAGGGGCTGCGGCGTTTTGACATTTTGACGAAGGCCTCCGCTGCTCTTGGTGCCAAATACATCTCTTTGTGCTCCGGTTCCCGAAACACCGACCACCTTTGGACCTGGTCGCCGAATAACGATGATGCGGACGCCTGGAACGATATGGTCGACACGATCGCTCGTGCTGTGGAACTGGCAGAACGAGAAAATATCACTTTAGCCATCGAATCTGAAGCTGCCAATATTATCGATACGCCGGAGAATGCCCGGCGGATCATGGATCAGATCGGTTCTTCGCATCTGAAAATGATCCTGGACTGCGCCAATTTGTTCCATCCCGGTCAGGCGCACCCGGAAAACGTACACGATGTGCTGGCTCATGCTTTTGCCGTTTTCGGTGATGACATCGTGATCGCACACGGTAAGGACATTCGTGAAGGTGACTATATCAACTTCTGTGGCACCGGTCTTGGCATTGTGGATTTTGCCTATGTTGCCGAGGCATTGCGTAAGCTGCAATACACCGGTGATATGTTCTTGCACGGTATTTACGCAGAGGATGATATGGTTCGTGCCAGAGAATATTGGGAGCAATACATCTGACAAAGCTTCTATTTCCCTTTCTCCATCGTACTGTATCGGACGCCAAAGCAGCAACGCATTGTAGTTGTGTTTCGGTTGTCTATATGCGCTATTTGCACATTTCATCCCCATTTCTATCGGTTTATACTTCACGTATATTTCAATAAGGAGAATTTATATGTCCAATATATGTACTGCTGCGCAAATGCTGGCGTGGCGCAAAATGACGGATGCACGGATCGAATGCATACGCCAAGCGCCGGATATGCCGTTACCCAGCTCGGCTCCAACATTTTACGTTTCAAACGATGGCCATGATGACAACGATGGTACCACGCCGGAGACACCGTGGCGTTCTCTCGATAAAGTCAACGAAACACCATTTGTCCCCGGTTCTGTGGTACGCTTCCGTCGCGGCGACTTGTGGCGTGGGCAGATCCGTGCCAAGACCGGCGTAACTTACACGGCCTATGGCCACGGTGACAAGCCGAAGTTGTACGGTTCGCCTATGGATGGTGCGACTCCGACCTTGTGGGAACCCACGGACACGGTGCACATCTGGCGCTTCCAGGGTTGGCCGGAGGATATTGGCACCATCGTTTTCGACCACGGCAAGGCTCACGGGATCAAGGCCATTGTACGCACCGAAAAGGATGGCTCCACCTGGAACAACACCACCGGTGAGCGGTTTCTGTCCTGGCGTGACCTGACCGCTGATCTGCATTTTTACCACGACCCTTCCGACGGATCCGTGTACCTACACAGCATGGAAAATCCCGGCATTCGTTTTTCTTCCATCGAATTTTCCGTCAAGCGTCACGGTTTCGCAATCCAAGGTTCTGACGTGACCATTGACAATTTTTGCGTGTGTTACGTAGGGTCACATGGTGTAGGTGCCGGTACGACACAAGGTTTAACGGTGCAGAATTGTGAATTTTGCTGGATCGGTGGTTCCATTCAGGGAGAAGCTCTTTTCGGTCGCAACCATGCCACACGGTACGGCAACGCAGTAGAGATCTACGGTGGCTGCGATCGGTACACCGTGCAAGATTGCTATTTCTACCAGATCTACGACGCCGCCGTTACGCATCAAGTGGGACTGTCGCAAAAGCAGAAGGATGCGTGTGCAGATCTGTCTCAGACCCGCATTCGGTATCGCCGGAACGTGATGGAATTTTGCAATTATTCCATCGAATATTTCCTCGGCGGTATTTTAGAGGGAAACCCCAGTCATATGGAAGACCTGGTGATCGAAGACAACTATATGTGGTACGCAGGTCGAGGTCTTTGCAGCCAGCGTCCGGACAAAACGGAAGCGGCCCACATCAAGAGTTGGAACCACGACAATCCGGCGTGCGACTACCATGTCCGGAACAATCTCATGATCGATTCATACAATATGCTGATCCATATCCATGCCAATGTGCGGGGTCCTGGCGATAGTGACGGAATGCCCCCCATGGAAGGCAACATCTTTGCTGCCCGAAACGGCGACTCCTTTGGCAATCTGGCATTCGGTGATCCCACGAGACTGATCTACCCGGTGGAGCTGGCGAACAACCAGATGTGGCTACTCCCATGATCTCTCGTTTTCCTTTGGATAAATATCGCCTATACTATTGACATTTCTCACAAAATCTGCTACAATATAATTATCAATTTTGGATATACGAGGTGGATTATGTCGCATTCCAAACGCATACTTACACTGTCACTTCTCTGTGCCTTGTTGACCTCCTGTGGCGGTACATCCGATACAAATGTTGATACAGCAAACAATGGTGCTACCACCAATGTACAGGCCCAGACGGAATCCGTGGTAGAGGACACAGTCGTTTTGCCTGACAAAAAATTCGATGGTGCCGAGGTCATGTTTTTGACTGCGCTCAACAAAGACTACGACTGGTACAGCAGCTACGAAATTTATGCCGAGGAAATGAACGGCGGTCTCATCAACGATGCCGTTTTCACCAGAAACCAAACCATTGAGGATCTTTTAGACATTCGCATTGCCGAAACAAAGCTGGAGAATCCCCACAACACCGCCAAGGAATCACTGGTGGCCGGGGATACACAGTTTGACGTCGTCATGCCATACATCAACAGCACGATCACGCTGGCGACCCAGGGCCTTTTGTTCGATTTGAACAAAGTGGATTACCTAGCATTGGACAAGCCTTGGTGGGATCAACGTGCCAATGAGAACCTGGTCATCGCCGACAAACTGTTCATTTCCACCGGCGACATCGCTATCTTGGACAATGAGTGCACCATGGTCATGTTCTTTAACAAGGATATCTTCGATCAGTATGCCATGGAAAGTCCGTATGATTTGGTAAAAGATCACAAATGGACGCTGGACAAATTGGGTGAAATGGCACAAGCTGTGACCAATGACACCGACGGTAACGGTAAGCTCGACCACAGCGACACCTGGGGACTGTCTATTGCCAGCAATGCACCGATCTCCTTCTACTTTGGTGCCGGCGAACGAGTGGTGGACAAGAACAAAAACGGCGAACTGGCGCTGCAGCTGGGTACGTCCCGCTACGTTGACGTGATGGATAAGGTCATGACCCTGTGCTACAACGATCTGATGCTGTCCGACCACACCACTTCCTCTGCCGGGTACAATACAGTTGCACCCATGTTCAACGCAGGGCAGGTGTTATTTGTGACATTTGCACTGGTTGACATAAATGGACTCCGGGATTCGGAGTATGCTTTCGGCATTTTGCCCTATCCGCTGTACAATAGTGAACAATCGGAGTATAACAATTTGATCAGCACAGGTCTGGTCAGCTCCGTCAGCGTGCCGTACAACAATGCGGATCTGGAGCTCACAGGTACCACACTGGAAGCCTTGGCGTACTATTCGATGGACACGCTGACCACAGCGTACTACGACAATGCGCTCAAAACCCGGTATGTACGTGACGAAGAATCCGGTGATATGCTGGATATCATCTTTGCGACCCGCGTTTATGACCTTGGCTTTATCTCCGACTGGGGCGGCGCCGGCTCTTTGGTGTCGACCATCTACAACGCAAAATCCACGGAATATGTTTCGAAGTGGGAAGCCATTCAGCAAAAGGCCGAGACCGCACTGTCCGAAGCATTGGAGACCTATGCAAAACTCCAGTGAGTTTCCGAAAAGTCCTAAATAGTCGGATACTTACCATTCTTTTGTACTAGCTCGTACCATTGTATTCATTTATCTTTTGTGTTAATTTAACAAATTTCATTTCGCAACACATTCAGGAGGGTATTATCATGGCAGAAAAATTAAGAATTGGTATCATCGGTACCGGTGGCATTGCTCACGCCCACGCCAATGCGTACAAGACCTTTAACGATGTGGAGATCGTAGCCGGTGCGGACATCATTCCCGGCAAGGCAAGGGCATTTTTGGACGAGTATGGCTGGACAAACGCCACGGCCTATGAAAGCTGCGACGAGCTTTGCAAACGTGACGACATCGACGCCGTTTCCATTTGTACCTACAACAGCCAGCACGCCGTTTGCGCCATCGCTGCTCTGGAATCCGGCAAGCACGTTCTGCTGGAAAAACCCATGTGCGTTACGCTCGAAGAAGGCATCGCCATCATGAAGGCGGAGAAGAAATCCGGCAAGATCTTGACCATTGGGTTCCAGCCTCGGTATAACAACAACTGCCGGAAGATCAAGCGCATTGTGGAATCCGGCGAACTGGGCAAGGTGTACTATGTACAAATCGGTGGCAGCCGTCGTCGTGGCATTCCCGGTCGGACTTTCATCGACCATGACAAGGCCGTATTTGGCGCCATCGGTGACCTGGGTTGTTACTCCCTGGACCTGTCCCTGAACTCCATCGGTTATCCAAAACCGTTATCCGTTTCCGCATATACATCGGACTTTTTTGGCAAAAATCCCAAATATTACAACGAATCCGATCGATTCTCTGTGGATGATTTCTCTGCTGCCTTCATTCGTTTGGAAGGGGACATCATTCTGGACTATCGCATGGCATGGGCTATGCATATGGACATTTGCTCCGACTTCGTGATCCTGGGTACCGATGCTGGTTTGAAAGCAACGGCACCGCATCCGAATCCGCTGTGGGGTTCTATCATCGACGGCAACCTGTCCGGTCTGTACCTGATGCACGACCAATTTGGCGAACCCGTTACTACGCCGCTCACACTGGAAGCCACCAACGACAACATCTTCACCATGAAGGTGCGTGACTTTGTGGACGCTGTGAAGTTCAACCGTCCGGCGCCGATCCCCACCAGCCAGATCATCTACAACCAGGCCATCATCGACGCCATGTTGATCTCTGCTCGTGAAAAAGAAGAGATCAAGATCGATATTCCTGAGATCTAAGAATGCACAATATGCAGGGGGGCTCCACAACAGTTCCCTGCTTATCCCCCCTGTATAGGCGTTGTATAGGCGATCGAACACAGCTTTGTATGATTTTTTGCGCATTTTTATGAGAAATTTTGAAAACCCTCTTGACAAAGCGCCATGAACGTGCTATACTAAACACGTTCAAATATCGATTTTACTGAAAGGAGTCCGGCTATGTCTACAACTGTTCTGGTTTTCACCAATACCTGTAGTACTCGAATGTTTTTTTCCCAGATGAATTCTGCTGGGGACTTTCGTTATGCCGTCACTCATTTTGCGGTTTGATCGACCTTATTAAGCATAATTCGTCCGGGACATGATTCGTACTCTGTTCCGGACTTTTTTTGCAAGCATTTCCCATTTTGTATATCAATGTATATATTTTTGCTTACTGCGCACCGCACAAATGTGCAATTCACACAAAAAAAGGAGTGCGTCAATTTGATTGAATTACAACATGTATCCAAAAGTTTCCAGACCGACAAAATCCAAGTCGATGCCGTACAGGATGTTTCCCTGCACGTAGAAAAAGGCGACATCTTCGGGATCATCGGTCTGTCCGGCGCCGGTAAGTCCACGCTGGTTCGATGCATAAACTATCTGGAAACGCCAACCTCCGGCAAAATCCTATTCAACGGCACCGATCTTGGTTCCCTGACACCCAAGGAACTGCGGAAAACACGGCGCTCAATTTCCATGATTTTCCAAAATTTCAACCTACTTGCCCAACGAAACGCCTTGGCCAACGTGTGTTATCCCATGGAGATCGCCGGTGTGCCCAAGAAGGAAGCTGTGGAAAAAGCGAAAAAGTTGTTGACGGTTGTGGGATTGGAAGACCGAATGCAGTCGTATCCGGCCCAGCTATCCGGTGGTCAGAAGCAGCGTGTCGCCATTGCACGAGCACTTGCTATGGATCCAGCCGTGCTGCTTTGCGACGAAGCCACCAGTGCACTTGACCCAAATACAACCCGTGCAATTTTGGATCTTTTGCAGGATATCAACAAAAATATGGGCGTAACCATCATCGTCATCACCCATGAAATGCGTGTTGTGGAGCAGATATGCAACAAGGTGGCGGTCATGGATCACGGCGTTGTGGTGGAGACCGGGCTGGTCAAGGACATCTTCGTTTCGCCAAAATCCGACATCGCCCGGGAGCTTGTGCTTCCCAAAAATGCCGCTGTACCGGAGATCCACGGCGAGACCGTACTGCGACTGGTGTTCGACGGTCTGTCCTCTTATGAGCCCATCATTTCCAACCTGTCTCTGGAATGTCATACAGCTGTGAATATTTTAGGTGCCGATACAAAGAACATCGGCGGCAAGGCCTATGGTCAAATGCTGCTGCAACTGCCAGATGACGAAGGTGCCTCCACCCGGATCAAGGCGTATTTAGATAGTCGCAATCTGAAATATGAGCAGATCGAATATAAGGAGGTGCAGACAAATGGCTGACATCTTTTCTCCGGAAATGCTGTCCATGTACGGCAAGGCCATTGTGGATACTTTATATGTAACATTGTTCAGTACACTGATCGCTTACATTTTGGGATTGCCACTGGGTGTGCTACTGTATGGAACCTCGGCTGACGGCATTTTTCCACACAAACCTGTGAACAGCGTCGTTGGATTCTGCGTAAACATCCTGCGCTCAATTCCCTTCATTATATTGTTGGTCATGACGCAGCCCATCGCCAAGATCGTGGTCGGTACCAAGCTGGGCAACAACGCATTCATCTTCTATCTGGTACTGGCATCGGCGCCGTATGTGGCTCGGATGGTGGAGTCGTCTCTTCGGGAAGTGGACCGTGGCGTCATCGAAGCGGCTCAGTCTATGGGTTCCTCCAATATGCAGATCATTTACAAAGTAGTTCTTCCGGAAGCAAAACCGTCTTTGATCGTCGGTGGTGCTATCGCCATCACGACCATTTTGGGTTACACGCCTATGACCTATTTGATCGCCGGTGGTGGTCTGGGGCAGCTTGCTATTCAATACGGCCTATACCGATTCACAGATTCCATCATGTACATCTCCTCGATCCTGCTGATCGTTCTTGTGCAGATCATCCAGGAAGGGCTTGGTTATCTCGCTAAAATTTGTGATAAGCGCATAAGAGGAAAGTAATGTGCAACCTTCCTAATCCAACTCACATTAATCCAATTTTTATTCATAAGGAGAATTTACCATGAAAAAGTTTTTGACCATCGCATTGGCTACGCTGCTTTTGGGAAGCGCACTGACTTCCTGCGGCGGTGCTGACGAAAACACCATTAAGGTGGCCGCCACTTCTACCCCCCATGCCGAAGTGTTGGAGGTCTGCAAGGAAGCTATGGCCGAGAAGGGCTACACGCTGGAGATCCTGGTCGTTGACGACTATGTGACGCCTAACAATGCCACCGAATCTGGTGACGTGGACGCCAACTACTTCCAGCATCAACTGTATTTGGATTCTTTCAACGAAGAAAACGGCACACATTTGGTGACAGTTGCCGATATTCACTATGAACCCTATGCCATTTATGCCGGTACCTGCTCTTCCCTGTCCGGTTTGAAGGATGGCGATTCTATTGCGGTGCCGAACGATCCCACCAACGAAGCAAGAGCTCTGCAGTTGCTGGCAGCCCAGGGGTTGATCACGCTTAAGGACGGCGCCGGTCTGACCGCTACCAAGAATGATATTGTAGATAATCCGAAGAATTTGGATATCAAGGAAATGGAAGCAGCACTTCTGCCCGATCAGCTTGACGAGGTTGCCATGGCCGTCATTAACGGGAACTACGCACTGGCAGCCGGTTTGGATGTGAACGCCGCACTCGCCATCGAATCTACCGATTCTGAAGCTGCACAGACCTACGTAAACGTTTTGGTTGTCAAAGAAGGTAACGAAAACAAGCCGGCCGTACAGGCACTGGCAGAGGTCATGACCAGCGATGTGGTGAAGGAATACATGAACACCTCCTACGGCAACGCTGTGGTACCCATGTTCTAATATAAGAATTTATGTGCAAAAAAAAGAAGTATCAGTTTTTACTGGTACTTCTTTTTTACTTACATCAACGCTGATTTAGGTCGTTTTCACATTTTATGTTTATTTGACATGGGATCGTTTAGCAATTTCACATAACAACGCAATTCATTCTGGCAATCCATATCGTCGTTCCTGTCCGTCCTGTCCCTGTCCAAGTCTGCGATAGGCGGCCGGTGTCATACCTTTGTGCGTGCGAAAGGCCGAAAGAAAACTCTCCTTGCTTGTATATCCAATTCGCTCCGCTATCGCACCAATGCTTTGATCCGTATGTCGCAGCAGTTGTTCGGCAGCACGCATTCGCCTTGCAGTTATGATCTCCCGAAATGTGGCACCGTAGCGTTCCTTCACGATCCGTTCCAGTTGCCGCACGCTGATGAATAGTTTCTCCGCAACATATTCTACTTTCAATGGATACATGAAGAACTCGCTGAAGATCTGATCCAGCTTTTCCAGCCGACCAATATCGCTGTTTTCCAAAACATCACCAGCAGTCCGCACAGTTTTTCCACATAATTCCAAGAGTATTTCAGCCATTTTTACGCAAGCACACGGTGGCGGCAGGTTGGTTCCCGCTTTCATGGTCATATCCAGCATCTGACAAATATCCGGCCTATCGTGCAGCAGTGTCCACGGTCCATCCCCAACGAAGCTATTCACCCGTAAAAACAAATCGTAATGACAAGGAACAGATTTGTGTTGAAAATAAAATGGCACCGAGATCCTCTCGACATTTTGATCCGGCTCCTTAGACATATGCTGCACGTGTGGACGGATCAACAACACATCGCCTGGGTACAATGTGACCGCTTCATCGGCAAATTGCACAAGTATTCCTCCATAAACGCCGCCGAATATCTCCCAATGTGCGTGTTCGTGTAGCATCATTTTCGCCCAGTTTCCTTGTTCCGATGATAATACCCGTGGCAACACCGCATTCATGAACACCGTGACTGCCAGGTTTTCCACTTGCACCGTTTGCTCTCGTCGATCCGCAAAATGCACGTTCTCCGTCACAAGCACCTCCAAACTGTTTTTCTATAGTATACACCCATCATTCGCCAAATGCAAGTGGTTTTCCGTCAATTTTCCAACGGATATGTCGTTTTTTTCTCTTTACAAACGCATGGAAATGCTGTATAATGAAATGGAAAGTGCGATGCATATTTTATGTAGTTCTGCCAAAATGTGCGAAAGGAGTCCCCTATTTATGAAACGCAATATTTCCCTTCTAATTATTATTGCCCTGTTGTTGGCCGCTTGCGGTAGCGGCACAGATTTGGATGTAAGCACCGATGCGATCGAACCTGTAGATACCACAACGGCTACTGAGACCGAGACCAAGCTGACTGCCGACCTGCCCGATACACGATACGATGGCACCACCATCACGTATCTGACCGCCGAACCCTATGTCGATCACTTTCGTCTCATCACGGAGCTGACGGGTGAAGCACTGAGCGATGCTGCGTTCAACCGAAATCTGGCGGTGGAAGATCGACTGGGCGTGACCTTCGATGCGGTGCAAGTGGACTTGAATGCCGTTTCAAGCACCATGCAGAATGCCGTAGCTGCCGGTGACGATGTGTATGACTACGTTTTTCCCCATGCAACAATTGGCGTGCCAACCATGGTGACCAGCGGTCTCTTGTATAATGTACACAATTTGCCTGTGGTTGATTTGGAAAAGCCTTGGTGGAATGACAGTATGACAGATGCGCTTTCCATCGGTGACACAGCGTATTACCTATCCGGCGACATCGTCATGACCTGGCAGGGTATGCTGGCACTGATTTTTAACAAAGATTATCTTGTCGACTATAATATCGAAGAAGACTTCTATCAATTGGTGCGAGACGGCAAATGGACTTATGACAAGATGCTATCCCTGATCGATGGTGTGGGAATGGACCTGGACGGCGATGGCAAAATGACCAAAAATGACCAGTTTGGTTTGGTAAGTAACTACAACGGTGGGTATGCAACCACCATTGCCTGCGGTCAACCTCTGACCAAACGCGACGAAAATGGCTATCCTGTGCTGGCACAGAATACAGAACGCATGGTATCCATTGTGGAAAAGTACTACAAAATGGTCAATTCTCCCGACACATGGATGGACTCTTATTCCAGCGCCACATACGCCACCAGTGATTATCGAAATATTCTCATCGAAGGGCGCTCATTCATGACCCAATTGGACATCGGTGGTCTGTACTCGTATCTCCGAGAGATCGAATTCAACTTCGGTATCCTGCCACCGCCAAAATTTGACGAGAATCAAGAAAACTATCGGGTATTCTGTGGTGCAGGTCTGATCGGCGTTCCGGTGAACACAGCAGACACGACTCTGTCTGGCACGGTTTTGGAAGCCATGGCATTCTACAGTTATGAATTTTTGCGTCCTGCATTTTTCGATGTGGTGTTGGAAAACAAGGCGGTCCGGGATGCCGACTCCTATGAGATGATCACGCTGATGCACGAAAACAAGACTTGGGATTTTGGCTTCAACTTTGATACAACAGGCAAGTGTAACGGAATGCTACAGAACGTTGTGATAGGCAAAAAAAGCACCGATTTTGCTTCGTATTATGCCTCTGTGGAAGCGTCCATCAACGCCGGTTTCGAGAAGTTCATCGAGGATTTCCAGAAAAATAAATAATTTTAATTCTAAATTCCCATATACAAAGGAGGAATATACCTTATGGAACAACGTAACCACGGCGTGATCTGGCACAACCCGAATTCGTTCTTCCGCTACAACGGCTGGCCCACGGTTTGCAAAGACGACGAAGGCACACTATATGTTGTGTTCTCCGGCTTCCGTGCATCCCATATTTGCCCATTCGGCAAGACTGTGCTGTGCAAAAGCTGGGACGATGGTAAAACCTGGTCCGTCCCCATGATCATCAACGACACATTTCTGGACGACCGAGACGCCGGCGTGATCTGCTTAGGTGGCAAAAAAATCCTTGTCACCTGGTTCTCCCATCCAACAAATGTCTACCTAAACGAATATAGCAACTTCATCCGTAATTCCTGGGCCGGCAATGGCAGCGTGCTGGATCAGTACCCCACCATTCCGGCAGGTCAAGATTTGGGTGGCTGCTTCGTGCGGGTTTCCGAAGACGGCGGTATGACCTGGGGCGACACGGTTAAGCTGCCGGTCAACACACCGCACGGCCCGATTTTGATGAAAGACGGCTCCATTTTGTATCTTGGCAAAGAGCATTATTCTCACGGCGAAGAAAATCCGGAGGTCATTTCCACCTGGGAAAGCCGTGATGATGGTAAAACCTGGCAAAAACTAGGCGAATTGACACCTCCTGCTGGCACTGGATGGCACAATTTCCACGAACCCCATGCTGTTGAGTTGGATGACGGCACAATTTTGGGCATCATTCGTGCGCAAGGCAGTGAAGTCGCCTTCGGATTCACTATGTATCAGACGATGTCCACCGATGGTGGCAAGACCTGGAGCGAAATGATCCCCATGAACATTTGTGGTTCTCCGCCGCATCTGCTGAAACATTCTTCCGGTGCCGTGGTTTTGGTGTACGGCAGACGTGCAGAACCCTATGGCGAACGTGCGATCGTGACTTATGATGGTGGCAAAACCTGGTCTGATGAGATCATCATTTGCGAAACCACGCCTACCGATTTAGGATACCCTGCTTCTGTCGAATTGTCCGATGGCAGCATTTTCACTGTATACTATCAGCAATACGAACAAGAAGGTTTCCCATCCATCCTGTGTACAAAATGGCATCTTTGAACCACATCACAATTTTGTCACGCACTGTTTTGTCCGAGGCATTCGTTGTGTTTTATTGGTAATATGCAACAAAATAGAGGTTACAGCATTTGTCTGTAACCTCTATTTCTGTACATACTTCACTGTCCAATCCATTCACAAAATCGCATCAGGATCGTTGCCGTTTGTGCCCGGCTGGCGTGACCTGCAGGATCCAGCATATCTTCTCCGACACCACGAAGCAGCGCAGCATCCACAGCCCAACGCAGTCCATCCTTGGCCCACAGGCTGATCTTGTCTGCATCCCGGTATGCAGCATATAGATCAGTGGCGCTTGTTTCCAAATCGATCGTATTTTGTTCCATTTGTTTTTTTGTAAATCGATGTAGGATCACCGCCATTTGCTCACGTGTCACAGGATCGTTCACGCCAAATGTTGTTCGATCGTACCCCTGCACGACACCTGTACCGGCTGCCCAGCGGATCGCTTCGGTGTACCACAGATTCGGTTCAACATCTGTAAATGTTATAGCAAGATCTACCTGCGGCTTCCCGGCCAAGCGCCACAAGATGGTCACCAGCATAGCACGGGATGTCTCGCCGTTCGGAGCAAACTTTGTAGCAGACACACCATTCATCAATCCCTTTTCGGTGACATACTGCACACCGTCGTAGAACCAATCGGTCGTCTGTACGTCCGTGTAGAGGAAGGTTTTTGTTCCATTATCCGCTTTCCAGTCGGCATACAAATGCATATTATACAAAACTGGATCCTCGTATTGCCATGGTTCTGTACATTCTTCGTCTGTATACCAGCCGCTGAAACGATAGCCCGATCGCACGGGATCCGCCGGCTTTGTTGCCGTGCCAAATCGCTGCACCATTTGGGAAGACACATCGGTGCCGCCACAGGTATCGAATGTGAGCGTACAATGCTCATTGATCACCACCAGCAGATCGTCTGCTGTGACTGGATAACTGCCGCTACCATCCTGCTTAGATACGCTATAGTCTCGACAGTGCAGTCGACCAATACCGTTTTCGCCCATGACCTGCACCTGGAATATACAGATGTTGGAGCGTTCTGCCCATTCGGTTCCGCCGGTCATGGATAGATAATTGACATATAGCTCTCGCATTCGGCTGTTCTTTTGTATATCCTGCACAACGATATCGCTGCTGATCGGCATAAAACTGTCCTCTATGAGGGAAAAGAACGTGCTGTCGTACTCGATCTCATTTTGAAAGGCGTACAAAACAGGGCTCTCCTCTGCCGGTATAGTCTGCTCCAGCACACAATATACAGTCAGGATATCACCAGTCTTTACCTGTTTCTCGCTTTGCCCATCGGTTGTTAAAACAAAACGGTAGGCAGGTTCCACAGCGCTCACGGCTATGGTACACAGGAAACATATTACAAATAGCAGTATTGTTTTTATCAATTTGGTTCGCATTATTGCCTCACGACTTCAGGATTCCATCCACGATCATAGCTGCATCTTTCGTATCTACGGTGCCATCGCCATTGACATCGGCTCGCAAAAACTTCTCGATATTCACATTTTTGTCAAAGGTATTATAATGGCAATTGTACATATTGTACGCAAGCTGCGCATCATTGGCATCCAACACGCCACTTTTATTCACATCCATGGCATAATCCACGGTATTTGCTTTTCCAGACTGCAGTGACAATTCCGATGTGGTCACTGCAGGCTTCTGACTGGCGATCACCAAGGTACAATAGCCGTTATATTTCTCTGACCAGAACAGAAATACGTCATTGTATACATATGTTCGAGCTGCCATTTGTTCGCTGCTTATGAAAATACGCCAGATCTTTGTCCCATTGATCTGAAGATATTCGCTCACAGTAACGTGGTCCAGATTCAATGTTTTGGTAACAGTGATCTCGATGGTGCCGACTTGTACATCTTCCCCACGGATCGTATAGGTTCCGTTGTTTTCCGTCAACGCTACCAAGGTACCATTGACCTTGGCGGTCACGTCGTAATTATACTTTGCATCTTTATTCACCGTGAATGTATACGCCTCACCCGGTTTTGCGTGGCCGGTATAGGTGATATCGCCGGCTGCACCCACGACTGTAACGGTGGCATCGCTTTTGATTTTGGTGAAAATGACGACAATATCATCCGTGATCGATTTGCCAAATACCGTGACAGTCTGTTCGGCTCGGGAACAGAGGACACTGGTCGTCGAGTCGTTCTCGTACCGGATCGACTGCATCTGCACGGTATAATGTTGGATCTCCGGGATCGTGAAGGTGTAGTCCGTGCCGTATACGGTTGTGTGGGTCTCCGTCGGTTCTGCTCCGTCATCCCAACGAAAGGTTATGGTGAATTCCTTCGGTGTACGAGTGGCTTGGATTACAAGGTCACCGGTTACATTTTCTATTGTAAAGGTATTGTTGTTTTGTGCAACTTCCACTGGTTCACCGGCCATAGTAGCGTAAAAATCATAATTATAGTATATGTTATCCGCTGCCACCGTGAAAACATAATCGTAGCCGTATGCCACGTGTTCGTCACCTGTAAACCAATTTTCATTGAACTGTACCGTGAAACCGGGATGTTGGATCCGGATCTCTGCGGTGTCGGTCGGTATCGCAGCAACGGTCAGATCTTCTGAGGCCGCTTCATCCGCTTGGCTGAATTTGGCAGAAAGGAGCTTGAATGTTGCGGTTCCATCCTTTTTGGCTTGGAACGGCAGCTTGTATGCACTTTTCTCAGCGCCGTAATGCACAAGTCTCAGCACGTTTCCGTCCGTGGCACTGTCCACCGTGATCGTTGCGCCATGGGTCTCGTAGGTGCCGGCTGCCAATCCGGTCGTATCGGTCACATAAGAAAAGTACGTCGGATCGAACTGCAGCTGCAGCTCCGCCGATGCAAAGCTCTTGTTTGGTCGAATAAGGATGTATATATATTCGCCCACTGTTGGCGTTTGGTTGGACGGCGTCATGGCAACAGAATATCCATCCTGCATATCCTGGTCCTCTTTCGTAGTGGCATCTTTTGTGAATTTTGACCAAGCTTCGTCATCCCAACCAGATTTGGTGGCATCGTACACTACTTTGAAGCCTTCATGCAGAGGCAGAGGGTCATCCCCCAACGAAGGTGCATTCCCCAAGAATACCATAGTGTTCATGGACGCGCAATCAACAAACGCATAATTAGCAATCGCTGTTACACTAGATGGGATGATAATCGTTTTCAAAGAAGAACATTGTATAAATCCACTAATCCCAATCGTAGTTAAAGTTTCTGGCAGTTCCACCGATTCCAAATTCGTTAGCGCAGCAAAAGCATAATCGCCTATAGAGGTGACGCCACTATTAA
>CAZUUA010000024.1:0-19658 GCA_964623635.1 uncultured Ruminococcus sp.
TACAGGTCGTTTCTTGGTACGACAACGAAAACTCCTACACCAGCCAGATGGTTCGTACCATCAAGTACTTCGCTGAACTGAACTAAGTCAGGCGAGACTTTCTGTAGGTCCATAGAAAAGCGAAAAGCCTCTCTTGTCAAATTGTTGCAGGGGGGGCTTTTTGTCATAAGAAGTATCGCAAAACAAGAAGATCGTGGCATGAACATATGTCAGAGATAGGGAGGATACGCATATGAAAATGAGCAAACGGCTTTGGATCGTGCTGTTGGCGGCCATGCTGTGTGCAAGCAGCTTTGCCGGCTGTGCTTCCGAGACGGGTACAGAAACCACCGCAGACACGACAAGCACAAACGATACCACCGCCGCCGAGACAGAGGAGATCGATCCCTTTGCCGGTTTTGACTACGGTGGACAGAGCTTCCGCACCTATACCAGCACAAACAATGCAACGGTGTCTCTGAAAAGCTCCAACTTCCTGATCGAAGGACCGGAGGAAATGACCGGGGAAGCCGCCAGTGATGCCGCCTATGAACGCAACAGAACCGTAGAAGAGCTGCTGAATATTTCCCTGAAATTCACACAGGTGGAGCTGGGGTATGCCGACGTGCAGAACGATGTGCGCACCTACATCATGGCTGGCTCCGACGACTATGAGCTGATCATCAACGACCTGTACGGTCTGACTGCGCTGACTGTGGAGGGTATGTTCCACTCGGCAGACGACGGCGAATATTTCGATTTCACCCAGCCATACTGGTTTGGCGACTTCATGCAGGATATCGCATTCAAGAAAGGCGACACCTTCATGATGGCCGGTGACTTCATCATCGACACCCTGCGCACCGCCCACTGCCTGGTCTACAACAAGGATATGTACACGGACCTGTTTGGCGACGGAGACGGACTGTATGACATCGTGCTGGAAGGCAACTGGACCATGGACAAAATGATCGAGCTGGTCAACGCCGCCTACGTGGACAGCGATGGTAACGGCACGAAGAACATCGGCGATAAGCTGGGCTTTGCGGTGCTGCAGGACTGGGGTCCGTTCATTCCGTTCTCCATTTCGCTGGGTGTAGAATACATGGGTCGGGACGACGAGGGATATCCCACGCTGACCATGAACAACGAACGCACCATGCTGATGTGCGACAAGGTATACAAGCTGTGGAATTCTCAGGGCATCGGCGCACTGTCTATCTTCAACGACAAGGGGCAGGACGTGCTGGATCAGTTCACCTCCGGCAACGTGCTGATCATTGGCTACCAGCAGCTGGGTTCTCTGGAAAGCGATTCTCTGCGTGCCTCTGAGCATGAGATCGGTATCGTGCCCTATCCCAAGCTGGACGAGCAGCAGGAGAACTACGTGACCTCTGCCCACGATACCTCCGAGATCGGTCTGATGCCTGTGACCATGCCTGCCGATCGTCTGTCCTTTGCCAGCGCCGTGATCGAGGTGCTGAGCCGGGAATCCGCTAAGACCGTGGTGCCGGCCTACTACGAAAGCGCTCTGAAGATCAAGTACACCAGAGACGAGGTCTCTGCCCAGATGATCGATCTGATCCACGACGGCCTTGGCAACTCCTTTGCACTGGCATGGCACCAGCCGCTCAGTACCTTCCTGCAAGGCGTGATCCATGCTGCCGCCATGAGTGAGAACACCTTCGCCAGCAAGTACGCCAGCGCCGAAAAGGGCATTCAGGAAAAGCTGAACACCATGATCGAGAACTACAAGACCAACAACGAACGGTAAACCTTCGTTCACGAACGGCAAACCTTATCGTAACGAAAGATAAACCTTCGTTCACGAATGGTAAACCATTCGCATACATAAATAAGATTCTTCTAAAAGCAAAAAGAGATCCTGCCGGTTTTGTGCCTGTGGGATCTTTTTTCAAAATCTTTTCGTGGAAAAAACGAAAAAGCCCTTGCATCTGTCGAAAAGTATGGTATAATAATACAGAACGAAAAAATACTTTCACTTCACCGGAGGATACATTTATGAAACTTGGTATGATCCGTTGGCCCGACGCCGGTAGCTTTGATTACCTGGCAGCAAAAGGGCTGGACTTCATGGAGGTCTGCTGCAACTATGACCCGGACAGCAAAAACTTCATCGAGAAAAAGGACGAGATCAAGGCGAACATCGCCCGCACCGGCATTCCCGTGCAGTCTGTAGGTCGTTGGAACTCTGCTCCCAATGTGGGCGGTAAGATCGACGCAGACGTGATGGCACTGAACCTGGATCTGCTCCGTGCCGCTGCTGACGTTGGCGCAAAGGTGTTCGTGTGCGGCTGCAACTACGACGACTCCGTTTCTCTGTTCCGCAACTACTGCGCTGCTGTGGAAAACTTCGGCACGCTGGTGGAAGAGGGCAAGAAGCTGGGAATCCAGGTGGCTGTGTACAACTGCGACTGGAACAACTTTGTCCATAGAGACGAGCAGTGGAAGATCGTGCTGGGTGAGATCCCGGAGCTGATGCTCAAGTACGACTGCTCTCACTCCTTCTCCCGGAACCAGGACTACATCGAAGAGCTGAACACCTGGCTGCCCAGAGTGGCCCATATGCACGTGAAGGGCGTTGCCAAGGTGGGAGACAAGTGGGTAGACAATCCGCCGGCCGGCATGGACAGCATCGATTGGCCCACCGTATTCTCGCTGATCTATCGCTACGGTTACGACGCCGGTCTCAGCATCGAGCCCCACTCCGGCATCTGGCAGGGTGAACTGGGCGAACGCGGTATCGATTATACCATCGGGTATATGCGTCCCTTTATCTTGAGATAAGAAAAATACGGGATAGAGATAAGTCAAGCGCAAAAGCAATCGACGAGCCAAAATGCACCGCAAAACGGCAAAACAAAAAGTTTTTTCGGGTTTTTGGCGGATTTACGGCAAAATGTCGGAGATACCATCTTGACATAATCGCATTTTTATGATATTATACTTGTATGGAGTTGCACCTGCCCGGCGTAAGGTGATACGCTACGTGGGTCGCATAGCAACCGGCGCATGAAAGGCGTTGTCTTTTGTGCAAAGAAATTTTTCAAATTATTGGAGTAAGGTATGGAAACAAAGCGCAATATCAAGTATTTCACTGCCCCACCGATCAATGTGATCGCAATCATTGGTTGGATCATCGTCATTGTCGGCGTTGTACTGGCCAGCCTGTTCTGGTCCACCCGTATCGCCGGTATCATCACGGCCATCGTTGGTCTGTTCGTGGTGGTATTCGCATCCGGTGGGAAGTCCAATGACACCGACGTGGAATTCCAGGCGCTGGAAAAGATCCGCAACCTGCAGGAAAAGAGCGAAAAGAAATTCGAAGTATACGAAAAGAGCTTCCTGAAGATGCTCAAGCCTATCAACCTGCTGGGCTATGACTTCGAAGCCAAGGAAGAACCGTTCTACTACAAGAAGGGTCAGGACGGCAAGAACCGCACCAACTACTTCTGCGGCGTGAACCTGATCTTCACCAACGAAAAGGTATTCATCTACGGTCGTCGTTTCTCCGTGACCGATGACACCATCGACAACGAGATCGCTGCCAACTACTTCTACTTTGACCTGGATAAGGCCGAGCTGGAAGAAAAGACCTACACCACCAAGAAGGGTGACCGCACCATCGAGGTTCCTTTCTATGTATTCAAGCTGCTCAAGACCGACGGTACCGAAGCCCTGCGGATGTGCGTAGAATACGGCGCCGACACCGATAAGGCTGTTGTGGACATCACCCGTGCCATCACCGTTCGTCAGAAGGAACTGGAAAAGAGAGCCAAGGAAGCTGCTGAACGGAAGGCCGCATTCCGTGCCAAGGTCGAAGCGGAAAAGGCTGCCGATGCTGCTGCCGCTGCTGCAGAAGCCGCTGCCAATGCCAACGCCTAAATACACATTCTGAATATCCTACAAGAACACTGTTCGCTGACGTGAATGTCAACCAAACAGTGTTCTTTTTGATCTCCGGCACAAAAAACCGTGGAAAATGCAAAATGGATCTACAGGAAGGATGCAGGTAACACTGGCTAAGGTTGGAAATGCACCCGTAATGCCATGCATCGTAGCCTTTGGGGTACGTTTTCGCAAGTTAATCCGTGTGAACTTACCGGAAATCTATTGACCCCGGTGGGATTTTGGTGTATAATATATTGTGAATACGTGCGGAAAAGTGTAGACAGCCACCGGCCATCTTGGCGACAGGAAAGAGCGGTGGAAAACGCTGCATGGGATAACGGAAGGAAATAGACTATGGTAGAGATCACGGGTGTGCTGCCCCGTTCCCGTGCGGCAAAAAAAGACATCCGGCCGGGCGACATTTTGCTGGAGATCAACGGACATACGATCAATGACGTGCTGGACTATCGGTTCCGGCTGGCAGAGCGAACGGTGACGCTGAAGCTGCATCGGGGACCGGAGCTGCTGGACATCACCATCCGCAAAGAGGAATACGACGACATCGGGCTGGAATTCGCTACGCCGCTGATGGACAAAAAGCATCGGTGCGAAAACGGCTGCATCTTCTGCTTCATCGACCAAAACCCACCGGGCATGCGGGAATCCATCTACTTCAAGGACGACGACTCCCGCCTGTCCTTCCTGCACGGCAACTACATCACCCTGACCAACCTCCACGACGAGGACATCGACCGGATTCTGGAAATGCATATCTCCCCGGTCAACGTGTCGGTGCACACCACCAATCCGGAGCTGCGGGTGCAGATGATGAAAAACAAACGCGCCGGGGAAGTGCTATCGTACCTCAGACGGCTGGCCGATGCCGGTACCAAGCTGCGGGGACAGATCGTGCTGTGCAAAGGGATCAACGACGGTGCCGAGCTGGATCGCAGTATGCAGGATCTGTACAGCTACTACCCGGCTATGGACAGCGTGTCCATCGTGCCGGCCGGACTGACCGCCTATCGACAGAAGCTGTACCCACTGGAACCCTTTACACCGGAGGAATGTCGTGGGGTGATCGAGCAGGTGAAGGCCTTTGGAGACCGGTGCATGGCAGAATGCGGTGAGCGGATATTTTACGCATCTGATGAATTTTATGTCAAAGGAAATGTGCCCCTGCCGGAGGACGAATTCTACGGCGAGTTCACCCAGCTGGAAAACGGCGTGGGGATGCTGACCTCCTTCGAGAGCGAATTTCGGGGACTGCTTGCCATGCTGGACGAGGACGAAAAAAACAGCGAAAGCCACGTGTCCATCGCTACCGGAGAAGCGGCGGCGGAGATGATCTGTCGTTTGGTGAAGGAAGCCGAGGACGTGTGCCCGAACCTGCACTGCCACGTGTATGTGGTGAAGAACAACTTCTTCGGCGGTCAGGTGACGGTGACCGGACTGCTCACGGGCAAGGACATGGCCGAGCAGCTTGCCGGCAAAGAGCTGGGCGAGCGACTGTTGCTGTCCCGTACCACACTGCGCAGCGAAGGAGACCTGTTCCTGTGCGGCATGACACCGGACGAGCTGTCGGAGAGATTGGGCGTGCCCCTGTGCTTTATCGACCAGGACGGTGGGGCACTGCTGGAAGCTATGCTGGGCATCTGAGAAAACATAGCGAGAGCAATCGTTTTAGAATCAATACAGTAAGAGTGACAAAAGGAGTAAAGATACATGGGAAAACCAGTGATCGCCATAGTGGGGCGACCCAATGTTGGGAAAAGTACACTGTTCAATAAGCTGATCGGCGAAAAGCGTGCCATCGTAGAGGATACCCCCGGCGTGACCAGAGACCGCATTTACGGGGAGACCGAATGGCGTGGCAAGACCATGATCGTCATCGACACCGGCGGTATCGAACCCAAGACCGACGACATCATCCTGAAGAAAATGCGGGAGCAAGCCCAGATCGCCATCGACACGGCAGACGTGATCCTGTTCATGTGCGACATTCGTACAGGTCTGTTGGCAGACGACATGGACATTGCGGTGATGCTGAAAAAGAGCGGCAAGCCTGTGATCCCCTGTATCAACAAGTCCGACCGGATCGGGGACGTGGACGCCAACTTCTACGAATTCTATGAGCTGGGCTTCTCCATCGATCCCATTCCCCTGTCGTCCCTTCACGGCAGCGGCAGTGGGGACGTGCTGGATGCGGTGATCGATGCACTGCCTGCCTTTGAGACGGAGGAAGGGGAGAACGATGTGGTCTCCGTGGCGGTGATCGGCAAGCCCAATGCCGGCAAATCTTCCCTGATCAATCGGATATTGGGGGATGAGCGGCTGATCGTGTCCAACATCGCCGGTACCACCAGAGACGCCATCGACACCTTTTTGGAAAACGAGCACGGTCGGTACAACTTCATCGACACCGCCGGGATCCGCCGCCAGAGCAAGGTGGACGAACGGGTGGAAAAGTTCAGCGTGCTCCGAGCCAAGATGGCTGTGGAACGGGCAGACGTGTGCCTGATCGTTATCGACGGCAAGGAAGGCATCACGGAGCAGGACGAGAAGATCGCAGGTCTGGCACACGAGGCTGGCAAGGCGTCCATCATCTGCGTGAACAAATGGGATGATGTGAACAAGGACAACAATACCACCAACGAATATATCAAGAAGATCACCAATTCGCTGTCCTATATGACCTATGCGCCCATCCAGTTCATCTCGGCAAAAACCGGGCAGCGTGTGGATAAGCTGTTCGAGCAGATCAATTATGTCCATGACCAGACCAATATGCGTGCCACCACCGGTATGCTAAACGATGTGTTGGCAGATGCTGTGGCAAGGGTACAGCCGCCGTCCGATAAGGGCAGACGACTGAAGATCTACTACATGACCCAAACCAGCGTAGCACCGCCGACATTCGTACTGTTCTGCAACAATGCGGAGCTGTTCCATTTCTCGTATCAAAGATATATCGAAAACTGTCTGCGTACCACCTTTGGCTTCCGGGGAACACCGATCCGGCTGGTCGTGCGGCAAAAGGGTGAAGACGCAGAGGTGTGACGGTCATGTTTCAAGATATTTTTTACGATGGTTTTTTCGGCTGTCTCTTGGCAAATGTCCATGGGCAGGATGCGCTGTTCACCACGCTGATGGTGCTGGGGGTGCTGACCAGTATCGTGTTCCCCTATCTGCTGGGCAGTGTCAACACCGGCATCGTCCTGTCCCGGTTTCTCTATCATGAGGACATCCGTACCCAAGGCAGCGGCAATGCAGGCGCCACCAATATGCTGCGGACCTACGGCACCAAGATGGGCATCCTGACGTTCCTCTGCGACTTTGTCAAGGGAATGCTGGGGGTCGTGATCGGTCGACTGCTGTTCGGTCTGCTGGGAGCCTACATAGGCGGTCTGTTCTGTGTCATGGGACATATCTTCCCCTGCTACTACAAATTCAAAGGCGGCAAAGGCGTGGCGGCTTCGGCTGGCATGGTGCTCATGACCAACTGGAAGGTGTTTCTGGTGCTGATCGTGATCTTTGCGATCCTGGTGTACATGACCAAGTACATCTCCTTTGGCTCCATCATGGGCTATATGCTGTATCCGCTGCTGCTGAGCAAAATGCAGTTGCCTACGGACCCGTCGCTGTCCATCCTGATCGCCTTCATCATCACCATCACCGGCGTGTTCGTGCACCGGAAGAACCTGAAACGGATCTTCGAGGGAACGGAAAGCAAGATCGACTTTCACGTGAAGGACAAGCCCACGGTGGTGGAACAACACGAGCACGAAGCAGGGAAGCATACGCACAAAGGAGATAAGCAATGAACGGTACCGAGGTCACACGATTTGCTACACTTGTCAAGCAAGCGGCAGAGACCGGCAGAATGGGCGCCTGTACGCTGTACAAGTCCACGGAAAAGGAGCTGTCCAAGGCAAAATGCAGCGTCAAAAGGATCGGCGGTGCACCGGTACTGCAGCTGGAACGGTTCTGGACGGAAGGTCGGCTGACCCACGAAAATGTGCCGCTGGAGGCCATCCCGGACGTACTGCCAAAATATTTGGGTGAACAGTTTCGACAGGCAGACCTTTTGACGGAGAATGGTTCGGCGTCCCTGATGATCTCCCAGAAGGGCAAGGTCACACTGCTGGTCAAAGGAGAGCTGAAGCAGCCGGAAACTCTTGAAAAGAAAGCGGCACCGGTGGCAAACGAAAACAATCGTGCCAAGCATCGCCTCCTGACCGGGGAAGAGGATTTTCTCCGGGTGCTGGGTGTGTCCGACGAAAAAGGACGGGTCCACGACAAGCGGCAGGCAAAATTTCGCCAGATCTGCCGGTTCACCGAATATATCCGAGAAGCCGTGGCCGAGCTGCCTGGGGACGGAACGCTGTATGTGGCGGACCTGTGCTGCGGCAAAAGCTACCTGAGCTTTGCGGCGTACTATACGCTGACGGTGCTTTTGGGGCGAGAGGTGGACATGGTCTGCGTGGACTTGAAGGAGTCGGTGATCCGGGAATGCGCCGACATCGCCGAAAAGCTCCGCTACGATGGGATGCACTTCTATTGCCAAAATATATTCGACTACCAGCCTGCCCATGCGCCGGATCTGGTGATCTCCCTTCACGCCTGCGATACCGCCACGGATGCAGTGCTGGAGGTTGCCATGCGAAACGGTGCCAAGGTGGTGCTGTCCACGCCCTGCTGCCACCATGAGATGAACCGGAAGCTAAACTGTCCGGCGGTGGATTTCATTGGGGAACGTCCCCTATTGCGGCAGAAATTCTGCGATGCGGCCACCGATGCTCTGCGGCTCCTGCGACTGGAAGCCATGGGCTACCGCACCGACGCCACCGAGCTCATCGACCCGGAGGACACGCCCAAGAACATCCTGCTGCGTGCTTGGAAGAAAAAGGGCTGGCAGACGGATGCACCCGAAGCACGGCAAAAATGGGAGCGATACCGGGAGACCTACCGTTTCCTCTACGGCGAGGAAGCACCGGCACTGCCCACTGTGAACGAGCAAACTTTTTGATTTTTGCATATACAGAAAGGAAAATGAATCATGGAACTGAATGCTTTGCTGGCTGCCATTGGGGACACGACCCTGACGGCCGAAAAACGTCTGGATGCCCTGCGAGAGATCGCCAAAAATCTGGACGCCATCGAACGGACGGAGCCGGGTATCTTTGTGAACAACCACATCCACACCTGCTACTCCTTCTCTCCCTACACGCCCACCTCTGCGGTATTCTACGCATGGAAGGCAGGACTGCGCACGGCCGGGATCATGGACCACGACAGCGTTGGCGGTATGCGGGAATTCATCGAAGCCGGAAAGATCATGGATATGCCCATCACCTGCGGTTTCGAATGCCGGGTCAACGTGGAGGGCACGCCGCTCATGGGCAAGAAGGTCAACAACCCTGACCAGAAGTCCTGCGCCTATCTGGCCATGCACGGGATCCCCCACCAGAACATCGACAAGGCAGAAGCCGTACTGGCCGGTGTCCGGGAAAAGAGAAACCAGCGCAACCGCAAGATGTGCGCCCGGATCAGCGATATGACCAGAGACGCCGGGATCGAGCTGGATTTTGACAACGATGTGTACCCGATCTCCATGGCAAAGGAAGGCGGCAGCGTCACCGAACGGCACATCCTCTTTGCCCTGACCAAGAAGATCACCGCACGGTACCCCGACAGAAGCGATGCCTGCGACTTTATCGAAAAGCTGACCGGCAAGCCGCTGGGTGACAAGACCCGTGGCAAGCTGCTGGACGCACCGGAAAACTTCTATGAATATGATATTTTGGGTGTTCTGAAAGGTCACATGGTGGAAAAGTTCTACGTGGATGCCACCGACGAATGCATGAACATCCGGGAATTCACCGCCCTTGCCAAGGAGCTGGGTGCCATTTCCGCATACGCCTATCTGGGGGACGTGGGAGAAAGCCCCACAGGCGACAAGAAGGCACAGAAGTTCGAGGACGACTATCTGCCGGAGCTGTTTGATACGCTTGCCGACTGCGGCTTCTCTGCGGTGACCTATATGCCGTCCCGGAACACCAAGGAACAGCTGGCGACTCTGATGCAGTACTGCCACGACAGAGACCTGTTCGAGATCTCCGGCGAAGACATCAACTCTCCTCGTCAGTCCTTCATCTGTCAGGCTTTGGCAGACC
The DNA here is from genome assembly GCA_964623635.1 of uncultured Ruminococcus sp. GTDB lineage: Bacteria > Bacillota > Clostridia > Oscillospirales > CAG-272 > UMGS1696. The sequence continues at coordinate 10,068 of CAZUUA010000024.1, forward strand.
CGGCCTACAAGCACCTGCGTGTGGCGACCTATGCGCTGATCGGTCACGAGATCGCCGCTTCCGAGTGCCAGTGCCAGTCCATGTTCTCCGACGAAACGAAGGAAAAGATGCCTGCTCTGTCCGACCGGATCGCCCACTATGCCAAGATCGGCGGCTGGGAAGACTGACGAGCAAGGATATAGGGAAGCTATGTAGTCGAGCGAACCACCTTGCTCTCGAAAATTTCCCTGACGGAAAATTTTCCCAAAGTTGGGATGCAAACTTTATAAAAACCAAGCATATTTTAAACATATATTGTACACGAAAGGACATACAATTATGAGTCTCGAAACACTTGTACATTTTTCCAATGCCTATGGGGCAAATCCTGCCTTCGTGCTGGCCGGTGGTGGCAATACCTCCTATAAGACCGCCGAAGCACTGTACATCAAGGGCAGCGGTACCTCTCTCTCCACCATCAAGGCAGAACAGTTCGTCAAGATGGACAGAGCAGCGCTGGCTGCTATCTGGGAGAAGACCTACTCCGCTGACGACAAGGCAAGAGAAGCCGAGGTGCTGGCCGACCTGATGGCTGCCAAGTTCCCCGGTGAAGAAGCCAAGCGTCCCTCTGTGGAGACCCTGCTCCACGACCTGTTCCCCCAGCAGTTCATCCTGCACGTTCACCCGTCCTCTGTCAACGCCATCACCTGCTCCGTACAGGGGAAGGACGCTGCGCTGGCGCTGGTTCCCGGTGCTGTGTGGGTAGACGAATGCGAACCCGGCTATGTGCTGGCCTCGAACTGCCGCAAGAAGCTGCTGGACTACAAGAACGAGACCGGTAAGGATGCGCAGGTGGTATTCCTGCAGAACCACGGTATCTTCTTTGCCGCCGACACCGAAGCTGAACTGGACGCACTGGTGGGTGGTATCATGGACGCCATCGATGCCAAGCTCACCGAAAGACCCGATTTTACCGATGTAGAATTCGACAAGGCTACTGCCGCCAAGATCGCACCGGTGCTGCGTATGTGCTACGATGCAGAAGGACAGGCTGCCGTGGTGTTCACCGCCAACAAGCAGGTCATGACCTTTGCAGAATCTGCCGAAGCCTTTGCCGAGCTGAAGTCTCCTCTGTCTCCCGACCACATCGTGTACTGCAAGGCTGAACCTTTGTTCATTGAAGACTTTGCACCCGAAGCCATTCAGGCCGCCTTCAACGAGCTGAAGACCAGACGTGGCTTTGCACCCAAGGTGGTGTTCGCCAAGGGCATCGGTATGTTCACCGTTGGTGCCTCTCTGAAGGAAGCCAAGACCGCCGCTGTGGTTTGGAAGGACGCTATGACCATCACCGTGCTGGCGCGCAACTTCGGTGGCGTACGGCACATGACTCCTGCTATGGTGGACTTCATCGTCAACTGGGAAGTGGAATCCTACCGGGCTAAGGTGTCTCTGGCAGGTGGTGCTGCCAAGGCGCTGGCCGGGAAGACTGCCATCGTCACCGGCTCTGCACAGGGCTTTGGTGCCGGTATCGCCGAATATCTGGCCAAGGAAGGCGCCAACGTGGTCATCGCCGACATGAACGCCGCCGGTGCCGCTGCCACTGCCGAAAAGCTGGCCGCTGCCTATGGCGTAGGTACTCTGGCGGTTTCTGCCAACGTATCCGACGAAGCAAGCGTAGAAAACATGATGAACGAAACTGTTCTGGCTTTCGGTGGTTTGGATATCTTTGTGAACAACGCCGGTATCGTTCGTGCCGGTTCGCTGGAAGAAATGACCAAGTCCAACTTTGAGCTGGTGGCTGCCGTCAACTACACCGCCTACTTCCTGTGCGCCAAGTACGCCTCTGCCGTGATGAAGCTGCAGAGAGCTGTGGCTCCCGACTACATGACGGATATCGTGGAGATCAACTCCAAGTCCGGTCTGGCTGGCTCCAACAAGAACTTTGCCTATGCCGGTTCCAAGTTCGGCGGTATCGGTCTGACCCAGTCCTTCGCTCTGGAGCTGGCTCCCTACGGCATCAAGGTCAACGCGGTTTGCCCCGGCAACTTCCTGAACGGTCCCCTGTGGTCTGACCCGGAAAAGGGATTGTTCGTGCAGTATCTGAACGCCGGCAAGGTGCCCGGTGCCAAGACCGTGGAGGACGTGAAGAAGTTCTACGAATCCAAGGTGCCGCTGGGACGTGGCTGCGAGATCGAGGACGTTGCCAAGGCCGTGCTGTACATCATCTCCCAGAAGTACGAAACCGGTCAGGCTGTTCCTGTGACCGGCGGTCAGGAAATGCTGAAGTAATATAGTTTGCACGTAAAAGAGATACAGGCAGATCGTCTGTATCTTTTTTTGTTGTGCAAAAGCCTAGGTGGACTTGCATAAGGGGTGCTTGGGTGGGGCATACTGTGGGTAGCTTAGGCTGTGAGGTGTGATATGCAATTTTGGAAACAAACGAAAATTGAAATGGTTCATGCTCGTGAGGTGTTGGACTCCCGGGGAATGCCGACGGTAGAAGCCATCGTCCGGCTGGACAACGGGATCGTGGGCTGTGCCAAGGTGCCGTCCGGTGCGTCCACGGGGAAGTACGAAGCCCAGGAGTGCCGGGACGGGGACAAAAAGCGTTACGGTGGCAAGGGTGTGCTGACCGCCTGTGAAAACGTACGGCGAGAGATCGCACCGGCGCTGTGTGGAATGGGACCTTGCCAACGGTCTATCGATGAGACCATGTGCCGCTTGGATGGTTCGGCGGACAAAAGTCGGCTGGGTGCCAATGCCATTTTGGCGGTATCCTTGGCGGTGGCAAAGGCCGGCGCTGCTTGGCAGGGTGTGCCTCTGTACCGCTACATCGGTGGGATCCGGGCGAACCGGCTGCCGACTCCCATGCTGAACATTCTCAACGGTGGTGCCCACGCCGGCAACAACATCGACATCCAGGAGTTCCTGCTCCTGCCCACCGGGTTTGCGACCTTCCGGGACAGCCTGCGTGCCGGGGTGGAGATCTATCATGTGCTGGGCAAGCGGCTCCGTGGCATGGGCAAGAGCATCGGTGTGGGAGACGAAGGTGGTTTTGCGCCGGATATGCGGGATGCGGAGGAAGTGCTGAACGCCATCGTCATGGCCATCGAAGACGCCGGGTACGACACGGAGCAGGTGCAGATCGGTCTGGATGTGGCGTCCTCGGCGTGGGCCAGCGGCGAAGGGCGGTACACGTTCCCCAAGGGCGGCGGCACCGTGGATGCCCTGCAGCTGGTGGATTGGTATAGTAAGCTTTGCGAAAGGTTCCCGATTGTGTCTATCGAGGATGGGCTGGGCGAGGACGATCACGCCGGTTGGAAAGCCATGACGGAGCGGCTGGGCAAGGGTATGCTACTGATCGGGGACGACTATTTTGTGACCAACGAAGCAAGGCTCAGGGACGGCATACGGCGTGGCTGTGGCAACGGGATCCTGATCAAGCCCAACCAGATCGGCACCCTCAGCGAGACCATGGACGTGGCAGAGACGGCAAAAGCACACGGGTATGCGGTGATCCTGTCCCATCGTTCCGGCGACACCGGGGACACCACCATAGCCGATCTGGCAGTGGGTCTGGGGGCAGGCTATATCAAGACCGGCGCACCCTGCCGCAGTGAACGGACGGAAAAGTACAATCGACTGCTGACCATCGAGGAAGGACTGGGGTGAGACCGGGACGTGGAATATTTTGAATAAACCGTGAATTTCGCTGATTTCCTCTTGCAATTTTCGGTAAGGTGTGGTATAATAGGCGTGTTGCGTAGGGATACGATTTTTTCGTGTCCTGCCTAAAAAATGAATCGATAAGAATAACTCGTGAAATAAGGCCATGCCAGCCGGGGAAGCAGCGGGGCCCTGTACCTGCAGTCCGCTACAGCAGGGGTCAATTCCCGGAACGAGGGCAGAACTTGTGTGGTCAGCGTCGTTTTAGGCTGCGTTGAGGAATGGGTCTTGCGCGATCGACAGCTGTGAACCATGTCAGGTGGGGAACCAAGCAGCATTAAGCAGTGTCGTCGGTGCGCCGCGAGGTAGCCTGTTCGGAGCAGAACGGACGAATAGCGCATATGATCTTCTGTTCGACTTTCGGGTGCATGGTCGTATTTTGCGAGTTATTTTTGCGTATAGAAAATTCGGTTTGGTCTTCAAACGGCAAGGAGGCGTCCATGCATCAGGCATTGTACCGAAAGTATCGTCCCAAGTCCTTCGACGATGTGTGCGGTGAGGATCATGTGGCCTCTGTACTGCGCTACCAGACGGAGCACGGCAGGGTATCCCATGCGTATCTGTTCTGCGGTCCTCGTGGCACCGGGAAGACCTCCTGCGCCAAGATTTTAGCCAAGGCTGTCAACTGCGAGCATCCCGACCACGGCAATCCCTGTGGGGTCTGTGACGCCTGTCGCAGTATCGACAATGGCTCTACCGGAGACGTGCTGGAGATGGACGCCGCTTCCAATACGGGGGTGGACTACATCCGGGACATCCGGGACGAGGTGAACTATGTGCCGTCCATGCTGCGCCGCAAGGTGTACATCATCGACGAGGTGCATATGCTGTCTTCCAGTGCCTTCAATGCACTGCTGAAGACCTTGGAGGAACCGCCGGAGCACGTGATCTTTGTCTTGGCGACCACCGAAATGCACAAGCTTCCTGCCACTATCATTTCTCGTTGTCAACGGTTCGACTTTCGCCGTATCGGTATCGACACCATTGCGGCACGACTGCTGTACATTGCGGAGAAGGAGCAGATCCCCTTGACACCGGAGGCAGCGTCCATCCTTGCCAAGCAGTCCCAAGGCGGTATGCGAGACGCCATCAGCTTGTTCGAGCTGTGTGCCGGCGGTGGACAGGACGTGACGGCCGACCGGGTCAGAGACGTGCTGGGGTTGACCGGCATCGAGCAGGTGTACAAAACGGCAGTGGCTGTGTCCCGTGGAGACGTGGCAGGGCTGTTCCGGATCGTCGAGGGCGTGGCGTCCTCAGCCAAGGACATGGCGGTGTTCTGGCAGGAGCTGACGGCCTTCTGGCGAGATATGCTGGTGGAAAAGCATCTGGGTGACGGGGCGCAGGCGTACCTGGACATGACCGACCCGGAGATGCGTGTGCTCCACGATGGGGCAAGGCGATTCTCTGTGCCGGTGCTGAACGTGCATTTTGCCCTGTTGGATCAGGCGATGCAGACCATGAACCGGATGCCCCAAACCAAACGATTGACCGCTGAGGTGACCCTGATCCGCATGAGTGATCCCAAAATGTGCGACACGGCGGATGGTCTCTTGGCAAGAATATCCGCATTGGAAGAAAAGGTGGCACTGCTGGAAGCCGGTGGTGTGCCTGCCCAAACGGAGACGGACACGGTCCCTATTCCCCCAAGACCCACGGAGAACATACCGGTTCCAGCTGTCCCAAACGATACCGCACCGGAAACGCCCAAGACGCCAACCAACGAGAGCACCCCAGTGCCCCCTGCCGCCGATGGCTATCGACCACTGCCGGACGTCAGTGAGGTGGCTGAGCGGCTGAACGGCATAGATTCTATGGCAGGTGCGCAGCTTCGTGCAGCGGATTGCGCTATGTCTGCGGACGGACGAACCATTCGGGTGCGTGTGCTTTCCTCTTTTGCCTTAAAAGTGTTAACGGAAGAAAACACCAATGCGGCATTGCAGAAGGCCTTTTGCCTCTGTGGACTTTGCAGACCCGGCACAGCGGTGGAGATCGAGCTGGGTGCAGTGTCGGACAAGCGAAAGCACCGGGCGCTGGACGAGCTGACCGAAATGTAATACGGAGATCCCCTGGAAAATGTATTCCAGAATGTATAAAATAAAACGAATAAAGGAAGGTACATAATCATGAAAGCAAGAGTTCCAAAGCAGGTGGGCGGCGCTCCCAACAGTATGCAGGGCATGATCAAGCAGGCGCAGAAGATGCAGGAAGAAATGGAAGCCAAGCAGGCCGAGCTGGACGTTATGGAATATGAGATCCAGGCAGGCGGCGGTGCTGTGAACGTGAAGATCAACGGCAAGCTGGAGGTGCTGTCCATCGGTCTGAGCCCGGAGGTGGTGGATCCCGACGACATCGAGACCCTGACCGACATTCTGGTGGCTGGCGTGAACGAGGCCATCAAGAAGGTTTCCGAGACCAACAACGAAGCTATGAGCAAGATCACCGGCGGTCTGAACGTACCGGGTCTGTTCTGATATGGCTGGGGATAGCTTAGAGCCTCTGGAACGGCTGACGGATATGTTTCGGCACTTGGACGGCGTGGGCAAAAAGACTGCCACACGGTATGCCTTTTCGGTGCTGAACTTTTCGGAGGACGAAGCCAAAGCCTTTGCCGATGCCATCCTGTCTGCCAAGACCCAGATCCATCCTTGCAAGCGGTGTCAAAATATCACGACCGGTGAGTATTGTCCCCTGTGTCAGGACGAGCGGCGTGACGGCAGCGTGATCTGCGTGGTGGAGGACCCACAGGACTTGATCGCCATCGAGAACACCCGGCAGTACGGCGGCCTGTATCATGTGCTCCACGGGACATTGTCCCCGGCACGAGGTGTCACGCCCGACCGCATCCGGATCCGGGAGCTGCTGACCCGACTGCAAAACGAGGCGGTGCAGGAAGTGATCCTGGCGACCAATCCGACCGTGGAAGGGGAAGCGACTGCCATGTATATCGCCAAGCTGCTCTCTCCGCTGGGCATAAAGGTGTCCCGGATCGCCAATGGTGTGCCGGTGGGCGGTGACTTGGAGTTTGCCGATGTGGTGACCCTGCGTCGTGCCATGGAAGGGCGATACCTGCTGTAACGGCGGTTCGAACGATCGACAGTCGAGAAAACAAACAAGCTGCGAGGTGGGGTACAAGTTTGCCGGGTTGGGACTTGTGCCCTGTTTCTACTTTGGAAAGGAGAATATTATGAACACTGCCGGTGGCAATATGGCGGAATATACCGTGGAACGTAAGCCCGTTGGGAAATATCTGAAATACAAAATAGGCTGCATTGCGCTGTACATCCTGATCGTGCTGGGTTACCTGAGCATGGCGGTGGCACTGGGAACCTACAGCGTGTGGGTGGCCGTGGTGACGATCCCCTTTGTGCCCCTGTTCATCCTGCTCCTGCGCCACTACGTGTGGAACCGGTACGTGAACGTGGAGTACAAATATGAGATCATCTCCGCCAAGATCCTCTTCTACGAGGTCTACGGCAAGACGAGAGAAAAAAAGGTCTACGAGCGGCTCATCAGCGAATACAGCCTGATCGCTCCGGTGAACGAGGAATACCGGAACCAGTACGAAAAGGCAGACGTGGTGCGGGATTTCCGGGGCAACACCAAGTCGCCGGACAGCTACTTCATGCTGGCGACCGAGCCGGACGGCCGTGTTTCCGTGGTGTTCTTTGAAGCAGCGGAGAAGACCTTGAAGGCACTGAAATATTATAATTCCAAGAATTTGGTTGCCACGACCCAGACCACTCGTTAAGCTCTCCAGTGCCGGTTTTACGCATGAACTGACGACCTCTTGCATAGGGTGCCGTACATCCTTTTGCAGGAGGTTTTGTATTTTGAAGCGAAATATTTTGTGGCTGTGCCTATGTGTGCTGCTGTCGTCCTGTGCCGAGGAGAACCATCCACCCAAGGAATTCGATGGGGTAGGACCCGTGACCGTCCGGTACCAAACGGAAAAGCACGCATACACCGGTGTCTTGACCAGCGAAAACGGCGTGTACACTTGGCTGTTGACGGAGCCTGAGACGATTGCCGGGGTGAAGCTGACCGGTACCGACACCACCTGTGCGCTGTCTGTGGGGGACGTGACCGTGCCTCTGGACGACCGAACGGCAGAACACGTGTGGCAAATATTCCAAAAGGAGAAGGAGCATCCATGATCCAGGACAAAAACAAGGCGTATATCTCCCAAAAAGCCATAGAGCAAAATTATCGTACCATCCAAGAGCACCTGCGCACCGTGCAGAACGTGCCGCAGATCATCGCCACCGTAAAGGCAAACGCCTACGGACATGGCGTGGACATCGTCACCAAAGTGCTGGGGAATAACGGGTGTTCGTTCTTTGCCGTGTCGTCGGAGCGGGAAGCCATCGAGGTGCGGACGCTGGAGGAAGGGCGTGGCAGACATCCACGGATCTTGATCTTAGGCTACACCTTCCCGGAAAACGCACCGCATCTGGCAGAAAACGACATCGAATGCACGGCAGTGTCGCCGGAGCACGCCGCCCATTTGGCAAACGCCATGGAGCAAGCGCAGGGTGGGGCACTGAAGATCCATATCGCACTGGACACCGGGATGCACCGGATCGGGTTTGCCTGCGATACGCCGGAGCGAGCGGACAGGACGGTGGACCATATCGCCAAGCTGGCAGCGGAACCAAGACTGCACATCACCGGGATATTCTCCCACTTCGCCTGTTGTGATGATGAAATGTTGGATGACCTGCGACCGGTGCCCGACGAGAAGCTGACGGAGACCCAGCTGGCACGGTATGCGTATGTGTTAAAACGATTGGAAGACCGCAGGGTGTCGGTGGGACTGCGGCATATAGGCAACAGCGCAGCGATTTTGGGGTATGTGCCGGCGTGGCTGGATGCGGTGCGTGCCGGAATCCTATTGTACGGTCTGTCGCCGGATGGGAAGCCTTGGAGCGACACCGCCTTTCGACCGGTCATGACGCTTACGACCACGGTGGCGCACATCCAGACCCTGCGACCCGGCGAGCACGTCAGCTACGGTGCCACGTACACGGCAAAGACGGAGCGCACCATGGCCACGCTGCCCATCGGCTACGGAGACGGCTGGATCCGTGGGTACACCGGTGCCACTGTGAAGATTCGTGGCAAGGACTATCCCATCGTGGGACGGATATGCATGGACCAGTGCATGGTGGATGTCACGGACGGTGCGGTTGCCGTGGGAGACCGGGTGGTGCTCTTTGGGGACGACCGTGGGGAAGGACTGGCATCTTTGGCCCATCGAGCCGGGACCATTGTGTACGAGTGTACCTGTCAGGTGAGCCAGCGTGTGCCACGGATCCCGGTAGAGGGATAGTTTTTGTGCAATTCCAACAAAAATATAGCCCGGAAAAGCGGAAAGTTATTCTTGCAATTTGTCCATAGCTTTGCTATAATAGTAGGCGCAGTAACAGTACGGGAAGGAGGTGCTATGCTATGAAATATGTTTGCATCATTTGCGGTTATACGTACGACGAGCGGAAGGGTGACCCGGATAACGGCATCGAACCCGGGACTCGGTTTGAAGACCTGCCGGACGATTTTGTCTGCCCGGAATGCGGTGTGCCGAAGGAAGATTTTGAAATAGACCGGATTGAGGAGTAAGTCGGTTGGTGGTGCAAGGTTCGCGTATGTCCTTCACCCGTGTGCCATACGTGTATGGGGCCTTGCTTCTGTGTCCTAATAACTTAATTTGCAAAGCAGGGGGCGTCCGGGGGCGTCCCTTTTGCAGTTTATTCTTATATATACGTACACCTGTGGCATATGCAACACAATATTGTCATAGGCTACACATACGTCTTCCACCTACATCTTACTTGTGTGTCCTAATAACTTAATTTGCAAAGCAGGGGGCGTCCGGGGGCGTCCCTTTTG
>CAZUUA010000024.1:19758-28496 GCA_964623635.1 uncultured Ruminococcus sp.
CAGTTTGTTCTATACACACGCAGTATATGGATATATATGTACGTACACCTCTTGCACTTTTCTTGGGAATATGCTATAATAGTATAGATTATCATGCGTTTGTGGGGTGATGGTATGGGTGGCTCTGCGGTGGCGGTCTGGGACTGCGCAACGTATGCGGAGACCGAGATCATGCGGTGTATCGAAGAAATGTTTGCTTCTCTGGCTATTTCACCGGAAGGCTTTGTCGGCAAACGGGTGGCGCTCAAACCCAATCTGGTCATGGCGAAAAAACCCGATGCCGGTGCTACGACCCATCCGGTGGTGCTGTCGGCGTTGGCAAAGCTACTGCTGGACTGGGGTGCCAGTGAGGTCGTGGTGGTGGACAGCCCCGGTGGTCCCTATACGGCGGTGTATCTGGATAACGTCTATCGTACCTGTGGACTATTGCCTCTTGCAGATATTCCCGGTGTGCGACTGAACGACGACTTTCGTTTCCGTTCGGTGCCTTTCCCGGACGGTCGTACACTCCATAACGCTACGATACTGCAAACGATTCTGGATTCGGATATTCTCATCAACGTGTGCAAGCTCAAGACCCATGGTCTGACCGGACTCAGCTGCGCTACCAAAAACCTCTTCGGTATCATCCCCGGTGTGGAAAAATTTTCTATGCACGCCACCTTCCCCAAAATCGAGGACTTCTCCGATATGCTGGTGGATATCACCGAGTTTGTCCGTGCCAGAATGCCCTATATGGCCTTGTGTGACGGCATCGTCGGTATGGAAGGCAATGGTCCTACCCATGGGGAACCAACGTCCTGTGGGCTGCTGTTGGCGTCCAAAAACCCCTACGCTCTGGATGTGGTGGCGGAACACGCCATCGGCTGTGCCTCTCCTGTGGTGCATCTGGATAGGGCGTTCCAGCGTGACCTGCTCCATAGCCGTGCTTTCGCCGATATCGAAACGATAACCAGAGAAAATCGTCCTGTACCTGTACAACATTTTGCTCCACCGGAAGCCTCTGCCGGTCGGTTCCTGAAGGGATTGTCCGGCATCTGGGGCGGTCGATTCGCCGAGATCTTCGCCGCCAAACCAAGGATATCGCCGGATAAATGCATCGGCTGCGGCGTGTGCGTGCGTTCCTGCCCAGCCAAAACCATCACCATCCAAAATAAAAAAGCCGTCATCCACCCCAAATCCTGCATCCGTTGCTATTGCTGTCAGGAGCTGTGCCCCCATGACGCCGTGGGTATGAAGAAGAATTTTTGGATACGTATTGTGCATTAGGGAAGTTGGAAGTGTGTACGTCCATATACTGCGTATATTAAGAATAAACTTCAAAAGGGACGCCCCCAGCCGCCCCTTGCTTTGGGGAGTGAGATGTTAGAAGACACAAGTAAGATAGCATACACGTGTACGTATAAGGATAAAGTGCAAAAGAGCCGCCCCCAGCCGCCCCCTACTACGCAAACTAAGATATTAGGACACACAAGTAAGATACCCTACAAGTATGGGTCATTGGTGTAAACCCAAACGAGCGTCCCCAAATCCTGCACAAACTATATACACCGGCGAGACAGACCTATCACAAAACCAACTGTCCGTTTGACCGCTCTACTATATAGCCAAAACAAAGCGTAGCGCCGTGCGGACATCCTCCACACCCGGAGCACGACACGTCCCATGTGCACCCCAGCAACCCGACACTAACGCCACTGGAACCAGCTCAGAAACGCCCTGCTTGCACCGCACGAAATGGCTATAACAGCCCAAAAGTTTTTGCCAGGCTTTTTACAAAAAGCCGCGTATCCCCACCCGAAACGTCTCGTATTACTTCATCGACCCCCCACAAAAAACAAAGGAAAACGAAAATGACCATCACGAAGAAGGCGTATGCCAAAATCAATTTGTATCTGGACGTTATGGGAAAGCGGCCGGACGGATACCACGATATCAAAAGCGTCATGCTGCAGGTCAGCCTGCACGATACCGTAACCGTTTCCCGAGTCGGCGGTACAGGCATACACCTGGCGCTGGAGCAGACGGACGTGGACGAGCTGCCCAACGGGGAAGAGAATATAGCCTATCGCTGCGCCGATGCGTTCCTGCGCCATTATGACCTGCGTGAGGGCGTGTCTATCTACATCCGAAAACGTATCCCCATCGCTGCCGGATTGGGCGGTGGCAGTGCGGACGGCGGCGCTACCTTGGCTGCGTTGGCTGCGCTCTTCGCCGATACCGTGCCCACCGACTTGGATTCCCTGTGCGCTATCGGTAGTTCCATCGGCGCCGATATCCCCTTCTGCGTGGTCGGCGGCTGCGCTATCACGCTGGGCATCGGTGACCGCATCACTCCCCTGGATTACACCACTCCTTGCTCCATCCTCGTGGCAAGAGACGGCAACGGTGTTTCCACGCCCAAAGCGTATGGCGACCTGGATAAGCTGTATGGGCAACGACTGCAGGAAGATTTTGGCAATTTCGAGGGCTTCCTAAACTCCCTGCAACACGGCGACCCCATCCCCCAGCATATGCGCAATACCTTCGAGGACGTGATATTCCCGAACCATCCGGAAGCAAAAGCTTTGTGGACACGCATGAAGCACGCCGGTGGGGTACCCCTGATGAGCGGCAGCGGACCGGCAGTGTTCGGCTTTTTCCCGGAAGCGGCCGCCGCAGAACAGCTGCACCGAGAACTGCAAAAAGAGGGAATTGAAGCGTACCTGTGTAGTAGTCAGACACCACACAGGTGTGGGTGAGTGGGTGCATCCATATACTGCGTATACTAAGGACAAACTTCAAAAGGGACGCCCCCGGACGCCACCTGCTTTGGGGATGAAATTGTTAGAAGCACGTGTTTAACTGTACAATATGGGTGTCGGCGTACAAACGTCTTACTCCCATGTAATGATCAAAAAAGGAGCTAAATTATGATGCAAAAACCGATCGCTAAACTGCTGGTGCTGGCGATGCTGCTGTCTGCTTGCGTGGGCTGCGGCAACCAAACCAGCGAAACGACTGCGGATACCACCGCAAATACCACCCCCGTGGAGACCGAAACCGAGACCCTCTATGCGCTGGACGACCTGCCCGCCGACCTGAACTACGATGGCAAAACCGTCACCACCTTCGGCTGGAGCGGTCCCTCTACGCCGGAATTTTACGTGGAAGAGCAAAACGGTGAGATCGTCAATGATGCCGTGTTCCAGCGTAACCTGAACGTGGAGGAACGGCTGGGCGTGAAACTGGAATACCGTCTGGAGCCCGGCGCCAATCCCGACCGTGCGTCTTGGGTCAAGACCATTTCCCAAAGCATCACAGCCGGTGACAGTGCCTACGACATCGCTGCCGGGTACTCTATGGCCGGTGCGTCTCTGGCCGTTGCCAATATGCTCATCGACCTAAACGAACTGAACTATCTCAACTTCGAAAAGCCTTGGTGGCCGAAATCCCTGCAGTCCGAGGCGACCTGCGGCGGCAAGCTGTACTTCTGCTCCGGCGATATTTCTACTTATATGATATACTATATGTATGCCATGTATTTCAATAAGCAGCTCATTATCGATTACGACCTGGAAGACCCCTACGAGCTGGTGCAGGAGAACAAATGGACGCTGGACAAGCTGCTCTCCATGACCGAGGGCGTGTACCGGGATACCAACGGCGATGGCAAGAAGGACCTGGGTGACGTGTACGGCTTTGGTACCCATTCTACATACGTAGACCCGTTCTATTTCAGCGTAGGTCTGCGCACCACTGCCAAGGACGAAAACGACATTCCCGTGCTCTCCGAAGCCTTTGGTGGGGAAAAGACCCATGAGCTGCTGATCACGCTGGTGGATTGGTTTGACACCAACGATGCTTGGCTGGAAAAGTCCGACTATGCCAACACCGGCAATATGTTCGCCGAAGGTCGGTCGCTGTTCACGAACAACGAATTCATGTACACCGTCACCTACCTGCGCTCCTCAGACGTGGATTTTGGCGTGGTGCCCATGCCCAAGTATGACGAAACACAGCAGGAGTACTACACCGTTATGTCCTTCCCGTACTCGCTCTACGGCGTGCCTGTGGACGCTGCCGATGCGAATATGTCTGCGGCAGTGCTGGAAGCCTTGGGTTCGGAAGGGTATCGCACCGTGTCTCCGGCGCTGTTTGAGACCGCATTCAAGGCAAAGTACGCCCAAGACGACAAGACCGCTCAAATGTTTGATATCATTCGTTCGTCCGTGGTCTTCGATTTTGGACGAGTGTTCAACGACAGTATGCAGTCCATGACCTTCAGCATCTTCCGGAACGCCGTGATCGGTGGCAACACCAACTGGATCTCCACCTACCAGAGCAATGAAAAGCCTCTGATCAGCAAGCTGAACGAGGTGGTAACTGCACTGACGCAAGGGGAATAAGAGATAAGCCACCCAACCAGTGTTGGTAATAAATAAAAAAAGGTGCAGGCTATACAGAAGGCTTGCACCCTTTTTCTATATTGGTACCCGACATACGTGCGCACCCATGACCCATACTTTCGCATTTCAGCATTCTAACATATCAACATCCAAAGCAGGGGGCGTCCGGGGGCGTCGCTTTTTCACTTTGTTCTACACGCAGCGTATGGATACACGCACAGCGTATGGGTGCACACCACACGTCCCACACCTGCGTAAGTCTCGTTTACCTTTTGGAAAAATCGCCTCTTGACAAACGGTGGGTTTTGTGGTATACTATAGACACAGGAGCAAGTGTTCGGAATTTTGGTACTGCCGCTCACGTACCATTGCCTCTCATCCGATCTTTCTGAGCCTGTCCAATCATTTTATTTTTATACGAAAGAAGGAGTAGCATGAACAACAATTTTACAAGTGAACGAAACGAAATGCCGGCGACTCTCCGTGAACCCGACTGGATGGCCGATGCAGAGGACGAAGCGGCGCTTTCCTACCAGACACAACCCAATGCGCCGGTGCCGGATGTCACCGCTGAGGATATGGCACAGCTCCGTGAGGAAATGCTGGCGTCCTATATGCAGGCCGTGGACGACAAGCCGGATATCCCTCGCTGGGTCACCAAGGCCGGGATCAACGAACGAGAGTTTGTCAAGGATTTTACCAAGCTTATGCCGCTGCGCTACGGGAACGGCACCTTCTACGATGCCTATGGTGCCTTGGACAATGACTTTGTCTGCCACCGGATCGTGTCCCTCATCCTGCCCTATGTGAGCCGGAATGTGGAGAGAACGGCCAACAACCTGATGGGTCTTCTGCGGTTGTACACCTGTGGCGATGCGCCTACGGTGAACGAAGCCGTCATCCCGGTTGCCAACGGTACCCTTCATCTGCTGGAGACCAAGACCGCTGACCCATCCGATCCCATAGCGGAAAAGACCGAGGTCACGGTTCGCTGGTCGCCGGAGATGGAGATCACACCCTACCGACTGCCGGTGGAATTTCACGAAAACACCGTGCGTCCCCTCTATTGGCTGGATTTTTTGGACAAGCTTTTGGAGCCGGACGACATCGATACCCTGCAGGAATATTTGGGGTATCTCCTGCTTCCCACCACAAAAGCGCAAAAGATGCTGTGCCTGATCGGCCGTGGTGGAGAGGGCAAAAGCGTCATTGGCGGTGTGCTCCGTGCCATCCTGGGCAAGGCCATGTGGAGCTCGTCCATCCAGAAGATCGAAAACAACCGCTTTGCCAGAGCCGACCTGACCGGCAAGCTGTGTATGCTGGATGACGATATGCAGCTGAACGCCCTGTCTTCTACCGGGATCCTCAAATCCATGATCACCAACACCGGCAAGTTCGATGTGGAAAGAAAGGGTCGCCAAAGTGTCCAAGAGGATATGTACTGTCGATTCCTGTGCTTCGGCAACGGTTCTCTCTCCGCACTGTACGACCATACGGATGGTTTTTATCGCAGACAGCTTATCCTGAAAACCAAGCCCAAGGACAAGAACCGTGTGGATGACCCATGGCTGCTGGACAAGCTGGTGTCGGAAAAGGAAGGCATATTCTTATGGATGCTTGCCGGACTGATCCGGTTGGTGGAGCAGGGCTATCGGTTCACCATCAGCGACAGCGTCAAGCAGAACCTGCGTGAGCACTACTTAGAGAACAACAACATGGAAGAATTTTTCCGGGACAAAGAGAAGGTGTGCTACGGCGTGGACGAGCATACCACCAGCAAGCGACTGTGTTTGGTCTATCGGAAGTGGTGTGCGGACAACGGACTGCGACCTGCCAGCGACCAAACCCTGATCATTTGGTTAAAGGAAAACGCCGACCGCTTTGGTGTCCAGTTCAAGAAGAAGATCCCGGAGGACGGCGGCTTATACCGAGGCTTCTTAGGCATCTCCGCACACGTATGAGAGGGCGTATCCATATACGTAGTGCATCCATACACTGCGTGTATCCATACACTGTGTGTATAAGAATAAACTTCAAAATAGCCGCCCCCGGACGCCCCCTGCTTCGGATGCTGATATGTTAGAATACTGAAATACAAAAGTATGGGTCATGGGTGTGGGATGCACGTATGTCGGGTACCAATATAGAAAAAAGGGTGCAAGCCTTATGTATAGCCTGCACCTTTTTCTGTATTTATTACGAATTAACCAAGTCTCTTGTCCAGCGCATCCAGCTCAGCCCACATTTCGGCCGGCACTCTCTCGCCGATCAGGTTGTAGAATTCCTTGATGTTGTCAATGTCGGTCTTCCAAGAGTCGTGGTCTACCGATACCAATTCCTTGATGGTGTCCAGCGTTACGTCAGACAGTCCTTCGATGTTGATATCTTCAGCCTTCGGAACATACCCGATGGCAGTCTCCACAGCGTCTACCTTGTCTTCGCAACGGTCCAGGATCCACAGCAGGACTCTCATGTTGTCCCCAAAGCCCGGCCAAATGAAGTTGCCTTCGTCGTCGGTGCGGAACCAGTTTACGTGGAAGATCTTGGGAGCATGGGGGATCTTCTTGCCCATATCCAGCCAGTGCTTGAAGTAGTCACCCATGTTGTAGCCTACGAACGGACGCATAGCCATGGGGTCACGGCGTACCACACCTACAGCACCGGCAGCAGCTGCGGTGGTCTCAGAAGCCATGATGGAGCCTACGAACGTACCGTTCTGCCAGCTGGTGGACTGATATACCAGGGGAGCGGTCTTAGCACGTCTACCGCCGAATACGATGGCAGAGATCGGCACACCGGCTGCGTTATTGAACTCGGAGGACAGGCAGGGGCAGTTGACAGCCTTTGCAGTGAACCGAGAGTTCGGGTGTGCGCCACAGGTGGACTTATCCTTCTTATCGTACTTGGTGCAGTCCCAAGGATTGCCCTTCCAGTCGATGGCATTGCCGGGTGTGGGCGGATTGTTGTCCAGACCTTCCCACCAAACGGTGTTGTCTGCGGTATTATGCACTACGTTTGTAAAGATAGTGTCCTTCATGGTGGTGTGCAGAGCGTTGGGGTTGGACTTTTCGTTGGTACCGGGTGCTACGCCAAAGAAGCCGTTCTCCGGGTTCATTGCCCACAGTCTGCCGTCCTTACCAATGCGCAGCCATGCAATGTCGTCACCTACGCACCAAACCTTGTAGCCCTGCTTCCGGTAGATTTCCGGCGGGATCAGCATAGCCAGGTTGGTCTTCCCACAAGCAGACGGGAAGGCAGCGGAGATATACTTCACTTCGCCATTGGGATATTCTACACCCAGAATCAGCATATGCTCAGCCATCCAGCCTTCGTTACGACCCAGGAAGGAAGCGATACGCAGGGCAAAGCACTTCTTACCCAGCAGCACGTTTCCGCCGTAGCCGGAGTTCACAGACCAAATGGTGTTGTCTTCCGGGAAGTGGCAGATGTAGCGGTTCTCTTCGTCCAAATCAGCCTTAGCGTGCAGACCCTTGATGAAGCCGGCATCGTCGCCCAGAGCCTCCAGCACGTCCTTGCCCACACGGGTCATGATCAGCATATTCAGTACTACATAAATAGAGTCAGTCAGCTCGATGCCGTACTTGGCAAAGTCGGAGCCAACGATACCCATGGAGTAGGGGATCACATACATGGTGCGACCCTTCATAGAGCCACGGTACAGCTTGGACAGCTTTTCGTAGCATTCGGCAGGCGCCATCCAGTTGTTGATGTTGCCGGCGTCTTCCTTCTTGGTGGTGCAGATAAAGGTTCTGCCTTCCACACGAGCCACGTCGTTAACAGCGGTGCGATGCAGATAACAGCCGGGGAGCTTCTCCTGGTTCAGCTTGATGATCTCACCGGTGGAGCAAGCTTCGGCACGCAGGGCTTCTGCCTGTTCCTCGGAACCATCGATCCAGACGATCTTATCGGGCTGGGTCATAGCAGCCATTTCATCGATCCAGGACAGTACGTATTTGTTCTGTGTCATGTGTGTGTAACTCTCCTTGTATTTTGATTCTTGTATTCCTTATATATTATATCCTACCGTCCTGCAAAATGCAAGAGACGGAATAGGCATTTTTTATTCGATACTCGTCGTAATTTTTGTGCATCCTGCGAGGAGAGTGGGGTGGGGCGTGGTGTAGGATTCACGCACAACTTTATACTTCCTAAAACTAATATCTAACTTTGTGAAGCAGGGGGCGTCCGGGGGCGGCTATTTTGAAGTTTATTCTTATACCACACACGTACACACCTTAATTGACTTCTTACCTCTGCCCACTAAATTAAAAAAATATCCTTGACAATCCACCAAAAGTGTGCTATAATAACAATAGAGGAAGCAAGTGC
>CAZUUA010000025.1:0-28083 GCA_964623635.1 uncultured Ruminococcus sp.
AGGCGCATATTGTAGTACACGGTGGAGGTACCACGGGGCTGGTAGTCCTCCGCTGCCATCCACACCACATAGGGATACAAAGATAGCAGTCCACCTTGGGTACAAAAGAGCAGTAGTAGCCCCTGCAGCACAGCGGTGCCTATGACAAATGTGATCAACCGTTTTGCTTTCATGGGTGATTCCTCCTACGGTGTTTGGTGGGGAAAATGTATGGGTTTTGAAGGCTTCGTTATCGCATATCCAAAACGTACCGATAGCCTTTCGCAGTCTTTTCACAGCGCCGAAAGCCTACGCTCTCGAAGCATTTTTGGGAAGCAATATTGAAATCGTAGATCTCGCCAACGTACAGCGTATCATACCCCAACGTTCGACCACGTGCGACCAGAGCAGACACGACCTTTTTGCCGATCCCTTTGCCACGGTATGCACACTCGCCGATCACAATGGGCATATCCTCTTGCCAGAAGGTGACATCCCCAATAGGCTTCCATGCGCCGTTCTCCTTGACTTCGATGAAATACAGCTCGCCTTTTTTATGCAGATAGGTGTACATATTCGTCAGGGTCTCATAGGAATATGGCTCCTCTTTGCCATCCACCAGCAGCACCGTTTCGGGATCCTGATACCACGCAAAGGCAAAATCATACTTGCCATCAAACCGTCTGAGACGAAGGGTATCTTCGATGGACAGGATGTCACTGACAAGCTCCGTTTCCGTCAGCACCTCCTCGACCGATACCTGTGACCGACCGGGCTGGTCTTTTCGAAAATCCATGTTGGTGCTCACTTTTTTAATTAGATGTTTGTCAAATTACTTGGCATTTCCCTTGGTCAAAAGACATACGCATTCCACGTGCTGTGTCCGGGGGAACATATCCACCGGCTGAATTTTTTCTACATTGTATTTCCTCCGCAGCACAGCCAGATCCTTGGACAGCGTCTCCGGGTTGCAGGACACGTACACCAATCTGGTCGGGGACATATCCTCGATGGCACTAAGCATCTCTTTCCCCAGTCCGGCTCTCGGCGGGTCTACGAACAGCACGTCTGCCACCTCTCCACTGTATGCCAGCTCGGCGGTGATCTTACCGGCGTCGGCACAGCGGAAGTCGGTGTTTTCAAGGCCATTGATCCGTGCGTTCACCTTGGCATCCCGGATGGCGTTTGCGTTGTTGTCAAAGCCGATCACCGTCTCACAGCCGTAGTTTTTGGCGGCGGCGATCCCCAGCGTACCGATACCGCAGTAGGCATCCACCACGTGGTCGGTGGGCTTCAGGTCGGCGTAGGACAGCGCCGTCTGGTACAGCTTTTCGGTCTGGATGGTGTTGACCTGATAAAAGGACGGGGCGGAAATGCGGAACAGGCAGTCGGCTAACCTATCGGTGATGGTGGGCGTACCGTACAGTGCCTTTCCCTCTCCTTCGATCCACAGGGGAATATCCGTATGGTTTTGGCACCAGACCACGCTTTTCACCTTGGGGTGCTTTTCCACAATGGCCTTTGCCATATCCTCTCCGGCTGCAAAGGTGTCGGTACCGGTGACCAGCGCCACCATGTAGCAATCCTCAGCGGCGGCATAGCGAACCATCACGTGCCGGAACACACCCTTTTTGTGGTGCAGATCCCAGGCAGGCACGTGCAGCTTTGTCACAAGGGTCGCCACGGTGCGCACGATCCGGGCGGCTTCTTCGTTCTCGATGAGGCAATTGTCACACTTGACGATGTGTCCCGTGGCAGACTGGTACAGGCCGTAGCGGAACTGGTTTTTACCGTTGTACTGGAACAGAGCCTGCAGCTTGTTGCGGTAGTGGTACGGTTCGTCCATGGGAAGAATTTCTTCCACGTGCCCGAAGCGACCCAGCAGCCGGATGAGCTTTGCCATCTTCATAGACAGCTCTTCCTCGTAGGTCAGATTCCAGGTCTGGCAGCCGCCGCAGGAACGACGCATTTCACACACCGGCTCCGCTTTATTCGGAGACGTTTGTTTCGGTTTTGGTGTATATTTGTAGTCTCTCATGGTATCCTCGATCTATAAAAACATGGTTGGATATATTATACCGTAAAACAGGCAAAAAAGCAATAGAGCCGGAAAAAAAGCGGTAGAAAAGTCAGAAATCGGGTAAGTTTCCCCACAATGGCGAAGGTGGGACGATATACCCGATCGCTGCGATTTCCCATTTTCCTCTTGCTTTTCTTCCGGTTTTATGGCATAATATAGGTAACGACCACAAATACGAGGTACATACCATGCTGCATCCCATCCGGCATTTCAAAACCATCACCCACCACAAAAAGCTGGTACTGGAAAACGCCATGCGTTGTGGGATCCCACTGCGGGGTCTGACCCATGACCTTTCCAAATTTTCGCCAACGGAGTTTCTGCCCGGTATGTGCTATTACCAGGGCACACGCAGTCCCAACGAAAAGGAACGGGAGCTGTTCGGCTTTTCCCGTGCCTGGCTCCACCACAAGGGCCGCAATCGCCACCACTTTGAATACTGGAACGATGTGAACCCTGCGACCAAGCGATACGAACCGGTGGAAATGCCACTTACCGATCTAAAGGAAATGTTCTGCGACCGGGTGGCTGCCAGCAAAAATTACATGGGCGAGCACTACACCGATCGCTCTCCGCTGGAGTATTTTCTTCGGGGAAATGCCAAATCGGAAATGCATCCCCACACGGCGTACGTGCTGGAACGATGGCTGCGGATGCTGGCAGAGCGTGGAGAAGCGGTGACCTTTGCCCACATTCGCCACGTGAAGCGGATCGTGTGGAAGACCCGGAGAAAACCCACATGAACGGCTACTTTTATATAGCGCTGCTTGTCTGTCTCCTGCTGCTGGGTTCCTGGGAGAACATCGGCGGAGTCTACCTCTGCTCTGCCAGCCGGTTTTTGGACAATCTGGAAACCTATGATCATCAACATTTTATTTATAGATAGAAGTATACATATATGTACGAACAAGAATTATTAGAGCTTGCCATATCCATTGGGTACCACCTGCAAATGTGTGGTGCGGAGATCTACCGGGTGGAGGCGGCGGTGAATCGACTGCTGACGGCCTATGGCGTGCCGGGAGACGTGTTTGCCATTCCCAATTGCCTGATCGTGACGGTGTGTCCGGACGACGGCAGACCCATGACCCGTATGCGCCGGATCGGCTTTCACGGCACCGACATCAACGCCATCGAACAGTTTTACGGTCTGGCAAGGCAGCTTTGCCGGGAGAAGCCACCCATCTCGGAGGCACTGGTGCGGCTGCAAAGGACCAAGCAGAACCGGGTGTACTATTCCCTGCCGGTGCTGTGTCTGGGGTACTTTCTGGCGGCCGGCTTTTTTGGTATCCAGTTCGGCGGCACCTGGACAGACGGCATTTTGTCGGGGCTTTGCGGTGTACTGGTGGGGCTGTTTCTCCGTGCTATGACCGTGTGGCAGGTGAACCCCTTCTTCCAGAACATCACCGGTGCCTTCATCATCGCCTTTGTCAGCCAGACTCTGACCCACATCGGTGCCATTCGATATGCGGACGCCGCTGCCATTGGTGCCCTGATGCTGCTGGTGCCGGGCATGGCGTTCACCGACAGTATGCGGGACATCATCTACGGCGACACCCTGTCCGGCATCAACCGACTGGCGCAGGTATTTCTGACGGCGGCGGCACTGCTGCTGGGTACCGGTACGGCCCTTGGGTTATCGAACCTATTGTGGCACAGCACGGCGTCCCTTGGCATCCACGCTTCCATGCACTATCCGGCACTGGTGCAATGCTTAGCCGGTGCTATTGCCTGTGGCGGTTTTTGTCTGCTGTACAACATTCGGCTGCCTGGGGTATTCATCTGTATGGCAGGTGCGTTTCTCAGTTGGGCCGTGTATCTGGGTGCACAATATTTTGGCGCCGGCGTCTATATGGCAAACTTCATCGCAGCGGCCGCTGTGTCGTTGTATGCAGAACTGATGGCACGGATCCGAAAATTTCCATCCTTCTCCTATCTGGTCATTGCACTGTTGCCGCTGGTGCCCGGCTCCGGGGTGTACTACACGGTGGAATATATGCTGGAAGGTTCTGGAGAGATGTCACTGCAGCAAGGCATACGTACCGCTGGCATCGCCGGTGTATTGGCAGTGGGCGTACTGCTGGTGTCATCCCTGTTCAAGATGGTGGAAAACATTCGCCGAGGACAGTATATGGACAGAAAATGATCATAAAACCCACTTGTACGAACGGGCTACAGGTGGGTTTTCTTTGTGCAGCTTTACCAAATTTCGTTTCCGTATTCTGTTTTTTTGCGCATTGACAGCCATATATCGTTGTGTTATACTATATATATAACACAAGACAGGAGAAAACTATGGAAAGATCCTATGCCCGTTTTTATGCCATCCGGGAGCTGCGAGCCAGACCGAAGACGTTTCTGCCGCTGTTTGCCATATGCTTTGGCGTGATGCTGCTCATGGGCAATTTGCTCATCTATGCCCAGTGTCAGCGCACCTCCGATGCGGCGTACTATCGGGTGGAGACACAGCTGATCTTGCCGGACTTGACCGATGGGGAGGTCGATGCACTGCGGCAAATGGCGGAGATCCGGCAGGTGGATGCGGTGAAGGTGGACGGCGGCTATATCGCCTACGTGGAGCTGATCGACCGCCTTGCCACCGATCCGAACGCCATTTGCACCATGCTGTCCACGTGTATCGAGCGACTACAGCTAAAAGATCGTTCGACGGCGTATGAAGTCTTTATGCGGAATTATGCGCAAAATCCCGCCTACGCCTATGACCATACCAATATGATCAATTCCGCATATGTAGATGCCCTGCGGGAGACTGCCTTTGCGCCGGAAACGCTGCTTTGGGTCTTTGTGGCGGCACTTGTCCTGTTTGCGGCGGTGGTGCTGGTGTATGCCATGAAACTGTCTCGTTCCCGGAAGGAATACGCCTGTCTCATGGGCCTGGGCTTGACCCGGCGTGGCATTTGGGCGATTCAGATGTGGCAGGGCTTCTGGCTCATCACCTTGGGGTACGTGCCGTCGCAGCTACTTGCCATTCTGTCCATGAAGGTGGTCTCCGTGCTGTCCACCCGCATTTATCCCCATTTCCGGGGCAATACGGTGCTGCTTTTTGACGTGCCGTGGCTGCTGCTGCTCATACTGTACGGCGTGAATCTGTTGGCGGTGGCTCTCGGGATTTTCGTCTGTCTGCGCACATGGAAGGGACAGACGCTGACCGGACTGCTGAACGATTCCGGCACCAAAATTCCCTTTGTGGCAGAGAGTGCCCGGAAGTTTCTCTCCTCCGGCAGCTTTGACGGCTACGGTGCCATTTGGCAGAAGCGGAACCGGAAAACCATTCGACCTATGCTGGTGCTGTTTTTGTGCCTGCTTCTGTTTCCGTCTCTGCTGGCTGGTATTTGTCTCGTTGGTATGGCATCGGGTGAACAGCGAGACATGACCGCCATCGTGTCCGTGATCGGCACAAACAAAAACGAGGGGCGTATCTCCTTTGCCCTACTGGAAGATTTTGCCAGCATACCCGGTGTTAGCCATCTTTCCACCTCGACCACCGTGGGACACCGGCGGCAGATCGAAGGGGCTGTCCGGTATGATTCGAGCCATGGCTTCTCTGCCGTCACCGATGGGGAAACGGTATCCGTTGTGCCGCTGGTAGCTACGTTTCTCATGGAAGAATCTCCCACCGACGGCACGGTCTGGGTATCCCCTGATTTTCCGGGTGATGTAGGAGACACGATGCAGATCGGCTCTGTCACCGCTGTGATCGAGCAAAAAACGGAGGAGCTGCGCTCGTCTCCCAATGCCTGGGAGGACTACATGGACTATCCCGTTCTCCTGCCACTTTCGCTCAGTGAGGCATTATTTGGCGAACCCATCACCGGGGCAAACTGCCGTGTGACGGTGCAAAGTGATCTACCGGACGAGGAGATCGACGGACTGCTCTCGACCCTGTTCACGCTGGTGGGAGACGATAGCGTATACCTGAACGAGCATGACCGCTATTTGCGCAGCACCCGAGAGCAGGATGTACTTCTGACCAATCTCTACTACCAAAACCGGGTCGCCAACATCAAAAACACGTTTATAGGGCTGTTTTTGCTCACGCAAACGGTGTATCTGCTGCTGTGTGCGGCGGTGGTCATCGGCGGTACGCTTGGCTTCCAACTGGACAGACGACGTGGAGAATATGCGGTGCTGCGTGCGCTGGGGCTATCGGACGCTTCTCTCCAACGGATCAGTGACCGATTCTGCCGACCGTTGTTCCGCTACGGGATCCCGATTTTGTATCCCATTATGGTGGTGCTCATCAGCCTCTTGGACGACACCATCACCATCGTCACCGAGCCGTATCTGCACCTGACCGGCACACACAATTTTGTGGAATACGTGATCAGCTACGGCATATTGTCCGTGCTGCTGTATCTGCTCTACGCCACCACCGCCCGGCACACCTCTCGCAAGACCACAAGCGAAATGCTGGCAGTACCGCTGGCCGTGGCGGTGAAGGAACGGGAATGATTATCGAAAGGGATTTTCTATGGCAAATGATGTGATCCTGCGCTGTGCAGGTGTGAACAAGCTATACAAGCAAGGGGAAGAAACCATCTATGCGCTGCGGGACGTATCCATGACGGTGCAGCGTGGGGAGTTTCTCATTCTCTATGGCAAGTCCGGGTCGGGGAAATCCACGCTGCTGAACGTGCTCTCCGGCTTCGATACGCCCACCGCCGGGCACGTGTTTTTAGAAGACGAGGATATGCAAAGTCTGTCGGCCGAAAAACTGGCAAGGCTACGGAACGAGAAGATCGGCTTTGTGTTCCAGAGCTACCATCTGTTGCCCATTTTGACCGCAAAAGAAAATATCCTCACACCACTGCTCATTGGCAAGCGACCGGTGGAGGAAGGATATTTCCAGAACCTGTGCGAAACCCTAGGCATCACGCATCGGTTGGAGCATCTGCCGTCGGAGATGTCCGGGGGAGAATGCCAGCGTGTGGCAGTTGCCAGAGCCATGATCGGTCGGCCTGCGATCCTGTTTGCCGATGAGCCTACGGGAAACTTGGACAAAAATTCTGCCGGAGAGCTGATCCGGCTCCTGCGCCAGACCCACGACACCTACGGTCAGACGATCCTGATGGTGACCCACGACGAAAGCCTGCTCTCCTATGCCGACCGGGTATATCGGATGGAGAACGGCACACCGGTGGAGGAGGTCAGAAGTTAGAAGTAAGACATCCAAACAAGTTTGAAGACAGAAAAATAATTTACAAAAAAGAAGTATACATACGGTATGCGGGATCACAAAAATCTTCCGCTACGTGTCGTATACTTCTTATTTCTTCTCCAAACTTGTTGGGATGTCTGACTTATTCTTCTTCGTCCCGGTGCTTTTCCGTGCGCTGGGCTTCCAGCATCATGTCCTTGACCTTCATTAGGCGGCTTTGGTTGCTGCGTTCGTTTTCGTCCAGCTTCATGGCGATCTCCCGGATGGCACGTTCGTACTGGGGGATCATGATGTATTCCAGTGCGTTGACCCGGCGGCGGGTCCGTTCGATCTCCGCACCCAGCAGTGTTGCCGTTTTTTCCAGCTCCGCCAGATGCACCAGTTCTACAGCTGTAGCACTCACAGCTTCCACCGCCTTGTCCATTTCTCCGGAGGTAAAGGCAAAACCATAGGCAGGACCGGTGCTGCGACTGGTCACGGTGTAGGTGTACGTGGGCACCGGCACGCTCATGACGTTTTTCTCACCCACCGTCAGCTCACCACCAGCTGTAGGCAACATCAGAGCTTCGGTCAGCATACGGTCATCGCTTTCGGCCGCCGCTTCTGCCAGTCCCTGCCCTACGTCCGCAAACCGATCGCACAGCGTTGCACGCAGGTCCTTCGCTTCCTTCACGATCTCCAGAAACTGCCGCATCAGCTCGTCTCGTTTGTCCTTGAGCAGCTTGTGTCCCCGGCGTGCCGTCACCAGCTTGGTCTGGAGCTTTTTTAACTCCATGCGAGTGGGGTTCACTCGGATCTCAGGCATGGCAGCGCACCTCCTCTCTCGTTCATCATATGCTTCTCCACCTTATGCTTCGACCGGCCAGTATTTGTCCAGAATCTCCGGCTTGATCCGCTTCATTTCGGCTCTGGGCAGGATCTTCAGCAGCTCCCAACCAATGTC
Organism: uncultured Ruminococcus sp.; assembly: GCA_964623635.1. Classification (GTDB taxonomy): domain Bacteria; phylum Bacillota; class Clostridia; order Oscillospirales; family CAG-272; genus UMGS1696. Next base: position 8,182 of record CAZUUA010000025.1, read on the forward strand.
CAGGGTCTGCTCGATGGTGCGATTTTCATAGAAGCCCTGGCTTATATACCGTGCTTCAAAGGCATCGGCGAACTTGGCATACAGCCGGTCTACCGGTGTCAGTGCCGCTTCGCCCAGCACCACCATCAGCTCCTTTGCCTCCTTGCCACGGGCGTAGCTGGAGAAAAGCTGGTTCATGGTCCCGGCGTGGTCTTCTCTGGTCTTGCCTGCCCCTATGCCCTTGTCCTTCAGGCGGGACAGAGACGGCAGCACGTCCACGGGGGGCATGTAGCCCTTGCGGTACATTTCCCGGGACAGGATGATCTGCCCTTCCGTGATGTACCCGGTCAGGTCGGGAATGGGGTGGGTCTTGTCGTCCTCCGGCATGGTCAAAATCGGGATCATAGTGATGGAGCCATCGGAGCCAACCTTTCGCCCGGCCCGTTCGTACATGGTGGCAAGGTCGGTGTACAGATAGCCCGGATACCCTCTCCGTCCCGGCACTTCCTTCCGGGCAGCCGAAACCTCACGCAGTGCCTCGGCGTAGTTGGTGATGTCGGTCATGATGACCAGTACGTGCATTCCACATTCAAACGCCAGATATTCTGCGGCGGTCAGTGCCATACGAGGCGTGGATATCCGCTCGATGGCCGGGTCGGAGGCCAAATTGATGAACAGCACCGTCCGGTCGATGGCGCCGGTCTTTTTGAAGTCGGAGATAAAGAAGTCCGCTTCCTCGTAGGTGATGCCCACAGCCGCAAAGACCACCGCAAAGGGCGTGTCCGTATCGCTGCGCACCGTGGCCTGTCTGGCGATCTGGGCAGCTAAATTGGCGTGAGGCAGACCGGAGCCGGAGAAGATAGGCAGCTTTTGTCCACGAACCAAGGTGTTCAGCCCGTCGATGGTGGAGATGCCCGTCTGGATGAATTCGTTGGGGTAATTGCGTGCCGCCGGATTGATGGGCGTACCGTTGATGTCCGGTGTGGCTTCCGGCAAAATGGCAGGGCCACCGTCGATGGGTTCGCCCATGCCGGAGAATACACGACCAAGCATATCTCTGGATACCGGCAGTCGGACACTGTGTCCCGTGAAGCGCACCTTGGAGTAAGCCAGATTGATGCCCTGTGCGGATTCAAACAGCTGCACCAGCACGTTGGAGCCGTTGACTTCCAGTACCCGACACCGACGCACCTCTCCGTTTGGCAGCTCGATCTCACCCAGTTCGTCGTATTTGACGCCATCCACCTTGCGCACCAGCATCAGCGGACCGGCAACTTCTTCTATCGTTCTATATTCTCGCTGCATCTTACACCTCCGCAAGCTGCTTGTCTATATCGTTGCGAATGTCGGAGAACACCGCATCCACCTCGTCCTCCGGCACGCTCTTGGCACGACCGATCCGCTCACGCACCGGCAGTACGGCGATCTTCTCGATGTCGGCACCACGCTGCAGTGCGGAGAGCGCCTTGTCCCGGAAGTGGAACAGCAGGTCTGCCATTTCGTATTGTTTCCTTAGAGAAGTGAACGAATCCGTGTCCACGAAGGCATTCTGCTGCAAATAGTCCTCTCGAATGGAGCGGGCGATCTCCAGCGTCAGTCTGTCCTCCGGCGACAGAGCATCCATACCCACCAGCTTCACGATCTCGTCCAACTCCGATTCGGCCTGCAGTACACGGCTGATCTCGTTCACCATATCGTTCCAGCCTGCATCCACCTGTGCACTGTACCAGCCTTCCAACCGGTCTCTGTACAGAGAATAGGAGTTCAGCCAGCCGATGGCCGGGAAATGTCTGCGGTAGGCCAGGGACGAATCCAGCCCCCAGAACACCTTGACGATCCGCAGAGTCGCCTGGGTCACGGGCTCGGAGATGTCACCACCGGCCGGAGAGACCGCACCAATGGCAGACAGCGCACCGATCCGGCCATCCTTGCCCTTGCACACCACCTGTCCGGCTCTTTCGTAGAACTGCGCCAGACGAGAGGTCAGGTAGGCAGGATAGCCTTCGTCACCGGGCATTTCTTCCAGTCGGCCGCTCATTTCCCGCAGTGCCTCTGCCCAACGAGAGGTGGAGTCGGCAATGACAGCTACCTTCAATCCCATGTCCCGGAAATACTCCGCAATGGTGATCCCGGTGTAAATGGACGCTTCTCTGGCCGCCACCGGCATATCGGAGGTGTTGGCGATGAGGATGGTGCGCTCCATCAGGGACTTGCCGGTGCGCGGGTCGGTCAGCTCCGGGAACTCATGCAGCACGTCCGTCATTTCGTTGCCACGTTCGCCACAGCCGATGTACACCACCAGATCCACATTGCTCCACTTGGCAAGCTGGTGCTGCACCACCGTTTTGCCCGAACCAAAGGGACCCGGTACACAGGCCGTGCCACCCATGGCGATGGGGAACAAGGTGTCGATGATGCGCTGCCCGGTGATCATGGGTTCCTTCGGCGGCAGCTTGCTCTGGTACGGACGAGACACACGCACCGGCCACTTCTGCATCAGATGCAGCTCGATCCGTTCGCCATTCGCACAAACTACGGTACCGATCTTTTCTTCCACGGTATATTCGCCGCTCAGCACAAATTCGATGGTACCCTGCACATTCGGCGGTACCATGATCTGATGCCGCAGCGCACCGGTCTCGTCTACATAGCCCACGATGTCGCCGCCGGACACCGCTTCCCCTGCCTTGGCCGTAGCGTGGAACTGCCACTTCTTTTCTCTGTCCAGTGCAGGCAGGTCGATGCCTCTTGTGATATTGGGACCGGCAGACTGGAACATACGCTCCAGCGGTCGTTCGATGCCGTCAAAGATCCCGGTGATGAGCCCCGGCCCCAGCTCCACCGACAGGGGTGCGCCGGTGGAGACCACCTTGTCCCCACGACCCAGACCGGCCGTTTCTTCGTAGACCTGGATGGAGGCTTTATCCCCGTGCATCTCGATGATCTCCCCGATGAGCCGGTCGTCACCCACACGCACCACGTCAAACATATTGGCTTCCCGCATCCCCTCGGCAATGACCAGAGGACCGGATATTTTGATGATTTTTCCTTCTGTCATGTTGTTTTCCTCTCATTCATTCCCGGAACAGGATGTCTGCACCGATGGCTCGTTCAGCTGCCTGACGCAAAAGCTGCATACCGACACCGCCACCTACCTCCGGCAATGCGATCACCGCCGGGGTCAGCTGTGTGTCATACTTCGCCACCTGGTCTGCCAACGCCAGCGCATAGTTTGGTGTTAAAAATACGATGGTACATTCTTCTGCCGCCTTCGTGAGCATCTCTGCTGCCACTGCCGCATTCTCCGCCTGGTATACCGCAAAGCCGGCCGCCTGGAAGGTCAATGTGTCCCCTCTTGTGCCGACCACGCCGATCCGTCCTACCTCAGACATATGCCACCCTGATCCTTTCCCGCAGTGCCGAACCGCTCAGTCCTGCTGCCAATCCTGCCGCTATGATCCGTCCGTTTTTCAGCTCCGTTTCCCGCTGCAAAAAGAACACCGCCGGTACGTGTACCCCAAAGGGTGTGTACCGCTCCCGGTTCAAAAGGGACAACGCCATCTCGTCCATGACCTTTTCCGGACGACCGTTTGCTGAGACGATCCGGTCTACCGCTTCCTTCACCATACCCGTCATGTGGTCTGACAGCTCGCTATAGGACAGGCAGCCACTTGCCGGTGTACAAAACTGCTCCTTCGGTATGGTACCGCCGGGGACAAAGGCCTTATCGAATATGGCAAGTGCCGCATCCTTATTGCCCTTTGACAACCGCACCGACGAGAGCACATTGGTCAGATCGGCCTTGGCTGCCACGTATTCCTGAAACAGCGGCACACCATAAGAGCGCACGTTGTCTGCCATGTCGCCGTAGCAGGCCTTGTCCAGGTGAAAATCGATCTGTCGACCTTCGCCGGTCTGGGCATAGGCTTCCATAGCTTCTCCAACCGCTTCTGCCATATGGGTAGGCAGACCGGTCACGTTTCCCTTTGCCAACCGCTCTACCAACGATTGGGTATCCACCGTTCCACAGCTGTAGTAATTGCTGCTGTAGTCCAGACCCAAGATCCCGGCTTTCAGTGCGGTCTTGATGTTGTTGCAGTCGTATTTGTAGAAGAGAAAATCGTATACCGCCGGGTCCGGTGCCACTTCCTTGACCAGTGTTGCCGCATCGGTCAGCGCCATATTCCAGACCTGCTCCGGTGGTGTATGCTCGTCGATCTGGATTTTTTCGTCCCGCAGAAATCCACACTCGATCACCGTACGCACAAGCATCTCCGGTGTCCGGCAATCCAGCATCCGTTCCAGACGAGCTGCCGCCGTGTCCTTTCCTTCTGCCGCACGGATCCGGGCAGAGGCGTACATATATTCCGTATCGTTTGTCATGGATCTTGTTCCTTTCTCCGGCTTCACGAAAACAACGTCTTCTGCACCACCGGATCCATCTTGTCCCGCAGACCGTTCAGCAGCACGGACAGCGCACAGTTGGTCTCCGTGTCTCCATAGCGCACCACCACACCGCCGGAAATGGGCACGGTCTCGTCACCCAATCGGATCTCCGGTGCAGCAGGCAACACGGCAGCGACCTGCTTTTGTACCGCTGTCAACACACCGGCGCCATAGGTTTCCTTGTCTTTTTCGGAAAAGTGCAGGGTGTAGACCTCGCTTGCTTCTGCAAAGGCTTCGTCCCGGTATTCCGTCTGCAAAAACCGCACGGTCTCTACCCGTTCTGTGATGGCAGAGGACGCAAGGTTTGCCAGGAATGCTGCATATTCGTCCGCCGGCAGAGACAGGATCACCTTCTCCGCCTTTTGATACACCTCGGCGATTCGGGACGCTTTTTCGGTCAGTACGATCTCCCGGCACTGCATAGCGGCATTTGCCTTTTCTCTGGTGCGAATGGCAGACGCATCCTTTTCCGTCTCGACCTTGTGTGCGTCTTCCATGGCGGCAATGGTGGTGGCGGTTTCCCTGTCCAGCGCAGCCAGCTTTTCGTCACACGCACTTTGGATGTCTTCGATCCGTCTGTTTCCTTCCGCCTCTATTTTTTCTAAAATTTTCGCAAGGTTGTTCATGCTTTTCTCCTTCTGTCACGCATCAGAAGAACAGGATGGGCAGCAGAGAGATCAGCAGTGCAAAAATGGCGTAGGTCTCGACCAGTGCCGCAGAGGTGATGGCCTTGCCCACTTCGCCGGGTCTCTTAGCGATCAGATGGATACCGGACGCCGCCACACGACCCTGATGGATCCCGGACAGCAGTCCCACAAAGCCCATGGGAATGGATGCCATCAAGAAGTAGGCACCTTCGGCGATGGTCAGATCGATAGGCGTGCTCAGGATGCCGATCTTGTACAGGATCATGAAGGCCGTTACCAGACCATAGATACCCTGGGTGCCAGGCAGTGCCTGAAGCAGCAGTGCCTTACCGAACTTGGACGGGTCCTCGCTGAGCATACCGGAAGAAGCTTCGCCTACGATGCCCACACCCTTTGCACTGCCGATACCGGCCAACGTAGCCGCCAATGCTGCACCCAAAAGTGCCAGGTTCTGACCGGTGAGAAACTGATTCAAAAATTCTGCGAATGTCATGATATTGTACTCCTTTTATTGGAATTTTTATAGATTTACAAGAAAGCAAAACAAATTTGTTGTATAAATGTCACAAACGATAATGTGAATAGCCATCAACCAACCATACAGTCAACAAGCCAAACGATATTGTTTTTTCTGCACAGACTATATGTCAGCGCACCCATAACCAAAAAGTTTTGCCAGGCTTTTTCAAGAGCCACGTTCCCCCGTCTCTCCTCTCTGACAATTTGTACTACTCCCCATCAGCACCTCACCGGAACCGAACGTATTGGCTCCGTGGGGTCAGCGGAACGAAGGGTCGACCGCCGTCTTCGTAGAACTTGCCAAAGAACTCGATGTACTGCAGACGGGACGTGTGGACGAAGGAACCCAGCAGGTTGATCGCTAAGTTCATCACGTGACCGATCGTGCCCACCACAATCAGCAAAAGCACACCGATCACCGACGGACCTGCCATGGTACCAATGATGTTGAATACACTGGCGATCACCGCAGAGGCAAGGCCCAGTGAAAGGATTCGGGAATAGGACAATAGGTCGGATACATAATTCACAATGCCGTAGAGACCAAGAAATCCTTTCAGAACCTTCATCACCGGGTTCTTCTCGTGCCGACCGGACGTGCACAGGATCAACAGTACCCCCAGCGCCACGATCACAAGCCCTGCATATAAGGTGAGAAAGCTCACACCGGCTCCGATGAAGATCAGCATCCAGCTGCCTGCATCGCATATGGCCGATACTTTATCGCCTTTTTTCCATAGTACATAGAACTGCACCGCAAGCCCCGTGAATAGGTGGATGGCGCCGATCACAATGGAGATCACCAAGAACTGCATGGGATCGTTCAGCGGATTGAACCACAGCGCCAGATCCAGCTCTCCCGGACGACCGGCAAAGTTCTGGGCAATGGCTTGGGGCAGGTCACCGAAGTATCCGCCAAAGAGCACGCCCATCACCGCCATACTGCCGCCGCACATGGTGAACATATTGAGAAATTTCCCAAGCGACCCTTCCGGTTTCAGCAGCTTTTTGCCAAGGATACAGCCCACCATCAGCAACAGTCCGTAGCCCACATCCGCAAACATCAGACCGAAGATGAAGATGTAGAAAAAGCTCATCAGGAACGTGGGATCAAAGCTGCCATAGGCCGGAAGCGAATACAGCGACACCACCGGTTCAAATTGGCTTGCCATTGCATTGTTGGTCAGCAGCACCGGCACGTCGTCCGTGGGTTCCGGTTCTGCCAGCTCGTAGGCATCGCCTCGGTTTTCCAGCAGCGCCACCACCGCATCCACACGTCCTGTCGGCACCCAACCGGTCAAGATCGCCGTATGTCTGGTGTAGCCAAGCTGTTCGGCTGCCTCTTTGCGTGCTTCGATGGTGGTGAGCCTGTCCAGATATTCCTCCACCACCGGCAAGTGTTCTGCCAATGTTTCCGCTTGCTTTCGCAGGTTTGACAAGGTTTCGGTCAACGCCGCTTCTCGCTTGGCAAGTGTGGTCAGCATCCCGGAAACGCCGCCGTCCGCTGTCGTCACCGTATAAGGCACCGGTGTAAAGCCCACATTGTGCAGGACACGCATCACGTCCTCGTATTCCGATGCCCACAGGGTCACGGCAAGGGCATGGCTGCGATTCTTCTCTGTCCCATTCACCGGCTGTACTTCCTCTGCCACACAGGCATAGTCTGCCAGCATTTCGTCCAGCGTCTCCATGGGGACCAGCGCCGGTACCAGACCACAGATCGTTCGTGTGGTTTTGGTTCTTTCCTCCGGCAACGCACCGGTGTAGTTCTGCCATAGTGCAAGTCCCTCACGCTGGTTCGTGCACAGGAGACGTTCTCGTTGTGCCTGTTCCATCTCTTGGGCAATACGCAGCGCCTCCTGTACCAATGCCTCTCCGTCCGGCCAGCGCTCGTCCCATTCCGCTTCCACGGGAGACGGAAACAGGCTGCGTGTACGGATCCGATGACCGGACAAAAAGTCGATCGCTTCCCCGGCCTGGGTCTTGGCCAACGCCAGTCTTGCGTTTTCCTCGGTCGGTTTGGCAGATCCGCTTGGCTCTTGGTCGATGGCAGCGGTGGTCAACTCCACACACCTGAGCCGCTGCAAGGCATACAGCAGACTGTCCGCTTCCTCTCGCAGCACTGCCACGGACAGCTTTTTCATATTGCTAACTGCCACAGCTTCCCCTCCTCACTACATCCGATCCAGAAGCGCCTGCACCACAAGCACCACCGCTTTGTCCATGTGACCTTTGGCTACCTGCGTGGTGGCGGCCGCTTCTTCCTTTGCCTGTGCAAGAAGTGTCTCGGTCGCAAGCGTCGCCTCGTTCTCCACCTGTGCCGCCATTTCCCGTCGCTTGGCATCCAACGCTTTTTGTCGGTCCTTCACCAAAAGCTCTGCTTCCACGCTCCTCTGCCGCAGCTTGTCGTCGGCTTCTGCCTGTGCCTGCTGCACCCTTTTTTCGATCTCGTCTTCCTTTTGGCGAATTTGCTCTATCGCCGTATTCTGCACGTTTTTCCACTCCTTCCTGCAATATCGCCGTTCCGATATCGTCTGTACCAAAACCGTCGAATTTGTTGTTTTCTTCATTTTAGCACATTGTCACACAAATTGCAATGCACATTATAGCTGATTATCGACAGATATTTCCAACTATTTTTGTTTGTCCTGTCATATCAGTCGGCGGATTCTGTGATGTTTGTTACTTTTGTGAAGTTATAACATTTGTGTCCTTAAGGGTCTATTTTGCATTTTTATTTCCAATTTTATGCAAATCACGCTCTTTTTCCTCTATCGAGAACCACTTCTCTACCTATTTATTAATATAGTCTCCTCCCATTCTACCCAAAAATTCTTGCTGTTATGCCTTGACAAACAGAACCAAAATCTCTACAATATAAGTGTGGTGCTGCACATTGCTTTTCGATCCTTACCAGCACCGGAGCACACCCTTCTGCCACACGTGACACAGTTCCTTTTTCCGAGACACCACACCCGGCTGCCGGAGAGAAAGGGTCACCGTCACCAGCACCCGGTCGTTTTCCACGACAGCATCCATACGACACACATATCGAGCATGGGGATCTTTTGTTATGCACTGCACCGCATAGGTCTTGGCTGCAGCTTCCAAAGCTTCGTAAAACCGATTCATGCGCCGGCCCCATCGCCGTTCTCTGCCTTCTCCGGCGAACTGCACCAGAGTCAAAGAAATACCACGCTCGTTCTGCTCCACCCATGTATATCGCATAGTCGCACCTCCTTGTGTGGACGTAGTTTCACTCGATAGATCATCTTTTATCTAAAAAGGATTATAGAAAATATTATGACAAACCAAACACCACTGGCCGACCGAGCCCGTCCGATCACCTTCGACGATATGGTGGGACAGGATCACTTGTGCGGCAAACAGGGCATTCTGCGCAAGATCATACAGAACGGACAGATTCCGTCTATGATCTTCTATGGTCCGCCCGGCTGTGGCAAAACCACTGCTGCCGGGATCATCGCCGAAGCCTCCGGTATGACCCTACACCGCCTCAACGCCACCACTGCTTCCCTGTCCGACATCCGAGATGTTGCCAAGGAGACCGAAACCATGCTGGGTATTGGCGGCGTACTGCTCTACCTGGACGAGATCCAGTATTTCAACAAAAAGCAGCAGCAATCTCTTCTGGAATACTTAGAGGATGGCCGGATCACACTGATCGCTTCCACCACGGAAAATCCCTATTACTATATATATGATGCGCTGCTGTCCCGATGCTCCGTTTTCGCTTTCCGGCACGTGGATGCAGCTGCCATTGAAAAACGCCTGCGGCAGGTGGCTTCCAAGAACTTTGCACACTTGACCTTTGCCGACGACTTTTTCATCCGGCTTGCCAATTCGGCCGGTGGAGACGTGCGCCGGGGACTGACCTTGTTGGACGTGGCTTCCCACTGTGCCGGAGACGATGGCGTGGTGGCGGCCGATGTACTGGAAGGACTGGTGCCGGAAGGGTATTTGTCCAGCTTCGACCGAGACGGGGACGTACACTATGACCTGCTGTCCTGTCTGCAAAAATCCATCCGTGGCTCCGATCCCGATGCGGCTGTGTTCTATTTAGCAAGGCTCTTGGAAGGCGGCGATCTTGTTTCTCCCTGTCGGCGGCTCATGGTCATCGCCAGCGAGGATATCGGTCTCGCCTATCCCATGGCACCAGTGATCGTCCGTTCACTAATTGAAAATGCCCGTGAGGTCGGTCTGCCGGAAGCACGGATTCCCCTTGCCAATGCGGTGCTGCTCCTGGCAACGGCGCCCAAATCCAACTCCGCAGAGGCAGCCATCGACGCAGCCATCGAGGATATCCATAAGGGTCTGGGTGCCGAGGTACCACTGCATCTGCGTTCGCCCCAATTCAAAGGGTACAAATATCCACACATCTCCCCCAACCATTGGGTGGATCAGCAATACTTACCGGACGACGTAAGAGACAAGACCTACTACCAATATGGGGAAAACAAAAACGAACAAGCCGCCAAGACCTATTGGGACATGATCAAGCGAGGATAATATTGTTATGATCTCCACCGTACAAAACCACCACGGCGTACCCACATTATTTATCAATAGCAAGCCGGTGCCGGGCTTTGCGTACATCACCTACCGCACCTACAATGCCCAATACGGAGACTTTGCGGCACTGGACTGTCGGCTGTTTTCGATGCCGGTATTTTTCGCCGGACAGACCATCAACGAAGTCTCCCGGATCCCACCGATGACGCCGGGGATCTTTGATACAGACGAGCCGAATTTTGTCCATTTCGACACCGATATCCGGCAGATCCTGGACGCCTGTCCCGATGCATGGATATTCCCGAGAGTGAATATTTCTTTGCCATACAACTGGGAAGAAGCGCACCCGGACGACTGCTGTGCCTTTGGGTATACAGAGCATCGCCGGGCCGCCTTTGCTTCCGATGCTTGGATGAACGAAACAAAACGGCTGCTGGCGCTGTTTTTGGACCATGTGGAAAATTCCACCTACCGGGAACATATCGTGGGCTATCAGCTGGCGTGCGGCAACACCGAGGAGTGGTTCCCCTTCGATATGCGTGGCGGTACAGGACTGCGGTTCGATGCAGCTTTCCGTAGGCATTGCCAAGAGAATCACCTGTCCGGCACCGAGGAAGAACGACTGCGGTTCATTTCCCATTTGACAGCATCCCGAATCGGAGAGCTGGCGACCTTTTGTAAAGAAAAGCTGGAGAGGCGACTGGTGATCGGATGCTTCTACGGCTACACCATGGAATGCACCGATCCGCTGACCGGACACCATGCGCTCTGGGAGCTGCTCCACTGTGACGACATCGATTTCATCTGTTCCCCTGTGTCCTACGCAGAGCTGCGACCGGTTGGCATGGATCACGCCTGTATGCTACCGGTGGATTCGCTGAAGGAGCACGGCAAGCTGTATTTTGCCGAAAACGATACACGCACTCATCTCTCGAAAGCGCCCAATGCTCTGCCTGCTTATCAGGGTCCCATTTGGTTCGGGCCGGACGCAGACACCAGCTGTGCCATTCTCAAAATGCACTTTGCCCGGGCACTGCTCCACGGTCACGCCATGTGGTGGTTCGATATGTGGGGACACTGGTACGACGACGATAGGTATCGTGCCCTGCTGCAGGATTGTTATCGAATTTGCGCCGGTGCATTGGAAGAAGATCGGCGCAGTCTGGCAGAGGTGGCGGTGTTTGTGGACGAGCGAGCCTATGCCAAAGCCAACTGTGACCGGGGACTTTGCTACGGTATTCGCAAGACCCTGGGGCAGCTGGGCACGCCTTACGACATCTACCTCATGGACGATTTTCCAGCGGTGCAGCATCGGTACAAGGCGCATATTTTCCTCTGCCCTGCGGAAACACCGGCGTTTGTGGATGCCATCACGTCTGTACAAAATCCCCTGGTGATCCGCTCTCTTTCCGTGACTGCCGCCGACATTCGAGCCTATTTGCAGGCGCATGGTGTGCATATTTGGTGTGAAAATGCCGTGGTCTATGGCTGTGGATCCTATTTGTTTGTTCATCAAATTGGCAACACAACGAAAGTATGTGCAAAGGACGGCGTACAGCTGGAAGCGCTTTGGCATGAGGATTCCATGAGCCAACTTTATCGCATCACGGAAGCGTAATGATAGGAGGCTGCCATGTTTATCGACAGTGTACGCATCGATCGAGCCGGGCTTGCGGCGTCCGGTTCTTATGTGAACGACCTGCCCTGGCTGCGATACCTGGAAGGAAACGAGCTTCCCTTTTCGTCGCCTGTGACCTTTTTCGTCGGCGAAAACGGCAGTGGCAAGTCTACGTTATTGGAAGGCATTGCCGTAGCCGCCGGGTTCAATCCGGAAGGTGGCAGTCGCAATTTCGCCTTTTCCACCAGAGAGAGCCACTCGGCGCTGTGGGAATATCTGACGCTGGTGCGGCATGGTGAACGGCCACGGGACAGCTATTTTCTCCGCGCCGAAAGCTTTTTCAATGTGGCGACCCATATAGAAGAATTGGATAGGCAGCCGGCTGTCTCCCGGAAGATCATCGAAAGCTATGGCGGCAGATCTCTGCATGAACAATCCCACGGCGAAAGCTTCTTCAGTCTGGTGATGCATCGGTTCGGTGGTCACGGGCTGTACATTTTGGACGAACCGGAGGCAGCGCTGTCCCCGGTCCGGCAGCTGGCACTGGTCTACCGGATCGAAGAACTGGTGGCGGATGGATCGCAGTTCCTCATTGCCACCCATTCTCCGATCCTGACGGCCTGTCCGGGCGCGGTGATCTGGGAGCTGGGCGAGCATGGTATGCGTACCGTGCGCTGGCAGGAAAGCGAAAACACCGTTTTCCTCAAGCGATTTTTGGCCGATCCAGGATACTATCTGTCCTGATCCGTTTTTTTGCCCAAAACCCATCCCATTTGCCAAGAGAAGATTGTATTTGTTTTTGTGTTTTTTCTCTTGACAAATGAGCGTCCGTGGTGTATAATATCCATGTTGTTGAACCAAAGACAGCAGGTTCCCGTAAAAGCGTCGCTTTCCTGCCGAGGCAAGACTGTTCATAGATTTCATTTTATGTTCGATCTTTTTTCGGTGCTGTGACGTTTGCCGGAGAAAGATTTTTTTGTTGCCTGCTGTGACGATTTCTATGAAGGAGGATACAAAAATGCCCAGCGAGAAAATTTTGGAACAGAAGAAAGCCGTTGTGGACGGTCTGGTCGAGAAGATGGGTCGTGCTGCTTCCGGCGTTCTCGTAAAATATCAGGGTATTACCGTAGAGGATGACACCAAGCTGCGTGCTGCTATGCGTGCTGCCGGTGTTGAATATGCGGTAATCAAGAACACGCTGATCAGCAAGGCTTGCGACCAGGTTGGCTTCGAAGGTCTGAAGGGTGAATTGGAAGGCATGAACGCTCTGGCCATCAGCTTTGAAGATCCGATCGCTCCTGCGAAGATCCTGAAGGAATACGCTGAAAAGATCGAGACTTTCGAGATCCGTGGCGGTTTCCTGGACGGTGCTGTTGTAGACAAGGCTACCGTTAACGAACTGGCTTCCATCCCGCCGAAGGAAGTGCTCATTGGTAAGCTGCTTGGCAGCATCCAGGGCCCCCTGTACGGTCTGGCTTGCGGTCTGCAGGCTATCATCGACAAGTCCGGTGAAGCTCCTGCTGCTGAAGAAGCAACCGAAGCTGCTGCTGAATAAGCTTTTGGCTTCATAACACATTCTAAATCACAAAACAAAATTCATACCGAACATACATTACGGAGGATATAAAAATGGCTACTGAAAAGACCACTCAGATCCTTGACGAAATCAAGGCTCTCACCATTCTGGAACTGGCTGACCTGGTTAAGGCAATCGAAGAAGAATTCGGCGTATCCGCAGCTCCCGTAGCTGTTGCTGCTGGTGGTGCTGCTCCTGCCGCCGCTGCTGCTGAAGAAAAGACTGAATTCGACGTAGTTCTGAAGTCTTTCGGCGCAAAGAAGCTGGACGTTATCAAGGTCGTTCGCGAACTGACCGGTCTGGGTCTGAAGGAAGCAAAGGAACTGGTAGAAGGCGCTCCCAAGACTCTGAAGGAAGGCGCTTCCAAGGAAGATGCAGACGCTATGAAGGAAAAGCTGGTTGCTGCTGGCGCCGAAGTAGAAATCAAGTAATTTTCGCCAAATTGGTCACCGACACGGTGATGCAAGTTGGGTTCAACGACCAAGAACAGGCACCGATCGGTGTCTGTTTTTTGGCTTTATGAGGATCAACATGATGAAACAAACAAGAGTTGTCACGGTGCAGGATATCTCCTGCTTTGGCAAATGTTCGCTGACGGTGGCACTGCCGATGCTGTCTGCCATGGGGCTGGAGTGTGCTGTCATCCCCACAGCCGTACTTTCGACCCACACCGGCGGCTTCCACGGCTGGACGTTCCGGGATCTGACGAACGACATCCCAGCCATCGGGCAGCATTGGCAAGCTGAAGGCATCGGCTTTGACGGGCTGTACACCGGCTATCTGGGTTCACCGGCACAGGCTGCCATGATCGAGAGCTTCATTGGCGATTTCCATCCGGGAACGGTGTTTATCGATCCGGCCATGGCGGATTTTGGAAAGCTCTATGCCGGGTTCACCATGGACATTGTGGACGCCATGCGGTCCCTGTGTGCCAAGGCCGACTACATTGTACCGAACCTGACGGAAGCGTCGTTTTTGACGGACACCGACTACGACGAGGGCAAGCAATCGGATCGGGTTGCCATCCGGGAACTGCTAACGAAGCTGCTGTCCCTGGGCTGCAAGACGGCGGTGATCACCGGCGTACAGTTTGACGGCAAAGAAGGAGCGGCGGCGCTGAACCAGGCTGGGCAGTACACGGAGTACCTGACCGACCACCTGCCCGTTCGCTGTCACGGCACCGGAGACGTGTACGCCAGCATTTTCTTTGGCGCCCTCATGCGAGGTCTGCCCATGGGCAAAGCGCTGCAGATCGCTGCCGACAACACAGTACGAGCCATTCGTGCCACCATGGGAGACGAGAGCCAATGGTACGGTGTGCGCTTCGAGGCTGTCATCCCTGCCCTGCTCCACGACCTGGGACTTGCCTAAAGACAGAAAGAAAACCACCCTTTTGAAGGATGGTTTTTTGCTTTTATGTGTATCGGAAATATTGCATTCGGAACGGTCAAGACCGTTTTCTACAGTGGAGATGTAACTCCTTAATCCTTATAGTCCCCCAAGAATTCTTCGTTGACGGCAAAGATGGCGTCGGTCATGTCCTTGATCTCCTGCAGACTGCATACGGCAGAGGTCAGCGGATCCATGCACACAGCCTGGAAGACCTTGCGCTTGTTCTTTTCCATAGCCGCTTCCACCACCAGATTTTCCACAGAGGCCGTGGTGTTCACCAGGATGGCGATATGGGCCGGCAGTGCACCCACGTATTGCTTCCGGAATCCGGCTTCGCTGGCGTACACAGGGATCTCTACGCAGGCGTCGTGAGGCAGATTGGTGATGCAGCCGTCGTTGAGGACGTTGCCGTTGAACCAGAATGGCGTGTGGTCGCCGATGGTGGCGTTGAAGATGTTGCCGGCGTATTCGTTGCTGCGATGGGGATCCACGGTGGCGGTATCCAGCCAGGTCTGGAATTCCCCACGCCAGTCACGCTTCAGGCGATAGTTCAGCGAAAAGGCATATTCACCAGGGTTCCAGTTGGTGCCGTGGGTGCAATACTTTTCGATCAGGTCGGGACGCTTCCGGAACCACTGGTTGTATTCAGAGTTGTGTCCGCTGGATTCAGTGACGTAATAGTCCAAATGCTTGAACATTTCATTGCGGACGATCTCTTTGTTGTAGAATTCGGGATCCTCGATCTTTTTCCGCAGTGCCGGATACAGGTCTTCGCCGTGGTGCTTCAGCTCCAGATAGAACGCCTGATGGTTGACACCGGCGCACAGATACTGCACCTCGCTGACCGGCACGCCCAGCCAGCTTGCCAGCATGGCTACTGTTCCCTGTACGCTATGGCACAGACCGGTGACGTTGACCTTGGAGTAGGTCTGCATGGCCTTACACAGCATGGACATGGGATTGGTGTAGTTGAGGAAGACGGCGTTCGGGCAATACTTCTCGATGTCGTGGCAGATATCCAGCATCAGCGGAATGTTGCGCAGAGCCCGGAAAATGCCGGAGACGCTGCGGGTATCGCCGATATTGGTGTCTACGCCAAAGGTCTTGGGGATCTCGATCTCGTGCCGCCAAATGTCGATGTCGCCGTTGAACACGGTACACAGCACGCCGTCTGCGCCTTCCAATGCTTCCCTGCGGCTCAGGGTGGAGGTGATCTTGGCAGTACCACCCATAGCGGCATTGATCTTGTCACAGACCTTGTGGATCAGCGCCAGCCGCTCCTCGTGGATGTCCATCAGTGCGATCTCACAGTCGGCAAAGGCCGGGAACGTCAGCAGGTCCCGTACCAAATTTCGGGTGAATATAAAGCTGCCAGCGCCAATAAACGCAAATTTCTTCGGCATGATTTTGTTCCTCCTTGGATATGTGGAGTGAAGGGCACACACGATATTTAGCACCCGTGTTTTATACTGATGCATTGTACCACTTCTGGATCGATTTTGGTATGCTCTCATTATAGCAGATCGGTACGGAATTTGCAAGAGGTTCCCGGCAAAAAAACAAAAACATCGATCCGTAGACCGATGCCTTTGGTTGGAACTTAAGGCGCCACCGCACAATTCTGATGATGCAGATGCGTCGGCAGATTTTTCGTCAGACAAAACAAATTCACCGCAGGCTTACACTCGTAAGGCAAGGTGGATTTGTGAAGTATGACGGGAAAGATGCAAGCAGATGTGCCATCAAGGCGTTAGCCGTGAATTGTGCGGTGGTGCCTTAAAACAGGCTCATGGCGCTGTCCGTGACGCTGGAGCCAAGCGAACCCAGCGCACCCAGCATGGCCACGCTGAGAACCATGTTGATCACATAAAAGATCAGGTAGGCTCTGGCGAAATGCTTCCGGTTCACAGCCGTACGACTGCCAAAGCCCCAGTACAGCATCAGCACGAATCCCACGACCGGAATGGAGAACAGCACCATCATCAACAGATAATCGCCCACCGACAGCACGTCTGTCTTCGGCTGCTGCAGGGACAGACCACAGCTACCGCAAAAAATGGCGTTCTCCGGTACCACTGCACCACACCGGGGGCAATGCTTCTCCTGCGGCACATACGGATTGTTGTTCTGATAATCGTTATTGTTCATATGGTTACCTCGTATATTTTTAGACGTGACACCAAGCCACGATCACAGCTGCTGATCGCCGAAGCGGATCCAGCCCAGCTTGCGCATGATCTCGCTGAAGACAAAGGACAGCACTGCCGGAAGCACGATGCAGCACAGGAGCATACCGATCCACATATTGGCACTGGAACCCATGTCGGTCAGGATGCCAAGGGGACCCACAAGTCCACAGGTGCCCATACCAGCAGAAACGCCTGTGCATTCCAACTGGAAGACCAGTGTCGAGATCGGTCCCACCACAGCAGAAGCTAAGGTTGCCGGGATCCAGATCTGCGGTCTGCGGCAAATGTTGCCCATCTGCAGCATGGAGGTGCCAAGACCCTGAGATACCACGCCACCCCAGCCGTTTTCCCGGAAGCTGGAAGCCGCAAAGCCTACCATCTGCGCACAACAGCCCACCACAGCAGCACCGCCTGCTATGCCTGTGATGCCGATCATGGAGCAGATCGCCGCAGAGGAAATGGGCAGGGTCAGGATAATGCCGACCACCACCGACACGATGATCCCCATCACGAACGGATGCAGGACGGTTGCTGTGTTGATGAACTCCCCTAAGTAATACATGATGTATGCCACAGCCGGACAGAGCAGCTTTGCCACACCAAAACCGACTAAGATCGTCACAGATGGCGTTACCAGAATGTCCACCTTGGTCTTCTTGGACACCAGCATACCCAGCTCCACCGCTGCGATCACGGCGAAAAACGCACCAGCCGGACCGGCCGTATAGTGGATCACCTGATCGGCACCGATGGTGATGTCCGCCCCTAAGCTATACCCGGCACTGCCCACCACTGCACAGGAGAACAGCACCAGCGGATGGGCCTTCATAGCGTTGGCCACCGCAACACCGATCGCCATACCAGCGGCACCCGATGCTATGCCGGCCAGCTCGATGAGAAAGTCCAGGTGCAAATATTGCCCGATGGTCTTGAAGATCGTGCCGATGAGCAGCGACGCAAAGAGCCCCTGCGCCATCGCTCCCATGGCATCGATGAAATATTTCTTGAGATAGTCCCGTAGTTTTTGCATGATCCGTCTCGCTTTCGCATGATGATAGTAATACTGATCCGTATCGAAAATGCACCAAAGAAGCCATTTGCTTTTAGGCTCGTTTTTTCAAGTTGGTCAGCGTTGCTTAGAAAGTAGTATAGCACAAAATCCACCCGGATACAATAGACAGATTCACACATTTTTTTCACAAATATCTCACATTTTCCCACGTTTCCCCACTTGTATTTTCCGCAAAAATGTGGTAGACTTATGGGACGGGGATTTGGTGGATACATGGAAGATCATAGTCCCCTCCACCACAAAAAACACCCCGGAAAGGATCGAACAAACATGGTAAAGACGAATGCGCTGCGGCTGGTGGAAGCGGCAGGAATCCCATTTGATACATTGGAATACGAAGTGGACGAAAGCGACCTGAGCGGCGTGCATATCGCTGAACAAAAAGGACTGGACCCGGATATGGTGTTCAAGACCCTGGTGACCCGTGGCGACAAGAACGGCATCAATGTGTTCTGCATTCCGGTGGCCATGGAGCTGGATCTGAAAAAATGCGCCCAGGTCTCCGGCAACAAAAAGGTCGAAATGATCCACGTAAAGGAGCTGCTGGGTCTTACCGGATACATCCGCGGTGGCTGTTCTCCGGTGGGTATGAAAAAGCTCTACCCCACCTGGATCGACGAGACCGCTACTCTGTTCGATCGGTTCTATGTCAGCGCCGGCGTTCGGGGAATGCAGATGCACCTGTCCCCCATCGCACTGGCCGACTACATCGGTGCCCAGTTTGCAGACATCACTATGTGAAGGCAGCAGTTTGAAGTTTAATATATAGCGTTTGCTTGGCTTTTCCGGCAGGCGCTTTTTGTTTTCATGGAAAGAATCGTTTTAGATGCAAAAGAAGTGTACAAACTCCCTTTGGCTATGCCTTTTGGAAATTTGTACACTTCTTATTTTACTTCTGTTATTCCGCAACAGCAGCGGTCGTCACTACGATCACGTAATCTTCGCTGGCGGCGGTGATGGTGTAATGGTCAGCCACTTCCACAGCTTCTCCGTTCACGGTGATGGCAGTGATCTCATAGCCATCGGCTACGGTGAAGTTGATGGTGCGGCGTGCGCCAAAGTGCATACTAAATGCTTCCTTCGTGTTGATGGTCACACCTTCGCCCAGCTGCAGCACTACGTCATACCGTGCGTACATAGCCGGATAGTACCGTGCGTTCTTGGCGTCACTGGAAGGAGATACGGTCTCTTCCACTACCGATGCGTCTTCGACAACCGGTGCTTCGATGGTGGTGTCGGTCACGTCTTCGGTGACTTCTTCCGTAGATTCAGTAGCTTCTTCAACCACCGGTGCTTCTACGGTTTCTTCTACAGCAGGTGCTTCTTCGACGGCCACGAAGTCGTCGCCCAGCATATTGGCGTAGATGAAGTTGGAGATGAAGGCGTACTCGTCTCTCTGGTGACCCTTGTTGGTCAGGGTGTTGGCGAACAGAACCACGCTCACGTCGTTGCCATCCACATCCTTACCTTCGTAAGCGATACCCTGGATGGAGCCATTCAGGTATGCGTCAGCGTAGGCCTTCTGCTCGTCATCGATGGCCTGAACAAAGCCTTCGGTAGGAGTCTTGGTGCCGTCCATCTGGACCAGTACCTGGGCACCTTCGGGGATAGCGGTGAAGTAGCCTACGCCATAGCCGTAGAACACGTCATCGTTGTCGGTCACGTAACTTGCGTTCACCAGGGTGGTGGTGGGGTAGGTCACATAGGCCAGGCAGTCCATACCGTAAGCATAATCCCGAACCAGGGTCTCGCCGAACAGTGCGCTGTAGCCACGGGCAGCGGAGGAGCTGTAACCCATGTAAGGCGTACCGGCCTTAACAGCAGCCAGTGCATCTTCGTTCAGTGCGGAGGCACCTACGATCACGTCTGCTTCGGCAGGATCGGTGGTCACGGTGAAGTTCATCATTTCCATAGCGATCCGGTCATAGTTC
>CAZUUA010000026.1:0-27152 GCA_964623635.1 uncultured Ruminococcus sp.
CTTTTTTTGCGAAAATTTATTCTTTCCGTACCACCTTTACCGTTTCCGTGCCGTAATATTGCATCAGCCGAACGGCTTCGTCGGGGATCACTTCACCGCAGACCACAATGGGTACCGCCGGTGGACAGCCTACCGTCAGGGCAGCAAGCACGTGCCCCGCCGCTTTTTCCACCGGTACCACCTCGCTGGGTGCAAACAGCGCTTCCCGAATGGACATCTTTGCGGTTGTGGTTTGTTTTATAGGCATCCTTGGCGCAACCGCAGTTATCGGTTCTCGTTTGGGCAGACTTTGCAACACCTCTGTCAGGCGTGTCAGAGCGTCTTTTTGTCCCGGAACGGTCATGAGCACCAGGTGATCCGGGTCGGCAAATTCGCATTCCATATGGTTCGTGCGCAAAATCTCCGATAGCTCTACACCTGTGTAGCCGTAGGACTTCGGACAAATGGTCAGCTTGCAGGGCTCGTCTCCGATGCACGTGTAGCCCATGGAACCAAGCGCCCGACGACAGTTTTCCACATCTATTTTATGCGCCGCCAATGCTTGTCTGTATTCTCCTGCCAGATACGGATTCAGCCGATCCAGCGAGCACAGCAGCAGATACGAGGGACTGGTGGAGCCAAACAGCGCCAGAGCATCCTTGACGTTTTCGTGGTACACCTGGGGCAGAGCAGGGGACAGATGCAGGTACGCACAGCCGGTCAGGGCAGGTAGGGTCTTGTGTGCGGAGCTGCAACAAAGGTCGGCGCCCTGGTCCATGGGATGGCAAGGCGTCGGCAGAAAGTGCAGATACGCTCCATGGGCGTTGTCTACCGCCAGTGGTACGCCGTGCCGGTGACAGACTGCTGCGATCCCGGCGATATCTACCATGTTGCCCAAATAATCCGGACTGGTGATATATACCGCCATGGGCTTTTCGCTTGTGCGAGAAAGCATCTCGTCCACTTCGGTGGGTGTCACTTGGCAAGAGAGATAGTTTGAATCTCGATCAGGTGCGCCATACAGCCACCGCACAGCGATGTCCAACAGTCCGCAGGCCGTCACAAAGGTCTTGTGGGCATTTCTGCCTGCTAAGATGCTCCTTCGATTGCCGTTTGCCAAGGTCAAAAGATACAGCATGGCACGGATGCATTGGGACGAACCTTCCGTGGAGTATAACGTGGGACAGCCGAACACCGCCGACGCATTGTCTTCGCTTTCCCGAATGATCCCATCGGCTTCGTACAGACTGTCCGCACCGGCGATCTCCGTCAGATCCAACGGTTCCAGACCCAAAAACGGTATATCGGACACCGTGTTGTACTCACAAAAACCTTTATGGTCGGCCACACCTTTGTGGCCGGGCATATGGAAGCGCAGGATATCGCTTGCGGCGTACTTATGGCAGAAATCAAAGATGGGGGTGCGCATGGGTCACTTCGTCTTCGCAGGAGTCGCAGTCGCCGCAGGAGTCACAGGCGTCACTGCCTACGGATTCACCGTTCATTTCTCGATAGGCTGCCACCAAAATGGCACATTCCATCCGCTTCCGGAACAGGTCACAGCCGGCTTCGTAAATGCCCGTGATGTTTCCAGTGGCGTGGTAGGCGTTGGCAGCACAACCGCCGGAGCAGTACAGCCGTGCCCAGCAGTCCTTGCATTCCGGCTTGGCGTACACGTTGCAGCCTAAGAATTCCTTCTGGATCTCGGTATTCTTTACGCCATCCCAAATGTTGCCGAGTAGGAATTTTTCGTCTCCCACAAATTGGTGGCAGGGATACAGGTCCCCCCAGGGTGTCACCGCCATGTATTCGGTGCCGGAGCCACATCCGGAGATGCGCTTGTAGATACAGGGACCGCCGGTCAGGTCGATCATATAATGATAGAAAGTGAAGGGTCTGCCTTCCTTGTCCCGCTGAAGCATCAGCTCCGCTAACTTTTCGTACTGCTCCATAACGATGGCAAGGTCGTCCTTGGTCAGGGCAGAAGGGTCGTCCGGCGCACAGACCACCGGCTCCATGGACAGCTCTGTGAAGCCCAGGTCCAGCATGGTTTTGATATCCTCGAGAAAATCCGGGTTGGCATGGGTGAAGGTGCCCCGGATGTAGTAGGTCTTGTCCGGGTAGGCCTCTCTTGCTTTTACCAATTTTTGGAATTTCGGCACAATCTGCTCCCAGCTGCCACGGCCGTTGTAGTCCACCCGATACCGGTCGTGTACTTCTTTCCGGCCATCCAGAGACAGCACCACGTTGTTCATTTCCCGGTTGCAGAAGTCGATGACGTCGTCGTCGATGCGCATACCGTTGGTGGTCAGGGTGAAGCGGAAGTGCTTGTCGTGCTTTTCCTCCAGCGTCCGGGCATAGGCCACCAGCTCTTTCACCACGTCAAAGTTCATCAGCGGTTCGCCACCGAAGAAGTCCACCTCCAGATTGTGCCGGGTGCCGGAGTTTGCCACGAGAAAATCCAGCGCCTGCTTGCCCACCTCAAAGGACATGACAGCTCGTTCGCCATGGTATTTCCCCTGAGAAGCAAAGCAATACGAACAGTTCAGGTTGCAGGTATGTGCCACGTGCAGACAGAGTGCTTTCACGACGCCTGCCGTTTTGTTTTTGAGATATCCTGCCATATCTTCAAATGTATCGGGCGCAAACAGTTCTTCGTTGTCCCGGAGTTCTTCGATCTGGCTGTAGCATTCGGCGATGTCGTCGGCGGTGATCCCGTCTTTGCCGATATATTTTTCGCCGATCTGCGCAAGGACTTCGTCTTTTGTGTGCGCCTGAAACAGGGCGATCATGTCGTAGGCCACCTTGTCCACCAGATGCACAGCGCCGGAGCAAATGTCCAGGACGATGTTGTAGCCGCCTAATGTATATTGATGTATCATGATTGGCTCCTTACTGTATGTGAAGAAAAAAATACCGCCAGAGTCGGCGGCATTTGTGGTTCTTACTTGGATTCCTTGTTAGCTTCGTTTTCGCACTTCTGGTTGGCGATACCGCAGCTGGTCTTGCAAGCGGACTGGCAGGAAGTCTGGCATTCGCCGCAGCCACCCTTCTTCACGCTCTTGCACAGGTTCCGGGTCTTCAGGGTCTTGATATGTTCCATAAGGCTATCCTCCGATAGGTTTTATAAAATTCTGTATTATTATAGCACACTTGGCGGTGCTTGTCAAGAGGAAATGCAAAAGTCAGAAATAAGAAGTGGTGCTACGCAAATTGAGAAGTCAGAAGTCATTGGCGTAGGAACGTCTTACACAAAACGAATGTATGGGTCAGCCTACTACTTGACTGAACTAATAATTTGGTATTCATCATCTCACCGTCGTAATTTCTTGATCATGCTTCATTGGTGTCGGTTATACATAGGATTTAGGACGAATATTTTTGTATATACGATATCCATATTGTTCGGCCATAGATGTTCGACGGTGGGATGATGTCACCGGAAAGAGCCGTAAATACCAAGGGTAGGGCATCCCACCCTACATTCGTCTTGTGCAGGACGTTCCTACAGCGACACCCATATAGACAAAACAAAAATGGATACAAGCCTTACGTGAATCCTACACCTGCCTTCTTATTTCTGACCTCTTTCTTTGCTGCACTTCCCCTTGACATCACGCCTGTACGATGCTATAATAAGGTATATCGCAAATCTGTTTCTATTCTTCCATACGAAAGGACGACAACCTATGATGAATCAAAATGCGTATATCCAGCGGACGTATCGCAAGTTTGATGCTGTGCTGGAACGGTATGCGGCACACATCTTTGCACCTGTCTGTGACCTGGACGGCGTGACCGGCTTCCAGACCGATGCGCACCTGCGCCTACCGCCGTCTGCGACCGACATGAGCCCCATCCAGCCCGGTAACGCTTGGGGTCACGAGTACGGCAATCTTTGGCTCCACTGCGAGGTGACCGTGCCCGAATGCTGTGACGGTGCCATCCTTTGTGCCATCCCCGATGCGGAAGCCGTGGAGATCCTTTGCTACAAGGACGGGAAGCCCTCCGGTATTATCAATTCCAAAAACAACTTCCTTGGTGCTATGCACTCTGCCATGTTCATCACCGACCACGCCAAGGCCGGAGAACACTTCGCTTTGGACTTTGAGTGCTATGCCGGTCACGACTGCTTGGGCTGCTCTCCGTACAGTGCCTACGGCATGGACAGAGCACAGACGAATTTCACCAAGCATTTCCACGGCATTCGGCTGTGCGTGCTGGACACGACCTTCCGGGACTTCTGCTTCGATCTTGCCACCGTACTGCAGATCGCCCGGCTGCCGGAGAACAATTTTACGGCTATGAAGGCACACGAATGCCTGATGAACGCCTTCCCGCACCTGATCCAGGATACAGCCTATGCCACCGTGGACGAGCTGCGTACCTCGGCCGAAACGATCCTGCCCCTGCTCCAACCGGCTCTGGCAAAGCATCCCGGCGGTGATCGTTCCCGTGGGTTCATCGGACTGGTGGGACACTCTCACATGGACACCGCCTGGCTCTGGCCCGTATCGGAGACCATCCGCAAGTGTGCCCGTACCTATGCCGAAGCCCTGACGCTGATGGATATGTACCCGGACTACACCTTTATCCAGTCCTCGGCGCTGCACCTTTCCTGGATGAAGGACTATTATCCTGCCATCTTTGAGGGGATCAAGCAAAAGGTCGCTGAAGGACGCTACGACCCCAACGGCGGCGTCTGGGTGGAATGCGACTGCAACGTCACCGGCGGCGAATCCATGGTACGGCAGTTCTTATACGGTCAGCGGTTCACGGAACAAAACTTAGGCTACCGCTCCGATGCCTTCTGGCTCCCCGATACCTTTGGCTACAACGGTGCCATTCCCCAGATCATGAAGGGTGCCGGCGTCAAATATTTCTATACAACAAAGATGTCCTGGAGTGACCTGAACACCTTCCCGGCTGACACCTTTGTATGGCGTGGCATCGACGGCAGTGAGGTCATGACCCACCTGAACCGGATGCACGTGATCCCCGATGTGCCCACACTGAACGGTGCGGTAAACGAGATTCGGGACAAGCACACCAATGACAGCCGACTGGTGGCCTATGGCTTTGGGGACGGCGGCGGTGGTCCTACCTATGGGATGCTGGAATACATGAAGCGTGTCCGTGATCTTGACGGTATGCCCACCATCGAGCCGGTGACCGCCAGCTCCTTCATGCAAAAGCTGGAAGAGCGCCGGGACAAGCTGCCGCTGTACGATGGGGAATTGTACCTGGAATACCACCGTGGTACCCTGACCCAGATGCACGACGTGAAAAAGAACAATCGCTATGCCGAGATCGCTCTGCGGAACATGGAGCTGTTCGGTGTGCTGACCGGCAAGACCGACAAAGATGAGCGGGACGAAATGTATAAGATCCTGCTGAAAAACCAGTTCCACGACATTCTGCCCGGCACCAGCATTCCCAAGGTGTACGAGATCGCCTTCCCGGAAATGCGGCAGCTCATCGCCAAGGCAAACGAGATCACGGGTAACTATGCAGCTTCCATGGCGAAAGCAGACGACACAAAGCTGTCTTTGTACAATACACTGTCCTTCGAGCGGCACGACCACACCGTTCTGGATGGAGCACACAGCTTTGCCGATGCGGCAGCACAGGTTTACACCGACATGGATGGCAACGAAAAGACCGTTGTAGAGACCACCATTCCGGCTCTGGGTACCGTGACACTGACCGCCGGTACACCTGCCAAGGCTGCAGACGGTGCGTTCCAGGCAAACGGCAACGTACTGACGACCCCCTTGTACATCGTGACCTTTGACGAGAACGGGTATATTTCCTCTCTCATCGACCGTAGAGTGAACAGAGAAGTGAAGAAGGCCGGTGGTGCCGCACTGGGTACCCTGTGGTTTGGGGAATGTCTGTGTACGGACTACGACAACTGGGAGATCGAGGACGACATTTTCAAGAAGCTCTTTGCGGTCACCGAATGTCTGTCCCACGAAGTGGTGGCCGACGGAGCCGTGGAGTATCGGGTACGCAGCACCTACAAGCTGAGCAAGAACTCTACAGCTGTGGTGGATACGGTGTTCTACGCCAAGGATCCTCGCATCGATTATGAGGTGAAGCTGGATTGGCACGAGACCCATGCGCTGCTGAAGGCCGGGTTTGACGTGAACGTTCGCTCCGGCTTTGTGAAGAATGAGATCCAGTTCGGGCACGTAGAGAGACCCACCACCCGGAACACATCCTTGGAAGCCGCCAAATTTGAGGTGTGCAACCATCGTTGGTCGGATCTGTCGGAATCCCGGTACGGCGTGGCGGTGCTGAACGACTGCAAGTACGGCATTTCCGTAGAGGAATCCGATATGCGTCTGACCCTGCAGAAGGGCTGCTATCGACCGGACCCCATCTCGGACAACGGCGTCCATACCATGACCTACAGCCTGCTGCCTCACGTGGGAGCCTTTGCTGCGGAGAACGTGGTGTACCCGGCCTATGAGCTGAACTACAAGCCTGTGGTGATCCCCGGCGTGGTGGAAAGCGAACCTTTGTTCGCCATCGATGCCCCGAACGTGCTGTGTGAAGCGGTGAAAGCAGCGGAGGATATCGAGGGAGCCTACGTGCTGCGTCTGTACGAATGCGAACGGAACACGACCAATTGTACGCTCACGCTGCCGGGCGCAAAGCGAGTGACGGTAACGAACCTGTTGGAGGAAGACGGAACCGAGCTGCCCATCGTAGACGGTAAAGTAAACGTGACGTTCCATCCGTTTGAAATTAAGACGATCGTGGTGGAAAAGTAAGAAGTCAGAAGTCACCACGTATTACCAAACCGGACCTGTGGCGATACCAATATAGAAACAACAAAATGGGCGCAAGACGTACATCCTGCACCCATTTTTTCTATTCCTAATTTTACTGCGGTACCCCATTCGAAGGGTATCTGACTTCTAAGGCGCCACCGCACAATTCTGATGATGCAGATGCATCGGCAGATTTTTCGTCAGACAAAACAAATTCACCGCAGGCTTACACTCGTAAGGCAAGGTGGATTTGTGAAGTATGACGGGAAAGATGCAAGCAGATGTGCCATCAAGGCGTTAGCCGTGAATTGTGCGGTGGTGCCCTAATCTCTTATTTCTCTTCTGCTTGTTTTAGGGCTGTGATGAGCTTCTCCAGGCTGGTGCCGATGGATTTGTTCAGGGATTCCATTTGGGACATATAGGTGTCCTTGCCATTCACGATCAGGTTGAAGGGTACGTCCGCTACGGCGTTCAGCACCGTGCCGTAGACGAAGAACGGGTCGATGTAGCAGGTCTCCAGCACCAGATCCATCATTTCACAGGTGTCTACGTCCCGGGCAGCCTTTGCCTTCAGCACCGTATCATAGTACGTGGGGCGAACATCTCGATAGCTGTAGAAGTTTTGCGCCTCCAGGATCACAGCAGACAGCTCCGTGTTCTTGGCGGTGATCGGAATGGCAAAATAGGATGTGCCATAGTTCCGGTTCCGGTATTCGCTGCTCTCGTCATATTTCGGGAAGGGCAGGATACCAAAGTCCGATTCCATATCCCGGAAGCCCGATGCCGCACCAATGTTCGTCATGTCGAACATCACCTGATCGCCAATGAACAGATTGCCGCTGCGCTCGTAGCCGTTGCCGCCGTCCTCGTAAAATACAAGGGCTTTTTTGAAGATGTCATAGTTTTTCTCTGTAGATAATGTGGGTACCAGAGAACCGTCGTCCTCCTTGTGACACAGCTCCATGCCCAGGCTCCACAGGATCGCACGCCCGGATTGCAGCCCGGAGATCGAGCCGTATTGGTCACTGTCTGTTATGACGCCGTCCCCGTCCAGATCCTGCGTGGCAGCCGTGCAGAGCTTCGTGTATAGATCCCAGGTCCATTTGCCTTCCCGCACCGTGTTGTACAGTCCGTCCAGCCCAAAGGCACTGTCCAGCCCGGAGGTCTCATACAGGTTCTTGTTGAAGAAAACGACGTTCATGTTGGAGATCATATCCAGTGTGTACCAACCTACGGCACCGGGCAGCATCCCCTCGATCAGGGCAGCATCGTTCCAACCACCGCACCACCAAGGTTCATCCAATGCCAGCACGTCCACCTTGGTCAGGTTGAAGAACCAGCCGTTGACCTCGGCACCCCACCAATAGTCGGGTACGATCAGATCATAAGCCTGATCCTGTGCCAGAATGCTGGTACTGATGGTGTTGTTGAAGGTCGTCCGGTCACTGACTACATCCACAAAGGACAGCGACACATTGAATTCCTCGGTGACAAGATTGTTCCGGTTGTATACAGCATCGTTCAAGGCTTCCCCATTGTATTCCTCAGCGGTGAAGTGGGTCAGCTTTTCGGTACGCACCAGCGATACATAGCTCTCACCACCAAAGTCATAGCCACTAAGCCCATGGGTCAGCTCGGTTTCGGTGACGACCGGTTCCGTCTCCACATCCGTAGTCGTGGTATCGGTGGTAGTTTCTGTTGTACTGCCTGCACAGGAAGCCAGCAGCGTGGCGATCATGAGCATGGCAAGCAGCAAAGAAGCAGATCGTTTCATGTTTCAAAATCCTTTCTGATTCGTATAAAAAATAATATTCGTAGACACGATATCATTATACACCATTTTGCTGAAAAATGCAACGATTATTTTGACAGTTTATCGAGGGAATAAAAAAAGATCGTCCCCAAAATGAGGACGACCAAGGTTATTCAGCCGATCATCTGCTGTAGCATCGGCTTTGGCTTTACGACGTTAGTTACAACAGCCACAGAACAGGATCAGCAGCAGGAGCAGGATCCAGAGCCATTCGTTGTTTTCGAAGATATTACAGAAGCATCCCATATTTTTATCCTTTCCCCATCACGAGGTCGGCGGCACCCACCGGCACCGCAAGCAGCCACCTTGGCCACTCTGGTATTAGGATATGCACGCACAGGGAAGGTGTGCATGAGGAAGTCAGAGATAAGAAGTTACGGTGGGATGACGTCACCGGAAAGCGCCGAGGGCATCCTACCATACATTCGTCTTGTGCAGGACGTTCCTATAGCGACACCCATATGGACAAAACAAAAATGGGTACAAGCCTTACATGAATCCTGTACCCATTTCTGCCTTCTGAATTCTAACTTCTGACTTTGCAAAGCACGGCTTCTTTCTTACGTCAAGTCCAGTCTGGTACAGTTTTCCAGAAAATCCTGGGCCTGCGATAGGCTGCCGGTGGGGATCTCCACCGAGGCCGCACACTTCCTGCACGTCACCCGGATCCTATCTTCGAAAATATCCACCACATATTCTCCCTTGCCCTGCGGACAGTGGCAATGGATGGCGCCTTCGTCCTGCAGCTCCTGGATCACGTACAGCACAATGTCGTATACCTGTGGGTCCGTCAGCTCTCCTCGCTCTCCTCGTGCAGCCGCAAAGGTGGCAAAATCTGTGTCCCCCAGCATCTCCGACAGCTCCTCCTCCGCTTCCTTGGCGGCCTTCTGCACCTTGTCTGCCTTGCCGATGAAGCAGATGTCCAGTCCCGAATAGGCGCAGGGCAACAGAAACAGCTCCTTCTCAAAAAACATCTGGGACGAGATCTGGTAGCTGTGGGGCGTGGGACAGGCAAAACAGGGCACGTTCAGACGCACCTTTTTATCCTTGGTGTAAATAATTTCCAGTGCCGACTCACCACAGGGACATTTCAGACGCATCATATCGGCCGTCAGCGAAAATACGCCGACCATGCTCATCACAAGCGCACCGCACGCCGGACAACGGTATGCTACGGTGGTTTCTTTGGGCGTTAGTACCATGATTCTTTCTTCCTCGATCTTTTTGTATTTCATCCTTATTATACACATTGCGACGGCGAATGTCAAGGGCAATGTTGCAAAACCCGGCGAGATATGGTATAATGTTGCAAAACCCCACGAAAGGAGACAAAGCATGGAGTACCAACGGGAAAGAGATACCCTGACCGTCACCGTCACCGAGCTGGCCGGGTATGCCTATGGCGTGGACAGACCCATGGTGTACACAGAAAAATATGGGTTTCGCCGGGTGCTGGAGCCGGAGACCATCGCTGACAACGAACCCGACAGCCCAGATGCCGAGCCACATACCGAATCGCCCACACAGCTGGGCAAACGCTACCACGTAAACCGTATCACGGATAAATTATTGGATGACGATACAACCAATGCGGAGGCAGAGCTTGCTTGGGACGGGACGATCGATGGGATGCACGTAGAGCTCCATGGCCGTGCCGATAGTATTTCCTTCGATGGCACGCTCCATACCGTGGAAGAGGTCAAAACCATCGCCGGCTTCCGGGACAATCCCAATCCGTTCACGGTGCCGTCCCATTTTGCCCAGGCCGTGTGCTATGCCTTTCTCCTGTGTCAGACCAGCGCCGTAGACCGGGTGGCAGTACAGCTCACCTTCGTCCGCCGTGTGGATGGTGCCAAACGAAGCTGGCGTGCCGTGCTGGAATATGCGCTGCTGGAGACCCTCGTCCATCGCCTGTTCCATCGTGCCATGCCCTTTTTCCGGATCGAAAAGGAACGCCTGACCCTGCGGCTGGATGAGCTACGTTCCTTACCGTTCCCATACCCGACCATTCGTCCCGGACAGGAGGATTTCATCAAGGAAGCCTTTCGCACCATACGCCACGGAAAACGATTGTTCGTGTCGGCACCCTGCGGCATCGGCAAGACCATGTCCGGTCTGTACCCGGCGCTCCGTGCAGTGGGGCAGGGGAAGTGCGACCGGATCTTTTATGCCACCGCCAAGACCATCACCGGCAAGGCTGCGCTGGATGCAGCAAAGACCCTGTCCACCCATGCACCCCATATGCGTGCCATGCTGCTGTTGGCAAAGGAGCTCATGTGTACCGTGGGCAAGCTGGAAGGAGAATCCAGTATGGCGCTGAAGTGTCCCATCTGCCCTTGTCGGAGAGACAGCGGTTGGGAAAACACCTTTCGTCCCGTGGCGGCCAGACGCTCCGTGGCACTGCTGGAGCTGCTGGAAAACGGCAATATCTATACCCCCGAGCAGATCAAGCTTGTGGCAGGAAAGCATGAGATCTGTCCCCACGAGCTGGCATTGGAGCTCAGTGAGTTTTGTGACCTGATCATTTGCGACTACAACTATCTCTTTGACGATACCATGCGGCTTCGGCGGTATTTTGGCGACCCCAATCGCCGGGAAAGCTACGTGTTCTGCATCGATGAGGCACACAACCTGCCCGACAGAGCCCGAGAAATGTACGCCGCTGCACTGACCTACGAGGACATCGAACGGCTCCGTGCGGTGAAGGACAAATGCTTCCCGGAGGACACCAAATTTGAAGAAGCGCTATGTTCGGTGGAGAAATGGTTTGATGTGCTGTTCCGGCAGTGCGAAAGAGAAGCCAGTCTTGTGACCGTGGGGAAGACCGAAAAAAAGCTGGGCTACGTGCGTTCGGCAGAGATACCGGTTTCCATCTCCAAACGGTTCGGCAGACTGAACAGCATCCTGTGGCAGCACATCCGGGAACGCCACGAATTCGCCGGTGCTTTGGTGACCGTGCGCCAGACCATTGCCAAATTTTGCCACGCCGCCGCCGTCGCTGACGACAGGTTCTGCTTTTTTGCATCCGGCGAGACCCCGGCAGCTGTGGCTACTGACGAAGCCGAAGAAGCATATGCAGAGCTGTTCCAGCGCAAAATGACTGTGCAGATCTTATGTTTGGACCCCGGCGAACGACTGAATGCCATGCTGAAAAGTGCCAAAGCATCGATATTCTTCTCCGCCACACTTTCGCCCATCGAATATTACCAAAGCGTCACCGGCTCACCGGACAGCGTGTATCTGGACCTGCCGTCCCCCTACGAAAAGGACAATTTGTGCCTGATCGCCTACGATGGTACCAGCACCCGATTCAGCGACCGCCGGGACAGTGCCGAGGACGTAGCCGGTGTGATCGAGCAGGTGGTGGAAGCAAAAAACGGGCACTACATCGTGTACTTTCCTTCCTATGCCTATATGCAGTCGGTGTATCGTCTGTTCCGGCGCCAGTGTCCCCACATTCCCACGGTGCGCCAGAAAAGCGGCATGACCCTATTCGACCGGGAGCAGTTCCTTCATGTATTTGAATCCAAGAAGTATCCGCATCTCGTTGGATTTTGTGTGCTGGGCGGTATGTTCTCCGAGGGCATTGACCTGATGGGAGATTCGCTGATCGGCGCCATCGTGGTGGGAACGGGACTGCCGGGTCTCTCGCCGGAACGCAATCTCATGGCAGAATATTACCAGAACCGCACAGAAAACGGACAGGAGTTTGCCTACGTCTATCCGGGCATGAACAAGGTCCTGCAGGCCGCCGGACGTGTGATCCGCTCCGAGACCGACCGAGGCGTGGTGGTGCTCATCGACGACCGCTACAACGAACCGGGCACCAAGCTGCTGTTCCCGTCCCATTGGCAGCACATCCGGTACACAGCAGACACCTACAGCCTGAATC
Organism: uncultured Ruminococcus sp.; assembly: GCA_964623635.1. Taxonomy (GTDB): domain Bacteria; phylum Bacillota; class Clostridia; order Oscillospirales; family CAG-272; genus UMGS1696. Next base: position 12,464 of record CAZUUA010000026.1, read on the forward strand.
GCATCCTGTCGGATTTTTGGAAAGATGAATAAAGACCGACCCATGTGGGGCAGAGATATTTGGGTGTTGTCTGCATTGACTTTGCGTGGCGGATTTGGTATAATACTCGTGTGGTAATATAGACAAGAATGGAGAGATTCGAATGAACAAGAAGCGTATGCTGTCCCTGCTGTTGGCTGCACTGCTCATGGCGTCTTCGCTGGTGGCCTGTGGGGAAAAGAAAGAGGAGACGAAGACCGCTGACACCACGGCGGACATGACACAGGCTACGGAGACCGAGGAGACCGGGTATCCGCTTGGTCTGCCGGAGGATCTGAACTATGGTGGGACCAGCATCACCGTATTGGGCTGGCAGCACTATGAGGACGTGGAATTTGATGCAGAGGAAATGACCGGTGAGACCGTCAACGATGCCATCTACAAGCGCAACGCACTGGTGGCCGACCGCCTGAACGTAAGCCTGACATTTTTGGAAGAGAACGGTCGTGCCGGTGACAACAACTGGATGAACCTGGTGCGCAACGCCAATACCGCCGGAGACGCTGCCTACGACTTCGTGGCAGGACACAGCAACAACATCGGCGCTCTGACCTATACCGAGCAGTTCTTGAATATGCTGGACTACGATTATCTGGATTTTCAGGCACCTTGGTGGCGTGCGTCCCTGATCGAAAAGGCAACGATCCAAAACAAGCTATACTTTGCTACCGGTGACATCGCACCCAGCTCTCTGGGCAGAAGCCAGGGTATCTTCTTCAACGGCAAGCTGCTGACGGACTACGGCCTGGAAGACCCGTACGAGCTGGTGGTATCCGACGAATGGACCTTTGATAAAATGACGGAAATGGCCGCCGGCACCTATATCGACCTGAACTCCGACGGCAAGGCACAGGAAGCAAACGACCAGTTCGGCTTCTCCATCGACAGTATCCAGGTACAGGCACTGGCGCTGTCCTCCGGTATCGTATCCGTGTCCGCCGATGACAACGGTATTTTGACCATCGACCCGGATTATATGTCGGAACGCACCGTGTCCCTGGTGGAAAAATGGACCTCCTTCCTGCACGATTCTCCGGACACCACCTTCATCAAGATCGGCGACGATGCCACCGTATTCAAGGAAGGTCGTTCGCTGTTCTATGCCTTCCCGCTGGGGCTCATCAGCTCCGAGCTCCGTGACCTGGACTTTGACGTAGGCTTTGTGCCCTATCCCATGTTCGATGAGGTGCAGGGGGACTACGTGGTCTGCACGTCCAATGCGTACTCTCTGTGGGCCATTCCGCTGGCTGCTGCGGACCCGGCTATGAGTGCTGCCGTCATGGAATACATGGCATATGCAGGTAACCTGATCGTGATCCCGGCCATCTTTGAGACCTGCTACAAGGTGAAGTACAACACCACCGACTCCATGCTGCAGTCCGAAGTGTTCGATATCGTCCGCAGCAACCTGATCTTCGACATTGGTCGTATCATGAACAGCTCGCTGAACAACGTGTTTGGTATCGTATCCGAGGTGATCAACAACGGCAGCGGCAACTTTGCGTCCAAGATGGCAAGCGCCCAGAGCGGCATCGAAAAGAAGCTGGAACAGTGGATGGAAGCCATTTCGGAATAATTTTGTAAATTAAGAAATCAGAATTGGGTACAGACCGTCAACATTGGATACACCAATGTTGGCAAGGTCTGTGCCCATTTTGCTTTAGAAAGCAAAACATGGAAGCGGCGGTATCGGATTTCTGTACACGCCACATTGACTTCTGATTTCTTATCTCTGACTCCTGACTTTTTCCTATTTTCCTCTTGCAATCCGTCGCCGTTTTGTGTATAATGAAGTTGACATAAAACCCACATCCTTTATCGTAGGAGCATTGTTATGGACAAAATCAAACTTGCCTTGGTCGGGATCGGCGGCTATGGCAAAATGTATACAGATTATCTCTTAGACCGGCACGACGACCGCATCGTTCCTGTAGGCGTGGCAGACCCCTTTGCAGTCACCTCGCCCAGACTGAGCGATCTGCAGAAGGCCGGCATTCCCGTGTACGATTCCATCGACAGCTTGCTTGCCGAACAGTCCCCCGATCTGACTGTCATCGTTACCCCCATCCAGTTCCACACGCCGCAGATCATAGCTGCCCTGCAAGCCGGATCCAACGTCCTGTGCGAAAAGCCCCTGTGCGCCGACGAAGGGGACATCGAAATTCTGGAAAAGGCCAGTCGGGATGCCGGGAAGTTCGTGTTCATCGGCTACCAATGGTCCTACAGCCCGGTGACTCTTGCCATCAAGAAAGATATCCAGAGCGGCGCATTCGGCAGCTGCATCGATATGAAGTCCATGGTCCTGTGGCCTCGTGACTTTGCCTACTACCACCGTGGCTCCGGCTGGGCTGGCAAGATCAAGGACGACCGGGGCAACGCCGTCTACGATAGCATCGCCAACAACGCCACCGCACATTACCTCCACAATATGCTGTTCGTGCTGGGTGGAGACGGAGAAGCTGCTGTACCTATGACCATCCACGGCGAGCTGTACCGTGCCAACGACATCGAAAACTACGACACCTGTAAAGTGGATCTGACCATGCCGGACGGGGCTATGCTGCACTACCTGACCTCCCACGCCACGGACACAAACCTGAACCCCATCTACCACTTCCACTTCGAGAAGGCCGATATCTACTATGCCCAAAGCGACACGCCTCTTGCCCGTTCTCTGATGCCCGAGGACTACACCACGTACGGCAAGGCTGTGGCGGTGCTTCGTGACGGTACCCAGCGCATCTACGGCGACCCCTTTGCCAACGATCTGCAAAAGCTGGAGACCGCCATTGCCGCTGCGGCTGCCGGAGAAACCCAAGAATACCCCTGCGGTATCCGGGCGGCCAGCGTACATACCCGCGTGATCAACTATTTGCAAAAGAAAGAGACCGTCCGCTTCTTCCCGGCAGAACGACTGGTGAAGACCGACAAAGCCGTGTACGTGTCCGGGCTGGTGGACGATATGGTGCGCTGCTGGCGTGACCCGGCACACACAACGCTGCTTGGACAGTAAGCTATATAAGGAGAACTATCCATGGAAACCATCGTGAAACGTCTTCGGGATGCCGGAGAATATTATGCTGCCGGACTGATCGAGAACCCCAATGATACACCACTGCTTGCCTTTTCTCGTGCCACCGCCGACTTTTTTGCCCACGCCGCTCTGCCACCGTACGAAGGTGGTCAGTTGTACCCCTGCGGTCTGTCTCTGACCAACACCAACTACCTGGGTGCCGTGCCGGAATATTCCTATACCTGGCGCTATCTGCCCGGTGAGATCGACAAAAAGGTGCCGGAAGCCGTACCCTACCTGAACCAGATCGCCGGTCGTGTGGCACCCATCTGCACGCCCCACACCGTTGGTGGCGCCGGATACACCCATTCCTTCATCAATTTCCGCCGGATTTTGCACGATGGTCTCATCGGCTACCGGGCTCGTGTGGATGCGCTGCCGGAAGGAGATTTTCGTCTGGCCATGACTCTGCTGCTTGACGGGATCGAAATTCTACGCAAACGGATGATAGACTATTTGGAGAGCGAAAAAACACCGGCGAACGCAGACCGGATCAACGCCATTGTGGACGCCCTGTCCTGGGTGCCGAACCACACACCACGAAATATTTTTGAAGCCGTTGTATCCTGGAACTTTGTGTACTACGTAGACGGTTGTGACGACCTGGGCGGCTTGGATCGTGGGCTGTACCCCTATTGGCACGGCGAAAACATCGAAGACCTGCTCCGGGAACTGTACTCCCATGTGGACGTGAACAACAGCTGGTCGTCTCCGCTGGGCCCCAATTACAACGAGCTGACCATCCAGTGCCTGCACGCTGCCCAGAACTGCCGTCGTCCGTCCTTCCAGCTTTTGGTGACCGAGGATATGCCCAACGACGTGTGGGAAGCGGTGTATGCATCCATTGGCTCCGGCTGTGGTCAACCGGCGCTGTACAACTGGCACGGCTTTGTGAAGGAGATCCACGCACGTCTGCCTCAGGTCACCGATGCCGATATGCCCTATATGGCCTTTGGCGGCTGTACGGAAACCATGATCGAGGGTCTGTCCAACGTGGGTTCCGACGACGCCGGCATCAATACAGCACTTGTCTTTGATCATTTCTTTCGTGAACAGCTTGGCAACTATACGGATTTTGACGCCTTCTTGGACGGCTACTGTGCGGCGGTGGAAAATACCATTGACGAGGTCTGCGCCATTCTGGAAGAGCACCGGAAGACCAGAGCCGCCTACCGACCTCAGCCTGTCCGCACCCTGTTCGTGGACGACTGCATCGACAAGCAGATCGATTTCAACGCCGGCGGTGCCCGATACAACTGGTCGGTCCTGAACGTGGCCGGTGTGATCAACGTGATCGACTCCATGGCGGCCATCGAGAAGCTGGTGTTTAATGAAAAGAAATATACGGCGGAAGAATTTATCGCACTGCTGGACAGTCGGGATCCCATGTTCCTTGCCCAGTGCAAAAACTGTCCCAAGCATGGCAACGACGATGCAGCCGTGAACCGCATTGCCGGGATCGTGTCCGATCGGATCTACAGCCGGTTCGAGACCCACACCTGTACGCCCGGCGGCAAATATTTTGCCGTGTCCAACCAGTTTGTGACCTACGCCGACGCCGGTATCGGGATCCGTGCCACACCGGACGGACGTGCCGACAACGATCCTTTGTGTGACTCCTGCGGTGCCATCCATGGTCGAGACGTGTGCGGTCCCACTGCCATGCTGAAAAGCGTGACGGCGCTCCATTTGGGGAAGGTGCTGGGTACACCGGTGACCAACCTGCGTATGGCAAAAAGTCACATCGATACGCTGCTGAAACCCATGGTGCAAGGCTTCTTTGCCGAAGGCGGTATGCAGCTGCAGATCACCTGTGCATCCCGGGAAGAGCTGCTGGATGCCCTGGAACACCCGGAACAGCACGAGAATCTGGTGGTGCGCATTGGTGGGTATGCAGAGTACTTCAACCGACTCTCCGGCGCCCTGAAGCAGACCGTCATCGACCGAACGGAATATTGATCGGCAGTATAGCCGCCTGTATGGGAAAGGATCGGATATGAACGAAAAAATCAGGATCGGCATCTACGGCATGAACGGCCACCAGATCCACGGCCGACTGAAGGCACATCCGGATGGAGAGATCGCTGCCGTGTGCATGACCATGGAGCAATGGAAGAATCTGGAAAATCAAATTCCTGGCTGGGAGAAGATCCCCCGGTACGACAGCCTGCCGGAAATGCTTGCCGGAACCAAGCTGGACATGGTCTCTCTTTGCTCCCCCAAGCGTGCCGACCAGGAGCAGGACGCCATTCTGTGTCTAGAAGCCGGGTGCCATGTGTACGCAGAAAAGCCGGCGGTGCTGACGGAGGACGGACTGGACAGGGTGCTGGCGGCGGCAGAGCGGTGCGGCAGAGAATTCCATGAGATCGCCGACACGGTGTTTTACGAACCCTTTTGGTCTCTGCGAGAGCTGGTGCAAAGTGGCAAGCTCGGCGAAGTGGTGCAGGTGTATGCCCAAAAGTCCTATCCCATGAACCCCGGCAGACGTCCCCAGAATGAGGAGACCGACGGTGGTCTGATCCGCTGGGTGGGCATCCATGGTGTGCGTTTCATCGAGCATATCACCGGACTGGCTGTGACAAGCATCGAAGCGGTGCAGACCCATTTGGGCAACGCAGCGCTGAATCATGTAGAAAACGGAGACCATACCGGGCTGTACACAGCGGCGTCTTTGCAAATGGAGCTGGAAAACGGTGGTCTTGCCACACTGTGCATGAACTATCTTAATCCGAAAAGTTTCCCAAGCTGGGGCAACGAACACGTGCGGGTCTTTGGCACCGCTGGTATGGCAGAGATCACCGACGGCGGCAGACACAGCCATGTGTACACCGACCGAGACGAAGGCGCACTGGACACAGCAAGCAGCACCTGCCGGGACTTTCTCGACCTGCTGCTGCGGCACCTGCGCTACGGCGAACCCATGCCCATGACGCCGGAGGAAGAGCTGCATCCGTTGCGTGTGGTTATTTGTGCGGAGAAAATTGCAAGAGACAAATAAGTATGCAACCAAAGTGAGGTATTTCTATGACGAACAGTTACATCATCGTGACCGACTATATGCCAAACGATGGTAGCCGGGACGTGTCCGGAGACATCCAAAAGCTCATCGACGAAAACCCCAACCGAACCATCTATTTCCCCGACGGTCTCTATCGGCTGGACAACCCCATCTGCACCCCTGCCCATCCCCAAAGGAGCGTAGATCTGCAGTTGGCAAACTATGCGGTCCTGCAGGCCGGCGAAAATTGGTCCGGTGACGAAGCCATGGTGCGCCTGGGTGCCATCCATCCGGCCAACGACATCATGACCATCGGCAGCAACTATGGCTTTGCCGGCGGTATCGTGGACGGACAGAACAAGGCAAAGGGCATCTCCATCGACGGCGGCCGGGAGACCACGATCCACAACGTGTCCATCAAGCATACCACCGTGGGCATCCACATCAAGCACGGTGCCAATTCCGGCTCCTCGGACGCAGACATCACCCAGGTGAATATCGTGGGCTCTGGCGATACAGGCTCCATCGGCGTGCTGGTAGAGGGCTACGACAACACCTTCACCAATATGCGCATCGCCCATGTGTATGTAGGAATGCTGCTCTGCTCCTCCGGCAACTGCATCCGCAACGTGCATCCGCTGTACACATCGAACTATACGGACTACGAAGGTTCTTGCGGCTTCTGGGACAAGAACGGCAACAACTGGTACGACTATGCCTACAGCGACCATTTCTCCACGGGCTTCCGCACATCCGGCCATATTTCCAGCACCTACAACGACTGCTTCACCATGTGGTACAGTCCCCGGGAAAAGGCGCACGTGGCCTTTGCCGCAGAGGGAAAATTCACCTCGGTTGTGACCAATCTGCGCATTGGCTACAACGGCAGAGAAGCGGACAATCGGGTGCTCAAGGTCGGTGAAGACGGCGGCAGCGGTATCTTCCACAACCTGTTCTTTGACAAAAATGCGGTGGATGATCAGACACACATGAAATATTTAGAAGGAAAAATTCTATAAGGCAAGCGAGTCGTGGGAAACTGCGGCTCGTTTTTTTTGTGAGGAAAAATTGCGAAACCCCCTTGACAAACGTACAAAAATGTGCTATACTACATCCATCCAAACCGATGAGGCGGAGATAACGGAGAATATGCTTCCACAGAGAGCCTGCGTTGCTGAGAGTCAGGTGAAAAACAATTCTTCAAGTGCATATGGTGTATGGCTGTGTGTGCGGAAATGGACCGCTGAGGGTGCAGGGAAATCTATATGGTTTTGTTTTCGTATGGAGAGTATTCTGCAACGTGTGGGCATACGTCAGTTGCCGGGGATATGATGGTATCCCGCAAGTGCATGGCTGTCATGGTCATGAAGCAAGGTGGCACCGCGGATAAGCATATTTATTCGTCCTTGGCAGATCGAATCCATCTGTCTGGGGCGTTTTTTGATTTTCAAAATTCCTCCCACGCCGGTCTGCGTTCTCATATTTCTACATTATTTTACTACAGTGGATGCAACGTGAAAAACGATTGGCATACCCACACAGCTACGGAGGAAAAAGCTATGATGTACAACGGAATCAATTTTGACACCTATTTCCAGAACTACCCCGATAAGGATGGCTATTTTGGCAGATACGGCGGCTGCTATATCTCCGACGATCTGAAGGCCGCTATGGCAGAGATCACCGAAGCCTACTATGCCATCTCCAATTCCCGGGAATTTATCGCAGAGTTGCGCCGTATCCGGAAGGAATTCCAGGGCAGACCCACACCCATCACCCACCTGAAACGGCTGTCCGACTCTCTGGGTACCGTACAGCTGTACGCTAAGAGAGAAGACCTGAACCACACCGGCGCCCACAAGCTGAACCACTGCATGGGTGAAGGTCTGTTGGCAAAATATATGGGCAAGAAAAAGATCATTGCCGAGACCGGTGCCGGTCAGCATGGGGTAGCACTGGCTACGGCGGCGGCATACTTCGGCCTGGAATGCGATATTTATATGGGTGCTGTGGACATCAAAAAGCAGGCACCCAATGTGGCAAGAATGAAGATCTTGGGTGCCAACGTGGTGGAAGTCACCGACGGCCTCCAAACCCTGAAGGAAGCGGTGGACGCTGCCTTTGCTGCCTACAGCCGGGAATATAAGGACTGCATCTACTGCATCGGCTCTGTGCTGGGCCCCCATCCGTTTCCGCTGATGGTTCGAGATTTCCAGAGCGTAGTGGGGATTGAGGCAAGAGAGCAGTTCACCGAAATGACCGGTCATCTGCCGGACGCCATCGTGGCCTGTGTAGGCGGCGGCTCCAACGCCATGGGTCTGTTCTCCGGCTTCCTGAACGATCCGGTAGACATCTACGGCATCGAACCGCTGGGTCGTGGCGAAAAGCTTGGTGACCACGCAGCCAGCCTGAAGTACGGTACCGAAGGGGTCATGCACGGCTTCAACAGCATCATGTTGAAGGACGAAAACGGCGAACCGGCTCCGGTGTACTCCGTGGCAAGCGGTCTGGACTATCCTTCCTCCGGCCCGGAACACGCCTTCCTCCACGATCTTGGCAGAGTCAAGTACGATGTGATCGACGACGAAGAGACCATCGATGCCTTCTACACCCTGTCCCGCATGGAAGGGATCATCCCTGCCATCGAAAGCTCCCACGCCGTTGCCTACGGTATCAAGCTTGCCAAGACCATGGGCAGAGGCTCTGTGCTGATCAACCTGTCCGGTCGTGGCGACAAGGATATGGATTACGTCATCGAAAAGTACGGGATCAGATAATGCGAACCATACCGACACATACAAAAAATAGGGGTGCAGGGATCGCACCCCTGTTTCCTTTTGGAGGAATCCTATGGATGCTACAGCATACCTTAACGCCTATTACGAACACTACGACGAGGATGCACGGCTCACTTCCCAGCACGGTAGGGTCGAATTCATGACTACCATGCGCTTTATCGAAAAATATCTGCGACCTGGTATGCGGGTGCTGGAGATCGGTGCAGGAACGGGACGATATAGCCATACGCTTGCCCAAATGGGATACGCCGTGGATGCTGTGGAACTGGTTGAGCACAACATCGAACTGTTTCGTAAAAATACAAAACCTGGCGAACCGGTCACCATCATGCAGGGGAACGCCACAGATCTGTCCGCATTCCCAAGCGATACCTATGACATGACCCTGCTGCTGGGACCTATGTATCACCTCTTTACAAAAGAAGAACAAAAAAAGGCCCTGTCCGAAGCGGTACGTGTGACAAAGCCTGGCAGTGTGCTGTGCGTGGCTGACCCGTCGATCCTGTGCTATGGCTTTATCCGGGGCGGTATCCACGAGCTTTTGGAAAAGAAGCTGCTGGACACGGAGACCTTCACGGCACGCTCGAACCCGTGTGATCTGTTCCAGCTGTACCGGACGGAAGACATCGATGCCCTGCGGCAAGGGGAACCGGTGACCGGACTGCACTTTGTGGCAACGGATGGGCACACCAACTATATGCGGGACGTGGTGGATGGGATGGATGCGGAGACCTACGAGATCTACCTGCAGTACCACTTTGCCACCTGCGAATGTGGGGACATGATCGGGTTATCCCACCATACGCTGGACATTTTGCGAAAAGATATATAAATAAAAAAAGGATACAGAGAACACGCTATAGGTGGATGCTCTCTGTATCCTTTTTTTATTTTGTTGTCAGTTGCCACCTAAAATATCGGCATAATGGGCAGCGTATACATTGCGGTTGGCAGCGGCATAAGACGATAGATTCAAGTCACCCTTCAGCATCATCTGTGCCGGGAAGCTGTACAGCCCGATCCAGTTGTCGAAGCAGAAGCCAATGTCGTAGACCACGCCGTCAAAGATCAGATCCAGCATGGCGGTGGAATCCGGGTCTCGGCTGAACTTGGAGGAAAGCAGCGTGTCATAATAGGCGGGAGACAGGGTATCGCCGGAGGTGGCGTTGAGTACCTCCATCACATGGCCGCAGAAGGACGGATCGGACACGGTGATCGGTACACAGAGTAGACCATTCCAAACAGAGGAATAATACTGTGTCTGTGTTTCGTCAAATTTTGGGAATGGCAGGATCCCGAAATCCGTGTCGTATTCCCGCAGTACCTGCAGCTTCAGCAGTACCTGTGAACCGAACAGCACATGTCCCTCGCCAAATTCAGCCGTGGAGATGTTCGCTGTTTTGGCGGCGGTATAGGGCTGGTACAGAGAGGTGTACAGCTTTTCCAGCATGGTCAACAGCCGATCGTTGTCGAATACATAGGAGAAGCTGCCGTCCGGTTCCATTTCCAAAAGCAGCATCTCGGAGCCGTGCAGGAAGGAAGTGCCAACCCCGGCATTGTCTAAGTCTCCAAAGGCATATTGATCCTTGGCATCCATGGTACCGTTGCCGTCTGTGTCCTGCAATACCTCGGCGGTCAGGGTGCCCAGACGATCCAGCGTCCATTTGCTCTCCCGGACCTCGGTGTAAATGGATACATCCCCATGCACGGCCTCGAACAGCGCCTTGTTCATCACGATCACCCGGGCGTTTGGCACGATCATGTCGCCGGATGCCAAATACAACCGCTTTTCTCCACCATTACGGATGGTCAGGGTGGAGGCAAAGGATGCATTCCACCAGGGTGCATCCAGATCCAGCGTGTCCATGGTGTACAGATTGAGCAGCGCACCGCTGGATACCAGAGTAGCACCGCCTTCCACGATATGGATATTGGCAAGCTGGTAGGTGTCGTCCCCGGCGGCAACGGCATTTACCACCCCCTGTGTCACCTCGGTGAGGGAACCGGTGTGCAGCTGCAGCGTGATATTGAGGTATTCCTCGGTGGTGCGGTTACGGGTGTAGATGGCATCGTTCATGACATCTCCCGTTTCCTCCTCCGGCAGCTCAAAATACGTGTACGGTACATTCTCGTCACAGGCCAGCACCGTGTAGTCTGCACCGGCATAATCCGCTTCTGCCGGGAAAGGATAGGTGTCGTCGGTGGCATCGGTCTCCACCGTGTCCGGTACCGTGGTGTCGGAGGCTGCTATGTCCGGCGTATCTGTCTCCGTGGTGCAGGAACAGTAGAGCAGCATACAAAGCAATAGGGTAAACAGATTCTTTTTCATATGTTCATACTCCTTATGTTCATGCAGTCCCTCCCATACCTATCGAGAGAGCTGCTGTTTTGTGTGGGTGTATCAGTCCACCACATCGGCACCGGTGATGATGGCATCGTTTTCCCGGAGCAGTGTGCGGATCTCGGCAAGCGGTGCTTGTCGCAGTGGGAACCCGTGGCGCAGTGCCACTACACAACAAGCGGCAGCAGCCTGTCCCATGGCCATACAGGACGCCTTCACTCGATAGGCCGAATTGGCAAGACGATCCCCGGAGGCACATCGACCGGCCACCAGCAGATTGTCGATCCCCTTCACCAGCAAGGCAGACAACGGCACCGTGGGGATCTGCCCATCGGCCAGGAATACCTGGTGGATACCGTTGTGTCCCTCACGGTGCAGATCGATGGGATAAAAGGAGGTACAGACCGCATCCGGATATTCGTAGCCGGATACATAGTTTTCCATGGTCATGTAGCCATCGCACAGGATCCGCCGTGTCTCTCGCATTGCAACCGTGGTCGCCATGGTCTCAATGGGTGGGAATGGCGCCGGCAAAGTTACACCAGCCTGCGACAGCGCATCCTGCAGTGCATCCAACAGCCGCCAGACCGATCTTCTTCCTGCCACCTCTGCAGCGGTACGAGAATCGCTTTCGGCACCGTTGAAGCCGGAGACGTGTCCAATGTTGTTGCCCCGGCTGTCGATCAGCTTGGCGATCCCAAAGCTTTGCAGATCCGTAGGCTCCAGCCGACCTTCCGCTTCATATTGCCGCAGGATCCGGTCGATCTTTCCACATTGCGCCGGTGTAAGTGATAGCTTGTCCATGTAAAACCGGATCGTACCCGGCTGCAAAAAGCCATCCGCTTCGTTTTCTTCGCCGCATTCGTAACCGGCACCGGCGTAGACCGCCACGTCTCCGTCTCCGGTGCAGTCGATGAATACCTTGCCCGACAGTCGCCGCAGTCCCTCCTTGGATGCCACAACTACAGCTGTCAAATGGGTAGGTTCATCTGTCCGGCCACTGGGCGTTGTTTCCACGGTACATACCGGCTGGCCGTAATACAGATCTACGCCTGCCTCGGTGAGCATGGTGTCCATGAGACAAGCGGCCGCCGGGATATTGACGTGTACGCCGTAGATCCAGTGGGGACCCTCTGCCATTTTGTCCGGGATTACCGCATAGCCAGCCGCCGCCAGCCGGGTCACATACTCCCAGCCAATACCTCGGATCACCTGCTTGTGGTGGGCGAAGAACTGGGCGATGTCGTTGTTGCCGCCTACGGTCAAGACTCCACCGGGCATCCCCTGCTGCTCGACCACAGCCGTCCGCAGTCCCGCACGACCGCCTTGTACCGCCGCCACAAAGCCAGCCACGCCACAGCCGCATACGATCAGATCATAACACTTTCCATCGATGATATGCATACTATCCATCCTTTCTGTTCACTTCTTTCTGTCAGGTACTGTATAGGTATTATACCATAAGTGCGGAAACGAAAAAAAGAGAAAATCCGGTTGGAAATTCTCTTTTTTCAACAGTATGTCACACAGACAGCATCGTGTCCTATAGGGTGTATTTCGATCGAGTCTGCAATTCCCGCGGCGAGACTCCCGTGTGCTTTTTGATGTATTTGCCAAAATAGGATGGGGAGTCAAAGCCCAGCCGGTCTGCGATCTCCGGAATGGTCATGTCGGTGTCTCGCAACAGAGGCAGTGCCGCTTTCAGTGTCTGCTGTACCAAATAGGCGTGGGGCGGCATACCGGTGTAGGCACGAAATAGGGTACGAAAATGGGTGGGACTCAGGTAGGTCGCCTGGATCAGCATCTCCACCCGCAAAGCTCCCGGAGGTGTTTCCTGCAGCAGTGCCAGAGCCGGTGCCAGCGCCTGGAACTGCCGGTGATTTTTGCGTTCGTACAGGAGATTTTTGGTCAAGGCAGCCAACAAATTATAGGTCCTGCCGATTAGCTCTGCAGGCTGCCGGTCGGGAGAGAGAAACTGTTCGGCCAAAGACAAAAACTCCGCTCGATACCGTCTGCCCTCCAATGGCAAAAGTGTGGGTGCCTCCGCTAAGATTCGCTGTACCCCTTCTGGATCCCGCAAATGAAAATTCAGCACGAGCATATCGGTATGCCCTTCTATGTGTCCGGTATCTCTGCGCTCGGCGGCATGGCAAAAGGTGTGGGCGTAGCGGCTGTGTGAGGGCAAATACAGGATCCCATCGTTTTCCAACAGGAAGGTATCGTTCCCGTACATATACCGATACACGCCTCCCAGAGAAAATACCAGACCACAGTTGGCACGATCCGGTTCTGTATGGGTACTGCCGGTCAGCTTATCGGTGACGCAGTGCAGCTCCAAATCGTGCAGGGTGTACGCCATTTCTGCCAGCTCCCCCAGTGAGACAGACTGACATAGGTCATCCGGACCATGCCGCACCGGATATAGAGTCACATCCTGTCGCCATTGGACACTGCTTTTTGCCCACTCTGGAACGACTTCTTTCATATTACAGCGGGATCACCTGCGTTCCGTCGGCGGTCACGTAGTGCTTTTCTACCCCCAGCAGCTCCATCCACTGCCGGGTCAGTGCGGTGCCGTACATCCGGATCCGACCCATACGCCGCAGTCGTTCGCCATCGGAAAGATAGTTCGGTACGATAGGTTCTGCATACAGCCAATCCGGCGCACACCACAGGCAAACCTTCGGACGAATGGCAGCGTACACCTCCATGGAAACGTTCATATGCCCATGGTGCGCCATCTGTACGATCTCCGAAGGCAGCTTGTCTCTGGATTCCCGGAACAGCACATCTCCTCCATCGGGACCCAGATCACCTAAGAACAGCACAGAGGTGTTGGGCGTGGTGACCCGAAAGACCGTGGAGCTGTCGTTCATCAGGTTGGCGTGTAGTCCCTCGTGGTAGGTGTAGATAAATTCGATATGCACCTCATCGATATCCAGCACTTCGCCTTGCGTGACGATGTGCTCCAGGTGGGCAAAGCGGTCGTGGACAGCGTTGAAGGCCGGCAGCATCTCGTCCAGCTCGGAGCGGAAATAGGGATAATCCGGCACGTCGTGGTTGTCAATGAGCGCCGCATAATCGGGAAAGTGGTAGTATACCTTTTCGATATCGAAGTCTGCGCCGCCGTTTTTGGCCATTTCATCCACAAAGCCGGAGATGTGGTCGCTGTGGGCATGGGTCAGGATCCAGGCAGAAATGTGCCGCCCGGCGATGGTCTCCTTCAGCAGCGGCATATCCAGCGGCCGACCACCATCGATGACGATGCAGTTGTCCCGATCGGTGACCAGCACGAACGCCATCATAAACTGGCTGGTCTCGGTGAGCATATGTAAAGTTGCCATGGCAGAAAGCCTTTCTTATAAAAGAGAATAATTACGCATATTTAGGGCACCACCGCACAATTCACGGCTAACGCCTTGATGGCACATCTGCTTGCA
>CAZUUA010000027.1:0-26579 GCA_964623635.1 uncultured Ruminococcus sp.
GCATCTTTGCCATCGACTCCACAGCCGGTGCCACCTGGATGGGCAGTGACGCACCGCTGTCCGACATCAGCGCAGAAAATTTTGTGGCATTTGAGACGGCTGTGCTGCCCATTCCCCAGGAGAATGCCGAGGCTCCTACCATGATTTCTCAAGGACCGTCTATGTGTATCTTCAACAAAGAAGATCCCGGCGAGGTGCTGGCGTCCTGGTTGTTTGCCCAATATATGCTGACCAACGACGTGCAGATTGCCTATTCCCAGACCGAGGGCTATGTACCGGTGACCGCTAAGGCACAGCAGTCGGAGACCTACCGGGACTATCTCAGCCGTGCCGGGGAAGACAACGATTTCTATTACGAAGTGAAGCTTTCTGCCACCAAGCTGCTTTTGGACAACACGGACAACACCTTTGTGACGGCGGTGTTCAACGGTTCGGCGTCGCTGCGGGATGCGGCCGGACAGCTCATCGAAAACGTGACCAAATCGGTGCGCCGGGGTGAGACAGTGGATGCGGCCTACATCGACAAGCTGTTCGACGACGTGACCTCCTTATATCGGCTGGACAGCATTGGTGGGCAGCGTGGGACGACCGGAGAACTGGGTCCCCTGCCAACGACCGCCAAGGTGCTGCTTTCTGCCATCGGTGCCGCCTGGATTGGGATCCTTGCCTATGTGGTGTACGAAAAAGCAAAGGCACGACGGAAAAATCCGTGAGCGACAGAGCCCGGACAGACCTATCAAAAAGCACCAGTTTCCAGGTGGAGAATGCAGACGAATTGTCAGGTTTACTAAAAATGGGAAAAGCCCCTTGACTTTACCCGAAAAACGTGTATAATGATGATAATGAGTAAGCGCCGATTCCGGAGAAGCTTGCCAAAAATGTGGCTTATTTGAAAAAACAGGCTATCGTTTTTATCGGGATGTCTGTGGCTGCGGCGTGTACTTATGAATTCCTTTCAATCTATCATGAAGGAGAAATGAGAAAATGAAAAAGATTCTTGCTGTGCTTTTGACCCTTACCTTTGTGTTTGCCCTGACGGCCTGCGGCGGTGGTTCCGATCCGGCTGCCAAGAGCGAAGGTGTTATGACCTATGCCGAATATGCTGCTGCAGCACTGGATTCCGAAGTGACCATCGAAGCCTATGTACAGGGCAAGCAGTCCTGGTGGGAAGACAAGGCCACTGTATACGCACAGGATCCCGACGGCGCATACTTCCTGTACGAAATGGCTTGCTCCGAAGCAGACTATGCCAAGCTGACCACCGGCACCAAGATCAAGGTCACCGGCTACAAGGCTGAATGGGCCGGCGAAGTAGAGATCATCGACGCTACCTTTACCATCGGCGAAGGCACTTGGACCGCTGAACCCACCGACGTGACCGCACTGCTGGGCACCGATACCCTGATCGACCACCAGAACCAGCTGGTTTCCTTCAAGGGCTTGACCGTGGATTCCATCGAATACAAGAACGGCGAACCCGGTGACGACATCTACGTGAACCTGAGCTACAACGGTGCTTCCTACAGCTTCTGCGTAGAAGCATACCTGACCGGTCCCGACACTGCTGTATACACTGCAGTTGGTGAACTGGCTGCCGGCGACGTTGTGGACATCGAAGGCTTCCTGTACTGGTACGAAGGCGTGAACACCCACATCACCGGCGTGACCAAGGTTGGCTAATATTCAAAAATCGATAAGAGGTAGGTTGCCCACAGGCAGCTTGCCTCTTCTTTTTTTCCAAAAGTCATTGACGCACTCCAACAAATATGCTATAATGAACATAGCAAAAATGCATTTTGACAGACAGAAATATTTGTTAAAATGGTACGAAGACTGTGCAGTGACCATGTCGTGGTATGGGAACTACACAGGATATACTTTTCAAAAACTACGGAGGTTTCTCATGGAGATCACGTCTTATGAAGTTTTGGGCAAGCTACCGGATCTGTTCACCTTCGCCGACGGCAGAAAGGTCACGTCTGTGGCCGATTGGGAAGAGCGTCGGCGTGAGATCTACAAGGATGCGGTGGAGCTGCAGTACGGCACCATTCCCCCAAAGCCGACTCTTTTTTCCGTCATTCCCCTGACCGTACCCGGACGAGCCGGTACCATCAACATCTGGCGCATCACCACCGGTACTAAGGAAAAGCCCATCTCCTTCACCATGTATTGCCACCGACCGGCAGGCAGTGGTCCCTGGCCCTGTGTCATCGATGGGGATCTGTGCTACAGCTGTATGCAGGATCAGTCCATTGTCAAACAGTTTACGGACAAGGGCATTATGCTGGTCACCTTCAACCGGTGTGAGATCGTGCCGGATATGCGCAACCCCAGCCGTGTAGGCAACCTGTACGACACCTACAGCAACCTGCAGTTTGGTGCCATTGCTGCTTGGGCCTGGGGCTACAGCCGGGTACTGGATGCACTGGTGGAGCTGGGACTGGTGGATCTGTCCTGCGTGGCGTTCACCGGTCTGTCCCGTGGTGGCAAAACTGCTATGCTGGCCGGTGTGCTGGACGAACGTGCCACCATCGTCAATCCGGAAGCCACCTGTGCCGGTGCGTCCAGCTGCTACCGGATCCACATGAAGGCGCTGACCGAAGACGGTGTGGAGCAGCGCAGTGAGACCTTGAAGGATATCATCAATGCATTCCCCGATTGGTTTGGCCCCGGCATGAAGGCGTACGAGGACGATGAAGCGTCGCTGCCCTTTGATGCCCACAGTCTGAAGGCCTTGATCGCACCCCGGATCTTCTTTGACTGTCAGGCGAAAAGCGACATCTGGGCAGGTCCGGTGAATACGTACCAGACGAACATCGCAGCCCGTGAGGTGTGGAAGCTGTACGGCAAGCCGGAGAATGTGTTGTGGTATTGGCGCAGTGGTACCCATGCCCAGCTGCCGGAGGATTTCGATATGTTGATTCAGGTCATCGAGCATGAGCGCCACGGTACACCACTGTGTGACAAATTCATGCAGCTCCCCTTCACCCCACCGGATCCGATCTATTGATGACACCGAAAATATTATAAAACCGAATCGGTGCAAAAATCAGTCAGGGTCACTGCAGATCCATCACCTGCCTGCGCATCTGACATCTGACATCGAACTTCTGACTTACCATGGAGGTATTCCCGTGAAACCATCTGAACTCTACATAAACCATCGCATTTCCCAAAAGGCACTGCAGACCTTTTTTGATAAATTTGTGCCCGGCAAAGACGAGATCCACACCCTGCAGATCGTCCACAACGACTGTACCGTGGTCAGGATCGCACCGGCGCCCTACAGCTGTTCCCACAAGCGTGAGGTCTATTCGCTGTCCAAAAGCTTTTGCTCCACGGCGATCGGCTTTCTGGTGGACGAAGGTAAGCTGTCTTTGGACGACCGGATCGTGGATCTGTTCCCGGACAAGCTGCCCAATGTGGTGTCGGAAAATTTGGCTGCCATGTGTGTGCGTCACGTGCTGTCCATGAACACCGGTCACGCCGGCTGTGTCATGTACCACATGGTTCGCTCCAATGACGCTGCCAAGGCCTTTTTGGCTCAGGATGTACCCTATGTGCCGGGGACCCATTTTGCCTACAACACCGGTGCCACCTGCTTGCTGTCCTGCATCGTGGAGCGGCTGACCGGTATGCATCTGTTGGACTTTTTGACCTGGAAGCTGTTTCTTCCCCTGGGCATCACCGATATGCGCTGGAACCGGGTGCCGGACGGAAACAACGAAGGCGGCTGCGGCATCCATGTGTCCTCGGACGACATTGCCAAGCTGGGACTTCTGTATCTCCACGGCGGCATCTGGAACGGCAAGCGTCTGCTGTCCGAGGCATGGGTGCAGGAAGCCAGCTCCCCGATCTCCGATAACTCCTGCAACGGTACGCCGGACTGGTGCGCCGGATATGGGTTCCAGTTCTGGGTCAACGCACGAGAAGGCTTCCGAGGCGATGGTGCCTTCGGACAGCTTTGCGTGGTTCTGCCGGAGCGAAATATGGTCATTGCGGTACAGACGGTGCTGGGCGATATGCAGCGGGAAATGGATGCGCTGATGGAATTGGTGGCGCATTTGTACGACGAGGATCCGGACGAGACGGCACCGCTCCGACTGCCGGTGTATGTGCCGCTGTCCTCGGAGCAGACCTGTGCCGGGTTCGAGAACACCTACTATGCGCTACATGACAATCCCATGGGCTGGACCGGTGTATACTTCACCTACGACGAGAGCGAGCGGAAAATGTATGCCACCTTCTCCAACGGTGTGGAGCAATACGCCATCGCCGCCGGAAACGGATACTATGCGGAAAGCACCGTTTGGGCAAAGAAGCTCAAGCCCAAGCTGGTGGATCTGATGTCCACACCGGATGTCGAACGGTGCCGTGTAGCTGCGTCGTATCAGGCAGAGGACGGCAAGCTGACCTTTGGCGTGCGGTTTTTGAACTGTCCCCAGCGAGCCACCTACACCTTCACCGCCGACGGAGACACATTGCACCTGCACTTTGACGCCAGCGGATGCATGGATGCCGATGCGGTCGATCTGGTGGGAGAGGCGAAATAAAGGCATAACCGCACAATTTTGATGGTGCAGATGTCGCCGGTCACGATTTTTCCGTTGACAAGCCCGGCGCATTCTGTTATAATAGTACGGCACCACCGCACAATTCACGGCTAACGCCTTGATGGCACATATGCTTGCATCTTTTCCGTCATACAGCACAAATTGGCCTTGACTTACGTGTGTAAGCCTGCGGCAAATTCGTATTGTCTGACGACGCAATTTGCATCAAAAATTTGCCGACGCATCTGTATCATCAGAACTGTGCGGTGATGCCTTAAGGAAAATCGAATGTATCTCCAAGGAGGAAATGATATGAGAGTTGATGAAAAATTTGGTCTGGCCGGGATCGACGACGAACGGCAGAGACGGGTGCTGTACCCGAACCGTGTGGTGCTGACCAAGGGCAATGTGACCGGCAGCCAGTATCTGACCGAGCTGAAGCCGGCCCAGGTCGCCATCTACAATTACCCCGACAAGTGCGTGCTGGACAACCGGAATGCCACCGAAAACGCCGCTGTGCTGGTGGACTTCGGTCGTGAGCTGCACGGTACCTGCATGGTGTCCTTCCGTGGCAACAGCGCCGCCAGCATCCGGTACCGCATCCGTCTGGGTGAGAGCGTTTCCGAGGCACTGACGCCCATTGGCGAAAAGGGAACCACCAACGACCACGCTACCCGGGATATGGAATATGTATCCGGCTGCTGGAGCTCCAATGAGACCAACGAAAGCGGCTTCCGCTTTGCCTACGTGGAGCTGCTGACTCCCGATGCCTTTGCCGACCTGCGCTGCATCGCCGCTACGCTGGTATTCCGGGACATCGAGTACAAGGGCTCCTTTGTGTGCAACGACCCCATGGTCAACACCATCTTCGACACGGCAGCCTACACCGCACACCTGAATATGCAGCGGTATCTGTGGGATGGGATCAAGAGAGACCGTCTGGTTTGGGCCGGGGACATGAACACCGAGGTCGCCACCATTCTGTCCGTCTTTGGCCCCAACGAGGTCATCACCAAGTCTCTGGATCTGGTGAAGGACATCACGCCCACCAGCGACAGCATGAACGGTATCCAGCAGTACAACCTGTGGTGGCTACTGTGCCATCACGCCTGGTATATGGCAACCGGTGACATCGATTACCTGAAGCAGCAGAAGGACTACATTGCCGAAATGTTGAGCCGGTACCTGCAATATGTGGATGAAAACGGCAAGATCATCTCTCCCATGGACGGCGGTCTCTTCGACTGGCCTACCCAGGATCATCCCGAACAGCGCTTCGCCGGTACCCAGGGTCTGACCTGTCTGGCATTCCAGGCCGGTGGACAGATCATGGAAGCTGTGGGCGAATCCGAGCTTGCCAACAAATTCTACGAAATGGCAGCGCGCATGAAGAATTTCGTGCCGGAGATCATTGGCGGTTCCAAGCAGGCAGCCGCTGTGCTGGTGGAGAGCGGTATCTGCGACGCCAAGAAGACCTTTGATGAAGTGATCTCTGTAGGCGGTGCAGAAGGTCTGTCCACCTTCCTTGGCTACTTCACCCTGTGTGCCATCGGCGACGCCGGTGAATACGAAGCCGGTATCCGGATTATGAAGGATTACTGGGGCAAGATGATCGAGATGGGCGCCACCACCTTCTGGGAAGATTTCGACATCCACTGGGCAGACAATGCGGCTCCCATTACGGATGTAGTACCCGAAGGCAAGGACGACATCCACGGCGATTTCGGTGCCTTCTGCTACAAGAACCTGCGGCATAGCCTGTGCCACGGCTGGGCATCCGGTCCCGCACCGTTTTTGTCCAAGTACATCATGGGTATCCATGTACTGGAACCGGGCTGCAAGAAGATCCTGTTCGATCCCCATCTGGGCGGTCTGGAATGGATCAAGGGCACCTACCCGACTCCGTATGGCATCATCGAAGTGTCCGTTACCAAGGATGGTGCTGAGATCATTGCTCCGGACGAGATCGAGATCGTGAGAAAATAAAACGGAATGGGAGGGTGATCATGTATACAAAAGAATACTGGAAGGCGGTGCTGGTGGGGCTATTTGTCCTGCTGACACTGACCGCCTGCGGTGACAGCGGCACAGGAGAGACCACAGCCGACACGACTGTCACAGGGGACGGTACCGCCAACGTGGAAACAGAGGAGACCGAGGTCACAGACGACCTGCCGTCGGATCTGGACTACGGCGGCGCAAACTTTGCGTTTTATACGAGACAAAAGGACTTCTTCCATTCGCCGATCCATATAGAGGAATCCAGTGGGGAACAGCTCAACGATGCGCTGTATGACCGGTCCTGTGCGATAGAGGAACGGCTGGGCGTGGTGTTCGAGGAGACTCTGGACACAGGAGACGTTTCCAAGGCGAAAAGTATGATCTTAGCCGGAGACGACACCTACAAGGTGGTGACCGCACGCTGTGTTCACACCATCCAGTTTGCTGCCGAAGGACTGGCACGGCACCTGGACGAGTTGACCTATCTGGATCTGTCCAAGCCCTATTGGAACGGCGCCATCAACGAGAACCTGACCATGGCCGGCAACGTGATCACAACGGTAGGCGACTACAACCTGTCGGCCTATGACTTCACCCATGTGCTGTTGTTTAACAAGAATCTCACCGACGATCTGCAGCTGGAAAGCCCCTATACGCTGGTCAAGGAAGGCAAGTGGACCTTTGACAATTTCCGGATATACGGCGAGACCGCAACGGTGGACACAAACGGTGACGGCACCATGGACAAAAGCGACCAATACGGGCTGGTCTCCAGTGCCAAGCAGATCCCGCCATGCTTCTGGATCGCCGCCGGTGTACAGGGCATGAACAAGGATGATACCGACATTCCCCGGTACACCATGAGTGCAGATGAGCACTTTTTGAACACGCTGCTGGAGATCTACGAGCTGACCTGGGACACGGGGCTCTGGTATCCGGAAAAGGGTACGGACAACATTCCCCAGTCCTCCATCGATCTGTTTTCCCAGGAGCAGGCACTGATGATGGATGCCACCTTCTTCCACGTGGAGGCCTTCCGGGACATGGAAGCAGACTTTGGTATCCTGCCGTTCCCCAAGTATGACGAAACGCAGGAGAAGTATCTTTCCCGGATCGAAGGCTGTGAGCTGCCCTTTGTGCCCTCCAACCTGTCGGCAGAAGACGCCGATATGGCAGGGGCCGTACTGGAAGCGTTGTCCAGCTATTCCCGGCAGAACGTGACCCCCGTGTACTATGAGACCTATTTGAAGTCCAAGAACACCCGGGACAGCGAATCGGCGGAAATGCTGGATATCGTGTTTGCCGACCGGGTATTTGACCTGAGCGATACCATCTGGTGCGACGACATTCGGGACAAGTTCATTTTCAACTGCTTTGTTGCCAACAACCGGAACATCGTTTCCCAGATCACCTCCAACGAACCTACCGTGCAAAAGAGCATCGACAAGGTCGTGAATGGCTTCCTGGGCGAATAAGACAACAAAAAAAGAAGTGGCGGAACCCCAAAAAGGTTCGCCGCTTCTTTTTCGTTATACTTATTTTGCCGCTCAGAATGCCACGTCTCCCTCGAACAGCGAGTCGTCCACTTCGGCCAAAGAGAAGATGCTCTTGGGTCCCGGTTCCCGTTTGAGCCACAGACCGTTGGTGAAGTCCGGGATCGCCACCGGCATGGAGCCCATGGAGATGGATTCCTCCGACAGGATCGCCACAGCCATCAGCGCCGCCGAATCGTATACGTCGATGGGCGTCTGGATCTTTCTGCGTACTGCTTCCAGGAAGGCACGCATCACCAGCCAGTCCATGCCGCCGTGTCCACCGGTGTAGGTGCCGGCTGCCGTCTTCTTCCACAGGGGATGCTCGAATTCTTCCAGGTAGTTTGCCATGGGTTCCCACACCTCACCCTGGGTGCGTCCTTCGATGTGCAGACCGTGGAGATCTTCCATCCAGATGCCGCAGGTACCCTGTACTCTGCCGCCACGGGAATAGGGTCTGGGAGAGCTGGTGTCGTGGGTCAGTACAATGGTCTCTCCGTTGGCGCAGCGGATGCAGGTGGTCACTATGTCGCCCAGCTTGAATTCTTCGTTGTACAAAGGATGCTCCGGCCCGCAGTGGTCGGCGATGTACTTGTGGAGCCCACGGGACTTGGTTGCCATGGAGGTCAGGGTCAGCATACGGTTGCCCCGGTGGATGTCCAGGTAGCTCATGATGGGACCCAGCTCATGGGTGGGATACAGCTCCGCATTCCGGTGGAAGTACTGCCAGGCACGCTCGTGGTCCCGTTCCATGGAGTTGGAGACGGCACGCAGGTCATGCTGGTAGCCGCCTTGACAGTGGAGGATCTCCCCGAACAGCCCCTTTTTGATCATGTTCAGGACCGTCATTTCTTCCCGGTTGTAGCAGCAGTTTTCCATGAGCATACAGGGCACGCCGGTCTCCTCGTAGGTACGTACCAGATCCCAGCACTGTTGGATGGACTGGGCCGGTCCCACCTCAAAGGCAGCGTACTTGCCGGCTTTCATGGCACCGATGGCGATCTTCACATGGTCGTTCCAATAGGTGGTGATCATGACTGCTTCACTGCCGTCGTCACGGGACACGATGTCGTGCCAGTCGGTGGAGGCGAACACAGGATGGCCGTATTTTTCGGCGCACATGGCGACTCCCTTTTCCATCCGATCCACATGGAGATCACAGACCGCCGTGACCTCTACGTCTTCCATTTTGAGCAGCTCTCCCAGCCACCAGGACCCACGTCCTCCCAGGCCGATAACGCTCATTTTGATGGTCTTCATAGGTGGTACTCCTTTTCTCTGCCCAGCGACAGGGCTATAATGGTCGATACGAATATTAGCCTATTGGTCAGTTCACGTTCCAGGTACGGGCACACAGAGCAGGCAGACGTTCGATGATCATGGCAAGTTCTTCCGAGCAAGCCTTTTCAATGTCGGTATAACCTGCCAGAATGTCGCCCCAGGCACAAAGCTGACCGCCCAGCACCGGGTACTTCTTGTCGATGGTGTAGCCATCCGGGTACGCCACAGACTTTTCCCACCAGTGCTGCCAGTTGTGGGGATGCCAGCCGGTGATCTCGTCCGGTGTCCAGTGGAGGTTGGGTGTGACGATGTACAGCGGCTTCCAGGAGCAGTTGATCAGGGTAAAGCCGTCTGCTGCCAGATCGTAGGCAGGCTGGTAATAGGATTCCCAGGCAATGACGATCACGTCCCGGGAGATCCGATCGTTGTACGCCTTGCCGAAGCCTTCCCAGACCACCGGTGTGCAGCCCAGGTCAAAGATCATTTCCGTAGCGATGCGGATGTATTCGGCGTACATTTCTTCCAGGTCGGAGATGTGGTGGGCCTGCATATATTCCTTAGTACGCGGGCAGTTTTCCCAGTTGCCGATGGCTGCTTCGTCTCCGCCGATGTGGATCCAGGGAGAACGGGGGAACATGGCCTTGACCTCGGCGAAAATGGAGCGCAGTGCATCGAATACGGTATCGCAGGCCGGCAGTACTCCAGCGGTGCCGAACACCTCCGGATACTTCTCGGAGAACTGCTTGGTGTGTCCGGGAATGTCCACCTCGGGTACCAAGATCACGCCACGCTTGGCGGCATAGTCGTTGATGGTTTGGATCTCTTCTCTGGTGTAGGTGCGGCCTTCGGTACCTAGGTTCGGGTAGCAGTCCAGAGGCAGAGTAAAGCTCTGGTCATCGGTGAAGTGCAGCTGCAGGTGAGAAGCACGATTCTGCCAGCACAGGTCGATGTACCGCAGCACATACGGCAGCGGATGCTTTTGTCTTGCCAGGTCCACCATCAGTCCCCGATACGAACAGGCAGGAGAGGTGGTGATGTCCAGTTGGGGCAGGGTCAGCTTGCCATCGGCGACGGTCAGCTCCTGCAGCAGTGCCGCCAGACCATGGTGCATACCCACCGTGGTGGCGGCATACAGGTCAGCGCCGCCTTCGTCGGTCAGGATGTGATAACCCTCGGCCGGCAAAGTCGGATCCATGTGCAACCGGATGCCGTCCGTGCCTGCTGTAAAGGAGACGCCGGTTTTTTCCTTGGCGTATGCGATAAAGACGTTTACGGGATCCAGCCAGCCGGGACCGGTGATCTGAGGTTGTAAAATGATGTTTTCCATAAGATGTTTCCTTTCTGTCCAGGTGCATCCTTTTTTAGGAGAACGTGGATTTCTTGGTGACATTATAGCACATTCCATCAGAAAACGCAACCGGTTTGACAAAATTTACGTGAATATCACCACGGTTTTTGCGCTTGAAATTCCGGTTATCCTCTTGACCTTGGACGACAAATATCGTATAATGTAAGTGAGCTCTTTTCTTGTCAGGAGGTAACCATGCCACTTAAAAATCCAAAGTATAAACAGATCGCTATATATGTATTCCTGACTGCCAGCAGCATCATTCTGTTTGCCATGCTGTGTCTGCATTTGTCCGAGGTCGGCGTCTTTCTCAAAAAGGCCGTTGGCGTTGTGGCACCGTTCATCTATGGTTTTATCATTGCCTATCTGGTCAACCCCATCATGCTGCGGTTCGAGAAGTATGTGCTGCGGTTTCGTCCCGGCTCCAAAGCGGAACAAAAGCTCAAGCGGCCCCTCAGCGTGACCCTGGGTATGCTGGTGTTTTTATTGATCTTGGGCGTTGTCGTTGGGCTCATCATTCCCCAGGTCGGCACCAGCTTCAAGGATCTGCAGTCCCGGATCACCGATTATGTGTCGGCGGCTCAGGCTCTTGCAGACAGCTTCGTGCGGGAATTTCCTTTGTTCAACGGACGGTACGACAACCTGTCGGAGTTTTTGGATGTGAACGAGCTTTCTTCGGACATCAAAGGATTTATCTCCAACTTCTCCGATCTGTTGGCAATGGCAGCGGACTACGTGATCTCCTACGGGAAGCAGTTTGTGATCGAGGTGACCAATGCGCTGATCGGGTTCATTGCGGCGGTGTATTTTCTGCTGGCCAAGGAGCGGCTCATCTCCAAGACGAAAAAGGCGGCAGCGGCGTTTCTGCCCCAGCGTGCCTACATCAATCTGATGCGTGTGCTGCGGTTCACCAACCAGACCGTGGGCGGCTTCATCTACGGGAAGATCATTGACTCCATCATTATCGGCTGCCTGACCTTTATTGCCATGTCCATCTTCCGTATGCCCTTTACGCTCCTGATCAGCGTCATTGTGGGCATCACCAACGTGATCCCGTATTTCGGACCCTTCATCGGTGCCATACCCAGTGCGTTCATCGTGTTCATCGCCGAGCCAAACAAGACCATTTGGTTTCTGCTCATGATCCTGGTCATCCAACAGCTGGACGGCAACGTGATCGGCCCGAAGATCTTAGGCAACACCACAGGTATGACCTCTCTGGCAGTACTGGTGTCCATCACCATCGCCGGCGGCTTCTTTGGGTTTGCCGGTATGATATTGGGCGTACCGGTGGCGGCCGTGCTGTGTGTGCTGTTCCGGCAGAGAACGGACAACATCCTGCGCCAGAAAAACGCATCGACCCGGGCCGAGGATTATTACAACTTCCCGCCGAAGCCGGATTTTGGAAAAGAACCGATCTTCTTACACCGCAACGACGCTATGCCGGACGGGTACACACTTCCCCATGAGGACGAGCAGTAAGGGGCAAGGACTGTTCGATCTCCTACCGTCAATCGGCAAATTGCACAAAAAATGGTGAAAAAAATCGGCATCTTCGACGGGGCGTTGGGTGTAGATGTTAACAAAATATCAACAGATTTTGCGGCGGTTCCGTGATATAATATATGGCATGCAAGTATGCATGGTCAGGCAGTGTAACGTTGTCGTAAGGCGTATGGCTGCGTGCTGTGCCTGCTTATACACCCTGTATCCCTTTGGGATGCTCTTTTGCTGTGTGTCACCAAAATATACAGGAAATTACCCACAGGAGGAAAGACTCTCCAAGTCGCTTTTGGCTACAGGAACCTCTGGCGGCTTGCACAAATGCAGTCTGCATTCGGATTTGGAAAAGGTATTTGAGTACTTAAAAAGAAGCTTGACCGTGGCGTGGAAAAGCGTATTCTTCAATTTCACCCAGTATCTCTGCTTCTTCATCGCCATCATGATCATTCAAGTCTTGTACGGCATGATGACCGTGTCGGCCGACAACAACAACAATGTAGAATATCAGCACGTGACCGAGGAATTCAACTATCACATGGTGCTGAAGGATCTGAACCAGTATCAGGCACTGTATCTGGTCAACGACGAAGGCACCGTCTTCAAAAGCGATGTGATCTATGAAGTGGTGCGTCACGACGAAAACCTGAACTACCTGACCGGTGTCGAGACCCACGACGTGTACATCCGCTTCACCAGAGACCTGGACGTCTGCGAAAGACGGTTCCGGGAAGATTATATCCCTGAGCTGAAAGCCTACGGTACAGAAGGGAAGAGCTTCTCCATTGAGACTACGTCCCTGCTGACCTTCCAGGACAACATCAATGCCAACCGGGTCGCCTTCGTGTTCATCACGTTGCTGCTGCTGGTGGTGGCGATATTCCTGCTGATGGCGCTGTACAATATCCGGATGAACCAGTATAAGTTTACATACGGTGTGTACTTAACATTCGGTGCGGACTTCAAAATGTTGTTTTCAACAGCATTCTGGGAGCTATTCGTCATTTCCTGTGTGACGTTCATTCCCTCTATGGGCATCTCCACGCTGATCTCCTACCTGATCTACCATGCATCCGGCTACGGCTTCCTGTTCAATCCCACGTGTATCCTGAAGATCGCACTGTTTGGGTTGGCCGTTATCCTGTGCTCTGTGTGGACGCCTATGAAGGTCATGTCCGTGAAGGACCCCATGTCCCTGATCGTGACCGAAGACAACTCCAACCTGGTGTCGTCTCCCATGCAGTCCGTGAATATTTTCGGTGAGAAATTCCCCACCAAGTACGAGCTGTACTCCATGTGGCGGTTCCGGAAATACAATATCGAGCTTTTGACCACGGCTATCGTATTCTGCGCCCTGTTCATCATGGGTCTGTACATGGCCAATATCTATACTACCGATCTGGAGTATCCCAGACCCCAGTTCACCGTGGATCTGTCCGATTCGCCGTATCCCTATGACGATCTGATGAGCGAAGAGCTGTACAGCATGGAAGGGATCCGTGCGGTGGAGATCACCAACAACTTCACGGAAGCCCGGCACATCGGTTCTCATATGCTGGTGCACCACAAGGGTGTGAAGGCATTCAAGAACCTGGTCACCTACGAAGGTACTGAATTTGATACCAAGGGTGAAGGCTATCGTGCCTCCAGTGATGTGGTATACACCGCTATGACCGAGGAACAGATCCAGATTCTGGCGGACTACGACTACAAGGGTGACCTGAACAGCCTTTTGACCGGCGAGAACGTGGTCATCGTGGGTGAATCCATTTCCAACGTGCCTACCTATAAGTACAAGGTCGGCGACAAGATCTGGATCGGCGTGAAGAACGGACAGGTCCGCTCTGTGGACACCAACCTGACCGGTCGTGCGCTGCTGAAGGATCAGATCCAGTACTTCCATTTTGACTACATCGAATGCACCATCGGCGCTATCATTTACGACATCCCCAGCGGCTCTACGCCTATCTACATGACCACAGAGATGTACAAAGAGGTGACCGGCAAGACACCGTCTTCGTCTACGTTGCATCTGTATGTGGATCGGAATATGGACAACGATGCCGTGAACCTGCTGTATGACGAAGTCCGGGAATGGGGCAGAACCTATGGCGACGTAAAGGTATCCAATGCACGAGTGGCGCTGCAGAACGAGATCGACGCCGACAAGCACTATACCGAACTGTTCACCTGCATTGCAGTGCTGGTGCTGGCCATCTCGCCGCTGGTGTGGTTCTACTCGCAGTCTCTGTACTACCGCAAGAGAGAAAAGGAATTCAATATCCTGCAGTCCATTGGTGCCATCATGAAGGAGATCCGACAGATCTACGTCCAGGGTGGTCTGTGTATGGCCGGTATGTCTCTGGTTGTGTCTATCTGCCTGAGCTACATCGGCAGCTACATTCTGTTCTACATTTACAATGTCGTGATGCCTTACTTCAGCGGTGAAAATGTGCGGTATGTGTTCTATATGCCCTGGTACGCCATCCTGACCAGTATCGTCATGTCCGTGTTCTGTGGCTTCTTCTCCACGTACCTGCCGTACCGCAGCTATGCCAAGTATCGCTACTCCCTGGAGAACGGCGGTGCCGGCGGCGAATTTGGCGAAGCAGAATAACCCCAGACAGATCATCTTATTCGATATAGTTTTTCAAAAGAAAGGATTTCCGCAGACCTATCCGTAGGCACTGCGTGAGGATACAATTATGGCAGAATATATGCTCCAGACGGAGAGCGTCATCAAGCAGTACAAGCAGTACGACACCGTCATCACCGCCGTGAACCGGGCCAGCATCAAGGTGGAACCCGGCGAATTCGTAGCCATCATCGGTACATCCGGTTCCGGTAAGTCTACCTTCCTGCACATCTGTGCCGGTCTGGACTCTGCGGACGCCGGTCGTGTACTGATCCGTGGCGAGGACATCACCGCTATGAAGCCGGACGAGCTGAGCCGGTTCCGTGGCATGAACATGGGCTTCGTGTTCCAGCGACACAACCTGATCCCCCAGTTCACCGCACTGGAAAATATCCTGATCCCCACCATGATGTGCAACAAATCCGAAATGTCCTACCAGGAGACCCTGCGCCGTCTGGTGGAGACCCTGCAGCTGACCGAGCGTCTGCACCACCTGCCCTCCGAGCTTTCCGGTGGTCAGCAGCAGAGAGTTGCCATTGCCCGTGCGCTGATCAATATGCCCGACATCCTGTTCGCCGACGAGCCCACCGGTAACCTGGACAGAAACAACGCCGACGAAGTGCTGAAGCTGCTGCTGGAGACCAAGAAGGTCATGGGTCAGACGCTGATCATGGTAACCCACGACTTGTCCATCGCCGAGCACGCAGACCGTATCTTCCGCATGGACAACGGTGTGCTGTCTCTGGAACGGGACTACCAAGGCACCCACAAGAAGACCGGCGACTATCAGTAAACCAAAGTTTACCATACGAAATCAAAAGAACCGCAAGGTGGAATGCCAAGCGGTTCTTTTTTGTACGTATTCTATTTACCAAACAGCTTTGCAGTCGTTGCGGGATGCGTGTCTAAATAACGAAGCAGCACCGTGCCAAGCCCACCACAGGCCATGAGCTCTCCCAGACTCACCGTCAGTGCCGTCATCCCATAGGACGCTGCCGTGTCGGGAATGAAGCCGGCTAAGATCAGCACATAGGGAATGAGAAGCCCATTGGACAGGATCGTGGGCAGGGGGGAGAGATACCGGAATCGGCGCAGGAGATAGGCAAGCAGCAGACCCAAAAAGGTGGCAAGCACGCCTAAGGTAAGATCCCAGATGGTGCCGCCGGTCAGCAGGTTGGCGAGAAAGCAGCCCACGGTGATCCCCGGAATGGCAGCGGTGGTGTAGATCGGTAGGATGCATAAGGCTTCGGACAGTCGTACCTGGATGGCGCCGGAGGACATTCCCAGCATGGCGGAAATGAGGGTCAGTGCCACGTACAAGGCGGCGATCATGGCGGAACGAACGAGGAAACGGATGCGATTGGTCTTCATTTTTTCTCCTTAGAAATAAGGAAAGACTGCACACGGAAAGCTCCGGCATGCAGCCTTGTCCCGTAGTTTTGATTAGACGTATGCCAAAAATCGCTTGAACCATGGTCAGACATACATCTGGTGAGGATGGTCACGAACTCACCGTTATGGAAGGATTATGCCTTCGTTTGTCGTCAAACAGTATACCACAATTTCCCCGATTTGTAAAGGGGGATTTTTCACAAACTTTAAGGTGCCACCGGGAAGGTCACGTCACAGCGGAACAGGTCGCCGTCGCACCGGATGGAGAATTTGCCGTGCTGCAGCTCCGTTAAGCTTTTGGCAATGTTCAACCCCAGTCCGCTGCCTTCACTGGCCCGGCTGGAATCCCCTTGGACGAACCGCTCTGTCAGCTCATCGGCATCGGTGACCAGCGGATCCCGGGAAATATTCTTTACGCTGATTGTTACTTCCCCGGCATCCTCCACCACGATCACATACACTCTGGTGCCTTCCAGGGCATATTTGCATACGTTGGAGTAGAGATTGTCCAGCACTCGCCACAGCTGCCTGCCATCTACCATGGCGTAAATTTCCTCGGTGGGGATCGTCTCGATCACGCGCAGACTGTGACTTTCCAGCCGTTCACCGTATTCACCCAACGATTGCCGCACGATCTGGCACACGTCCAGCCGCTCCAGCGATACTGCAATGTTTCCCGTGGACGCCTTGGATGCTTCGATCAGATCCTCGATGAGCTTCTTCAGTCGGGCAGATTGCCGGGACAGAACCGCCGTGTATTCTTTTGCCTTGCCTTCCAGCGGTTCTCGACTCAGCAGATCCGTGTAGTTGATAATGGAGGTCAAGGGCGTCTTGATGTCGTGGGACACATTGGTGATCAGCTCCGTCTTGAACCGCTCCGATTTGATCTTCTCCGACAGTGCCTTTTCCATGCCGTCCCCGATTTGGTTCAAGTCTTCCCCATGGGAACGAAACGCCAGCGTCAGATATTTGGTGTTCGTCTTGTACCGCAGATCCCCATCTGCCAGCGCACGACCAGCCTTCATCAGCAGCCGGAACGAATACGCCGCATATAGGATCAGCAGATACACCACCGCACTGGCCAGCATCCACAGGAAGAGTACGGCGAAGTTTTCCAGCATGAGCAGAGACAGCAGCGCATACAAAAGCAGTACGATGGGGGTCACGATCGCCACCTGCCAGATCAGCGGAATGGCACGGCACAGCATCCCCAGCCGGACAAAGGGGAGCTTGATGTATCGCCAGCACCAGAGCCAGAGCCTCCACGCCAGCTTACAGATTCGCCAGCAGAGCGTGTTTTGCAGGATCGAATGTGCCTTCCAACGGGCCACCAGCGTGATAAAGACCGCCATCAAACATACCAGTATCACCAGCACCAGCGCCACACAGCCCCACAGTGCCAGATACATCAGATTTTCACCCACCATCTGCAGCAGCGGATCCAGCAGGGCAGCGCAGAAGGTAAAGAGCATCCCCAGCCCGAACAGGTACAGATCTGTGGGGATCCGGTCGAAGAAGGACAGCACCACGTCCCCTTTGTACAGCGGATGATCCGGTTGGTACTGCCTGTGTCCCGTATGCACCGCCAGCCGATAGAGCAGAAAGAGCAGTGCGAGCCCCAGCACCAGCAGGATCACCGGCAGCAAATATCGGATGGGATGGAAGATGCCGATGCACAGCGACAGCATATCGTAGAGATCAAAGGTGGGGGATTCGGAGCCGTAGTACGCTTCGATGGTGTACAGATGGGTGTCCGTATTGGTGATCTTGTCCCCATAGTAGGCGTAGGTGTCGTAATATTCGGTGGTGTTGTTGGCGTTCCCATCGGCGGGGGTGTATTGGTAAATGGGCATGGTCACCGCCGTCTCTTCCCAAAAACCAGTCTTGTCCCACTGTTCCACATTCATGTACAGCACCTTGCCCAGTGGGTCGAGAATGCGCACCTTGAGGTGGGTATTGCCACGAAAATCCGGGGACAGGCTGTATTCGTTGACACCATAGTTGCTTTTACGTTCCCAGTCCTTCCGTATGTCGTAGCCTTTGCTTTCCGTTAGATTTTGAAATGTGTACAGCCGGGTCTCGTCCTCGTTCAGGGTATAGCCGCCCATCTCCGCAAACAGCAGCGTGCCCAGACCCAGTGCCAGCAGCAATACACTGATGAAGAAGCAGAGACAGCGCAGTCCCCATTGCTTACCCAGCGAAAGATAGCTCTTCATAGGTTCTTGTCCTCCTTTTTTTCCATTTTATAGCCCAGTCCCCAAACCACCTTGATGTACCGTGGCTCGGACGGGTTGATCTCGATCTTCTCCCGGAGATGCCGGATATGCACCGCCACCGCATTTTCGTTGCCAATGGCCGTTTCCTGCCACACCTGTTCGTAGATCTGCCGGATGGAAAACACCTGTCCCGGATGCTGTAAAAACAGACGCAGCATACTGTATTCGATGGGCGTCAGGGACACCGGCTCCCCATCCACCGATACGGTTTTAGCACCGTCGTCCATCTCGATCCCACCGTTGATGAGAACGTCTGCCGGCTTGTCCATGCTGCCCAGTGTGGTGTACCGCCGCAGATGGGAACGCACTCTCGCTACCAGCTCCATGGGGTCAAAGGGCTTGGTGATGTAGTCGTCGGCACCGATGTTCAGACCTAAGATCTTGTCGCTGGATTCGCTTTTGGCTGTCAGAAACAGCACCGGAATGTTGGAGTCCCGGCGTATTTTTACCGTGGCGGAGATCCCGTCCAGCACCGGCATCATAATGTCCATCAGCACAAGATGTACCGTTTCTCTTGCCAAAATATCCAGAGCTTCCGCACCGGTGTAGGCCTTTAGGATCCGATAACCCTCGGCAGAGAGATAAATTTCAATGGCAGAGACAATATCTCTTTCGTCGTCACAAACCAGTATCGTATACATAGCGTCTCCTTTGTCCATGCGTGTTGTTCTTCTGCCTATATTGTAGCAGATTTTTGATAAAAAAGAAATACCTGAAACCATTAAGATTTCTTTAAGACGACAGGGAAAATACAAACAATATAACAAAGAATGTCGAAATCCGTGAAAAATGCCTATTGACGGACGGACATAGGTATGGTACAATATAATGGAGAATATAGGTGATCTTGAAAACAGCACAGAGAGGCTGATAAGATCGGTTGTATATATAAGGGACATGGCGACGCCGGTGTGCTTTCCTACATTGCCGGTACCGGGTACCGGAGCCGGACGGTTGCCATAGCTGTACCCAGCCGATCGCAGGGTGCAGTTTTTTTCTACATAAAATAACGGAGGTGTACATGATATACGGCAATCGGATCTGGAACGGCGAGACACTGGCAGAGGGCAGCTTTTCCATTGACAATGGCAGAATCAACACCAAGCAGCAGCGTATGGCAGACGTGTTTTTCGACGGTCTTGCCGTTTTTCCCGGTTTTGCGGATGTTCATGTGCATTTTCGCGAACCGGGTTTTTCGTATAAAGAGACCATTCGCACCGGTTCTATGGCAGCGGCAAAAGGCGGCTATACCACCGTCTGCACCATGCCCAACCTGAACCCGGTGCCGGACAGTCGGGAACACCTGGATGCGCAGCTGGACGCCATCAAGTGGGACGCCTGCATCCGGGTGGTGCCCTTTGGTTCCATTACGGTGGGACAGGCCGGCGAAAGGTTAGCGGATTTAGAAGGCATGGCAGAAGCGGTAGCCGGGTTCTCCGACGACGGCAAAGGCGTACAAAATGCGGCAATGATGCGCACAGCCATGGAACAGGCCAAGGCGTTTGGCAAGGTGATCTCGGCCCACTGTGAGGTAAACGACCTGCTTCACGGCGGCTACATCCACGACGGTACCTACGCCGCAGCCCATGGACACCGTGGGATCAGCTCGGCATCCGAATGGAAAATGATCGAGAGAGATATCGCTTTGGCAGAGGAGACCGGGTGCGCCTACCACGTGTGCCACATCTCCACCAAGGAAAGCGTAGACCTGATCCGAGAAGCGAAAAAGCACGGCGTGAACATCACCTGCGAAACGGGTCCCCACTACCTGACCCTGTGTGACGAGGATCTGCAGGAGGACGGCCGCTTCAAGATGAATCCCCCGCTGCGGGACAAGACCGACCGGGATGCACTGGTGGCTGGGCTGCTGGATGGTACCATCGACTGCATCGCCACGGACCATGCACCCCACAGTGCGGAGGAAAAGAGCCGTGGACTTGCCAAAAGTGCCATGGGCGTGGTGGGACTGGAAACGGCCTTCCCGGAGCTGTACACCAGACTGGTGCTGCCGGGGATCGTGCCCCTTGCCACGGTGATTCATGCCCTGACAACAAGTCCCCTACACCGGTTCCATCTGGGCTGCGGCACGCTGCAGGATGGTGCCAGAGCGGACTTCACCGTGTGGGATCTGGACGAGACCTATACCGTAGACCCGGAGACCTTTGCCACCATGGGACGTGCCACACCCTTTGCCGGAGATACGGTGAAAGGTCGTTGCCTGATGACGGTGTGCAGCGGCGTGGTGGTCTACGTGGACGAACGAATGACAAAACAATATGGAATCAAGGAAGGAGACATCCTGTGAACCAGAGAATATTGACGGTGACAGACAACGTTCCGGTGGCAAGAGATGTATACAAAATGCACCTGACCGGCGACACCTCTGCCATCACAAGACCGGGTCAATTTGTGAATTTGCTGCTGAGCGGCCTGTACCTGCGCCGTCCCATTTCCGTATGCGACTGGGACGAAAATACGCTGACCCTTGTGTATAAGGTGGTGGGCGAAGGCACGGAAAAAATGGCAGAAATGACCGGCGGCGAAACGATAGACATCCTCATGGGTCTGGGCAACGGCTTTGCACCGGAGAAGGCAGGGGAAGCTCCCATCCTGATCGGCGGCGGTGTGGGCATTCCTCCGTTGTACGGCCTTGCCAAGCGGCTATGTGCAGCTGGAAAAAACGTGACCGTTGCCATGGGCTTTGCTTCTGCGGCAGACGTGCTGCTGGAAAAGGAACTGACAGCGCTGGGCTGCACGGTGAAGGTGGCAACGGTGGATGGCTCCTATGGCGAAAAGGGCTTTGTGACCGGGCTGCTGACGGGTGACTATTCCTACAGCTACGCCTGCGGTCCCATTCCCATGCTGAAGGCGGTATACGACACGCTGACCTGCACAGGCGAATACAGCTTTGAGGAGCGCATGGGCTGTGGCTTTGGTGCCTGCATGGGCTGCAGCTGCAAGACGAAATACGGCAACAAGCGGATCTGCAAGGATGGTCCGGTGCTGGTGAAGGAGGAGATCTTATGGTAAGAGATACAAGCATCAACCTGTGTGGCGTACACATGGACAACCCGGTGATCCCTGCCAGCGGTACCTTTGGCTACGGCAGAGAATTTGCCGAATGGTACGACATCCGTTGCCTGGGCTCCTTCTCCATCAAGGGAACCACCGCCGAACCTCGCTTTGGCAACCCCACGCCCCGGATCGCCGAATGTGCCTCCGGTATGCTCAACGCCGTGGGACTGCAAAATCCTGGTGTGGATACAGTGGTAGCGGAGGAGCTGCCTAACATTGCGAAAATTTACGGCAAGCCGGTTATCGCCAACATCGGCGGTTTCTCGGTGGAAGAATATGTGACCTGCTCCGAAAAGTTAGCGGCCTGCGACAACGTGGGGATCTTGGAGATCAACATCAGCTGCCCCAACGTACACGGCGGCGGCATGGGCTTTGGTACCCAGGCATCCTCGGCGGCGGAGGTGACAAAAGCCGTGCGCAAGGTGACAAACAAGCCCATCTTTATCAAGCTGACTCCCAATGTGACCGACATCACGGAGATCGCCAAGGCCGTGGAAGCGGAAGGTGCGGACGGCATCAGCATGATCAACACCCTCTTGGGTATGCGCATCGACAAGCGTAGAAAGGCGCCCATCATCACCAACGTGACCGGCGGCTATTCGGGGCCGGCTGTGTTCCCGGTGGCACTGGCTGCGGTATACCGGGTGTACAAGGCTGTGTCCATTCCGATCATGGGTATGGGCGGCATATCCTCTGCGGAAGATGTAGTGGAAATGATGCTGGCAGGAGCGACGGCGGTACAGGTCGGGGCTGCGAATCTGATCAATCCCTGTGCCTGCCGGGACATCATCGACGACCTGCCCAGAGTCATGGAAAAATATGGAATCGAAAAATTAGCAGATATAACAGGAGGCGCACACAGATGAACAGAGACGTAATTATTGCCTGCGATTTCCCCACCAGAGCGGAGACCATGGACTTCCTTGGCCGGTTCGGGGACAAGAGACCCTTTGTGAAGATCGGTATGGAGCTGTACTATGCGGAGGGTCCGGCTATGGTACAGGAGCTGAAGGAGAGAGGGCACAAGATCTTTCTCGACCTGAAGCTTCACGACATCCCCAACACCGTTAAGCGCAGCATGAGTGTGCTGTCCCGTCTTGGTGTGGACATGACCAACCTCCACGCCGCTGGTACCATCGCCATGATGGAAGCCGCACTGGAAGGTCTGACCAGACCCGATGGCACCAGACCCATGCTGATCGCCGTGACCCAGCTGACCTCCACCAGCGAAGAAAGAATGAAAAACGAGCTGCTCATCGACCGTCCGCTGGACGAAGTGGTCATGCAGTACGCACAGAACGCCAAGACCGCCGGTCTGGATGGCGTGGTATGCTCTCCTCTGGAGGCCGGCAAGGTACACGACGTGTGCGGCAAGGATTTCTGCACGGTGACCCCCGGTATCCGGTTTGCAGACGGTGACGTAGGCGACCAGGTACGGATCACCACCCCGGCAAAAGCCAAGGAGATCGGCTCTGACTTCATCGTTGTGGGCAGACCCATCACCGCCGCTGCCGACCCGCTGGCTGCCTACGAACGCTGCGTAGCCGAATTTGTAGGCTGAACCATATAAAGCAAAGGAGTACACACAAATGGAAGCATATAAGAGAGAATTTATCCAGTTTCTGGAAAGCGCGGGCGTGCTGAAGTTCGGCGATTTCACAGCCAAGAGCGGCCGCAAGATCCCCTATTTCATCAACGCCGGTGACATCAAGACCGGCGAACAGATCGCAAAGCTGGGGCAGTTCTACGCCAGAAGCTATCTGGAAAAGGTCGGCAAAAAGCGCACCGTGCTGTACGGACCTGCCTACAAGGGCATCTCCATAGCAGTATCCACCGCCATTGCTCTGTCTGCCCACGGTCTGGACGTGCCCTATTTCTTCAACCGGAAGGAAGTCAAGGACCACGGCGAGGGCGGCATTTTCGTCGGCTATACGCCCAAGGCCGGAGAAGAAGTGGTCATCACCGAGGACGTGATCACTGCCGGTACCGCCATCCGGGAAAGCATGGAGATCCTGTCTTCTCTGCAGGACGTAAAGGTATCCGCTGTGTTCGTCATGGTGGACCGGTGCGAAAAGGGCAAGGGTGAAAAGTCCGCTATGGCTGAGGTCGGCGAAGAATTCGGTCTGCCGGTGTACTCTGTGGTCAACGTATACGACATCATCGAATATCTGGAAGAAGACGAAAAGAACCGGGAAAATGTAGAACGGATCAAAAACTATCTGGCTGTGAATGGAGCAAAAGCATGAGAAGTCTGATCGATATTCTGGAGCTGTCGGTGGAGGAGCTGGAAGGGCTCATGGATACCGCCGACGACATTATGGCCCATCCGGACAAATACAGCGAGGTCTGCCATGGCAAGAAGCTGGCAACACTGTTCTTTGAGCCCTCTACCCGGACACGCCTGAGCTTTGAAGCGGCTATGTATGAGCTGGGCGGCAACGTGCTGGGATTTTCCGAAGCAGCCAGCAGCTCGGCCTCCAAAGGGGAAAGCGTGGCCGATACCGCCAAGGTGGTCAGCTGCTATGCGGACATTATCGCCATGCGGCATCCCAAGGAAGGCGCACCCTATGTGGCATCCATCAATGCTTCTGTGCCGGTGATCAACGCCGGGGACGGTGGCCACAACCATCCTACCCAGACCCTGGCCGACCTGGAGACCATCCGGCATGAGCTGGGACGCCTGTCCGACATGACCGTTGGTTTCTGCGGAGACCTGAAGTTTGGACGCACTGTCCATTCGCTGATCGCTGCCCTGTCCCGGTATACGGGGATCAAGTTCGTGCTGATCTCTCCCGTGGAGCTGCGGCTGCCCGATTATGTACGCCGGGACATCCTGGTGACCAACCGGGTGCCGTACATGGAAACCACCGATCTGGAAGCCGTACTGCCGGAGCTGGATGTGCTGTACATGACCCGTATCCAGAAGGAGCGTTTCTTCAATGAGGAAGAATATCTGCGGCTGAAGGACAGCTACATCCTAACCGCCGACAAGATGAAGCTGGCGAAGGAAAAAATGGCGGTGCTGCATCCGCTGCCCAGAGTGAACGAGATCTCTGTTGCCGTGGACAAGGATCCCAGAGCCGCCTACTTCCGGCAGGTGCTGTATGCCAAGTATATGCGGATGGCACTGATCATGAAGCTGCTCGGCATTGCGGTGGAGATCGATGCGGCTGAAGCAGAGGAGGAAGCGTGATGAAGATCGATTCTATCAAGGACGGCATCGTACTGGACCACATCAAGGCCGGTCGTGCCATGCGTGTGTACCAGCTGCTGCATCTGGAAGACTTAGACTGCTCTGTGGCGATCCTGAAAAACGTGCCCTCTGCCAAAATGGGGAAGAAGGACATCATCAAGATCGGTGACGCCAACGTGGATCTGGATCTGGACGTGATCGGCTACGTGGACCCGGAGGTCACGGTGAATGTGATCCGCAATGGCGTATGCGTGGACAAGAAGCACGTGGAGCTGCCGGAAGAATTGGTGAATGTGATCCACTGCAAGAACCCTCGCTGCATCACCACCACCGAACAGGAGCTGCCCCACATCTTCCGTCTGGCAGATCGGCATGAGGGGATCTACCGCTGTATCTACTGCGACACCAAGGCATCCAGACACAACTAATATATTCACACATAAATATTTGCAAAACAAAAAACACCTGTATCCCAAGCGGATAGAGGTGTTTTCATGTTATAGATTTTGTGTCAGCAAAAACTGTGCCACGTCCCGGATGTGTTCGTTTTCCGAACCGATCAGTGCCTCATGCAGTGCCGAGCTGGCAAATCGACAGCCCAAGAGCCGGGTTTGCAGTTCATCGGACAGCGTGGTGTCGATGGCATCGGTGTACACCTGTGCCTGCTCCACGGTGGCGTTTTTCAGCGACAACAGCAGCTGTACGCCACCCCAGGGGAACCGTTCGTTCAGCTCCACGTCAAAGGGCATGGTGTTGCCCATTTTCCATTCCCAGGAGTTTTGTTTTTCCACGTAGGCCTGCACACCGACCAGATCGGCGTCTGTCAAAATGTAGTCCTCCACCGGGCCGTACAGGTTCGTGTAGGCGTTCCGGATGGCGGCAAGCATGGTGTCTGTAGTGATATCCGGTGTGAATTCGGACAGGTTGCAGACTCTGGCACGCACGGATTCGACGCCCTTGGAGCGGATCTTCTTGGGGTCCACGTGCAGATAGTTTTGCAGCTTGCCCAGATCGGCACGGAGCAGCAGAGTACCGTGGTGCTGACGGATGTGGTTCCGGGCACAGAAAGCGTTGCCGGAGAATTTTTTGCCGTCTGCCAATAGATCATTCCGGCCGGAGAAGGCGCAGGGAATGCCAAAGGAGGACACGGCCTGCAGGATTAGCCGAAGCTGCTTGTCCAGGTCGTAGCGGCTGTCCCCGGCGATGAAGGAGAAGTTCAGGTTGCCCAGATCGTGATAGACCGCACCGCCGCCGGTGATCCGCCGTACCAGCTGGACGTGGTCACGGTCCATGGCGGTCAGGTCGCATTCCTTCCAAGGATTCTGGTTGCGGCCAATGATGACAGCGTTTTCGTTGATGTAGAAGTAGAGCAGCATATCGTCCGGCTGCATATGGTCCAGAAACCATTCGTCCAGCGCCAGATTCTGCCAGCCATCGTGAGTGTGGGAGATGTACCAATAATTTTTCATAGGTTTACCTTGGTGTACCATAGTGTACCCTTTATCAGATTTGCGTGAGGCTACTACCGTATGTAGTATCCCCCATGGGTCATACGTATTATACACCATATTGGTAGGAAATGTCAAGAAGAAATATATCCAAAATCGGTCTCCCCAAAATCTACAAAATGGGAATAATATTCTCATGCCATTCCCTTGACAAGGCCGGAACGATGTGGTACAATGCAGGCATACAACATATGGAAAACATGGAGCGTGCGGTATGCGAGTTACCCACAAAATGATAGCGGATGCCACCGGATTCACCCAATCGACGGTGTCCAAGGCGCTGGC
>CAZUUA010000028.1:0-25663 GCA_964623635.1 uncultured Ruminococcus sp.
TTTGTTTGCATGATCAACGAAAGAGGTACGGGCCTGTACCTCTTTTTTTGCGCAATCAAAACCACCAGTGAAACTGGTGGTATGCACAAGCCCTAGAAGGGCATAGGACTAGCTGCGCCTTAAGACGCACTGAAATAAGTCCGCCAATCGCATCTTTTTTACGGGCAGCCACTTAAGTGGCTGTCTTTTTATGCCTTCTTATTCTTGTCACCCGTAAACGGGTCAATGTATTCCTTCATACTAATCTGGTCTGTTGCAATATCTTCCTGCAATTGGTTTCGCACATATTCTGCGATTTTCTTTTCATTTTTCCCAACTGTGTCTACATAATATCCCCTGCACCAGAAGTGTCGGTTTCCATACTTATACTTCAAGTTTGCGTGTCTGTCGAATATCATCAGACTGCTCTTCCCCTTCAGATATCCCATAAACTGTGCTACACTTAAACTTGGCGGTATACTTACCAACATATGTATATGGTCCGGACACGCTTCTGCCTCATGTATCGTCACACCTTTTTGTTCACACAGCTGTCTTAAGATTTTCCCTACATCTGCTTTTATCTTTCCATATACTACTTGTCTTCTGTACTTTGGCGCAAATACGATATGATACTTGCAATTCCATTTCGAATGTGATAAACTATTTGTGTCAGTCATGACGTCCTCCTATGTTTTTTGATACGGTTGGCGAACCTTTATCATTATATCATAGGCGGTTCTTTTCTTGTATCTAAAGATTTTTAACCTCACCAGCATAGCTGGTGGTTATTTTCGCTTAAGCTACAAAAAAATACGGGTGCTGACCGTTCTGCGTCCGCACCCGTATGGTATTGTTTATTCCTTTGTCTGATTCGCTTTTTTCATTTCCTTCACGTCCTGATACAGACCAATGGCGATGGTGATCAGAGCAAAGGTGTTGCAGATGAAGCTAGGCAGGCTGAAGTGTACCGTGCCGTAGATCAGCCACAGCACCTGCGCCGGGATCGCCATGAGCCGGATGTGGATGGGCTTGGTACACCAGAAGCTGACCACTGCCGAACAGGAACCCAGCATGGGCAATAGACTGATGGGGCCTTCCCAGGTGAGCAGGCAGGAGCCGATGGTCAGCGCCAGGAACAGCCACAGCCACAGGATATTCGATGCCCACTTCTTTCCCTTGTTGTAGAACACACTTTCCCGGCCGATGGCAAGCACGTTCAGTGCCGCACCGGAGTAGGCGCCGATGAGGAAATAATGTACGAACCACAGCACGTCTGCCGTGAATTTGGCGATGAGAATGTGCTGTCTCTTGCGGCCAAGGAAGATCACGCAGGACACCACTACTGCCAGCACACCGATCACCTGGGCTATGATATATCCAATTCCACCGTTCATGCTTGTTCCTCCATTTTACGCATAAATGCTTCGTCCGGCTCGCCGTAGTCGGGGATGTCCAGCAGTACCCCACCCAGCTTGGCCGATTCATGGGCGATCAGTCCCGGAATGGTGAACCGGGCAGCCAGCCATGCGTGTACCTTGGGTAGCTTATTCTCCGCTGCAGCCGTGCAGAAATCGTCGATCAGCAGCTGGTGGGACGCCATGTGGCCGTTGACAGCCGGCATATCCTTGTAGGACTGGGGCAGTCTTGCCACCTCTTCGGCCTGCACCGGGGAGAAGCTGTTCCACTGCCAGGTGTGGTTGGCGACCTTTTCCTTGAAGTCCGCCTCGTCCCGGTGTGCGGTCATATCCGCCGGATTCACCGTATCGCTGACGTCGGTCAGATCTACGCCGCCGGGTCTAAGCTTGGTGACCACGTGCTGGGCATTGCTGAACTGGTAGGAGCCACGGGTGCCGTAGAAGCCGGAGATGTAGGAAGACGGTGCCTTATAGCCGATACGTCTGCCTTCGCTGACTCGTGCCACACCACCGCCGGACAGCTGCATCAGGGAGAACTCGTTGGAGAACGTATTGTCCCAGGGATTTTCCCCTACCGCAAAGGGTGTGTTTTCTTCGGTATCCTTGTAGCCCACCGCCGACACCTTCACAGCGTGTTCGTGGGTGGCATAGAGCAGCATGGCCGTGGAATGGGTCGGATAGAA
The DNA here is from genome assembly GCA_964623635.1 of uncultured Ruminococcus sp. Taxonomy (GTDB): domain Bacteria; phylum Bacillota; class Clostridia; order Oscillospirales; family CAG-272; genus UMGS1696. The sequence goes on from CAZUUA010000028.1 coordinate 2,081, forward strand.
GAACGGTGGCAGCGCAGAATTGGGTCGGTCGTCGGTAAAGTTTTTCGGGAAGTGGGACAGGTCGTGGAAGTATTGGCTCTCGCCGTAGACGAACTTGCCGAATTCCCCACGGTCGTAGGCCTGGCGGCAGTACATGGAGCAGGGGTAATAGATACAGGTCTCACCCATCATGTACACCTTCCCGGTGGCCTTCACCGCTTCGATGATCTCCCCGCATTCTGCCGGTGTGGTCGCCATGGGAACTGCCGAGTACACGTGCTTTCCGGCATACAGGGCTTTCACCACCATGGGGCCGTGGAGGTGGCGCTGGGTGAAGATGGCAACGGTATCGATGGCGGGATCAGCCAGTGCCTCCTCGAAGGACGGACACACGGATACGCCAAACTTTTTGGCATAGTTCTCTGCTCGTTCCGGGATCGTGTCACATACGCACACCGACTCCACATTGGGATGCGCCTGGAACAGTGGCACAAAGTTCTGGGCAAAATCCCCACAGCCGATGACGGCTATATGCAGCTTCATATTCATTTCTCCTTATTTGGAATTATTCTATTTCTATTCGTTTCAAGCAGATCGACTTTGGGATCGACACGCTGTCTTTTCCCATGGATTTTCTGCATCCTATTGAGTATACCGCATTTTTGTGCTATAATCAAGTGAAAACGGAAAATTTCTCCATTTCTCACAAACTTTTTTGGCACAGACCCCAACCTTTTTCTCCATTCGATTGTCTATTCTCATGGAGCGAAAATAATCACAACGACTTGGAGGTGAGCCTATGGCGGAAAACTATACGGATCTGCCCGACGGGGTGCTGGTCTCTCTGACGCTGCTGGACAAACCGGAGGCCTACAGTGCGCTGGTGCGGCGGTATCAGAAGCTGGTGCTGCATTGTACATGGCGTGTGCTCCACAGACAATCGCTGGCAGAGGATGCGGCGCAGGATGCCTTTGTGGCAGGCTGGACAAAGCTATCGACCCTGCGGCAGCCGGAACGATTCGGAGCCTGGATCTGTCGCATTGCCACCAATCACGCCAAAAATATGGCAAAGCGCTGCCCGGAGATCCTGGCAGAAGACAGCGATACGCTCCTCTCTCTGGCAGAACGGCAGGACTATACCCATTGGCAACAGCAGCAAGCCGAAGAAACGGTGAGCGATACACTCCGGGATGCACTGGATCGGATGGGCGAAAAGATACGCACCATTTTGGAGCTGCACTATTTCGAAGGCTTATCCGTATCGGAGATCGCACTGCGGCTATCGATCCCACAGGGGACGGTGAAATATCGGCTGTACCAGGGACGAGCGCTTTTGAAAACCACATACAGAAAGGACGACAGGGATATGGAGAAGTTTGTACAGGAAGTGATGGAAAAGGTAGAAGCACTGCGGCAGTGGGGCTATAAGGAATACAAGCCCGGCTTTGCAGAGGCCTACCACCGTGTGCTGGATGAGATCGAACAGATCCCGGAGGAGGACTATGAAGCGGAGAAAAATTCTGCGCTGGCGGATGCGCTGCAAATGGGTCTATGGTGGCTGCCGGAAAACGAGATCGTAGACCGGGACAAGCACATTGCACGGATCCGGGAGTGCCTGACCAAATGCCACAACGAGGACGTGATGCAGTTTCTCGTCTCTCACGACCACAACAAATACAGCGGCAAGGAGCGACTGGCCTTTATTCGGAACACACAGATCCCCGAACTTGCGGCGGCCGGGTATGTGCAGGCTCTTGGCTACGCCTGGTTCTGGCTGGGATGCTATTCTGCGGACGAGGGACTGTTGGATATCGAGAAGGAATGCTACCACAAGGTACTGGAGATCCTCCAGCCTTCGGACGTATATTACGCCAATGCCCTCTCTGCCTTAAAGTGTATTCCCCTTCGGCAAAAGGACTACGGTCAATGGATGTTCTGGACCACCGGCGAGCAGTACTGCTATGTGGATGGCAAGCTGCTGTTCGATAAGCAGCCCGGCTTTTCCCGTGGCAACCTGACCATACCGGAGCTTACCCATCCCATGTACTACCTGAGCCGGTGCGACAACCAATTTCCCGATGGCTCCATGCAGGTGGGAGAAAGCCGCACCTCGGACAACGGAAGGGTGACCATGACCTACGAATGTGACCACTGCACCGTGGAGACCCCCGCCGGTATGTTCCACGATTGCCAAAAGTGGACGGTGACCGGCGACAAATGGGGACTGCCGGTGGTCGGCTACTGGAAGGATGGTGTGGGGCTTGTGCGGTACGAAAGACCGGATGATACATGGAGCGGTCTCGCACTGGTACTGTGTGCATATGCCGTCACCGGAGAAGGACTGTTTCCGCTGGTCACGGGTAACCGCTGGAAATATGTGCTGACCGGTTTTGATCCGTATTTGGAAATGTCCGAGGAATATACCGTCACCTATGCGGACGACAAAAAAGCGGTGCTGTCCAATGTCATTCTGGCAGAACGCACCGGATACGCCGACACCTGGCAGGGACAAATGCTGGCGGTCCGGGAGACCTATGTGGCATCGTCTGGGGAAAAAGAATGGCTGGCAAAGGACGTGCGTCCCATTCTGACCCATGCTGCCACGCTTGCCGCAACACCCTACGAAAAGGTATCCACCGAGCTGGCACAGCGCATCATGGAGGAGATCTACACCACCGATCCAGAGGTCGATCCGCACTGTGCTTGGAAGGGACACTGGAACTTCTTCTCGCCATTCTATTTGACGGAAGTAGAAAACAGCTGGAAGCTCACCATTCATCCCTATCACTTTGAGTGGAAGGACACACCGGTTGTCTACGCACCCATGCTGTTCACCTGGCTCTGGGACATTCTCTCCGACGTGGCTGGACGACTCTGGGACGACAAATGGGTGGACGGCTACACGGCTTCCTTTGACGCCGACAGCATCCACACCGACCTGTCCGTGGAGGAGCTACCATCGGTCACGGTCAGCGGACACACCTACGAAAAGGTACGCCGGGTCCATCTCCATGCGACAGGGCTGCACGGCGGCATGGGCTATCGTGGTGGCAAGATGACCTACGACTTTGCACCCGGTGTGGGCATCGTGGCAGTGGAGCATTTCTATATGGACAAGGAAACCGAAGTCTCTGCCCGATATAGCCTGACGGAAGCGGATGGCTTTGGCGACGGCTACTGCCCCATGTTCGAGGGGATGCGCCGAGTGTACCGACTGGACAACTGCCCGGCAGAGATCCGTGCCAGCACCACCTACGTCATCGAACGAGATGGGGATGGCAAGCTGGTTTGCATTGCGGCACAGATCGGGAGCAAGCGCCGTTGACCGCAAACAGGTTGGCAATACGCAGGAAAAATACGTGCAGGAACATAGACCCGGTCCGGTTGGATTGGGTCTTTTCTTGATCAGAGCAGAAGGTCTGCGGAAAATCTTCCGGAGAATGGTAGAAATTCTCGCCAACCCCTTGCAAATGCGGCCGGAATGTGGTATAATCTACCCTGCATGACATACTTTTTTCATACATACGAAAGGATTTTGACATGGGAAAATTCTGGGCTGATTTCAAAACATTCATTTCTCGCGGCAACGTCATCGACATGGCCGTCGGTGTGGTTGTCGGTGGTGCGTTCTCCAAGATCTCCTCGGGGCTGGTGAACTACATCGTATCTCCTCTGATCAGCTTGCTGGTGGGTGGTCTGAACCTCAGCGACTGGAAGCTGGTGCTGAAGGAAGCCGTGATCGTGGACGGGGTGGAGCAGACTGCCGAGACCGCCATCCAGTACGGTGATTTCATCCAGACCATCATCGATTTTCTGATTACTGCCTTCGCCATCTTCCTGGTGCTGCGGATCATGATGCGCTTCAAGGACAAGATGCACGAAAAGTCCACCGCCGAAGCTGCCGCTAAGAAGGCCGAAGAAGAAGCCGCTGCCAAGGAAAAAGCCGATGCAGAAGCTGCCGCTGCCGCCGAAGCAGAAGCCAAGATTCGGGCAGAACGGGAAGAAGAGCTGCAGCTCCTCCGGGACATTGCCGCTTCTCTGAAAAAGTAAGAACACAAGAAAACATCCCCATCGCACATAATTTTGGTGCAAAAGGGATGTTTTTTGTTTGCTCATTTTGGGGTGTGACAGCTGCTTACACAGTGGGCACAATCGCCGCCACAGTGGGGCTTTTTGCGGTTTTTCCACATATGTCCCACGGCCAGACCGGCGCAGATGCCGATCAAGAATAGCAGTACAATGTTGCCGATCATACCAGCGCTCCTATGAGGTAGACCACCCATGCGCAGACCCAGGCGATGAGACATTGCCCGATCACGACCCCGGCTGCCCAGCGTGCGCCCAGCTCCCGTTTGATGGCAGCTACCGCAGCGACACAGGGCGTATACAGCAGGCAGAACACCAACAGTGTGGCAGCAGCGACCGGTGCCAAAAATGCTGTTATGTCGCCACCCACCAGCACAGTCAGGGTAGAGACCACGCTTTCCTTTGCCATGAACCCGGCGATCAGTGAGGTGACGATGCGCCAGTCCCCAAAGCCCAGGGGTGCAAAGATCGGTGCGATAAACCCAGCCACAACGGCAAGGATGCTGTCCGCCGAATCTGCCACGATGTGCAGACCAAAGTCAAAGCTCTGCAGGAACCACACCACAATGGACGCCACAAAGATCACAGTGAAGGCACGCTGCAAAAAGTCCTTCGCCTTGTCCCACAGCAGATGCGCAACGTTTTTCGCACCCGGCATCCGGTAGTTGGGCAGCTCCATCACAAAGGGCACCGCTTCCCCGCGGAACAGGGTATTCTTGGAAACCAGTGCCACAAGAATGCCCACCAGGATCCCTAGGAAGTACAGACCAACCATCACCAGTCCGCTTAGATTCGGAAAGAAGGCATCGGCGAAGAAGCCGTAGATGGGCAGCTTGGCGGTACAGCTCATGAAGGGAGTCAGCAGGATGGTCATTTTCCGGTCCCGCTCCGACGGCAGGGTACGGCTTGCCATGACACCCGGTACGGTACAGCCAAAGCCAATGAGCATGGGAACGATACTGCGTCCGGACAGGCCGATCTTCCGCAGCAGCTTATCCATGACGAAGGCCACTCTTGCCATGTAGCCACTGTCTTCCAGCAGGGACAGGAAGAAGAACAGCACCACGATGATGGGGATAAAGGACAGCACAGAGCCTACGCCGCCGAAGATCCCATCGATCACCAGCGACTGCAGCACCGGACTGACCCCGGCATCGTTCAGCAGTCCATCCACCGCACCGGTCAGCCAGTCGATGCCCATTTCCAAAAGTCCCTGGAAGAAGGCGCCAATCACGTTGAAGGTCAGCCAGAACACCAGCGCCATGATCCCGATAAAGGCAGGAATGGCGGTGTATTTGCCGGTCAGGAAATGGTCGAGCTTCCGGCTGCGGAGATGCTCTTTACTCTCCACCGGCTTGACCACCGTCCGCTTACATAGGCCGGTGATGAAGGAGAACCGCATATCCGCAATGGCAGCCGCACGATCCATGCCGCTTTCCTCTTCCATCTGCACCAGAATATGCTCCACCATCTCCTGCTCGTTTTCACTCAGCCCCAGCGCCTTTGCCACCAGTGCATCTCCCTCGGCCAGCTTGGAGGCTGCGAACCGCACGGGGATACCGGCTTCGGCTGCGTGGTCCTCGATCAGGTGCATGATGCCGTGGAGACAGCGGTGTACCGAGCTGTCCTTGCCGCAGAAATCCGTCCGACCGGGCTTTTCCTGATACTTCGCCACGTGCAGTGCGTGCTCCACCAGCTCTGCCACACCTTCGTTTTTTGCTGCAGACACCGGCACCACCGGGATCCCCAGCAGCTCCTCCATGGCGTTGATATCCACGGTACCGCCGTTGCCCCGCATTTCGTCCATCATGTTCAGCGCCAGCACCATGGGAATGTCCAGCTCCAGCAGCTGCATGGTCAGATACAGGTTCCGTTCAATATTGGTGGCGTCCACGATGTTGATGATGCCATATGGATGGGTATTCAAAATAAAATCACGGGACACGATCTCCTCACTGGAATAGGGAGACAGCGAATAGATGCCCGGCAGGTCCGTGACCTTGGTATCGGTGTGCCCCAAAATAGGCCCGCTCTTCTGATCCACCGTCACACCGGGGAAATTGCCCACGTGCTGGTTCGCACCGGTGAGCTGGTTGAACAGTGTGGTCTTGCCGCAGTTCTGGTTGCCTGCCAGTGCAAAGGTCAGCTCTGTTCCCTCCGGCAGTGGATTTTCGTCTGCCTTCACATGGTATTTGCCGCTTTCACCCAGACCCGGATGGACCCGATTCCGCTCCTTGCCCCAAACGATATTTTCCGTTTGCAGTGCCTTGGGTACGTTTTCTTCCATGGGCACAATGGTGATCTGCTCCGCATCGGCCAGACGCAGGGTCAGCTCGTAGCCGTGGATCCGCAGCTCCATAGGGTCACCCATCGGGGCATATTGTACCAGCGTGACCTCTGCGCCGGGAAGCACGCCCATATCCAGAAAATGCTGCCGCAGTGAGCCTTCACCGCCAACGGCCGTGATCACTGCCGACTTGCCGACAGCCAATTTGTCAAGTGTCATAGTTCCTCCATAGGGACAAATTCGTATACTATCATGATAAAGCAACAGCGGCCATTTGTCAAGAGCATCCCATAAAAAATGTGACGAAATTTTGCGCATTCAGACACATTTCTTTCGTTTGTACATATATGATAAACCGTCAACGGCCGATAAAAAATCCCAAGAGGACCTTTGGCAGTTCCCCATGGGATTTCCTTGCATATCAGATTATTTCTGCATCTTCAGCACAATACCGTCGTTACCACGGATCGTCACCACCACGTCGTCTCCGTCCCCGGCGGTCACAGACCCATTGGTGTACAGGGTCACATGGTCCCAACCGGCTGCCGGAATGGTCACGGTGCGCTCCTCCGGCGTGTAGTTGACCAGCACCAGTACCACGCCATCGTCGGTCGGATGCTGGGTCATGCCCACAAAGGGTGTGTCGTCTCCCACCATGGTAAAGGGCTTGGCAGGATTTTGAAGTGCCATAGCCTCGTAGAACTTATAGTACGGAATGGCAGTGGGACCGCTGATCACGCAGGCATCGCAGCTGGCCTTCAGCTCGATGGGATAGGCACAGAAATATACGGTGCCCTTGCCGTATGCGTTCTTGGTGAACACGGGACGGCCTTCCTGATCGGTTGCCAGTACCTCTGCCGTGGTCGCTTCCATCTGCATCCGAATGGGAGACCACATACCAAAGTCCGTACCGTCGGCCAGGCGCACAGAATCGCTCTGTGTCCGGCGGCATCTGGTCTTGACCTTGACACCGGTGAACTGGGCAAAGGGAGACATGAGCGCATCGTTGATGGACACGTACAGGGTCGCACCATCGTCGTGTACCCGGCGGAGCAGCTCGGCAAGCTCATGGCCTTCGATGGCAGCGTTGGTGGTGATGGACGGCAGGAAGTACACGGGAGCCGTAGGAATCGCATCGTGGCACCAAGCAAAGGTGATGTCCACACCGGCCTGCTTTGCCAAAAGGAAGGTCCCATAGGCGGCAGCCCAGTGATCCTGTCCGGAGGTCAGCACGCATACGCCATCGGTCAGCATAGGCGGCAGTGTAGAAAGCCCATTGGCAGACAGCTCTTCCAGCATGGTCATGAAATCGGTCATGGTGTTGCCCACAGGCTTTGGAGAACCATCCAGCCGGAACAGACCCAGCTCTCTTTCCACGGAGTCCCAGTCGTAGGGCGTATGGGTCAGCTCGGACTGTTCGTTGGCGCACCACCACACGAACCCACGGAGGTTATGAGCCCAGGCAGAGTACAGTGCCGTGTGGATATAGTCGGCAGCAATGTCCTCGTCGGCGATCATGGGACCCAGGGTACCGATCTCTTCCACGAAGCAGGGCTTACCACCCAGCGAGGCATACAGCACCGATTCTGCCGTGGAGTGCAGGATAGATTTCATCTGGTTCAAAGGATCGGTATCGCAGTGAGGGGTGAACAGGGGATACGGATGGGTGCAGAGGATGTCGAGGATTTCGCCCTGATCCTGCGCCGTCCAGCTGCCGTTGGGGTTCAGTCCATGCATACCGGATACCACCGGCCGATTGGGGTCTTCCAGCTTGATGGTGTCGGTGATGACGGTAGCCCACAGGTAGGCGCCGTTTCTGTCTACGCCACCCATACAGTTGCATTCGTTGCCCAGATCCCATGCGGCAATGGCAGGCTTATTCCGGAAGGTCTTCACCATGTATCGCACAAAGCGCACCTGCCAACGAATGACCAGAGGATCGGCCAGCAGATTCTTGCCGGAGAAAGCTTCCGGCACATGCATCCGTCCGCTCATCCAACCGGTGACCAGCCCCACGATCAATTGGATATGGTACTTTTCTGCCAGATCACAGAACACACCGAACCGCTCTGCCATCACTGCATCCACACCGGCCTGCCCTGCTTCGGTGTGCGGCAGTGGATCTTCTCGGAGCCGCAGCTCTCTTTCGGAGTTGCCGCCACCTTTGTGCATCCGCAGCGGCTGAAAATCGCTCCACAGTGGGAAGACACGCAGCACGTGTACCTTGGCTTTTTCCAGTCTGGCGAAATCGGCTTCCACCACATCGGCACGCCAATCCGACCACATATTGGTCCCGGCGTGGGACGCCCAATAGTTACAGCCGGTGAAGAATTTGCCCGATTCAAAAATCTGCATATGTATATCCTCGTACTTCTGACACATCCATGCTGTGTCGTTTTCCTGTATTGTACCATATCCACCAGGATTTTGCAAGATGCTTTGTGAAAAACGGCGTATAATTTACCATCTCTCCATTGACGATGGCAGAAAAATGTGCTATACTGGTGGTATCACACGGACAACGAAAGGAGATCTTTCTCTATGAAAATCGTATATTTAGGCAACAGCATCACGCTCCACGGCATTGCCCACGACATCGGTTGGCACTGGGAATGGGGTATGGCAGCCTCTGCCTTGGAAAAGGATTATGTACACGTGCTGAACCGGCGCATTGCGGAAAAGACCGGCGAACCGGTGGAATGCAAAATAGCCAACATCGCCGATTTCGAACGAGCGCCGGACACCTTTGACCTGTCCTTCTTCCGGGAATTCCGGGACTGGCAACCGGACGTGATCGTACTGCGGATCTGCGAAAATACACCGGGTGACAAGATCGATGCCTTTGGGGCAGCCTATCCCAAGCTGATCCAATATTTTCAGGAAGGCAGAGAGCTTGGCACAAAATCGGGCAGCCTGCAGGTCTATGCCGTTGGTGCCTTCTGGCAGGACGACAAAAAAGAGGCCTACATCCGGGAAGCCGGGAAAATGCCGGGTGTGACCTATGTGAGTCTGGAACACCTGCATTCTACAGATTATCAGGCCATTGGTCTGTTCGAGCACGCCGGTGTGGCCGGACATCCCTCGGACAAGGGTATGGCTGCCATTGCGGAAGCGATCCTTGGTGCCATGCCGCTGTAAAGCAAACGATATACAAAAGCGAAAACAGGTGCTTGTTCCCCATGGGAGATACACCTGTTTTTTCTATGCATAGATATTGATTTGCGCAGCGTGCATTGGAATTCCGTGCCACGCCGGCATGGTGCTTACCCCTCTCGCAGGATGTGCATGAATTCTTCGCCGGTGATGGTCTCGTGCTCGTACAGATACTGTGCCAGTCGATCCAGTGCCGGTCGGTTCTCGATCAGGATCTGTGCGGCCTTCTCATGCTGCTTTTTCACCAGCGCCACCACCTGCCGGTCGATCTCGCTCTGGGTCTCCAGTGAACAGGCCAGAGAGCTGTCGCCGCCCAGGTATTGGTTGGTCACGGTCTCCATGGCCACCATATCGAAGTCGTCGCTCATGCCGTATCGGGTGATCATGGCACGGGCCAGCTTGGTAGCCTGCTCGATATCGTTGGATGCACCGGTGGTGATGCTGCCCACGGCGATCTCCTCGGCTGCTCTGCCACCGGTGTAAGTGCAGATCTTGTTCTCGATCTCTTCCTTGGTCATGAGATAATGGTTGCCCTCCTCCACCTGCATGGTGTAGCCCAATGCGCCGGAGGTACGGGGAACGATGGTGATCTTCTGCACCGGTGCGGTGTTTGTCTGCTTGGCCGCCACCAGTGCGTGCCCGATCTCGTGATAGGCCACCACCATTTTCTCCCGATCGGTGAGGATGGCGTTTTTCTTTTGGTACCCGGCAATGACCACCTCGATGCTTTCCTCTAAGTCTGCCTGGGATGCCCGGTTACGTCCACTGCGGACAGCCCGAAGTGCCGCTTCGTTGACGATGTTGGCAAGCTCTGCACCGGAGGCACCGGACGCCATACGGGCAATGCGGGTATAGTCGATGCCGGGTTCGGTCTTGATCTTTTTGGCGTGAACCCGTAGGATCTCTTCTCTGCCCTGCAGATCCGGCAGCTCCACCGGCACCCGTCTGTCGAATCGACCGGGTCTGGTCAATGCCGGGTCCAGGGTCTCCGGACGGTTGGTTGCCGCTAAGATGATCACGCCGGTGTTGCCTTCGAAGCCATCCATTTCGGTCAGCAGCTGGTTCAGGGTCTGCTCCCGTTCGTCATGACCACCGGAGATACCGCCGGACGAACGCTTACCGCCAATGGCGTCGATCTCGTCGATGAACACGATACAGGGCGCTTTTTCCTTGGCCTGCTTGAACAGGTCACGCACCTTGGATGCCCCCATGCCTACGAACATTTCCACGAACTCGGAACCGCTCATGGAGAAGAAGGGTACGTTTGCTTCCCCAGCTACGGCTTTGGCCAGCATGGTCTTACCGGTACCGGGAGGGCCTACCAGCAAAATCCCCTTGGGCATGGATGCGCCGATCTCGCTGTATTTCTTGGGGTCGTGCAGATAGTCCACGATCTCGGTCAGGTTTTCCTTGGCTTCGTCTTCTCCCGCCACATCGGAAAACTTGATGCCGCCGGAGGATTTCACGTACACTCTGGCATTGGATTTGCCCATGTTGAACATCATGGAACCGGAACCGCCGCCGGCTTTGTCCATCATCTTTCGGGTAAGAAATTGCCCGATGCAATAGAACAGCACGATGGGCAGCACCCAGGATACCAGAAAGCTCAGCACCGCATTGGGCTGTTCGAGGATCTCACCTGAGAAGATCGCGCCTGCCCGATACAGCCGATCGGTACGTTCCGGGTCTTCCACAATGCCGGTCTTGTAGATCTTTTCCTCGGCCTTGTCGGTGAAGGTGATCTGGTTCTCGGATTCGCTGATCTCCACAAGCCCTATGTTGCCTTCCTCCGTCATTTGCATAAAGGTACCGTAATCCACTTGGATGACCTGCCGTTCCAGAAATGCCGGCATGACGATGGCGTTGATCAGGATCACCACCAACAACACGATCAGGTAGTAGAACAATATGGGTTTGTTTGGCTTTTTGACTTCATTCATGCTTGTTTTCCTTTCTTAATTCTATGCTATATTATGTGATTTCTATCACCGTGATTACTATCACGAAAAACGATTTCTCCATTTTTCACGCAGTCCCTCCATATCCGGCGTGGACAGCGTATGGCCAAACTGCATATTGGGATAGATCCGACGGACTCGTTTGTCGGGGTAATGCTTATCGTACCAATGCCACAGCGCATTCGTTGCCGGTTCGCCACACAGTCTGGCGTTTTCCCGGCAGATGACCAGCGCCGAATGGATGGTGTCCACCGTGAAAAAGAGTACACCAAACCGGGTCAGCGGAATGGCAAGGGTATCCGGGATGTAGGTGAGCAGCGTAATGATAGCCGGATACAGATCCTTGCCCCAGCACAGTGCCAGGATTCCCCAGAAGAAGCAGTACAGCAGGCTGATCCGACCGTGCAGGTTCAAGGGAATGTTGCTGTAGTCCCAGGACACAGTGCCCACCACCTTTTCCTGTACCACAGAGCAGATGTATTCGTAGGCGCCGCCCAGCACACAGCCAACGATAAAGAGCACCATGGGTCCATGCTCCAAAAACGGCAGCAGACCCAAGGTCATGAGCACCGCACCAAAGCCGTACACCAGATTGAAGGGACCCCACACCAGACCCTTGCGGCTTTCGATTTTATGATAGCGGAACATACACCACAGCATTTCCACCACCACGCCCAAAAAGCAGCCGACCACAAAGATCCCAAACAGGGTATAGAAATTGATGCTTTCATATATTGAACGGCTAAACATATCGTATTGCTCTCCTTTCGCCTCGCCGCACAGTCTGTCATCCATGCACCTTCTCAACCGCCACGTCGTCCTGCCGGATCCGTTCGTACAGTCGGGTCAGCTTGGGACGGTTGTATCGCTGGATCACGATATACGGCAGGTTGCACAGCACCACGTACAGCACCCAGAAGAGCACGCCGCCAACACCCTGCCACAGCTCCATGCAGTGCATACCGACCACGCACAAAAGAAAATGCACCGTCTCTGCCACGCAGGTCTCGTCCAGCAGCCAACGGACGTCTTCTTCCAAATACTGCTTCGGCAACTCCTTACGCTTCATCTGCATACAACCGGTCATGATCCGGCTCATATCCGGCAGCCGGTGCATCCATTGGCGAATGGACAGAGCATGGTAGCATTTGCCGTCCTGCTCCCACGTGAAGGAACGAAACGGAAATGCATCGTACCGGAACCAGCGCTTGGGCAGCATACGACCGATGGGAAACGCCGCAATACTGATCCCACACAGGTATAAAAAGCTATGAAACCAATCCATGAGGATCCTCCTTTTTGGGGATGTACGATGCTGTCGCTGCACCGTATGCACGAACCACTCTCGTTATGTCATACTGCTGTTTTCCTTAGCTTACGCTTATAGTATACCGCCAGAATCTAAACTGAAACTAAACTTTCGCTTTATGGCATGAAAAAAACTGTACCATTTTGTGGTACAGCTTTTGGTCTTGGTTTATGCGGTTTTCCCAAGGCTTTCTATGGCGTGGCTGCAGGCAAGTCGATCGTGAAGGTGGTTAGGTCGTTTTCGCTGGTCACGGACACCTTGCCACCGTGCAGCTCCGCCACCTTTTTCACAATGGCCAGTCCCAGTCCGTTGCCGGCGGTGGCGTGGGACCCGTCGCATTGGTAGAATTTGTTCCAGATCCTTGCCAGCTTCTCCGGTGGAATGGACGGACCGGTGTTGGCAATGCGCACGATCAGTCGCCCCTCGCTTTCCGCCAGCTGGATCCGCACACTGCCAAATTCCGGTGTGAACTTGATGGCGTTGTCCAATAGATTGATCCACACCTGTTTCAGGATCTCTTCGCTGCCGGTCACATAGTGCTCGTCCATATCTACATCAGACTCGGAGGAACCAAAGGCAACGTCCAGCTCCAAGTGCTTTTTGTCCCACTTTTCGTCCAGCAGCAAAATCGCCGACCGGAGCTGTTCGGACACGTTGACGGCTGTGGTATCCTTCAGAATGAACTGGTTTTCGATCCGGGTCATGTTCAGCACATTGGTCGCCATGGTGGACAGCCGCAGGGATTCTTCTTCGATGATATCCAAATATTCGGCCTTCTGTTCTTCCGTTAGATTGCCTTTTTTCAGCAGCTTGGCAAATCCGGCAATGGACACAATGGGTGTCTTGAACTCATGGGAAAAGTTGCCCACAAAATCGCTGCGGAGCATTTCGGTGTTTTCCAGCTCCTCAGCCAGCTTGTTCACACTGTCGATGACCGGTTGGAACACGAGGTTCTTGGAGAAAATATCGGTTGGTTCCAGTCTGGTGTCGTATTCTCCCTGAGCCAGTCGGTTGATGTGGTTCACCAAATGACCGATGGGGTCGATGGAAAATTTGGTGGTGAAAAATGCGGCGGCTGCACCGATTAGTAAGCTGACCAGCACCGTCAGCCACATGAGCGCATAGGCACTGCTGCGCATACTGGCACCGTTTTCCAGTGCCGACACCTCTTCGTGGGGATAGATGCCAAAGTAGATCAGCAGTGCCACAATGCCGGCCGCCACTAAAATGGACAGCCATATGATCCCAAAGACCACCAGCGAATAAAACAGGTTCAGACTGCGCCGCTGCTTTTTTTCCTCGGCGTGTCTCTTTTGGGATAACGGCCGATGCACATGATGTCCGTTTGCTTCCTTCATACGTTCTTCACCGCCTTGTACCCCAGTCCACGTACCGATTCAATGGAGAATTCGTGCCAGCCTTCGAACCGTTTGCGCAGCCTGCCAATGTGTACCGTCACCGTTTGCCAGCCGGTCTCACTGTCGGCACCCCAGATCTCGTCCATGAGCTGGATCCGGGTGAAGATCCGACCGGGGTAGGACAACAGCTTGTACAACAGCAGAAACTCCTTTTGAGGCAGCTCCTGGGTCATACCGTGTCCGGTGACCGTCAAGGCATCGTAGTCCAGTACAACGCTATCGCTGCTGCCCACGTCTCCCAACACGATCCGCCGCTCGCTGACGATCCGAGCCCGACGCAGCAGTGCCTTGATCCGCAGCAGCATTTCCTCCTCGTCGATGGGCTTGGTCATGTAATCGTCGGTACCCACCAGAAAGCCTTTCTTCTTATCGGCCGGCAGTCCCTTGGCAGAGACCATCAGAATGGGCAGATTGTTCTCGCCTTCCCGGAGCAGCTTGGTAAATTCGTAGCCGTCCAGGTTGGGCATCATGATGTCCAGCACCACCAGATCGATGTGGGTCGTATCCAACACCGCCAACGCCCCTTCGCCATCCTCGGCAGTGGTCACCGTATACCCGGCACCTTCCAGAATGGCACGCATGAGGGTACGGGTATGCCGATCATCGTCTGCTACCAAAATATGAAACATGAGAAACACCTCGGTTATCCAAAAACATAGTACACTGCACCGGGCAGCGATACCAGTGTACCATATGAATATAAACTGAATCTTAACGAAAATGTAAAAAAGGGGATCCGTATCGGCTGAGAACAAGCACTCGATCCGGATCTCCTTCATGGGTGTTCATTTGCGGCAAATTCCCTTTCGGCAAGTTCATTTGCGGCAAGTTCACTTGCGCTTGAACTCGATCACCACGTCACCGTCGTCGGAAAGCAGCATCTGCATGGTGCGGATATAGCGGTAGAAGAACTGCTTCTTTTCTGCTTCTGCCATATCGATCCGGGTGGCTCGCAGTGCCGTGTTGAACATTTCGTTAACATTGAGCTGCACGTGCTCGTCAATATACCGGTACATTTCCCGGAACAGGGCGCTGTGCTTGATCTCCTCGGCGTTTCCGGAGTAAAAATCGTCGATGTAGCAATAGAAGATACCGGAGCTCACCAGGGCCGCCTTCATATCGGGGCCGCACTTTTCCCGCTCGATCATCATCAAAAACCGTGCATCCGGCAGAGATTGTATGAGTCCCCAATAGTCAGAATCGCTGGACACAATGATGAAGGAATCCACCTGGTTCTGGTAATGCTCCTTGCAGACCCGTGTGGTGAGGTGGACGTCCACCAAGCTCTTGTTTTGCTTCACACGCTCGATGGTCATATGCTCCACGGGAATGGCGGTGAACCTTTCCAAAATGCTCCAGGCCGATGCGGTGTGGATGTCGTCAAACAGGATGATCTGTGCTATCTTTTGTGTATATTCTGTATTGAGATTTTTCAGCGTTGCCACCAATTTATAGGGATCGGAGTTTTCGCAGTCCACCACCAGCACGACCTTTTTGCTGTCCTCAATATAGTCGTAAATATTGCCCTTGACAAAGTCGCCTGCATCGGAGACCTTGCTGAGCTCTCCAAAATAATCGTGGTGCCATTTGTATAAGAGCGTCGCAAATTTTTTATCGTTATAGAGAATATTGCCTTCGTCCGTAGGCGTCCAATGAATATACATCTGATAGGGATAGAAGGAAAGATTGCTGTAATACAGGTCTGATGCCACCTTGGTACCTTCTTCGGTAAGACCGTTTGGCATAATAAAAATATCTTTGATATAGTCCCAATTGATCCAAAGCGGAAACAGGGGCTTGCAATTGTTGATACGATCCGACAGCAGCCGATTGATCTCTACGATATGCTGCGCCAGCTTGGTACTGGATTTTTTGATAAAACTGACGCCATCTATGTTGAGCTGCTGCAGACTTTCGGCAGGCACGTACTCCGGCATGGATAGAATGGTGCGATACTCGGTGCGCATTTTGTCATTGATATTTTTGAAGTTGCGCTCGATGGCTGTCCGGATGATGCACAGGTGCCGCACGATCCGGGCCGATTTGTCTCCTTCCAATTGGTTGTAAATTTCGATCCGTGGCGCTTCGTAGGGATTGTCAAAAATGCGCTTGGGCACGCCGATCAGGTAAGCGACCTTGGAGACCAGCTCATAGGTACTGTGGCTGAACACTGCGCTGTCGGTTTCTCGTGTGGATTCCGGTATATAATTTGTGTCCATGTTCTCCTCCTTTGTGTGATGTGGGATACTGTCCCCACGCATAGTATAGCACATTCCGGAAAAAAGTGCAAGGCAAAATCACCGACAAAAAAGGGAGCGCCCCACCGACACGCTCTCTCCTTTTGGGCAGTCTATGTTATATGGCAGATGACCGGGCTTAGAACCGCTGGGACGTGTATTCCCTGTCCACGGTGATCACTGCATTGTAGCCTTCTCCCATCCGGCGGCGTATCTCGTCCCGAACAGCGCCTACCAGCTCATCGTCGGTCAGCGGCATATCCAACGTAGCCGCTATGTCAAAGATCAGATTGGTATGGGTGATCCCGAATACCGCACGGAAGTCGTGCATGGACACCGGGGAACCATATTCTCCGGCGATCTCTGCCACCACATCCTGCACCTGTCCACGCAGTTCCAGCAGTGCCGGGTCTGAGGTTTTCACCGGATCCAAATGGATCACCAGGTGCATATTGCCGTCCTTGGCAAAATCCGCTTCGATGTTGTCAATGATGTCGTGGGACACCATGATGTCCTGATCCGCATCCATTTCCAGATGCACCGAGGCAAAATACCGATCCGGGCCATAGTTGTGCAGCACCAGGTCATGGATGCCGATGACCCCTTCATAGCTGCGGAGCCGACCGATGATCTCCTTCACCAGCTCCTTATCCGGCGGCGCACCCAGAATGGTGTTGACCCCTTCCAGGATCAGCTTCACGCCCATGACGAAAATATAGACAGCGATGCCACAGCCCAGCACCGCATCGGTTTTGGGGCCTGTGACCGGCGTCAGCAGCATACCCACGATGACCGCCGTAGATGCACACACGTCCCCGATGCTGTCCATGGCCGAAGCACGGAGAGAAGCAGAGTCGATCTTTTTGCCCACGGCATGGTAAAAAAAGGCCAGTGCCGCCTTGATCACCACGGAGCCGATCATGATGCCAATGACCAGCGGCGAAATGTCCGCAGGGTCTGTGGTACCAAACAGATCCTCTACAGAGCCGGTGAACAGCTCGATGCCCAGCACGGTGACTAAGATCGCAATGCCCAGGGAGCAAAGACTCTCCATTCGGGCATGGCCGTAGGGATGCTCTTTGTCCGGTGGCTTGGCGGCAAACACATAGCCCAGCAGCACCAGGATGGAGGATGCCGCATCGGTGATGTTGTTGACTGCATCGGCGATCACGGCTACAGAACCGGACACCAGTCCACCCACAAGCTTCAGTGCGAACAAAAACACATTGACGCAGATCCCCACGATCCCAGCCTTTCTGCCGGCCGAGAAGCGTTCTTTGGTCGTCATGACAGTCCCTCCTTGCACGCAGTCAGAATTCAGAACTACGAAATCACAAAATTTTTCCGTATGCAGATTGCTTATTTTTCCAGAAAGCCATCCATTTCCGGCAGCCCTTCGATCCAGGCGCACAGCTCGTGCCATTCGGGCAGCTTGTGATTCCGTCTGGCATAGTATATGTTGAGTAACGTCTCATAATTCAGGGTACAGGTGCGCATCTGGTGAAAGCTGGAGGGCAAAAGCTGGATCATATCGTCCCACGCCGCTCTGTCCTTCGTCATAACGAACACCTGACGTCTTTCCTCCAGTACAGCGATCACCCGATCCAAGCATTCCAGCGCCGCCGGGGTCATCCGTTCGCAGGAGAAATCCTCCCGGCTAAAGGGTTTTGCATGGATCTTGTGCATGGTGCTGGTGGAATTGGCAACGGTGGCTACCTTGTAGGTATCGTATTCCTTCCACCAATATAACGGAGCCGTAATGTCCACAGAGACAAAAATCTGCCGCAGGAATTTGCGATGGTCACTCCCGGACTGCACCAGCTTTTTCGCCAGCGTTCGGTCTGCGTCTCCCACCACAAAATCCCCATCTTCATCAAAATAGCTGTCGCTTTTGTCCCAAGAGGACATAGGATTGCGCATTCCACGCAGGGCATTGTCCAGGTTCATCACGGCGGTTTTTTCCAGTTTTATCATAATGGTTGTCCCTCACTTATCTAAAAACTTTGGGAGAATTTTCCGTTAGGGAAATTCTCAGAAGTTAGGTCCCCTAACTCGGTGGGACTGGTTCTCTCTCCTACGCAGCTTCATATGATTCCCACTCCATTATCGAACTTTACCAACGGGAAATTTTCCGTCAGGGAAATTTCCGAGAGTGGGACGGATCGCTCACCAATTCAACTTTCCGTCATTCCCACTCATTCCACACCCACAGCCTTCAAGTACATCTTGACCCAAGAGGTGCTCAGTGCGGCCTGTACGTTGTTGACAAATACAATGTCCGTCAGTCCATAGTCCTTCAGGTGCTCGTACACGTTCATATCGGTGTAGCGCACGTCCACCACGATGATGTTGCCGTAGTGCTCACACAAGAACGGCACGAACGCATTGCCAAAGGAATCCTTGAACACCAGAATATTCAGATCCTGTGGATTCTCCGGCACGTTGATCACGGTATAGGGATTGTCCCCGGCGATGAAGGATACGTAGTTGTTGCCGTAGGGTGTCAGGCAGCTGTTGTAGGTGTTGACGGCGCCGGTAGCTGAGGTGACGGTCATGGTCACGGCCTTTTTGGTGGTCCAGGCTTCGATGGTATCCTTGAAGTTTTTCACCCGGCTATCCTTGGTGAAGGTGTACATGGAACCGCTGTAGTTGTCGTTGAGTATAGAATAGTTCATGTCCGAACGTTCCACCGGTGTGAACCCACGGGAAGCGGCAAAGGCACGATAGGCATAGTAGGCACCCAGCTGTGTCCAGTGGTGGTCGCTCTTGAAGAACAGGTACTCGTCTCGGTGGCTGTACATTTCGCTGTACACGTCCACGAAGTTGATTTTGTCGTCCATCAGTGCGCCGATCTTGTCCTGGATCTCCCCTTGGTCTGCGATCTTGGCCTGCACCGTCGGATCGTCGATGACCATGGAGGATACCGGTGAGATCACGGAGCTGATCTGCACATTTTCTCCAAAGAGAGACTGGTAGTATGCCAGCGCCTGCGCATAGTATTTGGCAGAGGCTTCGGCGTAATATGCCGGGGTGTACACGCCATCGCCGTAGATGAACATACCGTTGGTCAAAAAGTCCGCAGTGGCATTGTCGGTGCTTTGGTTGACGTTGGTCACGTGGGACACCACCACCTTGCACGTGGCTGTGATCCCGTCACCGGCCCGGCAGGTCAGCGTGCATTCTCCTTCTGCTACGGCCTTTACATCGATGCCGCCTTTGGGATTCTTGGAGATGGTGGCGATATCTTTGTCCGAGGTGGACCAAGACACAGCGGCCCCCTGTCCGTCGGAGGTCGATACAGTGGCATACAGCACCGACCCACTGCCCACCGTCAGCCGCAGAGTCTCTTTGCTCAGGGTCAGCGAAGAAATGGTGTGGGCAGTCTCCGGCGCTTCGGTTTCAGGAGCATTGGTTTCAGGAGCAGTCGTTTCCGGTGCATCGGTTTCAGGAGCAGTCGTTTCCACGGGATCCGTTTCCGGCGCAGTTGTCTCAACTGTATCTGTTTCGGGAGCATTCGTCTCAGGAGCAGTCGTTTCCGGTGCATCTGTTTCCGGTGCATCTGTTTCCTTTTCCTGCAAAAGCTTATCCAGTGCATCGGCCAGAGCGGCGGCATCGGCGTCTTCCACCTCTTGTCGTTCACTGCCGGCGTTTAGCAGCACGAATTGTTCGTCGCCACCCATGTCGTAGGGCACACCCATTAAGGTATCCATTTCCTTGGACAGATCCACCAGTGTATCTCTGCCCCAAAAGGTATCGGAGAAAAAGGACGACCAGCCGGAGAAATAGGAGCCGTCCGCCAGCGCAGACCACGAAAAGGTCGGCACCTTGGCAAGGGTGCGCTGCTCCAACAGGGATTCTGTGGGTCGGTTTGGCTGAAACAAATTGGCGGCCGTCACACCGGTCAGCAGCACCGCCAAGGTGATCACGGCAATGGTATCGATTTTTTTCATAAGGTATTCTCCACTTCAGAATCGGAAGTACAAAAAGGCACTGTAGGTGCTGCCCGCCATCATAATGGTGCAGACAGCGATGAGAGCGGCGGTCAACACCGTCTTGCCCACACGCAGGATGCCGTATGCCCCATCCTCGCCTGCCAACCGCAGCACACCACGACGGAGCCACTGTCCCACGGTCGGTGCCACAGGACAAGCCAAAATGCAGGCACCCAAGGCAAGCCACAGGTTTTCATAGAGCACCGAGGCGGTCATCATGTCGGTCAGTCCCGTGGTGCCGATGCCGATCAGGTAGCCTAAGTTTTGCAGTAGGTTTTTGTCAAAATAGAAGATGGCAAAGCCCACCACGGTGATCAAAATCGTGTACGCATGGGACAGGAGCCACTTCCCTGCCCTCGAAAGATGGACCAATATCGGCGGACACTCCGGCCAGCTGTCGGCAGGGGTGTGCTTTAGGAAGGGCAAAAATGCGGATTTCTCCCAGGTCAGCAGCACACCGTAGAACAGACCCCACAGGATGAAATTCCAACTGGCTCCGTGCCATAGACCGGTCAGGAACCACACCACAAAGATGTTGCGCATCTGGTCGTGCCGGTTGCCGCCTAAGGGAATGTACACGTAGTCCCGGAAGAAGGTGCCAAGGGACATATGCCACCGACGCCAGAATTCCGTAGCGGATGCGGAGATCAGCGGATAGTTGAAGTTCTCCAAGAACCGGAAGCCGAACATTTTGCCCAGTCCTATTGCCATATCGGAGTATCCTGAGAAGTCGAAGTACAGCTGCAGGGTGTAGAACACCGCACCCAGCCAACGACCTGCCACGGTCACTTCATTTAAGCTGTACAGCATGGTGACAGCTTCGCCAAGGTGGTCGGCGATCCAGATCTTTTTGGCAAGCCCCATGGAGAAGCGGAAGGCGCCATCCAGCAGCGTAGGCACATCCACGGTACGGTCGTCCAACTGATCCTCGATATCCTTATACCGGACAATGGGACCGGCGATGAGCTGGGGAAACAGGGACACATACAGCAGCAGCCGGGGGAAGGAACGCTGCACCGGGGTATCGCCACGATACACGTCGATGACGTAGGACATGGTCTGGAAGGTGAAGAAGGAGATGCCGATGGGCATGGCAAAGGACAGCACCGGAATGGTCACGTTGAAGATGGTGTTGACCGTACCGGTGAGAAAACCGAGATATTTGTAGAACACCAAAACCCCCAAATTGGACACCACAGCGGCGGTCAGCCACAGCTTTTTGTGGGTCTGGGAAGGCGATTTATCGATGGCAAGGCCGAAACCCCAGTCGCACAGCACCAGAGCGATCATGAGGAACACATACACCGGCTCTCCGAAAGCATAGAAGAACAGGGAGAAGACGGTCAGCACCCCACGCCGCCAACGGGAATTGGGCCAGATATAGTAGAACAAAAACAAAAAGGGCAAGAACCCATAGAGGAAAAGCAGATCAGAAAAAGGCATACATGGTCTCTCTTCAATAAAAGTTAACGTTGATTGGATCGAGAAAACGTGCCTAAAAGGCTGGCGTTTGTGGCATTTTTGGCACGTTTTCAACCTTATGCAACGTTAACTTTAGTATACCACATTTTCGGCAGGATGTAAAGAGGATGGGGAAAATCTGATGTAAGTTTACATTTTGTGCGCTCCCTTGGACAGCGTGGCAGGGCTGTGGATTTTTTTAGATTTTTTTCATTTTTTGTGGCTAACCTATTGAAAAATTGTTTTGTTTCGTGTATAATAGAGGAAAAGAAAGCGAGGTGCATTTTTTATGAAAAAACGAATATTAAGTTTTCTGCTGATGCTGTGC
Organism: uncultured Ruminococcus sp.; assembly: GCA_964623635.1. Taxonomy (GTDB): domain Bacteria; phylum Bacillota; class Clostridia; order Oscillospirales; family CAG-272; genus UMGS1696. The sequence goes on from CAZUUA010000028.1 coordinate 24,289, forward strand.
ATGGTGCTGGTGATAGTGCCGACCGTGGTGTTGGCGGATGGAAACGAGATCGATACGGTTCAGGCACTGATCGATGCTCTGCCCGATGCAGACAGCATCACAGAAGAAAACCGTGCCGATGTGGAAGACCAGCTTACGGCTATTGACGAAGCAAAGTTCCCTCTGGAAGATGAGTGGGATGCACTGGACTTTACAAAATACAACGCTGCCATTGCTTCCCTGAATGAGCTGGATGGTATGGGCGGTGCAGAAGTGCCGACAGTGGCAGAAGATGCAACAGCTGAAAGTTATTTTGTTTTTGATAAAAATACCGGGACAATTACCAGTGTGACGGATAAATCACTTACAGAGATCGTTATACCGGATACTATAGATGGTGTTGCTGTAACCACAATCGGAGAATCTGCGTTTCGTGACTGCATATGTCTCACAAGCATCACGATTCCGAACAGTGTTGAAACAATCGGAAAAAATGCGTTTTATAACTGCATAGGTCTCACAAGCATCACGATTCCGAACAAGGTGACATCAATCCATAAAAATATGTTTGGCGAGTGCACTTCGCTCACTCGAATTAATATCGATGATGGTAATGCAGTGTATACAAGCATTGATGGAGTCGTATGTAGTAAGGACAAATCTAAAATTATTATCGTGCCTGAAGGCATAAACGGTGCGTATACAATACCGAATAGCGTGACAACCATCGAAGAATATGCATTTTATGTGTGTACGGAGATTACAAGCATAACCATCCCGAATGGTGTAAAAACTATTGGAAAATTTGCATTTGTAAGCTGCGAGGGGTTGACAAGCATCATTATACCAGAAGGTGTTGAAACAATCGGAGAAGCTGCATTCTATGGTTGTGAATTTTCAAGTATCATCATTCCAAGTAGTCTAAAAACTATTGAGGCAAGAGCGTTTGATGATTGCATAAATCTTACGAATGCATATTATTTAGGTACAAATGAGGAATGGGATGCGCTCATCCCAAATATTGGAAGTACGAACGAGCGGCTTACCAATGCAGTGAAATGTATAGCTTATAATAAGTCCGTAAATTTGGTCTATGACGGAGAAGTAAAAGAAGTATACATAAGCACAACCGATGGAGTAACGATAAAATATTATCAGGGTACAAATGAAGTTTCTCCTATAAATGCAGGAACGTATACAGCCAAGGTTGGTGACGTTGAAATTGGCACCTTTGAAATTAAAAAAGCGGACCAAGTTGCACCGAATGGACTTGCGAATACAGCAGAAACCATTGACGGAAAAGCCGACGGTAAAATCACCGGTGTTACATCTGCAATGGAGTACCGCAAGGAGAGCGACACCACCTATACTGCTATTTCCGGTACGGAGATCACAA
>CAZUUA010000029.1:0-24343 GCA_964623635.1 uncultured Ruminococcus sp.
CGGTGGACTATCCGCTGCTGTTCACCTTTGTGTGCTTCTTTATTTTCTCCGGCAATATGGCACGGATCCCGGCGGTGGAGACCTTTATGGCATCGCTGCTGGAAAAGTCGGTGCTGGTGGTGTCCACGCTGTCCTGCCAATGCATCAGCAATGTGCCCTCTGCCATCCTGCTATCCCGGTTCACGGACAACTGGCGTGAGCTGCTGTTGGGTGTGAACATCGGTGGCGCCGGTACCATCATTGCGTCCCTAGCCAGCCTGATCACCTTCCGGGAATACCTTTCCCACAATCCGGGCAAGACCGGCTACTACCTGACCCGGTTCTCGCTGGTCAATTTCACCTTCTTAGGGATCCTGCTGGGCTTCTGTCTCCTGCTCGTCCATATATGGTAAAAAGGGTCCCTTGGCAACGACCCGTGGTGCCTATACATTGCGCCTATAAAATTGTATCATTTTTTTCACGAAACCCCCTGTAAAAACGGAGGGTTTTGTGGTATAATAAGAGTGTATGGTCTATAGACTGGTGAGATGGAGGGTATAGCCCTTGCCTCGGATACTGCCGATCGCACCTTCACCAAGCAGCGGCGCGAGCTTCCGGCGCAGATGGGTGATATTGACCTCGCAGACATTTCCCGTGACCCCTTCCGGCCAGACCAGCTTTTGCAGCACCGTTTTGGGTACAGGCTGTCCCTCGTTTTCGTAGAGGATCCCAAAGAGCTTATATTCCTTTTCGGTCAGGCAAACACTCTGGCTCCCACAGCGCACCGATCTGTCCTCAGACCGTAGGCGCAGTGGCAGTCGTCTGTGATGGTCGGTGGTCTCCAGCCGTGCGATGACCTCTGCCAATTGAGGCAAGGATATGGGCCAAGGCAGTGGTGCATACGGAAGACCGGCACTGCGCAGCTTTCGGTGGTGTGCCGATTCCAGCCAGCCTTTGTTGCGGTAAAATATGAGGACCATGGTGATGTCCTCTTGGCTCATGCCAAAGGTATCCCAATGTGCATCGTCGCACACTGCCAGTGTCCCATCCTGCGACAGCATGGTCAGCCGGCTTTCCCACAAAGGCAGTGCGGCACCCAGCAGTGCATCGGCATACGGATCGCCGGTCTTGATGAAGATCTGCATGATAGCCTCCTATGCGGCAGATAGTATGATTGAGTATAGCACATCTCCGGAAAATTGTCAAGTGCCCTGCCAAACGTTGTTTTGGTTTCTAACTTCTACTTATTCCAAGCATCGGTCTCCACACAACACAGGCGTAAAAATACGTCAGGAAGGAGCGTATCCCCATGCAGCTGCCACAAGATATGCGTATGGAAAACACCTGCTTTTTTACCGGGCATCGGCTTCTTTCAGAGGCGCAGAAACGACAGATCTACCCGGCTTTGGTGCAGTGCATTCTACAGATGGCCGACGACGGCATCCGGTATTTCTGCAACGGCGGTGCTATCGGCTTCGATCTGTTTTCTGCCCAGGCCGTGGCACTCCTGCAGCGTTCCCGGCCGGACGATATCCACCTGATCATGACGCTGCCCTGCCGGAACCAGACAGACAAATGGTTGAACCATGGTGCTGTCGGTGCGGAAAACATACGGCTGTACCATACTGTGAAGTCCCAGGCAACGGCGGTGGTCTATATCCGGGACTTTTACGAGCCCGGCTGTATGCAGAAACGAAACCAATTTATGGTGGACCACGCCTGTCGCTGCATCGCCTATTGGAACGGCGTGACCAGCGGTGGCACAGCCCAGACCGTCCGCATGGCAAAAAGAGCCGGACTGCCCATCTGGAATCTGTTTCCGGACAGGCAGCTTTCCCTGGAGTCGTGAACCATGCTCGATTTCCTGTTATCAAAAAAATAAAAATATATCATATCCAAGGAGAAAATTCGTATGAAAACATTAGTGAAGAATGCCGGGTTTGCCGGTGTGCGTCCGGTGCTGACCATCGTCATGGATGGTGTAGGTCTGGCACCCTCCATCGCCAGCAACGCCGTTGCCCAGGCCAGAACGCCCAACCTGGATCGCCTGATGGCCAATTATCCCATGCTCAAGCTCCGTGCCCACGGTACCGCTGTTGGTCTGCCTTCTGACGACGACATGGGCAACTCCGAAGTGGGTCACAATGCGCTGGGCTCCGGACAGGTATTCGCACAGGGTGCCAAGCTGGTCTCCAACTCCATCGAAAGCGGCAAGATGTTCGTTTCGGACACCTGGCAGACTCTGGTAAACGGCGTCAAGAATAACGGCTCCACCCTGCACTTCTTGGGCCTGTTCTCCGATGGCAATGTACACTCCCACATCGATCACCTGAAGGCTATGCTGACCGAAGCCAAGAAGGAAGGCGTACAGAAGATCCGCATCCACATCCTGCTGGACGGCCGTGACGTTGGAGAGACCTCTGCACTGGAATACATCGATCCCTTTGAAGATTTTCTGACCTCTCTCCGGGACGACAGCTGTGACATCAAGATCGCATCCGGCGGTGGCAGAATGCAGATCACCATGGACCGCTACGAAGCCAACTGGGCAATGGTCGAGGCCGGCTGGAAGACCCACGTACTGGGTGACGGCAGACAGTTTGCCTCTGCCCACGAAGCCGTTGTGACCTATCGTGCCGAGACCGGTGCTATCGACCAGGATCTGGCACCCTTCGTGATCGCAGAAAACGGACAGCCCGTTGGTACCATCGAGGACGGCGACTCCGTGATCTTCTACAACTTCCGTGGCGACCGTTCCATTGAAATTTCCAAGGCCTTCGAAGGCGGCGCAGACTTTGACAAGTTCGACCGGGTGAGAGTGCCGAACGTACTGTACGCCGGTATGCTGGAATACGACGGCGACCTGCACATTCCCAGCCGGTATCTGGTTTCTCCGCCGGAGATCACCAACACCATGGGCGAATATCTGGCAGGCACCGGCATCAACCAGTTCGCCATTTCCGAGACCCAGAAGTACGGCCACGTGACCTATTTCTGGAACGGCAACCGCAGCGGCAAGTTCTCCGACGAGCTGGAGACCTATGTAGAAGTTCCCTCCGATATCGTTCCCTTCGAACAGAGACCCTGGATGAAGTGCGCCGAGATCACCGATAAGCTCATCGAAGCACTGGAATCCGGCAAGTACGACTGCCTCCGGGTGAACTTCCCCAACGGCGACATGGTCGGCCACACCGGCAGCCTGGAAGCTACCATCTGCTCCATGGAAGCCCTGGACCTGCAGCTGGGTCGGATCTTAGCTGTGGTAGACAAGGTAGGCGCTGTGGCACTGATCACCGCTGACCATGGCAACGCAGACGAAATGGCTGAGATCGACAAAAAGTCCGGCGAGCCCAAGAAGAACAAGGACGGCTCCTTCAAGGCCAAGACCAGCCACACCCTGAACCGTGTTCCCTGCATCCTCTACGACAACGTAGCCAAGGACGCCTACACCGTCAAGGAAGACGACGGTCACTTTGGTCTGTCCTCCGTGGCCGGTACGGTCGTGAACCTGCTGGGCTACGACAAGCCGGAAATGTGGGACGACAGCATGATCGAGCTGAAATAATATTTGGTTTTTTGGGAAAAGGATATGGCTATGCTCCATTGGCGCCTTTCCTTTTCCCGGACGCCATGCGATCTACACGTACATTTTTCCCAGTGAAAGTCGGCTTTACCTGTGTTTTTCCGAGATATAGGTGAAGTCGGTTTTCCTGCGTTTTGTGAGGTTTTATGTTTGTTCGAGACGGCATTCTTTTTCGCAGCACGATATTGGAGCTGCCCCACATTTGCCACGGCTTTTCCACCCGATACGGCGGCGTCAGTACCCATCCGTACACCTGCTCCATGAACCTTGCCATGGGACGTGAGGATGACGACGACACGGTTCGCCGCAACGGTGAGATCTTTGTGTCCGCTGTATCTGCCAAACGACTGACGGCCAAAGGCTGGGTCAGCGCCTCCCAGATCCATTCCACCAAGGTGCGTGTGGTGAACGAGATCAACACCGGAGAAGGCTTGTATCTGCCTGCCGGGGAAGACTGCGACGGTTTTGTCACCGAGGTGCCGGGTGTGCTGCCGGTAATCCGGATAGCGGACTGCACGCCGGTGCTGCTCTTTGGCACAAAAGCCAATGGGTCGCCGGTGGTCGGTGCCGTTCACGCCGGTTGGCGTGGCAGTGCCGGTGGCATCGTACGGGAAGCGGTGGAAGTGATGGTGTCCCTTGGTACGAAACGAGAGAGCATCCGGGCTGCCATTGGTCCCCACATTGGCACCTGCTGCTACGAGGTGGGTGAGGATCTGCTGGCGTCGGTGATCCAGACGGCCGGAGAAGCCTTTGCCCATGCGTACTGTGTGCCCCGCTGCACCACCGACTCCGGCGTACAAAAGTATACGGCAGACCTGACCGGAATGAACCTGCACTGGCTGGCTGCATCCGGGGTCGGGGTCGATCGGGTGGACATAGCACCCCAGTGCACCATGTGTGATCCGATCACCTTTCACTCCCACAGAGCCACCGGCGGCAAGCGTGGTGCTATGGCGGCCATGATCGGGATCCTGCCTTTTTAACGCCGTGCTTTGTAAAAATCCGTTGAAAATGGCAGTTCACGAACAAATCCGCAAATAATCACAGAAAAATCACAAAAAACAGGGGAAATTGACACTTTTGTTCAAGATTTATTTATAAATCTGTGATATACTATCAGCAATGGTTTTTGTGCTGTTTTTCCAGTTTGGGAAACGGCACGCATAGGATCCATAGAGAGAAGGGAGAAGCCAATCCACTATGATAGAAATCAACAATCTGGTGAAAAACTACGGCACAAAGTTTGCCGTTGACGACATCAGCTTCAAGGTGGGCAAAGGGGAGATCGTCGGTTTCCTGGGTCCCAACGGCGCCGGGAAGTCCACCACCATGAACATCCTGACCGGGTATCTGTCCTCCACCTCCGGTGAAGCCAAGGTCGGCGGCATCGACATTCTGGAAAATCCGTACGAAGCGAAGAAGCTCATCGGGTTCCTGCCGGAGCAGCCGCCGGTCTATCCGGACATGACGGTAGACGAATACTTAAACTTTGTGTACGAGATCAAAAAGTGCAAGCTGAACCGGGACAAGCACTTAACGGAGATCCGGATGGTCACAAAGATCGATGACGTACGGCACCGGCTGATCAAGAACCTGTCCAAGGGGTACAAGCAGCGTGTGGGCATTGCACAGGCACTGGTAGGCAATCCGCCGGTGATCATCTTTGACGAGCCCACGGTAGGTCTGGACCCGAAGCAGATCATCGAGATCCGGAACCTGATCCGAAACTTAGGGCAAAACCATACGGTGATCCTGTCCACCCACATTTTGTCGGAGGTACAGGCCATCTGCGACCGGATCGTGATCATCAACGAAGGCAAGATCATTGCAGACGAAAAGACGGAAAACATCACCCGTGTAGTCGAAGAGAACCGGAAGTACAGCGTAAAGGTCTGCGGACCTCAGCGTGAAGTGCTGTCTGTGATTCAGGCGCTGCCCGGCGTTGTTTCCGCAGAAGCCACCGGGGAACGGGACGGCGACAGCTACACCTTCCACATCGAAGGCGAAAAAGGCACCGACCTGCGCAAGCCGCTCTTCTACGCTATGAGCGAACGCAACTGGCCCATCATCGGTCTCGAAGCCGTCAGCATGAACCTGGAAGAGGTCTTCCTGAAGATCATGGACGCTGACTTGACACGGAGAAGATAATATTTCATTTCGTATCGGAGAACAAAAATTATGTTTGCAATCTATAAGAAGGAAATGCGCACATATTTTACAACGCCGCTTGGATATGTGTTCATTGCCGTGTTTCTGGCGGTGTCCGGCTTTATCTTTGCCGTGAGCACCCTCCAGTCCCAGACCTCGGACATTTCCGGCTACTTCCAGCTCATGATCTTCGGGTACATCGTCATGATCCCGATCCTGACCATGCGCTCCTTTGCGGAAGAACGCCGTTCCCGTACAGAGCAGATCCTGATGACCTCGCCGGTCTCCATCACCGGTATGATCATGGCAAAGTTCCTTGCTGCCTTTACCATGTTCTTCATGACCATCCTTGCTTCCTGCCTGTACTACATTCCCCTGACGAAGTACGGTGAACCCAATGTAGCCAAGGCTGCCGGGTGCTTCATTGCCATGCTGCTGATCGGGATGTGCTTCATCGCCGTGGGCATCTTTGTGTCCACCCTGACGGAATCTGCTGTGACCGCTTCCATTGGTACCATGGGCATTCTGGTCGCTTTTGCCGGCGCTGCCATCTTCAACAACCTGATCGACACCTACGTGATCCGGTATGTGCTGAGCTGGCTCTCCATCTACAGCCGCTACGTCAACTTTACCTATGGTATCTTTGATATCGCCGCCACCCTATACTATCTCTCTATCACCGCCATCTTCCTGTTCTTAGCGGTCCGTGTGTACGAGAGAAGACGCTACGCATAAGGAAAAGGAGGGAACCAACGTGAGAAACAGCTTTACCCAGAGCCGCAAGTTCAAATACGGCTCCATGGCCACCGCCTTTACCATCGGCTTCATCGCCATCGTAGTGATCTTCAATATCATCTTCACTGCCCTGGCATCCCGGTACAACTGGTACATCGATATGACAAGCGAGCAGGTATTCACCCTGTCCGACGAAGCCAAGGAGATCATGTCCGACATCACCAATGAGGTCAAGATCATTTTCGCCTCCGAACCGGACGTGCTGATGACCGGCTCCGACTCTGCCTATATGCGGTACGTATACACCACTGCCAAGCAGCTGGAGGAAAGCTTCGCCAACATCACGGTAGAATGCGTGAACGTATTGAAGCATCCCTCGTACTTCCGGGAGTACTACAACACCACCAACACGGACATCGACTCCGACTCTGTTGTGGTGGTCAGCGGCAGCGAGATCCGGATCTTTGCCGCCGAAGCCTTCTTCACCTTTGACGAAAACTATGAAAACGTCTGGGCCTACAACGGGGAATACAAGCTCATCTCCGGTATCATGCAGGTGACCCAGACCGACACGCCCATCGTGGCCTTCACCACCGAGCACGGCGAATCCCTGAGCGACAACGGCGCCGGCAACCTGGCAACGCTGTTTGCGGACAACGGCTTTGAAGTGCAGAGCGTGAACCTTGCCAACGAGACCCTGGACGACGACTGCAGAATCCTGGTGATCTACAATCCCCGCTACGACTTTATCGGCAGCGAGGCAGATGCAGACCAGTTCAACGAGATCCAGAAGATCGACGACTTCTTAGACGACTATGGCTGTCTCCTGGTCTTTGCGGAGCCTGCCTACGTGGACAACCTGACCAACCTGAACGAATTCTTAGAGGAATGGGGCATCTCCTATGTAGGCGACACCTACATCCGGGACAAGGACCATGCCATGACCGTGGACGGCTACGGCATTGTGACCGAATACCAGTCTGACACCCTGGGCGCTTCCATTTACTCCGAGCTGTCCAAGCTGTCTACGCCGCCCAAGGCCATGATCTACAAGTCCATGCCCATCGACATCCTGTGGGAATCCGGCGGCGACCTGTCCGGTTCCAGAGATGTTTCTGCGGTACTGAAGTCCCACGACACCTCTGAGCTGGTGGTGGACGGGGCAGTGACCGAGGTCGGTTCCTACAACGTTATGACCATCTCTCGTGAGACCCGTATCGTGGACAACGAGTATTACTACTCCTACGTGATCGCCTCCGGTTCTCCGACCTTCTCCGACGGCGCCTATGTGGTCTCCAACGCCTACGCCAACAAGGACGTGCTCAGTGCGGCCATGAAGGCTGTGGGTCGGGAAAGAGTGCTGGCTGTGCTGGACTTCAAGCCCTTTGACGACGATGACATCACCATCACTACAGACGAAGCCAACCACTGGACGGCGGCTATGACGCTGGTGATCCCGGTGATCGTGGCGGCCTGCGGTATCTATGTCGTGACTCGTAGAAAACACGCATAAGGCACAGGAGCAACAGGAGAAAAAAGAACCATGATCAAACAGCAAAAAAGATTTGCCATCGGTTTCGCCATTGCCTTTGTGGTCATGCTGGTGCTGTACTTTGTGGTAGTGGCACCGCTGCTGGAAGAAGCACCGGCAGAAACGGTGGCTATGGAGACCGAGGAGGGCGAAGCCGTCGGCTCCAACAACCGATATCTGATGTTCCCCCAGGTGGAGCGTTCCGGTATCCAGTCCATTGAGGTACACAACGAATACGGCGGCTACACCTTCTACCGGGACTCCTCCGACAACTTCGTGCTGAAGGGCTACGAGGGTATGTCCTACGACCAGGAGCTGTTTGCCTCCTATGTGGTGTCTGCCGGATACACGCTGGCCATGATGAAGGTGACCGACAATGCCACGCCGGAGCAGATGGAAGAATACGGTCTGGACGATCCCCAGGCGTACTGGATCCTGACCACTACGGAAGGGGACGTACACCGGGTGAATGTCGGCGATATTCTGGTGACCGAAGGCGGCTACTACTGCTCCTACGAAGGCCGTGACACGGTATACATCCTGTCCACCACCCTGGCAGACACCATGCTGCAGCCGGTGGAAAAGATGATCACGCCGCTGCTGACTGCCGGTATGTCCCAGAACGACTATTTTGAGGCAGACAACTTCACGCTCTGGCATGGGGAGGATCTGTTCCTGCGTCTGGTGAACAAGGACGAATCGGAAAAGAGCAACCCGGACGCCATCGTAGAAGTGAAGATGACCTACCCCACAAGCTACGAACCCAACTCCAATCTGTACTATGAGATCCTGTACAATTTCATGGCACTGACCGGTGAGGAAACCGTGAAGATCGGACCCACCGACGAGGATCTGGAAAAGTATGGTCTGGCAGATCCGGCCTACACCATCTCCTACACCTTCCAGGATATTCCCTTCTACATCTTTGTATCGGAGCTGCAGAAGGACGGCACCTACTATGCGGTATCCAACCTGTACGGTTATCAGCTGGTGGCAAAGGTCAGCGCCGAAAAGCTGGGCTTTGTGGACTACGGTATGTTCAAGTGGATCAGTGAGTATCCCTTCCAGGCCTATGTGACCAGTGTGGACACCATGCACGTGGAAGCCGGTAACGGTTCTCTGGAAGCCTCCTTCAAGCTGACCCACGGTACCAACGAGGAAGGCAACGCTACCCTGGAGGTAGACTGCGAAAGCGGCGGCAAAACGTCGCACATCGACAACAACAATGTGTACAACTTCCGGCAGTTCTACAAGACACTGCTGTCCGTGATCCTGCAGGAGTACACGCCTCTGACCGCCGAGGAGCAGGAAGCGCTGGTATCCGATCCGTCCAAGCTGCTGCTGACCTTCTCGTACACCACGCTGAACGGGGAGACCACGGAGTTCAAGTTCTACCAGTATTCCACCAGACGGGCCTTTGTGACCATCAATGGCGTCGGCGAATTCTACTGCTATGTTGACCTGATGGACAAGATCATCAGCGACACCGCCAAGGTTCTGGACGGCATGGACATCAACTCCTACAGCAAACACTGATGGAAAAATAAGAAGTCGGCACTCTGCCTGGCTTCTTATTTCTTTTTTGTCTCCTGTGTCCCCGTTCTTTCCATAGGCATACCCAAAAACTTTGCCAAAGGTGCAAAACAGGATTTTTGTATTTTTATGCAAAAGACAACAATCGTGTCTATAGGGAAAAAAATCTGACAAAACCTCTTTTTTTTCGGCGAAAGCCGTGGTATAATATAAGATGATGCCTGTACGGGATAAGTGTGATCGGCTTTGCTGCTTCGTTCGGTGAAACACCGGTCGGTCTGTGTGCCCGCTCCCGTCACAGGTGAATATCATTTGCTTTTTTGGAGGGATATGTATGCCAAGAGATACCAGTATCCATAAGGTCCTGCTCATCGGGTCCGGCCCCATCGTGATCGGTCAGGCCGCAGAATTCGACTATGCAGGTACCCAGGCTGCCAAAGTGCTCAGAGAAGATGGGATCGAAGTGGTCCTTGTCAATTCCAACCCGGCAACCATCATGACCGACGCCGCTATGGCCGACAAGATCTACCTGGAACCGCTCAGTGTAGACGTGGTCAAGCGGATCATCCGAGAGGAGAAGCCCGACAGTCTGCTGGGTACCTTAGGTGGTCAGACCGGTCTGAACCTGTCTATGCAGCTGGAAAAGGAAGGCTTCCTTGCGGAAAACGGCGTGCGTCTGCTGGGCGTAGCTCCCGACACCATCGACCGTGCCGAGGACAGACAGCTCTTTAAGGACGCCATGGAAAAGATCGGACAGCCGGTCATCCCTTCTGATATAACCACCACCATCGAAGGCGCTGTGGCTCTGGCGGAAAAGCTAGGCTACCCCGTGATCATTCGTCCTGCCTTCACGCTGGGTGGTACCGGCGGCGGTATTGCTGCCGATGAGGATGAGCTGCGCACCATTGCAGAAGGTGGTATCGCCGCTTCTCCTATTCACCAGATCCTGATCGAAAAGTGCGTATCTGGCTGGAAGGAGATCGAATTCGAGGTCATCCGGGACGCTGCCGGCAACGTCATCACCGTTTGCTCCATGGAAAACCTGGACCCTGTAGGGATCCACACCGGTGACTCCATCGTAGCGGCTCCTGCCCTGACCCTGGCCGACAAGGAATACCAGATGCTGCGGACTGCTGCCCTTGCCATCATCGAAGAGCTGAAGATCACCGGCGGCTGCAACGTACAGTTCGCCTTGGATCCGAACAGCTTCGAATATGCCGTGATCGAAGTAAACCCCCGTGTGTCCCGTTCCTCTGCCCTGGCTTCCAAGGCCACCGGCTACCCCATTGCCAAGGTGGCTACCAAGATCGCCATCGGCTACAACCTGGACGAGATCCCCAACAATGTCACCGGCACCACCATGGCCTGCTTCGAACCTACCGTAGACTATGTAGTCGTCAAGTTCCCGCGCTGGCCCTTTGACAAATTCGTATACGCCAACCGCCGTCTGGGTACCCAGATGAAGGCGACCGGTGAGGTCATGTCCATTGCACCGTCCTTTGAGATGGCACTGATGAAGGCTGTCCGTGGTGCAGAGGTGGGCGTAGATTCGCTGAACCATCCTCGCTACATGGAGAGAGACGACCACGAGCTGGAAGAGCTGATCCAGGATCAGACCGACGAACGGATCTTCTTTATCTACGAGGCCCTGCGTCGTCATGTGCTGACCTGCGAACAGATCTACAATATCACCAAGATCGACCGCTGGTTCCTGTGGCGCATCGAAAAGCTGGCCCGGATGGACAACCGTCTGGAAAAAGGCAAGCTGACCGAGGAGACCTACATCGAAGCCAAGAACATGGGCTGGCCGGACAAAGCCATCTGCCGTATCGCCAAGATGGATAAGCTGCCCTGGCATCTCCACGCTACCTACAAGACCGTGGACACCTGCGCCGCCGAATTTGTCGCCAACACGCCGTACTTCTATTCTACCTATGATGCTGACGACGAAGCAGCACCCTACATCGCCTCCCACAACACCAGCAGCAAGGGCACCGTGATGGTCGTTGGTTCCGGACCTATCCGGATCGGGCAGGGCATCGAATTCGACTATGCTTCCGTACACTGCGTATGGGCACTGAAGAAGGCCGGCTATGACGTGATCATCGTCAACAACAACCCGGAGACCGTGTCTACCGACTTTGATACCGCCGACAGACTGTACTTTGAACCCCTGACGCCCGAAGACGTAGAAAACATCATCCGGTTGGAAAAGCCTGTGGGTGCCGTGGTTGCCTTTGGTGGACAGACTGCCATCAAGCTGACCCGGTATATCGCTGCCGCCGGTGTGCCGATCTTGGGTACTTCTCCCGACATGATCGACTGTGCCGAGGACAGAGAACGGTTTGAAGAGCTGCTGAATCGCTATAACATCAAGAGAGCCACCGGGGAAACCGTCATGACCTGTGACGAAGCCCTGGAAACGGCTGCCCGGATCGGCTATCCTGTGCTGGTTCGTCCCTCGTACGTGCTGGGTGGTCAGAACATGATCATTGCCTACAACGAAGCGGACATTCGGGAATATATGCATATCATCCTGTCTCAGGGCATCGAAAACCCGGTGCTGATCGACAAGTACCTGATGGGTATCGAGCTGGAGGTAGACGCCATCTGTGACGGTGAGGACATCTTGATCCCCGGCATCATGGAGCACGTGGAACGTACCGGCGTACACTCCGGGGACTCCATCGCTGTGTATCCGTCCCAGAACGTGGACGACCGGATGCGGGACATCATCGTTTCCCACACCAAGGATCTGGCGCTGGCTCTGGAGACCCGTGGTCTGATCAACATCCAGTATCTGATCTATCGCAACGACCTGTATGTCATCGAAGTCAACCCCCGTTCCTCCCGTACCGTTCCGTACATCTCCAAGGTGACCGGCATTCCCATGGTGGATCTGGCGCTGCGGTGTATGCTGGGCGAAAAGCTGAAGGATATGGGCTGCGGTACAGGACTCCATCCCAATTCTCCGTATGTAGCGGTGAAGGTGCCTGTGTTCTCCTTTGAGAAGCTGTCCGGACTGGACACCCATCTGGGGCCGGAAATGAAGTCCACCGGTGAAGTGCTGGGTCTGGCCGGTACCTTTGGCGAGGCGCTGTACAAGGGTCTGACCGCTGCCGGTTACAAGCTGAAGCCCCAGGGTGGCGTATTCATCTCCGTCCGGGACACCGACCTTTGTGAGATCGGCGGCATCGGCAAGAAGTATGCGGATCTGGGCTTCCGGATCTATGCCACCAAGAATTCGGCTGAGGTACTGCGCAAGAGCGGCGTCAAGGCTACTACCGTGGGTTACATGGGTGAATCGGGTGTGAATCCTGCGACCCTGATCCAGGAAGGCAAGGTCAACTACATCATCTCCACCTCTGCCAAGGGTAGAGACCCGTCCCGGAACAGTGTGAAGCTTCGTCGTATGGCAGTAGAGCATGCCATCCCCTGCCTGACCTCTCTGGATACCGCCGGTGCTGTGGCAGACTCCATCGCCAGCCGCTGGAACCAGAACTGCACAGAGCTGGTGAACATCAACGAGCTGCGCAGCGAACGGATCTCTCTGGACTTTATCAAGATGCACTCCTGCGGCAACGACTACATCTACTTCAACTGCCTGGATAAGCAGATCGAAAATCCGGAAGGACTGTCCATCAAGTTCGTAGATCGGCACTATGGGATCGGCGGCGACGGTTGTATCACCATCGAACCTTCCACGGTGGCCGACGCCAAGATGCGTATGTTCAACCGGGACGGCTCGGAAGGACTGGTATGCGGCAACGGTATCCGCTGTGTCGCCAAATATCTGTACGACTCCGGCATTGTAAAGAAGAAGGCTATGCAGCTGGAAACCGCAGCCGGCATCACCAAGCTGGAGCTGACGACCCGTGAAGACAAGGTGATCCGGGTCAAGGCCGACATGGGCAAGGTTTCCTTTGGCGGCAGTCAATTCCACTTCCCAGAAGCCGATGAGAAGCTGATCTCCATTAAGGCCAAGCTGGGGGGCGACGAGTACACGGCCTCTATGGTATCCGTGGGCAATCCCCACTGCGTGATCTTTGTGGAAGACAACGACCAGCTCAGCGGCGCCGGTATGGATCTGGCTACGCTGGATCTGGAAGCGCTGGGTTCTGCCATCGAGAATGACGTTCACTTCCCGGAACGCACCAATGTGGAATTTGCACACATCATCGACGACCACACCCTGCTGGTTCGGGTATGGGAACGTGGCTCCGGCGAGACCTTGGCTTGTGGTACCGGTGCTTGTGCCGCCGCTGTGGCCGCCATTGAGAATGGGTACTGCTCGGCCGACGGAGACATCACGGTCCATCTGAAAGGTGGCAACCTGACCATCACCTACGACCGCAGCACCGCAGACGTACACATGACCGGTGAAGCCGTAGAGGTATACCGTGGCACGGTAGAAATCTAAGGCAAGCAAAAAATAGAATCACAAAAAGCGTATGGCTTCTCGGAATTCTCCGGAAAGCATACGCTTTTTTATGTGATATAGTATATCCAAGTATAGAATACCATCTCGTCCGATCGTATCCATTATAAAATTCAAATTGTTTGGATGTCTGTTTTTGCATCAAAAGTCTGCGCCGCTGTAGGTCATTTTCCGCAGGTAATCGAGAATCCCCTGCTCCTGCAGATTGTACGCCAGCGGTATGGGAGAACCGATGCCGGCTGCTACCAAGGACACGCTGCAATTGACGGTCAGCGAACGGCCGGTGCCGATCTCACCAGCGGTCAACCGGGAGAAGACGGCATTCAGGATACCGCCGTGGGTGACACCGATGATGGCGTGCTCCGGGACGGCTTCCAGCATATCGTCAAAGGCATTGTACATCCGTGCGGCTGCCATGGGAACGCTCTCCACATCGCCTGCCTGCTTTTCGCCGCCGGGAAACTGATGCCGCCGTTCTTCCAGCGTCAATCCGGACAAGGAGCCATAATCCCGTTCGATAAGCTGGGGCAGGATGTTCAGACTGGACAGCGGTGCCGGAGACGTGGGGGACTCTGCGCTGCATGGGGTACCGGGGGCATCCAATGCGGCCTGGATATAGCCAGCGGTGTCCACGGCTCTGGAAAGCGGTGAGGTACACACGGTACCAAAGCGCACGCCGTACAGCACGCTGCGCCGGAACAGCTCGGCGGTGTGTCGGGCCTGCCGGATACCGATGTCGTTTAGTGGCACGTTTTCCCGACCCTGCAGCCGTTTGATCTGGTTCCAGTCGGTTTGTCCATGGCGCACCAGACAGATCAGCCGTCTGCCTTCCAGCAAAAGATACGCCGCACGGCTGGGCGACACCAGGTACACCGGATATATAGGCAGTGTATGCCCTCGTTTGCTGGGATGTGCATTTTGCGCCACTGGTCCGACCTCCTCGTCTTTGCAAATGAAGCTACTTCTCTGTATACATTATACAACAGCTATTCCCTCTTGTCAAGATGTTTTTCCGGCTTTTCGCAGATTGTTGCCGGAATGCGATGGTCGTGCATGGTTTCTCCATCCATGGAAAAATCCGCACTTTCTGCGAAAAATCAAAAAAACCAATCCTACCACCTTGATTTTCCATGGGTGTATCTGGTATAATATAGGGTAATAAAACGTGTAACATGAACAAGAAAGCGAGAGCTATTTTTATGCCGCAGACGGAAAAACAAAAGCATATCCGCAACTTCTCCATCATTGCCCATATCGACCACGGCAAATCCACCTTGGCCGACCGGATCCTGGAATTCTCCAACACGGTCGCCAAACGGGACATGGAGGAACAGATCCTGGACAATATGGATCTGGAACGGGAACGGGGCATCACCATTAAAGCCCGTGCCGTTCGCATCGATTATACAGCCCCGGATGGGGAGGTCTATGCCCTGAACATGATCGACACCCCCGGTCACGTGGACTTCAACTATGAGGTATCCCGTTCCCTGAATGCCTGTGAAGGTGCCCTTCTGGTGGTGGACGCGACCCAGGGGATCGAAGCACAGACGCTGGCAAACGCCTACCTGGCGGTGGACGCCAATCTGGAGATCGTGCCGGTGGTAAACAAGATCGACCTGCCCTCTGCCGATGTGCCCAGAGTACAGCAGGAGATCGAGGACGTGATCGGCATTCCGGCAGAGGGTTGTCCGGCCGTCTCTGCCAAGACCGGTGTGAACATCGAATCGGTCATGGAGGCCATCATCCGGGACGTACCCGCTCCTGACGGTGACGAAAATGCACCGCTCCGCTGTCTGATCTTTGACTCTGTGTACAACAGCTACCTGGGTGTGGTGGTCTATATCCGGGTCATGGAAGGCACGCTCCGGGCAGGGGACAAGATCCGACTCATGCACACCGGTGCGGAATTTGAGACGGTGGAGGTCGGTACCATGGAGCCCTTTGGTCTGCATCCCACCGGCGTTCTGACCGCTGGCGAAGTCGGGTATCTGACGGCCTCCATCAAAAACGTATCCGACACCCGTGTGGGCGATACGGTCACCTTGGCAGAAGAGCCTGCCACTGAACCGCTGCCCGGCTTTAAGAAGGTGCAGTCCATGGTGTACGCAGGTATCTATCCGGCGGACGGCGCACGGTACAACGAGACCAAGGACGCACTGGAAAAGCTGCAGCTGAACGATGCTGCCTTCTCCTTTGAACCGGAGACCTCCATTGCCCTAGGCTTTGGGTTCCGCTGCGGTTTCCTCGGTCTACTCCACATGGAGATCATTGAGGAACGGCTGGAGCGGGAGTTCAATCTGGATCTGATCACCACGGCCCCCAGCGTTATCTACAAGATCACCAAGAAAAACGGCGAAGTGCTGTACATCGACAACCCCACCAACTATCCCTCTCCCGATGAGATCGACGTGGCGGCAGAACCCATTGTGGCGGCCTCCATCATCACGCCTACCGAATATGTGGGCGGTATCATGGATCTGTGTCAGGATCGCCGGGGCACGTTTATCGATATGAAGTACATCGACACGGAGCGTGTGGAGCTGCACTACAAGCTGCCCCTGAACGAGATCATCTACGACTTCTTCGATGCGCTGAAATCCCGGAGCCGTGGGTACGCCTCTTTGGACTATGAATTTGAAAATTATGTAGACAGCGACCTGGTGAAGTTAGACTTTCTGCTCAACGGCGACATGGTGGATGCCCTGACCTTTATCGTACACCAGGAAAAGGCCTACGCCAGAGCCAGAAAGATCGCCGAAAAGCTCAAGGACAACATTCCCCGGCAGCTGTTCGAGATCCCGATCCAAGCCGCCATTGGCTCCAAGATCATTGCCCGTGAGACCGTGAAGGCCCTGCGGAAGGACGTGCTTGCCAAGTGCTACGGTGGTGACATTACCCGAAAGAAGAAGCTGTTGGAGAAGCAGAAGGAAGGGAAAAAGAAGATGCGGCAGCTGGGCAGCGTACAGGTATCGCCGGAAGCGTTCATGGCGGTGCTCAAGCTGGATGACGAGGACTAATCACCCATGGTGCCATATTATAACAAAAAACGGCTGGGGATCTACATCCACATTCCCTTCTGCCTGTCCAAGTGTGCCTACTGCGATTTCAACTCCGCACCGGCGCCGGACAGCCAGAGCATCACCCGGTATGTGAATGCGCTGATCACCCATATGGAACGGTATCGGGACGGCGTGAAGCTGTATGAACCCAATACAGTCTTCATCGGCGGCGGTACACCTACCTGCATTCCACCGGAGGAGCTGACCCGGCTGATCAAGGCTGTACACCGCAACTTCCATCTGACCAAGGATGCGGAATTCTCCATCGAGGCCAATCCGGCTACGGTGACCTTTGAGAACCTGCGGCGACTGAACAAGCTGGGCGTGAACCGGATCAGCTTTGGACTGCAAAGTGCCCACGACAACGAGCTGAAGATCCTGGGCAGACGGCACAACCGACAGGATTTTGTCCGCAGCTTCCGGATGGCAAGAGATGCCGGGTTCCAAAATATCAATGTAGATCTGATGTTTGGGATCCCCTACCAAACCATGCAGTCCCTGCTGCACACCCTGCGGTTCGTGGTTCGACTGGGGCCGGAGCATATTTCCCTGTATGATCTGAAGATCGAGCCGGGGACAAAATTCTACCAGAACTACGATGAGATCCGTTCCCTGCTGCCGGATGAAGATCTGGATGCGGATATGTATCTGCAGGCCATCGAATATCTACGACAAATGGGATATGCCCAATACGAGATCTCCAACTTTGCCCGACCCGGTCGGATGTGTCTGCACAACCTCAAGTATTGGAACTGCGAAGAATACCTGGGCTTTGGCGTGTCGGCTCACTCCTACTTCAACGGGAACCGGTTTGCCTTTACGCCGGATCGAGAGAAATACTGTCGTGCCATCGAGGTACCCGGTTCTCCCATCCGGCTGACGGTGGAAAACGAAGCGGTGGAGGAACGGGAACGGCTGGGCGAATACATCATGCTGCGGTTCCGGCTGAACGCAGGTCTGGACACCAGAGAATTCATTCGCCGATTCGGTACGTCCTTCGATGCCCTCTACGGTCACAAGCTGACCCGGTTCCTCAAAGGCGGCTACATGACCTACCACAACGGCCGCTACGCCCTGACCCCACAGGGTATGTTCGTCTCCAATTATATTTTGTCGGATATCCTGGAATTCGAAGACTTCGGAAAGTATATGTTCGGCAACTGAGCATACGTTACAAATATTCCACATCACATACAAAATTCCATCATAGAAAGGATCGAACCCTATGAAAAAGATCGCTGCCTTTGTAGGCGATGCTGCCCAAGTGGCACGTGTATATAGCCAAGAGACCCTTGGTACCCTGGCAGAACGGTATGACTTTCTGGCCAATGGCAAGACCATGACCAAGGACGAGCTGCTGTCTCATCCGGCAGTGGGCACGGTGCAATACCTGTTCTCCACCTGGGGAATGCCGTCCTTCACCAACGACGAGATCCGGGATCAGCTGCCGGCTGCGGAAGCGGTGTTCTATGGTGCCGGTTCTGTACAGGGCTTTGCAAAACCCTTTCTGGAAGAAGGCGTGATGGTGTTCAGTGCCTGGGCAGCCAATGGCGTACCGGTGGCAGAATACACCTTTGCCCAGATCATTTTAGCTTCCACCGGCTTCTTTGGCAGACTCCATATGCCCGGTACCGGCTACAGCTGGCCCAATCGCCGGGACGCCGGATGGCCGGGGAACTACGAGACCAAGGTGGGTATCATTGGCGCCGGTATGATCGGGAAGATGGTCATCGAACGGCTACATACGCTGGACAAGGTAGAAGTGCTGGTGTTCGATCCGTTTTTGCCGGAGAACAAAGCGGCAGAGCTGGGCGTGACCAAGTGCGACCTTGCCACCATTTTTGCCACCTGTGACGTGATCTCCAACCACCTTGCCAACAATCCCCAGACGGTGGGTATGCTGGATGGCAAGCTGTTTGACACCATGAAGCCCACTGCCACCTTCATCAACACCGGCCGTGGCGCACAGGTGGTGGAAGCGGATCTGATCGCTGCCCTGCAGGAAGTGCCCACTCGTTGCGCCGTATTGGACGTGACCTGGCCGGAACCTGCTGCATCCGATTCCCCCTTCTACACCATGCCAAACGTGTATCTGACGCCCCACATCGCCGGGTCTCTGGGCAACGAGGTCCATCGGATGGCAGAATATATGGCAGAAGAAGCCGATGCGTTCACGAATGGTCGGGACACCCGGTTTTCCGTGACCCTGCAGATGCTGGCGACCATGGCATAAGGAAAGTCAGTCAGAAACATGAAGTGCAATGGAAAGTGAGTATCCTATGCAAAAATTCACATATCGAACAAAAGAAGCCTTGCTGGCGGCGGCAGAAGAAGCCCATGCATCCCTGCCCTATAGCGATGACCTGTCTGTGTTGTCTTCTCCTGTCCAAATCGGTTCCTCTCATGTATCTCTGCGGAACCGGCTGACCATCCATCCCATGGAAGGCTTTGACTCCACCATCAACGGTGCGCCGGGGGAATTGACCCTGCGGCGGTGCGATCGGTTTGCTGCCGGTGGTGCCGGGTTGATCTGGCTGGAAGCAACGACAGTTGTAGAAGAAGGACGCACCAGTGAGGGACAGCTTTGGATCCACGACGGCAATGTGGATGCATTCAAGGCACTGGCCGAGCGGATGCATGAGCGTTCCGGCGGCACACCACTGATCCTGCAGCTGACCCACTCCGGTCGGTTTTCCAGACCCCACAACAAACCGGCACCGGTGATCTCCTACCACAATCCCCTGATGAACGAAAAGATGATGATCGACCCGGACTATCCCGTGGTGACGGACGAATACTTAGACAGTCTGCCGGAGATCTTCGGGCACGCCGCCAAGCTGGCACGAGATGCCGGGTTTGACGGCGTGGACATCAAGTGCTGCCACAAGTATCTGTTCAGCGAGCTGCTGTCGGCCTACGATAGACCCGGCCGATACGGCGGTTCCTTTGAGAATCGGGCAAGAGTCTTCTTTGACTCCATCGAAGCGGCGGCCACCTGGGAGACCAAGGATTTCGTTCTGGCGTCCCGGCTGGGGCTGTACGACTGCCTGCCCTACCCCTGGGGCTTTGGTGCCGATCACAACGACTACCTGACCATCGACTGGGACGAGCCGGAGAAGCTGTTGACCGGTGCCTATGACCGGGGCGTGCGGCTCATCGACATGACATTGGGTTCGCCCTACATCAATCCCCACGTGAACCGACCCTATGACGGTGGTGGCTACGAACCGCCGGAAACGCAGCTCACCGGTGTGGCGCGACTGCTGGAGGCGGCGGCGCATATGAAAAAGACCTGTCCCGGTATCACCCTGATCGGCACAGGCTACAGCTATCTACGGCAGTTTGCACCGAACGTGGCGGCGGCTGTGGTGGAAGCTGGGATGGCCGACGGGGCTGGGTTTGGACGGCTTGCCTTTGCGTACCCGGATTTTGCCAAGGATATTTTGGAAAAGGGTGCGCTGGACACCAAGAAGATCTGCCTGACCTGCTCGAAATGCACGGCCATGATGCGGCAGATCCACGCCACCGGCTGTCCCATTCGGGATAGAGAGGTATACACGCCCATGTATCAGGAGCTGTTTGGGAAATAATATGGCAGAAGAAAAAGTTATGCGCTGTCCCGGCTGTGGTGGAGAAATGGAAAAGGGCTATATGCAGGTCACCAGTCCTCTGACCTTTGGGAAAGAGCGGCGGAAGGTGCTGTCCATGCTCGATACAGCCACCGTGGCGATCCATCCCATTGAGCACGATTTTGTCACCGGAGAGCTGTGCTTTCATGCATGGTACTGCGAAGGCTGCGGCTATATCCTGTTTGACACCACCGATCCACGGGCCGGCAAGGGACAGCGGTTCCGGGATACGTTTGCCAATGGGATGAACAAAGTATTCGATGCCATAGACAATGCGTTCCCGGACAACAAGGAGGAATAACGATGTATCAAGGCAAACGATGCGCCATTGTCACCGGTGCTGCCCGTGGGATCGGGAGAGGCATTTCGCTGGCACTGGCAAAGGATGGCTATGCGGTCTGCGGTGTGGGTACAAGACCTGCCACCGACGAACGAGTAGCGGCATATCTGGAAGAACTGCAGACCCTGTCGCCGGAATCCTTTTACGTACAAGGGGACATTTCCGTGGCAGAAGATCGGGAAAAGATCCTGTCTGTCGCCTGGGACACCTTTGGAACGGTTGAGGTACTGGTGAACAATGCCGGTGTGGCGCCTACGGTACGGAACGACATTTTGGACATGACCGAGGAAAGCTACGATCGAGTGGTGGACATCAACTGCCGCAGTGTGTTCTTCTTGACCCAAGGCATGGCAAGACGGATGGCAGCTACAGAATCTGCCGAAATGCGTGCCATTGTGTTCATCACGTCCATCAGTGCAGAGGTATCCAGCACCAGCCGTGGGGAATACTGCATCTCCAAGGCAGGGCTGTCCATGGCGGTGAAGCTGTACGCCGACCGGATGGCGCAATATGGCGTGAACGTATACGAGGTGCGGCCGGGGATCATTGCCACAGACATGACCGCCGGTGTACGGGAGAAATACGAAAAGCTCATCGAAGGTGGGATCATGCCCATTGCCCGGATGGGAGAACCGGAGGACGTGGGCAACACGGTGCTGGCACTGGCGAACGGTGCCATGCGGTACTCCACGGGAGACGTGATCAACGTGGACGGCGGCATGATGCTGCGGCGGCTGTGAAATAAGAAAAAGAAACCACCGGATCGGCTATGGAAACCATAGGGATTCGGTGGTTATTATTATATTTCGCTTTCAAAGAAATCCGTGTCGATCCTCTTGATCTCGATCACATCTTCCACGGATACGCCTAAGTTGAACTTGATCATCAGCTCCGTCAATCTTTTGCCGTCCACCAGCACGATCTTGTGCTGCAGCTGCTTGCTGGCGTATTCGATGGCTTCGGCGGAAAACCGGGTGGTGGTGATGAACAGACCCTTGGTGGCACCCTGACCGGCTAAGGCACCCATGAATTTCATGATCTCCGGTCTGCCTACGATGGAGTCGGTCTTCCATTTTTTGGCTTGGATGTACACGGAATCAAACCCAAACTCGTCGGAGGTCACCACTCCATCGATGCCTTCATCGCCGCTTTTTTTGGTCACAGCCTCCTGATTTCGGGACAGGTCGCCGTAGCCCATTTTGATCAGTAGCTTCACCACCAGATGCTCAAAATCGTATGGAGATATTTTGGTGATCTCCCGGAGCAGGTCGTCCGACAACGATGCGTGCAGCTGCTGTACAGCTTCCTCGATCATCTCCTGCGGTGTCTGGATATCCGCTGGATCGGGGGTAATACCTTCGACAGATTCGTTTACAGTGGCGTGACCTGTGTCTGAGCTGTATGCCTGAAACGATGGATACCGTTTTAGAAAATCCCGGTCGATGGCACAGCCTTCCTCGATCACACGTCGTCCTTCTGCCGTGATCGTATAAAGCCCACGTTTTGGAGAATCCATGAGACCGGCAATACGCATATATTTCACTGCCCAGTATGTTCTGGATTTCACGCTATTCAATCTCTTTGTTCGGTCTTCCTGCGTAAGCTGCAATACGTTTGCACAATACATCCATAAAGTTTCTATGGAACATTCTGTATGTTCATATGAAAACGCCAAGCATGGTCGCATAAATTGATCCAATTTCGGTACTGCCATAGCCAAATCTCTTTTCTGTCCCGTTTTCTTTGATTATACCACATCCTTCGGCAAAATACAATCTCACCGCATAAACTTATCCTTATGTTTCCAGAAAAAGTCAAAGTATGTCCGTGTGTTCTCCAGCTCCCACCAATTCTTCTCCCGCACCGGCGTACTGTCTAAATCCAAGATCCATGCGTCCGGCAGGGCCAGCAGAAACGGCGAATGGGTGGCGATGATCAGCTGACAGCCGCAGTACCGCACCAGCTCCGTCAGCATATCGGCCAGCTTGAGCTGCAATGCCGGGGCAAGGGAATTCTCCGGCTCGTCCAAACAATACAGTGTATCGCTGTGCATTTTTTCGTTGAAATATTGCAGGGCTGTCTCTCCGTTGCTTTGGAGCGTGAGATGCCGCCCGGCGTATTCCCGGAGATACTGTCGTCTGGTCACGGAACGCTTTCTTGCCTGATGTACCTTGCGGAATCGCTCGTAGTCGTCCAGTCCGGCCAGCTGGTTGGGTACAGGACTATGTACTTCCCGGTTGTAGATCTCCCGTTCCTCGACCATCTTTGCGGAGACCTCTTCTTCCTCGGTGCGCATAGCGAGCATATAGTCGAACACGTCGTCGCTGGTGATGATCCGGCTGCCGTTGGGGATGCGGTAGGGAAAGCCCTCGTCGTCGTCTCCCATGGTGTAGGAGCAGGCAGCGGCGTATGCGTCAAACAGTTCTCCGGAATTGTGTGGGGCAATGCGGTTCAGTCCCAGCCGGGCAGCAATCAGGTTTAGTAGTGTACTTTTCCCCGACCCATTGGAGCCGTACAGAATGGTGATCCTGCCAAAGTCGATCTCGGTCAGCTCCTTCGCCGGGAAGATGCGGCAGGGATACAGATTGTCCACATAGCCGAATTTTTCTCCACCGTTCTCCATCATTTGATACTGAATCAGTTTTTCCTCTGTTTCGTATGTGGGTAGTGTGAACCGGGTCACGTACATGGTGCGTCCTCCTATGGTTTCGCGAAAATTTGTTCTGTGTGTAGTATAGCATATCGCCGTGGGAAAGTCAAGCATCCGGGTCTATTCTCATCCAAAATGCATCCAAAGTTTACCGTAGGTATACCTTCTCCTTCTTACAATCGTATGACAAATGTGCTATACTGTAAGCATCACAAAAAGGAGGTCGAGCACATGAAGATATGTCCCAAATGCGGTGCGATTTGAGAGAACGACCGAAACACCTATCTGGATTGCGATACGGTACTCCCCAACGCTTTGTCCACGCTCCGGTATCGATGGTTCTACAACTGAGACACGCCCCCCTCGGATCATGCGATTCCGGGAAACAAAATAGCAGCCTATATCCTTTGTATCGGCAGTGTGATCGTGCTGCTGTATGGGGTTTCGTTGTATATATAAAAAGAACGGCATGAACCGTTCTTTTTTAAGGCGCCACCGCACAATTCTGATGATGCAGATGCGTCGGCAGATTTTTCGTCAGACAAAACAAATTCACCGCAGGCTTACACTCGTAAGGCAAGGTGGATTTGTGAAGTATGACGGGAAAGATGCAAGCAGATGTGCCATCAAGGCGTTAGCCGTGAATTGTGCGGTGGTGCCTTAATTATATCAGAGTTACTTCCCCATGCTCCAGTTCACGCCGGTCTTGGCATCC
>CAZUUA010000030.1:0-22965 GCA_964623635.1 uncultured Ruminococcus sp.
GCAGGAGGCATGAACGACACCCCGAAGTGGGTCGGACTGTCCTTTGCCATCGGTCACGGCAGAGAGACGGATCCAAAATCAAGCAGGAGGAAGGTTCTATGAGAAAAACCACAAGCAAAAAGCTGACAAGCTTGGCTCTGGCGCTTCTGATGACGCTGGGTACCGCTGCGCAGGTCATGACCTATGCAGCCGATACCGATGCGACTGCCAAAACAGATGACTCCGGACTCAAGGAAATCAGCGAAGCCCTTTCGTCCATCAATTACGCCGAATACCAGAAACAGCATGAAGGCGTTACCAGAGGTACATCCACCGTCACGGTAAAGGCTGTGGATTATCTGGCAGATGAGACCGATGCTACGGTAAAGGTCGAATCGAATTACATGGGCAGAAGCGGTCAGAGCCTGGTCATTCAGGATGATGGTCAGGTATCCTGGAAGATCGATGTGCCGAAGACGGGCCTGTATGCGATCAAGATCGACTACTGCTCCGTTTCCGACAAGACCAATTCCATCGAACGTACGCTGTACATAAACGGTAAGGTGCCCTTCTCGGAAGCACGTTATCTGCTTATGAAAAAGAACTGGGTCAATGAATACACCGACGGTCGGTTCAAGGTAGACGGCAACGGCAACGAGCTGCGTCCTACACCTACCGTAGAGCACGTATGGAAGGAATACGAATTCATCGACTCCAACGGCTACTATGCAAACCCCTTTGAATTCTACCTGGAAAAAGGCGAGAATGTGATCACTCTGGGTGCCGTCCGTGAACCTGTGGCCATCCAGAACATCACGATCTATCCCTACGAGGATAAGCTCACCTATGAGGAATATGCAGCCGGGAAGAGCGCCGGGTCCGATATGATCCACCTGGACGCCGAGATCCCCTCTGCTACCTCTGACTACACTGTGTATCCGGTTTATGACCGTAAATCCGCGATCACAGAGCCCCAGCACCACACCAAGATCCTGCTGAATACCATCGGCGGTGAAAAGTGGAACAAGACCGGCCAGTACGTGGAGTACACCTTCACCATCCAGAGCGCCGGTATGTATCAGATCGTGCCCCGTTTCCGTCAGAACGAGATCGAAGGTATGTACGTTTCCCGTAAGATCCTGATCGACGGCAAGGTGCCCTTCGAAGAAGCCAACTATTGTAAGTTCAATTACAATTCCAACTGGCAGGTCGAGCCCCTGAACAACGGCGCCGATACCTTTGAATTCTACCTGGAACCCGGCGAACATACCGTACGCTTTGAGGTGACTCTGGGTGAAATGGGTACCATCGTACGGCAGGTGGCAGACGTTCTGACCGCCATCAACTCCGACTACCTGGAGATCCTGAAGCTGACCGGTGCGTCTCCTGACTCCTACCGTGACTACGGCTTCGGTCGAGTGATGCCCGACGTGGTGGAAGACCTGGTCATCCAGTCCATCAACCTGAACGACGTTATCAAGTATATCGAATCCAGCGGTGACATGAAGTCCTCTACCTCCGCTACCCTGACCAACATCGCAAGACGTCTGGAAGAAATGGGTACCGACGAAGACGAGATCGCTGCAAACCTGTCCAACCTGAAGACCGATATCGGTTCTCTGGGTACCTGGATCAACGATATCAAGAAGCAGCCCCTGGAATTCGACTACATCCTGATCCAGCCGGCCAGCGCTGCACTGCCCAAGGCTGAAGCCAACTTCTTCCAGTCCTTCGGCCACGAAATCAAGCAGTTCATCGGTTCCTTCTTTACCGACTACAACTCCTTGGGTTCTGTGAACTCTGACGAAGTACAGACCGACCGCGCCATCGAAGTATGGGCCGCTACCGGTCGTGACCAGGCGCAGATCATTCGTAACCTGATCGATAACTACTTCATCCCCGAATCCGGCATCTCCGCCAACATGAAGCTGGTGTCTGCCGATACGCTGCTGCCCTCCGTGCTGGCCGGTGTAGGTCCCGACGTGGCGCTGCCCGGTGCCGGTGCTGACCCCATCCAGTATGCTATCCGTTCCGCTGTATATGCCGTGAACCCGGAAGCCTACGTGGATGAAGCAGATGCTACCGAAGAAGAAAAGGCCTTCAACGCAGAAATGCGTACCGTATTCGCAGACTTCGACGAAGTCGCTTCCCGTTTCACCGAGGCTGCCTTCATTCCGATCTCCCTGTACGGCAAGGCTTACGGTCTGCCCGATACCCAGTCCTGGAACATGATGTTCTACCGGACCGACATCCTGGCTGACCTGGGCGTAGACGTTCCCAAGACCTGGGACGACCTGATGGCGCTGGTTCCCGTGCTGCAGTTCAACAACATGGAAATCGGTCTGAGCCAGGACTACCAGATCTTCATGTATCAGATGAATGAAGACCTGTGGGCCGACGATGGTATGCGGATCAACCTGGACTCCAACAAGTCCCTGGAAGCATTCGAGACCATGTGTAACTACTTCACACAGTACTCTCTGCCCATCTCCTACGACTTTGCAAACCGTTTCAAGACCGGTGAAATGCCCATCGCCATCCAGAACTATACCGCATATAACAACATCGTTATCTTCGGTACCGAAATCGCTGGCCTGTGGGAATTCGGTCCTGTGCCCGGTATGCTGGATGCAAACGGCAATGTCAACAACACCACTATGTCCGGTACCTCCGCTCTGGTTATGATGGCCGGTACCAGTGACGTGGCTTCCTCTTGGGAATTCATGAAGTGGTACACCGACACCCAGTTCCAGGTTGACTACTCCAACGAGCTGGTCGCTATCCTGGGCGAAGCCGGTAAGAACGCTACCGCCAATATCGAGGCCCTGGAAGAACTGCCCTGGACCTCCAGAGAATATTCTCAGCTGATGAAGCAGATGAATACCCTGTCCGCAGTTCCGCAGTATCCCGGTTCCTACATCATCGGCCGGTATACCAACTTCGCATTCCTGGACGCTTATAACAACCATGCAGACCCCGTTGACTCCCTGCTGCAGTACATCAACACCATCAACAAGGAGATCAACCGTAAGAGAACGGAGTTTGACCTGGAGATCCTGCCGATCGGTTCTACCCTGGCTGACAAGAGAATGGGTCAGGTGACAGAAGCCATCGACGCTATGGATGAATCCACGAAGACGCAGAACGCTGCCGCTATCGAAGCTGCTCTGGCCGCTATCGAAAGCGAAGACATCGCCGCTCTCCGCAAGGCCGCTGGTGCATTCACCTCTTCCGCCGAGATCGCCGGTTGGCTGAATGACGCAGCGGATGCTCTGGAATCCTACCTGGACTAAGGTAGAATCTTCCGGATCCAATCGTTTCTTCCTATCTATATAGGAAACAAAATCTTAAACAAAGGAGAGCGTACATGTCTAAGAATACCGAAAAGCAAGTCAAGACACGTCATGAAATGACAAAAGCCGAATGGACATGGTTTCTCGTTAAGAAAAACAAGACGGCGTACTTCATGGTGCTGCCCTTCATGCTCATCTTCGTGCTGTTCACCGTCGTGCCCGTCGTTGCATCTCTGTTCCTGAGCTTCACCCAGTTCAATATGCTGGAAGTGCCGAAGTTCATCTTCATGGACAACTACATCACCCTGTTCCTGGATGACGAGCTGTTCGTGACCGCTCTGAAAAACACCCTGATCTTCGCAGCCGTTACCGGTCCCGTATCCTACCTGCTGTCCTTCGTGGTGGCATGGTTCATCAACGAGCTGCCTCCCAAGATCCGTGCCGTTGTTACCCTGGTCTTCTATGCACCGTCTATTGCCGGTAACGCATACCTGATCTGGACCACCCTGTTCTCCTCCGATACCTACGGTTGGGCAAACGCCATCCTGATCGAGCTGGGTATCATCGACACGCCTATCCTGTGGTTCCAGAACGCCGACTACGTTATGCCCCTGTGTATCATCGTAGCCCTGTGGATGTCTCTGGGTACTGCGTTCCTGTCCTTTATCGCCGGTCTGCAGGGTATCAATAAGTCCCTGTACGAAGCAGGCGCTATCGACGGCGTAAAGAACCGTTGGCAGGAGCTGTGGTACATCACCCTGCCTTCCATGAAGCCGCAGCTGATGTTCGGTGCTATCCTGGCCATCACCGGTGCCTTCGGGTTCGGTCCCGTTGTAACCGCTCTGGCCGGTAACCCCTCTGTTGACTACGTCGCATATACCCTGAACCACCACCTGTCTGAGTACCAGGGTACTCGTTGGGAGGTTGGTTACGCATCCGCCATTTCCTTCATCATGTTCCTGATGATGATCGGGGCTAACATGCTGATCACGAAACTAATTTCAAAGGTAGGACAGTAACATGGCAAAGAAATTACGTACCAGAAAGCATGAAGTTGTCCTGAACCGTTCTGCAGGAGGCGACGCAGGTATCACCGTGATCCTGACCATCTTCGGTCTGTTCATGTTCCTGCCGATGTACTACACCATCATCCAGGCCCTGAAGCCTATGGATGAGCTGTTCTACTTCCCGCCCCGTTTCTATGTGGCTAACCCCACAATGGATAACTTCAAGAGCTTATTCAACCTGATGGCAGACTCCTGGGTGCCTTTCTCCCGTTACATCTTCAATACCGTGCTGATCTCCGTCGGCGGTACCTTTGGTAACCTGGTGCTTTCCTCTCTGTCTGCTTATGCTCTGGCAAAGATCGATTTCCCCGGCAACAAATTCCTGTTCCAGGTCATCCAGAAGTCTCTGATGATCAACGCCGTTGTAACGGGTCTGGTAAACTTCATCACCCTGTCCTACATGGGCTGGATCGATACCTACTTGGCTCTGATCATTCCGGCATGGGGTTCTACCCTGGGTCTGTACTTGATGAAGCAGTTCATGGAAACCAACGTTACCACCGAGGTTCTGGAATCTGCCCGTCTGGATGGTGCAAGCGAACTGCGTACCTTCTGGTCCATCGCAATGCCCATGGTTAAGCCCGCATGGCTGACCCTGATCATCTACTCCTTCCAGGGCCTGTGGAACATGGGGCAGACCAACCTGATCTACTCCGAACAGCTCAAGACCCTGAACTACGCCATCAGCCAGATCAACGCCGGTGGTATCGCCCGTTCCGGTTCCAGTGCCGCCGCAACCGTTGTCATGATGATGGTGCCGATCCTCGTATTCGTGGTATCCCAGTCCAACATCATCGAGACCATGGGTTCCAGTGGTATGAAGGATTAAGGAGGATAGCATGAAAAATATCAAGAAAAGACTCCTTGCCGGTCTG
Organism: uncultured Ruminococcus sp.; assembly: GCA_964623635.1. Taxonomy (GTDB): domain Bacteria; phylum Bacillota; class Clostridia; order Oscillospirales; family CAG-272; genus UMGS1696. The sequence goes on from CAZUUA010000030.1 coordinate 5,215, forward strand.
GCTTCTACGGTAGCTGTTCTCTCTATCGTACCCACAATGCTTAGTGCCGCCGCTCCCTATGCCACCTACACCTACGCCGCAGACAGCCAGAGAGTACTTACCTCTCCTGCTGCTTACGTGCCGGACCAGGTGGTGGACTCCACTTACATGGGTCTGAGCGTGGCCTTCGACGATCCGAGAGACCTGTTTATCGGGCCTGACCAGAAAATGTACCTGGTGGACGCTGCCGGCAACCGTGTGCTGGTGTGCGACCGCTACTATAAGTTCCAGTTCGAGATCAAGGAATTCACCAACGAGCATGGTGTTCCCGACTCCTTCAACAATCCCTCCGGCGTGTTCGTAAACGATGATTATATCTACGTCTGCGACACCGACAACAACCGTATCGTCATGTTCGATACCGAAGGGAATTACGTGAAGATCGTAAAGAAGCCCGAATCCAACCTGTTCGAGGAAGGCTCCATTTACAAGCCCGTAGCCTGCGCCGTTGACCAGTACGGTCGACTGTTCGTAGTCTCCTCCACCACCTATCAGGGTATCATCGTTATCAACGACAACGCCGACTTCTTCGGATTCATCGGTGCGCAGAAGGTAGCGATCGGCGCTCTGGAGATCCTGTGGAGAAAGATCCAGACCGATGAACAGAGAGCACAGAGCGAAGAATACGTCTCCACCGAGTTCAACAACATCACCATCGATAAGGACAACTTCATTTACGTAACGACCTCCTCCATCGATGAGTCCAACCAGCAGAACGCCATTTGGTCCAAGTCCACTTCCTCTGACTACGCACCTGTCAAGAAGCTGAATGCTTCCGGTGCCGACGTTATGAAGCGTACCGGCTTCTGGCCTCCGTCCGGTGAAGTTTCCGTTTCCAATATGTCCACCTCCACCATCACCGGTGCTTCTAAGATCATCGATGCTGCTGTAGGTCCGGAAGGCACCTGGTCCATCATCGACGAAAAGCGTTCTAAGGTCTTCACCTACGACGACAACGGTAACCTGCTGTTCGTCTTCGGTGATATCGGTAACCAGATCGGTAACGCCCAGTCCGTAGAAGCTATCTGCTACCAGGGCGACAAGATCCTGCTGCTGGATAAGACCAACGACAACATCATCGTGTACCGTCGTACCGAATATGGCGATATGCTGCTGCAGGCACTGGAACACGATAACAACAGAATGTATGACAAGACCATCGAAGACTGGACCGAGATCCTGAAGCGGAACAACAACTTCGATAACGCATACATCCAGATCGGTAAGGCCCTGTATCGTCAGGGTAAGTATGAAGAGGCCATGGAATATTACAAGGCCGCATACGAAACCACCAACTACTCTCTCGCTTATAAGGAAATCCGTAAGGAATGGGCTTCCGCTAACTTCTGGCTGATCCCTGTTGCCATCGTAGTAGCCTGCGTGCTGATCGCAAAGTTCTTCGGCTATGCTACCAAGGTGAACAAGAGAGCCGCTCTGAAGATGGGTCGGAAGAGCCTGAAGGAAGAGCTGCTGTATGCTATGCATATCATCTTCCATCCGTTCGACGGTTTCTGGGACCTGAAGCACGAAAAGAGAGGTTCCGTCCGCTCCGGCTTCGTGATCCTGATCATCACCATCGTAGCGTACTTCTACTCCTCTATCGGTAAGGGCTACATCTTCAATCCTCGTACCTCTTACGCCGATGTGTTCGGTTCCATCACCGCTGTTGTAGCACCGCTGCTGCTGTGGGCCGTTGCTAACTGGTGTCTGACCACCCTGTTCGAAGGGGAAGGCTCCATGGGCGACATCTTCACCGCAACCTGCTATGCACTGACTCCTCTGCCGATCATCATCACCATCACTACCCTGTGCACCAACTTCCTGGCTGCCAACGAAGGTGGTATCATTACGATGCTGAACTCCTTCGCTTACATCTGGCTGGGTATCCTCGTTGTGATCGGTATGATGTCCACCCACGACTATTCTGTAGGCAAGAACATCCTGACCTGCCTGGCCACCATCGTTGGTATGGCATTCATCATGTTCCTGGGCATCCTGTTCTCCAGCTTGGTTGGTAAGATCATCATGTTCGTTGTACAGATCGTGGAAGAGATCAGCTACCGTATGTAAGTATAACGAGAGATAGGAGAAAAGATATTATGAAGAAAAGCAGAATTCTTTCGGCATTCCTGGCTCTGGTTATGCTCCTTGGTATGTGCACCACCGGCGTTTCCGCTGCGTGGGCCGACAAGGTCGATGAGGACGAAAATCCTATCATCGACTATATGTCCAAGGTCTATGTAAACCCGGACAAGAAACTCGCCGATATGATCATGGTGAAGGAAGAAAACGGCTACCAGATTTGGTTCGAAGAATTCACCGGTGAAGTAGCCATCGTAGATTTGACCTCCGGTCAGACCTACTTCTCCAACCCCATCGACGTAGCAGCCACCAACTCTACCTCCGCAGCCATCAAGGCAGAGCTGATGTCTCAGATCATCATTGACTATTTGGATAACGACGTATCCAAGGACATGGACTCCTACACCGAAGCGGCTCTCCGTGGCCAGATCACCCTGAAGAACATCAAGGGTGGTATCCGTGTAGAATACACCATGGGTGAACAGCAGACCACTCGTCTGGTTCCTCGTCTGATCGAAGTCAGCCGGTTCCAGTCCCTGATCCTGGACTACATCGAAAACGACTGGCTCCGTGAAAAGCTGGAATCCTTCTACACCCTGAAGGACCCTGCCGCTCCGGAACTGACCGAACGTGGTATCATCGAAATGCAGTCCAAGTTCCCCATCACCATGGAAATGGCTGTATACGTATGTGACCCGGATATCAAGGCCAGAGAGCTTCGTGAACTGGAAGAGATCATCAAGCAGTGGTGCCCTCTGTACACCTACGAAGAACTGGACGCCGACCATAGCATGACCAACTACGAAGGTGCTGACGCTGCTCCGCCTCGTTTCCGTCTGGCTCTGGAATATAAGATCGTAGACGGCGGCTTTGAAGTCCGTCTGCCTGCCAACGGTATCGAATTCGACGAATCGTCCTACCAGTTCGACACCGTACAGATCCTGCCCTACTTCGGTGCCGGTTCCAATACCTACACCGGGTACACCATGATCCCCGACGGCTCCGGTACGCTGATCCGTTTCGAAGACGTTAAGGGTCAGACCTATAACGTGTCCGGTCAGGTCTATGGTGCCGACTATGCGTACCATGAGATCTCCGGTCAGCACTCCGAAGTGATGCGTTGGCCTGTATGGGGCGTTGTGACCAACTACGGCGAGCTGGCTCCCGAAAAGGTGACCGCTAAGGCTGCCGGTGACACAGCTGCTGCTACGACCACCACTACGACCACCACGACCTCCGCCGCTGACGACGAAGATCCCGGCGAACCCATCACCTATACCAATGGGTATATGGCGCTGATCACCGAGGGTGACTCCCTGGCAACTCTGATGACGGAACACGGCGGTACCCTGCATCCGTACAATACGGTATATGCAATGTTCACACCCCGTCCGTCCGACACCTATAACCTGGCCGACTCCATCTCCGTATCCGGTTCCGCTACCTGGACCGTTACCTCTGAGCGGAAGTACACCGAAAGCTATCGGATCCGTTACTTCCTGCTGACCGACCCGGAGATCGCAGCCGAAAAGAACCTGAAGAACACCTACGACACTTCCTACCAGGGCATGGCACTGGCGCTCCGGGACTACTGGACTGACAACGGCACCCTGACCAAGCTGGAAAATGTCAAGGAAAATATCCCTCTGTACGTAGAGACCTTTGGTGCCATCGAAACCCTGGAAAGATTCATGTCCTTCCCCATGGAAGTGGACACGCCTCTGACCACCTTCGAAGACGTCAAGACCATGTATAACGAGCTGACCGAGCTGGGCATCGGCAACGTGAACTTTAAGCTCAGCGGCTTTGCCAACGGTACCATGGACTTCTACACCTACCCGGCTAAGCTGAAGTGGACCAAGGCTGTCGGCGGTGACGAAGGCTTTGCCGATCTGGTAAGCTTCGCACGTGAAAACGGCTTCCAGATCTATCCTGACTTCGACTTTGCATACATGAACTACTCCGATGCTTTCGACGGCGTATATCGCAAGAGAGACGCTATCAAGACCATCGACGACCGTTACACCGTACGCAGAGCCTATGACCCTGCGACCCAGTCCTTTGACAGAACCTTCGCTCTGTGTATCTCTCCTAAGTCCTACGAGCTGTTCTTTGAAAAGTTCAACCCCGTATACGCCGGCTTTGGTAACACGGCGATCTCCCTGTCTACCATGGGTACAGACCTGAACTCCGACTTTGACGAGGACGAACCGTACCACCGCGAGGACAACAAGGCATACACCGTCGACTTCATGCAGAAGATGGACGAAAGCTACGAAAGCATTATGGTAGAAGGCGGCAACGCATTCGTTATGCCCTATGTGGACGTGATCACCGAAGTATCCCTGGAATCCTCTCAGTACGTAAAGGCCAGCGAATCCATTCCGTTCATGGGTATGGTAATGCACGGCTCTAAGGTATTCACCGGTACCGCTGCCAACATGGAAGGCGATATCAATGAAATGATCCTGCGCTCCATCGAAAACGGCGCATCCCTGTACTTCATCCTGTCCTATCAGAACACCAACCGTCTGAAGGAAAACAGAAGCACCTCCAAGTACTACTCTGTAAACTACGAGATCTGGAAGGAAGACATGGCTGGCTACTATACCACGCTGAACGAAGCTCTGAAGAATGTTCAGGACAAGTACATCGTGGATCACCAGTTCCTGGACGGCGAACGGATCCCGGACGACGATGAAGCTGAGGCTGATGCACTGGCTGCCGAACTGGAAGCAGAAGCACTGGCAGAGGAAGAAGCTCTGGCTGCTGAAAAGGAAGCAAGAGCAGAACGTCTGGCAGCTCGTCTGGCTGAACAGTACGGCCTGGAAGAAGAAGCTGAAGAAGCCGATGAAGAAGAGGAAGTCGTTGAAGAGGAAGAAGACAACGGCGGCCTGAACGAATTCGGCGAAGTCATCGAAGAAGAAGAAGAGGAAAAGGAAGTTCCTGCTAAGTATGCCACCACCAGAGGTTCTATCGTGTACGTGGAATACGAAAACGGCACTGGCTTCATCCTGAACTACAACTCCTTCGATATCACCACAGAAGTAAATGGCAAGACCTATACGGTTGACTCCATGAACTTCGTTAAGATCAACTAAGAAAGGGGAGTGCAAGAATGAACGTAGACGCAAAGGCGCCGAAGAAGCAAAAGATCCAGATCGACAATGCTCCCGGTAAAAAGAAAAGACGTGTAGCCTCCCTGGAAGCTCGCAAAGCAAGAGCGGGTTGGATCTTCATCCTGCCCTTCCTGATCGGTTTCGTACTGATCTATCTGCCTATCATTTTTGACTCCATCAAGTACTCCTTCCACGAGATTCACATTCTCGTGGGTGGGGGTTACGAGCTGGAATGGGTGGGCTGGAAGAACTATTCCGACGCCATCCTGGTAGATACCTCCTTCGTAACGACCCTGGTAGCCGGTCTGAAGCAGCTGGTGCTGGATATCCCCTCCATCGTGCTGTTCTCCCTGTTCGTGGCTATCATCCTGAACCAGAAGATCGCCGGCCGTGCAGCGTTCCGTGCCATCTTCTTCATCCCCGTTATTCTGACCACTGGTCTGATCAGTGACATCGACGCCGGCAACACCATGGAACAGTATATGTCCGATGGCTCCGGTATCGACGACGGTTCCGGTCAGAGCAGTGCCGCTACCGAGATCGTGTCCGTCATGGACGTGGAAAGACTGTTCGCCAACATGATGATCGGTACCGAGATCGTGGAATATGTTGTACAGCTGGTTAACAACATCTTCAACATCATCAACCGTTGCGGTGTACAGATGCTGATCTTCCTGTCCGGTCTGCAGTCCATCTCTCCGGCTATTTACGAATCCTGCTCCATCGACGGTGCCTCCGGTTGGGAAACCTTCTGGAAGATCACCCTGCCCATGGTATCGCCTATGATCTTGGTTAACTCGATCTACACGGTCATCGACGCATTTACATCGTCTGACAACCGCGTTATGGCGTATATCTCCTCGGTATACGAACAGGCCAACGGTAACGTGCTGTCCTCTGCTATGTCCTGGATGTACTTCCTTGTGGTTATCCTGATCATTGCAGCGGTAGCTGGTATCCTGAGCACATTTATCTTCTACCAGAGAAGAGACTAAAGAAAGGAGGCTAAAACGATATGACATCCCCTACGATCAAGAAAGAAACCAAGAATAAGATCCGTGTGGAGTTTGAGCGGACTCCCCTTCTGGAGAGACTGAAGGCAAAGTTCATCAACCTGTACACCTTAAAGAGAGTGGTATGGTATCTGTTCCGCTTCCTGCTGCTGCTTGGTATCTCCTACGTTATCCTGTTCCCGTTCTTCACGAAGATCTCCTCGTCCTTCATGAGCCCGGAAGACTTCGTTGACGTAACGGTACGTCTGATCCCCCGCAATCCTACTCTGGACACCTACAAGGCTGTTATCGTAGACAACAAGTACTTTGAAGCCCTGCTGAATACCTTCTTACTGTCCCTGACCTGCGGTATCATCCAGACCTTCATCTGCTGCTTCGTTGGCTATGGCTTTGCAAAGTTCAAGTTCAAGTTTAACGACTTCCTGTTCCTGCTGGTCATCTTCACCATGGTCGTTCCCCATGCGACCCTGCAGCTGTCCCTGTTCATGGAATTCCGGTATTTTGATATACTGGGCATCATCAACTTCTTGGGCGGCGGCGTGATCGATGCGGTCAAGGTTCTACCTTCCACCAGCATCAACCTGATCAACACCAACGTACCGCTGTATATCCTGTCTATCACGGGTCTGGGCTTCAAGAACGGTCTGTTCATCTTCCTGATGCGGCAGTTCTTCAAGGGCATCCCGGACGAACTGGAAGAATCTGCTTACCTGGATGGTTCCGGCGTGTTCCGTACCTTCTTCAGCATCATCATCCCTCTGTCTGTGACCATGATGATCACGGTATTCATGTTCTCCTTCTGCTGGCAGTGGACCGACAACTTCTACTCCGAGCTGTTCTACACCACCTCCGGCGACATCCTGCTGCCCGACATCATCAAGATCCCCAAGTCCCTGGATACGAACTATGCCGGTCAGGCGCTGTACACCTCTGCTATCCGTAACACCTGCGGTATTCTGATCCTGGTTCCTCTGATCATCCTGTATCTGTTTGGTCAGCGGTACATCGTTCAGGGTATCGAACGTTCCGGTATCACGGGTTAATGCATCGCCCAAGGTACATACCCAAAACAACAAAAGCCTTCATCCAATCGGGTGAGGGCTTTTTTGCGTCGTACGGCAACCCAACGACAGTTGTGGATACCCAACATCAGTTGCGGTTACCCAACGACAGTTGTGGATACCCAACATCAGTTGCGGTTCCCCAGCACCAGCTCTGGATGCACAGCATCAGGAAAAATACCCAATATAAGTGGGAAAAGTGCCGAAAAAACTATTGCAAATGTGGGATGAGTATGGTATAATACCAAATAGAAGAGCAAATATCGAATGTCATTTGTGATATATTTTCGTTCCGGAAACTGGAAAGGAGAAACTCTATGCGAGTACAAAAATGCATGGTGACACTGCTGTTGGCGGCGCAGCTTTTGGCGTTGGTTTCCTGCGGCAGTGGATCCACGGAAACAGGGGAGACCACCCAAACCGCTACCGGTACGACCGGTGCCGAAACACAGGAGACCGAGCTGAAGCCCGATCTGCCGGACGTGTCCTTTGGCGGCGCCGAATACACTGTGCTGCGCTGGTCTAATGCCGACAATGTGGAGCTGCACACCCACTTCGAGTACGATGCAGAGGAGCTGACCGGCGAACTGCTGAACGACGCCATCTACAACCGGAACCAGGTGATTGAGGAACAGTACGACGTGACCATTTCCGTACTGGGTGAAGGCGACCCGTCTGTACGACTGAAGACCGACGTGACCGCCGGGGACACAGCTTATCAGGTCATTTCCGATTGGCCGACCCGACTTGCCAATTTGTCCACCCAGGGGATGCTGCGCAATTTCTATGACATTCCCTACGTGGATACCACCAAGCCTTGGTGGGACCAGAATACCGTGGAGGCCTTCAACATCGCCGGAAAGCAATACGTGATCACCGGCGACTACGTGCTGTTCGACAAGCAGAGAGTGCTGGTGTTCTTCTTCAACCATACCATGTCGGATACCCTGGGCATTCCCGATCCGTATACCACGGTGCATGATGGCAAATGGACCATGGATCTGATGAACGAATACGCTGAGCTTGCTAAGCAGGATCTCAACGGCGACGGCAAAATGGATCCCAAGGACGACCAGTACGGCATGATCAGCGGCTCCAAGACCTATATGCCCTACCTGCTGTTCGGTGGTGGCAGCCGCTATTCTCAGGTACAGCCGGATGGAACCTTTGCCCTGGTCATCGACGACGAACACACCATTGACATCATCTCCAAGCTGAACCTGACCTTCGGTACCGACAACACCCACTACCACGAGGACAACAAGGGTGTGGCAGTCACGGACAAATTCCAGGCCGGCGAGGGTTTGTTCTATCACGAGGTCTCCCAGGTCACACGCCTGCTGGATATGGAGGACGACTACGGCATCCTGCCCCAGCCCAAATTTGACGAGGATCAGGAAAATTACCTCTCCTGCGTCCAGTATGAATGGTCTGGTGCCATTGGCGTACCGGCGACCATCGATGGAGACGAGCTGGAAATGACCGGCGTGCTGCTGGAAGCTCTGTCTGCACTGTCCCATACCACCACCTACCCCACGTTTATTGAAGATATTCTGCAGTCCAAAAATGCACCTGATAAAGAAAGTGCCGATATGCTGCGCCTGATCTACGCCAACCTGACCTACGACCTGTTCGGTGTGTTCCAGTTCGGCGGCATCGACAGCCTGGTCTATAACAACATCTATGACAAAAAAGGCGAAGGCTTTACGTCCACCATCGCTTCCAATAAGGAAAAGATCATGGCTGCCTACGACAAGGTCTACGAAGCCTATACCGAGTGAGGTGACAATATGAAAAGGAACCAACGATTCTGCATCCTGTGTCTGCTGATAGCACAGCTTCTGACCCTGGCGTCCTGTGGCGGCGGTACAGCAGAGACCACTGCCAACACCAACGAACCCACCACCGAAGCTGTGGAGACGGCGGAAACTGAGCTCAGCAGCGATCTGCCGGCACGGGATTTCGAAGGCGCCACCTTCACTGTGTATACCCGATCGGCACCGGGTTATCCCCAGTTCGATGCCTATGAGCTGGTATCCGAGGAAATGAACGGCGACGTGCTCAATGATGCCATCTACCAGCGCAACGGCACGGTGGAGGAAAAATACAACTTCACCATCCACCAGGAGAAGTTCGAGTTGCCCGGTACCACCACCATCCAGGCGGTACAGTCCGGGGACGATGGCGTGGACTATGCGGTGTCCCAGGTTTGGGATATCCAATCTCGAATCATCGAAGGCGCCTTCTACGACCTGTACGACGGCGAATATTTTGGTTTCGACAAGCCTTGGTGGCACGAGACCATCAACGAAAGCTGCTCGCTGGCAGGGAAGCTGTTTATGACCATGAACGATTATCTCCTGCTCTACAAGCAGCAGACCTATTGCCTGTTCTTCAACAAGACCACGGCCAAGAACTACGGTCTCCGGGACTATTACGAAGCGGTGCTGGACGGCACATGGACGTGGGAGAATATGTATGCCGATATGCAGCAGGTCACCATGGACGTGAACGGCGACGGCACCATGGACCAGTGGGACAGCTACGGCTTCACCTGCCAATACGGACAGATGCTGGCGGCGGTCATCGGCTGTGACGTGCAGTACAGCGAAAAGGATGCCAAGGATATTCCGCTGCTGAAGGCCGATGCGGAGACCCACATCAATGTGCTGGACAAGGTGTCCTCCATCTTCATCGACAAGACCACCACCCTGCTTGCCAACGACTACAACAGCTCTGTGACCACCGGCAAATCCATGTGGGATATTCCCAGCGATACCTTCTACGATGAAAGAGCCCTGTTCTTGGGTGGCGTGGTACGATATGCGCCGTCCATCATCGAAAGCTGTGAGGTGGACTTCGGGATCCTGCCCATGCCAAAATATACGGAAGACCAAAAGAATTACTACAGCTACTCCGAAGTGGGCAACAGCACGGCGATCTTGGTCCCCGTGGTGGCAAACCTGTCGGACGTGAGCTTTGTGATCGAGGCCCTCAGCGAAGCATCCTACCGCACCGTGGTACCGGCGTACTACGAGGTCATGGTGAAGTCCAAGTATTCGCCGGACCCCAATGCATCGGCGGTACTGGATCTGATGTTCGCCAACCACCGGTTCGATACGGCACTGCTGTATTCCTGGCTGAACATTTCCGGTATCTATGACACGATCCTGCAAAATAAGGAAAACACCTTTGCTTCCCAGTACGCTTCCAAGGCCAGTGCTGCTCAGGCCACGCTGGACGAGTGGATGGCAACGCTCAGTGAATGAACCATCACAGGTGATACGCTACTATTGTAGAAAAAATCCATATACCTCTTGCCAAAGCCGGATGGATATGGTATACTGTGTATGACCCTATAGGAGGATGAACATATGAAATTGGCACTGCAAATATATACCTTACGAAATTACTTAGGAAAAGACAACATCGAAATGACCCTGCAAAAGGTCAAGGAAATGGGCTACACCGGGATCGAATGGCCGGGGCTCATGGGCTACACACCGGCAGAGCTGGCAGAGCTGACCCGTGGGGCCGGGCTGGAGATCTTTTCCGTGCACATCAACATCGACGACCTGCTGGCCTGCGACACGGCTGTGCTGGACGGACTGGCCAAGGTGGGAGTCAAGTGGCTGCCCATTGGTTGGCTGCCGGAGGAACGGTTGGCAGGCGGCGCCAAATTCGCCGAGACCTGTGACCTGATCCGTGCCTACAGTGCCGAAGCTGCCAAGCGTGGGATGCAGGTGCTGTACCACAACCACGACTTTGATCTGGCTGCTTTTGGAGATGCCACCAAGCTGGACGGTCTGTATGCCGCACTGCCGGCCGATGTGCTGGGTGCGGAGCTGGACACCTGTTGGCTGTATTCCGGTGGCGTAGATCCGGTGACCTATCTGCAGAAGTACGCCGACCGTGCGCCGGTGATCCACCTGAAGGACTGCGTAAAGGAAGGCGGTCGTCACGGCTATATGCCCGTGGGTGATGGCGTGCTGGATTGGCAAGCGATCCTGCCGGCCTGTGCCAAAGCGGAATGGGTATGCGTGGAGCAGGATGAACCCAATCCCGGTTTGGATGCCTTCCAGTGCGCTGCCAGAAGTGCGGCATTCTTACTTAAGGCATAACAGCAGAAATGCACCGCTATGTGCATGAGGTATCAAGTATGAAAATTGCGACCACCATCGGAGAGGTGTACAGCTACGTGTCCGGAGAAGCCTTTCCCACACGGACAGCCGATGCTGTAGCCCTGTACGCAGACAGCGGTTTTCGCTATCTGGATTACAGCTTCTATACCGCCAACCGACCCGGCTCTGTGTTTCTGACAGACGGCTGGGAAAGACAGGTGGAGGAAGCCGGAGAGGAAGCCGCCAAGTTGGGTATGTCCTTTGTACAGGCCCACTCTCCCGATTACAACCCATTTCGGGACAAAAACGACACAGCCTACCACGAGAACGGGCTGCTTGCCACCAAACGCTCCATTGCAGCCTGTGGCAAGCTGGGGATCCCCAACATCGTGGTGCATACGGCATTTGGCCCCGAATGTCAATACCCGGACGACAAGGAAAAATATTTCCGCACCAATCTGCCCTTTATCCAGTCTCTCTATCCGGAGATGGAAAAGTGGAACGTGCGGGTGTGCATCGAGAACAGCGCCGAGGGGAACATGGGGAAAAACTACTTCTTCATGACCGCCGAGGATATGAACGACTTCATCGACTATGTGGGACATCCGCTGCTGGGTGCCTGCTGGGATACGGGACACGGCAATATGCGTGGCGCCGACGTGTATCATGAGCTGACCACGTTGGGCAAGAATCTCCACGCCATCCATTTTCAGGACAACGGCGGTGTGGCGGATGAGCATATCGCACCGTTCTTTGGTACGCTGAACGTGGACGCCGTCATGCGTGGGCTTATCGATGCCGGCTATGCAGGACCCTTGACCTTTGAATCGGATTATTTCTGCGCCTATCGTGCCGGACACGGGGACGACAAGCTGACCTATCCGCCGCTGCGTGTGAAGAAGGCCTGCTTGCACGTGCTCCACGAGATCGGTGTGGCAGCGCTGGAAGCCTACGGGATCGAGAGCGAATAGGCATTGCTGTAAACAGGATACATGAGGAGATGATCGTATGAGCAATACATTTTACAATGGTTTTTATGCCGGTGCTGCCAGAGCGGATATCACACCGGCTGTGGGTACGCTGCTGTACGGCTACAATCCCCACCAAGAAAGCACCTCCATCCACGACCACCTGAGCATCACGGCACTGGCTGTGGCGCAGGGAAGTGACATCGCACTGCTGGCCACTATCACCGTTGGCGATTTCCAGACGGAGTTGTTGACCGGGCTGCGGCAGCAAATGAGCGAAGCCTGTGGCATTCCGGCTTCTCACATCGTGGTGGCTTCGACCCACACCCACTCGGCACCCAATGTAGCCGGTATGGAAGGCTGGGGTGGCGTGGATATGCCCTACGTGGACAACATCCTGCGTCCGGCTATGCTGCAGGTCGCCAAGGATGCCGTAGCCAATTTGCAGCCGGCTGAATATGCGGTAGGCGTCACCGAATCCAAGGTGGGTATCAACCGTCGGCAGCAGCTGGAGGACGGCACCGTCGTGCTGGGTCAGAATCCCTGGGGCTGCTATGACCCCAACATGACCTGCATTGCCATCCGCAACAGCGAGACCAAGGCCGGCATCCTAAACCTGATCCACTATGGTTGTCACGGTACGGCCGCCGGCTGTAACCGGGAGATCAGCCGGGACTGGTCCGGGATCATGATCGACCGACTGGAAGCCGAGACCCACACCATGACCGCCTTCTGGAACGGTCCGATCGGCGACGTGGGTCCCAGACTGACCAATGGACAGACCGTGGGTAATATCCAATTTGTGGAAGAACTGGGTGGCGTAGCTGCCATGGACGCCAAGCGTGCTTATGATGCCCGTGGTATGTACGTGGCAGGAGATCTGCACCTGTACGAAGGCGAAGTGGCGATCCCCTTCAAGCCCCTGCTGCCCAAGGACGAAGTGGAAGCCAAGCTGGCCACCTATAAAGATCCGGATTCCCTGATCAATATCCAGCGGCTGGAATATGCCCATTACAAGGCAACCAAGGACGAATACGACGCAGGGCTTCCGGCGCACGACAGCCACTATCGCTATGACCAGATCATCATCTCTTTTGGCGACGTGGCATTCGTACCCTATCCCTTTGAGATCTTCTCGGAGATCTCTCTCCGTCTGCGGTACCATTCTCCCATCCGCTACACGCTGGCGCTGTCCAACACCAACGGCTACAACGCCTATATGCCCACCGAAGACCAGATCGTCCGTGGCGGCTACGAGATCGGCTGCTTCCTGTACAGCGGTGCCTATACCCTGGTGGACAACACGGATCAGGTGCTGCTGAACGAAAACCTGCGGATCCTGAGAGGGAACTGAACGATAAGTCAACAAAGGAGAAAACAATATGTATAGAATCGGACAAGAAGAGATCGATGCCGTGGCGCGTACCCTCATGAGCCGGGACTTTTTCAAGATCAACGGCAGCGGCAAGGAAGTGCTGCACTTTGAAGAAGAATGGGGCAAGACCGTGTCGGCTGACTATGTGCTGACCATGACCTCCGGCTTTGCAGGCCTGACCTCTGCCCTGATCGGTCTGGGCGTAGGTCCCGGCGATGAAGTCATCGTACCCGGCTACACCTATATCGCCTCCGCATTGGCAGTGACCGCTGTGGGTGCCATTCCGGTCATCGCAGAGATCAACGAGACCATGACCCTGGATCCGGTGGACGTAGAGAAGAAGATCTCTCCGGCAACCAAGGTCATCATGCCGGTACACATCCAGGGCTTCCCGGCGGATATGGATGGCTTGCAGGCAGTGGCAAAGAAGCACGGTCTGCACATCGTAGAGGATGCTTGCCAGGCCGACGGCGGTATGTACAAGGGACAGTACCTGGGTACCATCGGGGACGCCGGTGCCTATTCCTTCAACTATTTCAAGGTGATCACAGCCGGGGAAGGCGGCGCATTGGTGACCAACGACCGTACCATCTACGAACGGGCACTGATCTACCACGATGCCAGCGCCGTAGCCTTCTTTGGCGACCAGCTGAACGGGATCAGTGAACCTCTGTTTGGCGGTACCGAATTCCGTGTGTCCGACATCACCGGCGCCATCCTGCGGGAACAGCTGAAGCGGATGCCCACACTGCTGGGGGATCTGCGGAGAAACCGGGATGCACTGGCTGCATTGGTGTGTGGCGAAGGCAAGGCTGTGCAGGCACCGTCCAACGATATCGCTGGCGACTGCGGTACCACTCTGGCCCTGCGGTTTGACACAGCCGAGGAATGCCGTGCGTACGCTGCCAAATGTGCCGAAGGTGGCGTGGGTCTGACGATCCCGATCGATACCGGCAAGCACGTGTACACCAACTGGACCCAGATCATGGAAAAGCGTGGCGCCCTGCATCCTGCCATGGATCCCTTCAAGATGGAAGCCAACCAGGGTCTGCAGATGAACTACACCATGGATATGTGTCCCCACACGCTGGATCTGCTGAGCCGCACGGCCTATGTTTCCATCAACCCCGACTGGACGGAAGCCGACATCGCCTACGTGGCCGGTGTGCTGAACAAATAAGGTTTTCAAAAACATGATCGCATAGGATACGCCGGGACCATCGTTTTCACAGTGGTGGCTCCGGCGTTTTTGCTTTGGAAAAAAATTGCACGTTTTTTACGCCATAGGGCTTGTATTTTTTGCGGATATATGGTATACTAAAGTATACGTTGATCAAGACGTATGATATATGGAGAGAGGAAAGGTGCGATTTATGGAAGCGAAGAGAAGTAAGGTGGGATGGATCCTCAGCCTGATCCTGTCCGTGCTGCATTTGACGATTGCAGTGATGACGCTGATAACAGGCGATACGCTGCTGGGCACCATGAATCTGGTGGCGACTGCACTGTGGATCGTCGTGACGATCATCCGCACGATCGAATGGAAAGCGGTATTGTCCAATAGCGACGAGACAGTTGCCAAGTAACGCATATAAAGAAAACAAAAAAAGCAGCGATTCCCACCGAAATGGGGAAAGCTGCTTTTTTGGTGTGGGATGATTTTCTCTCTGGATCCTGCCTTATTTTTCTGGATTCTGTGCTGTCATTTGTCTATTTTCATTCACCGCAGACGACAAAAAAATCCGAACCCACATGGATCCGGATTTGGTGGAGATAAGGGGAGTCGAACCCCTGACCTCTTGAATGCCATTCAAGCGCTCTCCCAACTGAGCTATACCCCCAAAGGACGAGTATATTATAGCATACTCGTCCCCGTTTGTCAATACCTTTTTGCAAATTTTTTGCCGCTCTCGGCCGATTTTTTTCAGATTTATGGGATACGCTTTTTCTGCCGGATATACTTTTGCAGACAGATCGACCCATGGGCAGCTTCGCTGTGGTGTGGTGCTTTGTTCCTGTTGGCTCAGCCGATCTTGCCACGCTGCTGCAGACGGTCGTTCACCCGGTTGGACACCACTTCAAAATCGTTGGTCAGGATCGTGTCGATGCCCATATCCAAATACCGCTGGGCTTCGTCCGGATCGTCGGCCCAGAACACCGTGCAGATCAGTCCCTTTTCGTGGGCTTTGTCGACCATGGCTTTGTCAAAATAGGGTTTGAACAGCTGGATGCCGGTGCAGTGGAATTCCAGTGCCTCCGGGATCATCTCCTTCGGATCGCCGCTGAACCCCACGACCCGGTGCATTTCCGGTGCGATCTCTTCCAAAATCCCCAAGATCACCCGGTTGGGCGTCATGAAGTACACGTGTCCGGCGCAGTCGTATCGGCGGATCAGATCCACGATCTTGCCAAGGGTATCTCTGGTGTAGGGTGCGGCGGTGGTGGCACGGGAGCCAATGCCTTCTTGATCCGACTTGATGTGGATGTTCATGATGCACCGGCCGGCCAGCTTTTCCAGTACCTCCTCGAACAGCACGATCCGCATTCCCACGAACCGGTCGCCGTGCTTGATGCCAAAGTCATAGCCCATCAGCTCGTCCAGCGTCTTGTCGGACAGCTTGCCGGTGCCGGTGGAGACTCGATCCAGCGTGCCGTCGTGGCAGGATACGATCTCTCCATCCGCCGTGGGCCACAGATCCAGCTCGATCTCCTCCGCACCCATGGCAACCGCTGCTCCAAAGGCCGGCATACTGTTCTCCGGTGCAATGGTGGAAAAGCCACGATGCGCACAAAGCCGGGGATATGCCATGGTGCTGTCGTCTGCCACAAACCCGGCACCGCTGTTGTGATACGTCCGTTTTTCTGTGATCTTTTGAAATTTCATAATAACCCCCAAAGGTAAATTAAGAAGCACGACTTCTTACTTCTGATTTCTTGCTTTCCCTTGCCAGCTATCGTCTCGTGCCTGCATTTTGTCGATGGTGTTGGCAACGTCGGTCTTGCGGCGGCTCCAATCCGGTGCCAGCAGAACCTCTGCCATGCCGTCACCCGTGATCCGACCAATGACGGTGTCCGTGGGCAAAAGCTCCAGTTGGCGACACACGATCTCGCAGTACGCGTCCCGTTCCAGCGGCGTGTAGGCACCACTGGTGTACAGCCCAGCCATGTCCGTCCCAGCCAGCACGTGCAATAGATGAATCTTCACCAGATCCGGTTCCAGGTCGGCTACCGCTCGTGCCGTGTCCAGCATCATCGAGCGATCCTCACCGGGCAGACCGCTTATGATGTGGATGCCCACCGAAAGCCGTCCGTAGCCCTTGGGTGCGCCGCCGTTCATCTGCGCTGCCAATGCCTTGAGCCGGGTGTAGCCGTCGACAAATGTAGCATAGTCGTAGCCTCGGCGAATGGTGCGTGCCGTGTTGTCGTGGATGGTCTGTAGCCCCAACTCCACCATGACCGGGATCCGTTCGGCCAGCGTTGCCAGTGCGGATAATACTTCCTCGCCCAAACAGTCTGCACGTGTACCTATGCCGAGCATCACCGCACCGGGCAGTTCCGCCGCCACCTGCCAGTACCGGGACAATTTTGTGATGTCCCCGTAGGTGTTGGTGCCGGATTGGAAGTAGGGGATCATGCCGGCCAGGTGCTTCCATTTGCGCTCCGCCACTGCCACCGCAGACCGATATTGGTCGGCAATGGTCTCGCCCACCGCACTGCGACTGCCGTCCAGACAATAGATACAGCCGCCTACGCCGCAGGTGCCGTCCTTGTTGGGGCAGGTGCAGCCTACGTCCAGCGTTGCCTTGGCGCATTTGCCGCCGAACCGGTGCTTGGTGTAGTAGTCGAAGGTGTAGTATCGTTTGTTGGTGTCGGAATGGGGATAGGGATTGACCATGGCTGCCTCCGGTTGTGATGTTCTTCCGACAGTATTGTATCACATTCGAGAGAGAAATGCAAGATGTTAATTAGCCCA
>CAZUUA010000031.1:0-21990 GCA_964623635.1 uncultured Ruminococcus sp.
CAAGCAGATGTGCCATCAAGGCGTTAGCCGTGAATTGTGCGGTGGTGCCTTAGCAGCTGAGCATCTCCCACAGCGGAGACAAGATCGGTGTCGATCCCCAGGTGTGGCAGCTCCGTCCCAGTATGTTACCTTAACTTCTATTTATTCATTATGCATATAAAATATTTTTCGAGGCTCTCTTGACTTTCCGACAAAAACATGGTATAATAGCTGTGTTTTCGTCGTTTTCGCTATGGGACGGCGAAACAAATATTATCCACGAAAGCGAGACCCATCATGAAGAAGATCATCACGCTCCTGCTGGTTGCCGCCATGGCTACCGCTGCGTCCATCACCACCTCTGCCGTAGACGTTACCGGCCGTACTGCTGACATCGAGATCGAAGCCATCTCCACCGCTCCCAAGATCGACGGTAAGTTCTCCGAAGAAGAATGGGGTTCTTCTCCCATCTCCTCCTTCACCAAGGAAGACCGTGCCGCTTACCTGAGCCTGTGCGCTGCAGACAGACCGGAGCTGCTGGAATCCGACGACCTGCTGCCCACCGCTATGGACACCTACCTGCGTTGGGACGACAACTATCTGTACTACTGCTCCGTCGTAGAGACCAAGGCTACCTACAACGCCACCGCTGAAGGTAACGATGCCGCTGTATGGCAGGGCACTTCCTTCATCTGGATGACGCTGTCTGACAAGGCTGTCACCGACTCTATCACCAAGATCCTGGTGGGTATGAACAACGACGGCAAGATCCTGGCTTACAACGAAAGCGTAGAAAACGGCACTTCTCTGGAAGTTGGCGGCAAGCCTGCTTACAGCGACATCGCCATCTCCCGTGAAAACGGTGTGACCGTATACGAAACCAAGTTCGCATGGTCCGACATCACGCCCGAAGGCGCAAAGCGTATGGCCGGTGACGAGTTCATTTTCTACTCTCTGTATATGCCTGCTATCGACGACACCGCTAACCCGGTCGACGTTGCCATTGGCGGTATCAACGACGACGGCAAGTACCTGTACTGGAACGTGACCCTGGGCGACGAGATCGTTGTGGAAACCGAAGCAGAGACCGAAGCTGTTGCCGAAGTAGTGGACACTGCTGCGGAAACTACCACGGCTACTGCTCCCCAGACCTTTGACGCTGGTGTGATCGCTGCTGTTGCTGCTATCGTATCTGCTGCCGGTTACATGGTTTCCAAGAAGCACTAAGTTGATTGTCGTTGACTTAAGATAAGCCAAAACAAAAAGGATCTTGTTCCCACAAGGTCCTTTTTCTTTGCATGATTTTGTGTACTGTTTTTGGGCAGAAAAAACCGACACAGGTCGTACCCGTGCCGGTTGGTTTGGTTGATTTGGTTGGATCAGCCACGCTGTGCGGCCAGCTCTTCGTACTTGGTCATGGTCTTTTCCATAGCCGTGTTGAAGGAGTTCTGTCCCTTTTCCCAAGTGGAAGCGAAGGTATCCTTACCACCGATAATGATGGTACGAATGTTGGAGTACAGGCTGCCCCAGTTGTAAATATACCCCAGGTCATACCGTCTGTCCTGCAGAATGATATCCAGCATTTCGATGGACTCTTCGTCTCTCATGGACTTCCGGGTGATGGCTACATCGTAGTAAGCAGGGGTCAGGGTGTACATGGACTTGGCTGCCATAGCTTCGATGATCGCACCGGACATTTCCTGATCCTGTACGGCGGACGTAATGGTCACGACCTTACCGGCAGTACCATGTACGAAGTGGTGATAGCCGTCCTGGTTTTCATCATAGCGAGGCCACGGGATCAGACCGAAGTCCGTTTCACTTTCCCGCATACGGGTGATACACTGCATAACTTCGCCGAAGAACAATGCTCTGCCTTCTTCAAACAGCTTCCGCAGCCCATCGGAGGTGCCTACTGCAGAGGTCAGAACCGTTATGCTCTTATCGGACATCATCTTACCGGCCTTTTCTACCACGCCGACCATACGGTCTGCCGATTCACACAGATACGGAGAACCATCGCTGTCCTTGTATACCAGCTTTTCACCGGATGCATAGAACAGACCCTGACCGGAGTCGTCCGAAGTAGCAAAGCCGAAAATGTCGTCGGCGTGTGCCATTTTGCCGTCACCGTTTACGTCTCTGGCAGCGGCGGACATCATTTCCAGCATATCGTCATACAGCCAGTCATACGCTCTTACTCTGTCATAAATGTCGTCAAAGCCATTCTCCTGATAGATCTGCTTATTGAACATCAGCACCCAGGTGGCATCGTTGTCGATAACGGTGATGTCACCGGTAGCAAAGTAGATCTCACCGTACAGCTCCAGGTCTTTTACGCAACCCTGGTCCCACCACGGCTTGGACAGATCCACATAAGGCAGGTCGTACATACTCAGGGTATAGCCACCCTGTGCCATGCCGGCGGCGTCTACGATATTGGTCATGACTGCATCGTATTCACCGGTACCGGCCGTCACGTCCTGCTTTGCCAAGGTATCCGTAATGCCCTGAAACTCTGCCATCTTGATATTGTAGGTGTCTTCCAGATACAGGTTCCGTTCGAACACAGCGTCGTTGATCACGTCACCGGTGGAGTTCTCTACCCACACGTCATAGGTCATCCAGTCCACGCCGTTGTCGTCGTTTTCATCGGAGGTCAAAAACAAGAACTGTTCACCGCCGAAATCCAGTGCCGGAATGTCGGGCATCATTTCGGTCTCTTCGGTCTCCACCACAGCTGTGGTATCGGTAGACAAATCTGCCGTAGGTGTGGTTTCGGAGCTGCCGCCGGACGAGCAGGCTAGCAAAGACGGCAACAACGTTACAAGTGCCAGAAACAGAGCAACGAGGGTGTGTTTTTTCATTTACATCATAAGAACCTCCCAAAAGCCAAACCACGCAAATTCTTTCGAAATCGGTTTTCACCATATGATCGCGACAACGGGTTTCACCATTTTTTGTAGATTTAGGATATATCATATTATACACGCCAAAACCGCATTTGTCAATTCCCACAGAGACATTTCATGGTATACGTTGTCACAAAATTTCCAGTC
This sequence comes from uncultured Ruminococcus sp., assembly GCA_964623635.1. Taxonomy (GTDB): domain Bacteria; phylum Bacillota; class Clostridia; order Oscillospirales; family CAG-272; genus UMGS1696. The sequence continues at coordinate 3,039 of CAZUUA010000031.1, forward strand.
ATTTTTTGGTGATTATTTCTTATACTAGGCAGAAAAGCCGGTCCGTGCACCGTGCGGTCGTTTGATTTTTCCGCCGCAGGAAAAAATTCACCAAATCCCTATGGATTTTGTGTGACGCATGGAGTATAATGAGAGGTAAGAGAATCGGGCATTCGCCTACCCTACACCATCAACGAGGTAACCACCTATGACCATAGAAGACGCTCGCAGCCGGATCGATGCGCTGCGGAAAACCATTGCACACCATGCCAAGCTCTATTACGAAAACGATGCGCCGGAGATATCCGACTACGCTTACGATGCCCTGTTCCGGGAGCTGACCGAACTGGAAGCGGCTTTTCCGGAACTTGCTTCAGCCGATTCGCCAACACGCCGGGTCGGTGGTGCTGCCAGTGAAAAATTTGCCAAGGTCACCCATCCGGTGAAAATGGGCAGCCTGACCGACGTGTTCGATTACGACGAGCTCCGTGCCTTTCTCGTCCGCACAAATGCCGCTCTGCTGGAAGACGGTGTGCCGGCCGGGGACATTCGCTACACCGTAGAGCCCAAGATCGATGGCCTGTCCGTGTGCCTGACCTACGAAAACGGCAAGCTGGTGCTGGGTGCGACCCGTGGCAATGGCACCATAGGCGAAAACGTCACCGAAAATATCGCCACCATCGACGCCATTCCCCACACCCTCACCGCACCGGTGTCCCTGTCCGTCCGTGGCGAAGTGTATATGCCCCACACCAGCTTTGCAGCTCTCAACGAAAAACGAGAGGCTGCCGGGGAAAAGCTGTGGGCAAACCCCCGCAACGCCGCTGCCGGAAACCTGCGTCGTCTGGATGCTGCCGGTACCCGGGAAGCCGGGCTGTCCATCTTCGTCTTCAACTACCAATGCGGCGACCTGTACACCGACGGCCATGCACCGCACTCCCATAAGGAGACCATCGATCGGATGCACGAGCTGGGCTTTTCCACCATCCGGATCCAAACGGTCACGACAGATGTAGAAGAAGTCGTCGCCGCCGTGGAGCATATTGGGGAAATGCGGGAGAGTCTGCCCTACGACATCGACGGCGCCGTGATCAAGATCGATTCCCTTGCCCAGCGCACCACACTGGGTGAAGGTCCTTCCACACCCAAATGGGCCGTTGCCTTCAAGTATCCGCCGGAACAAAAGCTCACCCGGCTTGTGGACATCGAAGTGCAGATCGGCCGCACGGGTGTATTGACGCCCACCGCCATTCTGGAACCGGTGCAGCTGGCCGGTACCACCGTATCCCGTGCCACGCTCCACAACATCGACATCATCCGAGACAGAGACGTGCGGCTGGGCGACTGGGTGAAGGTGCAAAAGGCCGGGGACATCATTCCGGAGATCGTAGGCTCTGCACCGGAAAAGCGAGACGGCACCGAAAGAGTCTTCCACTTTCCCGAATGCTGCCCGTCCTGCGGTGAAAAGCTGGTCTGGGACGATGCGGCAGATGCGGACACAGACGACGCTGATACCATCGATACGCCTGCCAATACCGGTGCCCTGCGCTGCGTGAATCCCGGATGCCCGGCACAGCTGGAACGGCGGCTCACCCACTTTGCCAGCCGTGGCGGTATGAACATCGACGGACTGGGGCCTGCGCTGGTCAAGTCTCTCATCGATGCCGGACTGGTGGGAGATGTGGGAGACCTGTACACCCTGCGCAAGGACGACGTCGTCGCACTGCCACGAATGGGAGAAAAGTCTGCCACCAATCTGCTTGCTGCCATTGAGAGCACCAAGACCGCCGGCGGTGAAAAGCTGCTGTATGCCCTGGGGATCCGACACGTGGGACAGGCCGCCGCCGAAGCCATTGTGGGGCGGTTTGGTTCGGTGGATGCCCTTTTCACCGTGACCGTGGACGACCTGTGTTCCGTGGACGACATCGGCAGCATCACGGCGGAAATGGTGGTGGACTACTTCGGATTGCCGGAGACCCGCACACTCATCGACAAGCTGACTGCCGCCGGTGTGTCGCTGGTGAGCCCTGCCAAAACAGAACCTGTGGAAAACCCAGCAGTTCTCCCCAGCGATGGCGATGGTGCCGAAGCTCTCGCCGCAAAATTCGCCGGTATGACCTTTGTGCTGACCGGTACCCTGTCCACCATGACCAGAGACGAAGCATCGGCAAAGATCAAGGCTCGTGGTGGCAAGGCAGCCGGCAGTGTATCCAAAAAGACCACCTATGTCGTTGCCGGAGAAAACGCCGGTTCCAAGCTGACCAAGGCCGAGGAGCTGGGTGTGACGGTGCTGACGGAAGAAGAATTCAGGAAGATGCTGTGATCGTATGCTGTATATTCTACTTATTATAGTATTGCTCTGTGTCCTGACGCTGGCCGGTGGGCTGTATATGGCACGCTTTGCCTGTGTGCGCCAAAAGGACGTGCCCGATTATTGGAGCCACCCGGAAGCCCTGCCAAAGCCAAACAAGCATATTCCGGAAGCTGACCTGGCAGAGGTGCAGACCGGACGGGCATTTCTGCTTGCCAACCAAGGGGACGCCATCCACCTCCAAAGCCGGGACGGACTGACTCTGGCTGCCCACTATATCCCACCGGAAAATGGCGAACCCAAGGGCATCTACCTGCAGGTACACGGCTATCGCTCCCATCCCATCTGCGACTTTGCCGGATGTGAGCTCGAGATGCACCGGTGTGGCTATGGGCTATTTCTCATCGACCAGCGTGGCTGCGGCGGCAGTGCCGGAAATACCATCACCTTCGGGCTCCGGGAACGGTACGATGTGGTGGACTGGTGCACCTGGCTGCAGACGCATTTTCCCACTGTGCCGGTGCTGCTGGACGGGATCTCCATGGGCGCCACCACGGTACTGCTGGCTGCCGGGGAAGCACTGCCGGACAACGTGGTGGGCATCATCGCCGACTGTGGATACACGTCCCCGGACGCCATCTGCAAAAAGGTGCTGCGACAATGGTTCCATCTGCCGCCGTTTCCCCTGTATTATGCCGCTGTGCTGTGGATCCGCATCCTGACCGGCGAATGGTTCTGCCGTCCCGGTAAAGGGGATCCCCACGCTACAGGGGACGTATGCCATGCCACCACTCGAAACAAGCTGCCACTGCTTTTGGCCCATGGGGAAGATGACTCCTTTGTGCCCCACCGGATGGGACAGGCCATATACGACAGTTGTAGAGGCAAGGATGTGACCTTTCTCAGCGTGCCCGGTGCCGAGCATGGCATGAGCTGGCTGATGGACAAGGAACGCTATCGCAGTGCCATCGATGCACTTTGGAAAACGGGAACAAATCGATCATGAAACAAACGAACAACGAAACCAAAAAAACCTCCTTTGCCGGGACTGCAGTGCTCATGGGCATCATGATCTTAGCGGCCAAGGTGCTGGGACTGGTGCGGGATACCTTAGTGGGACGTGCCTACGGTACCTCTATGGAGGCCATCGCCTATGAGACTGCCTCCAAGCTGCCGGTGACGGTATTCGATCTGGTCATCGGCGGTGTGGTCACCTCAGCCTTTATCCCGGTGTACAACGGACTGCTGGTGAAAAAGGGACGGCAGGAAGCCCTGGACTTTGCCCGATCCTACACCAGCCTGATCTGCCTCATCACCACCGTCCTTGCCGCCTTGGGGATCGTCTTTGCGTCCCCTCTGGTCTCCTGGATGGCACCGGGGCTGGACAGTGCGACCCATGCTCTGGCGGTACAGCTCGTCCGGATCCTATTTCCCATGGTGATCTTCACGGGACTGGCCTTCTCCTTTGTGGGATATTTGCAGTCCAACGGGGAATACAACATTCCTGCCATCATTTCCCTGCTGTCCAACGGCATCATGGTGGGGTATCTTCTAACCTTAAACAAAGTCTGCGGCATTGTGGGACTGGCTGTGGCGATGCTCCTTGGCTGGGCAGCACAGGCACTTGTCCAGCTCCCATCCCTGCGGCGGCTGGCATTTTCCTGGAAACCCACCAGGCTTTGGACACCAGCCATCCGACAGGCCATGACCAATGCGCTGCCCATTCTGCTGTCCACCTGGACCACACCGGTGTGCAGTCTCATCAACACCAGACTGGCCTCCGGGATCGAAAACGGACGGGGCATCACGGCACTGGGATACGCCAACCGGCTGTACACCATTTTGGTGGGGCTGTTCTCCTTTGTGGCGACCAACCTGCTGTTCCCCCACTTTTCCCGTGCGGCGGCTGCCGGGGAACAGGACGAGACCGACCGGCTCATGCGTGTTTCCGTAAAGACGCTGGTGTTCATCATCGCACCGCTGACCGCCGGGATCGTCTTGCTTGCCACACCCTTTACGGCACTGCTCTTTGAAGGCAATGCTTTTACCCCAGACGACACGGCCCTGACCGCCGGTGCCCTGTCCTGCTATGCCCTGTCCATGGTATTTTTGGCGGTCAACGAGGTGCTGATCAAGGGATTTTTCGCCGCTGAAAAAACGAAGGTGCCCATGGTCAGTGCGCTGATCGCTATGGCGGTGAACGTGGGGCTACTACTGGTGGTAGCGGAGATCTGGCAGGATCGGCTGACCGTGGGCATGATCGCACTGCTGTCCGGTGTGGCCACGGCTGTGAACATGACCATCAACGCCATTCGTGCCGCCAGGTGCCGTATGATGCGCTTTGACCGCAGAGACTGGTGGGAGATCGGCAAGATCCTGGTCTGCACCGTTGGTATGGTGCCTGCCGTGTGGCTGGTGCATCGGTGGATCGACGGAAACTTTTTCCAGGTTGCCATCGGTGCCTTGGTGGGGATCCTGGTATATGCGCTTTTGACCACGCTCCTGCGGTGTGAGACCATGGGTATGCTTTGGCGTTTTGTGAGACGGAGGAAACCATGATACGTGTATTGCAGATACTGACCGATTCCAACATCGGCGGTGCAGGACGACTGCTGGTCAACTACCTGCACAATTTTGACAAAAAAGAATTCGAGATGCTGGTGGTACTGCCTGCCGGTGCTGCCCTGCGTCCCATGGTGGAGGCCGAAGGGTATCCGGTACAGGAGATCCAGAACGGCCGGGACAAAAGCTTCGATATGGCGGCGGTGGGAGAGCTGAAGGCCATCATCCGGCAATTTCACCCGGACATCGTCCACTGCCATTCGTCCTTTTCCGGGAAGCTGGCGGCATGGCTCTGCGGCGTACCCGGTCGGTTCTACACCCGGCACTGCGCCTTTCCCCAGCCGAAAAAGCTCACCACCTTCCCCGGCAAGCAGATCAACGGGCTTGTGAACAATACGCTGTCCACCCACATTGTGGCGGTGGCACAGGCTGCCATGGACGATCTGACCATGACCGGTGTGGATGCCAACAAGATCACCGTGATCATCAATGGAGTGGAGCCCATGCGCCGGGCTGCGGAGGACGAAAAAAACGCACTGCGGCAGGCACTGGGTTGGACAAAGGACAATTTTGTCATCGGCATTTCTGCCCGGCTGGAGGACTACAAGGGGCACACCTACCTGCTGCAGGCGGTGGAAAAGCTGCATGACACCCATCCGAACCTGCGTGTGCTGGTGATCGGTGGTGGCTCTCTGGAAGATGCTCTACGAAAAGAAGCGGCCGAACGGGGTATCGGAGATGTGGTGCATTTCACCGGCTTTGTGCTGGATGTGGCACCCTGGTATGGGCTGATGGATCTGAGCATCAACTGTTCCATCGGCACGGAGACCTCCTGTCTGGCGCTGTCCGAGGGCTACAGTCTGGGGATCCCGGCGGTGGCATCGGACTTCGGCGGCAACCCCTACATGGTCACGGACGATTGGAACGGCTACATCGTGCCACAGCGTGACCCGACGGCTTTAGCGAACACCATTGCAAAGATCATGGACGATCCGGTACTGCACGAAAAGCTGTGCAAGGGTGCGCTGGAATCCTATGAGAAGAAGTTTACCGCTTCTGCAATGACACGCCAATTGGAAGCGCTCTATCGGAACGCTGTACAGAAATAGACCGATACACCATCTTCTATGGAAAGGACCCCATGTATGAACGATACAAAACCTTTCTTTTCTCATACCAATCTGCCCCGTCTCTGCCTGATCGCCATCCTGACCATGCTTGCCTATATCGAATACACCTGGCTCATGCTGCCCTCCGGCGTGATCAACATTTGTCTGCACATCGCCACCATGGCAGCCCATCCGGCCCAGATCACCTACCTGATCTTCTCGCTGTACTCCCTCGTCTGCGTGACCAAGCAGTTCTTCCGGGTACGCAAGCGATACCTCAATGACCGATACGCAGTCCACCGAATCTTCCGTTTCCGAAACGCTGCCCATGGTAGAGGAAACCGAACCGGTAGTCATAGCACCGGAGATCATAGCGTCTGAGCAAGCTGCTCCATCGGCTGGTGATCCTGCGTCCCGGTACATGACGGAAAACCGCTATGGCTTCCCTGCGGATTTTGTCTATCCGCTGACCGATGGCTCCACGTCTTCCATGAATGGGATACTGGACGTGATCGCCAACTATGACAACGGTCGGTACGCCATTGGCTATTCCGTATACGCCTACTCCGACGGGATGTATGCGTAAAACCGGCGGTGTTTTTTCTATACCAAGAAGAAAAAACGCCAACTTCCTGCACCTATGTATCTTGGATTCCTATTACGCCACCCCCTTGACGACAGCGGAAAAATGCGGTATAATAAAGCCAAAGAGATCATGAGAAGAAGATGGAGTAAACGGTGCGATGCGGGAACAACTGCGCAAAGAGATCGTCAAGCGGACAGGCCAATACGTGCATTCGGCAGCAGCGGCGGCGGTATATGAGGAAGAATCGGCAAAGATCACCAGATCCTACGACCAGATGCTGGCAGAGGGAAAATCGGAGCTGGAAGCGTATCGAGCCATGCTGGACGACATCGAGGCCATGAAGATCATCCTGGAGTCGATCCCCACATCCGAAGAGGAAGCAGAACGAGAGCGGAAGAAACAGCGTGAGACAAAAGAAAAAAAGAGCTTTCGAAAAATGGTGGGTTCCATGCAGGCCGTGCTTTGGCTGCTGACCGTCATCTGGTACTTTCTCTACAGCGTCGGCTCCGGCAATTGGCATTTGTCCTGGCTGACCTTCTTGGGTTCTGCCGCCGGGTCGGTGCTATTGGATATTATCGTCAAACACAACGAAGGCATACCTTGGAAAAAATGCGGTGGCTGGCACGGCATCTTCTGGATCGTACTGACCATGTTTTATTTTCTCACAAGCTTCACCTTTGGCAACTGGGCCACGTCTTGGCTACTATTTCCGGCTGGGGCAGCGGTGGAAGTACTGTGGGGCATGGGGAAGAAATAGTTTTGCGTAGGGTTTAGTGGACATTGTTTACACATATTTCACAAACTTCTTGTCGTTTTCCATTGACAACATCAGCAATATATGGTACAATGAAAGCGGTCAGAGAAAAGCAAATCCGTTCTACTTATAGAGAGGGTGTGAGATGTATATGGTAATCGAGGTGTGCAAAAAATCGATAGTGATTATTACTTCTTCGCTCATTTTGGGTGGGGTACAGCCTACAATGATGTTTATATTTCAAACTATTCATTGTTAAAAGGTGCTGCTGTATACTATTAAGGTAACGGTATGCTTTATTATATCTTTATATTCCTATATGTGCCGGCATTTTTTGTTCTACAAAAGATACTTTTTCGTAAATGCATACGTACCCTTTGCCACTTTATACCGCTCATCCTAATAGGGTGTATGTACATTGCTCTCTTTGTGGCATTCATCCCCAATAGCTGTACACAATTTCTCCTGCCCTTTTTACCCATCCTCTTTATTATCAATACGCTGGCACTCTTGATGGATATATTCCTCTTACTGTTTGAAAAAGTATAACATCATAAAACATCCCAACACCATTTCTCCAGTGGTCGTTGGGATGTTTTTTTCTCTCCCACACCCAAAAATTTTTTCAAGTTTTTTCAAAAACCCTATTGACAAAGCCTCTCCGATGTGCTATAATATAGTCACAACAAAGACTCAGTCTCAATAGAGATAAGGTATCAACAATGAAACGAAACACGATCCAGAAAACCATCATCCTGGACACCCTGCGAGAGCTGAACTGCCATGCGTCGGCGGGGATGGTGTACGATGCGATCCGGGAACAATATCCCACCATCAGCCGGGGGACCGTGTTCCGTGTCCTAAGCGAGGCGGCGGAAGAAGGCACCCTGCTCCGGCTCCATTTGGCAGAAGCGGAGGACCGGTTCGACATCACCATCCGTCCCCATTACCACATCACCTGCCGAAAATGCGGCTTTGTCCGGGACATCGAGGTCACCGACGGTCTCAGGCTTTCCGACATCGTCACAGATACCGGCGGCTTTACCGTGGAAGAATACCACCTGGAGCTCATGGGGATCTGCCCGGATTGCCAGCGCCTTGACCAACAAAGTAACGCAGAACCAAAGTAAACCCATCAACGATCTATAAAAAATAATTACAAATTCAAAGGAGAAAAGAGATATGAAAAAGTGGAGATGCACTGTATGTGGCGAAATCGTAGAGAGCGAAACTGCACCGGAAAAATGTCCTCTGTGCAAGGCCCCTGCTGAGAAGTTCGTAGAAGTAGTAGAAGACAACAAGCTGACCTGGGCTGCCGAACACGAAGTAGGCGTTGGCCATGCAGATGGCGTACCCCAGGAAGTGATCGACGGTCTGCGTGCCAACTTCAACGGCGAATGCACCGAAGTCGGTATGTACCTGGCAATGGCAAGAGTGGCCCATCGTGAAGGCTACCCCGAGATCGGCCTGTACTGGGAAAAGGCTGCCTTCGAAGAAGCCGAACACGCTGCCAAGTTCGCAGAGCTGCTGGGCGAAGTGATCACCACTTCCACCGAAGAAAACCTGAAGCTCCGTGTGGCTGCTGAAAACGGCGCTACCGCCGGCAAGTTCGACCTGGCGAAGCTGGCGAAGCAGTACAACCTGGACGCCATCCACGACACCGTTCACGAAATGGCAAAGGACGAAGCCCGTCACGGCAGAGCTTTCGCTGGTCTGCTGGAAAGATACTTCGGCAACAAGTAATTCGCATACAACCAAAAATTCCCCCGATACCCAATTTTCTTGGATACCGGGGGTTTTCTTATGCTATAGAAACTATAGCGATATTTCTCTTATGCCTTATACTCCGTCAGCAGTACCTTTTCCCAGGCATCGGCACCGTCCCGGAGATAGTACGTCTCCACGGACCAAGGCGTGATGGTGTCGGTCAGGGCTACCGGCAGCAGATCACCGCTTACCGTCACCTTGGCTTCCTTACCGTCCGTTTCGTACAGCCGCACTACCAGACCCGTGCCGTCTTCGCTTCTCTTGATGGCAGACAGCATGATGTTGTCGCAGTCGATGTGCATACCAGCGTACGGTGCATCGCTGTACTTCCCGGTGTGCCAGGTCTCGATGATGTTGGTAGTAGGCTTGTTGAGCTGCTTGGCGGTCTTGGTCACGTCATGCCAGCTGTCAGCCACCGGCATCAGGATGTAGGAGAAGTCGATCCGTCCCTGGTCGGTGAATTCGCTTTCTTCCGAACGAGGGCCGCCGTGGTCGCCGAAAATGGGACTGCGCAGCACCGTCTGGTAGATCGTGCCGTCCTTGACGCTGGAGCTGTAGGTGTTGTTGTTCACCACGGCATAGCCGCCATTCTTGCCCTTGACGGCAGTCCACATGAGGCCGGGCTCCTCTTCGCCATCGGCAGGACGAGGCATCACGCCATAGGGGATCTCGTAGTAGGCTTCCGGATCTTCCACAGCCATGGGCCATGCCAGCTTCAGCATCTTGTACTTTTCATGCCAATCGGCATAGGCACGGACGCACAGCTTGTCGGAGCCGGAGACCAGCGAGAAGTACTGGGTCAGCGTGGAGTCGTTGTACCGGCTGACCACCTTCACGGTAGCCCGCACGGGACCATTTTCCACCACGGTCACCTTGGCATCGGAGAACCGTGCCATTTCGTCGGTGAAGAAGGTCTTGGCGTGGCTCCAGGTGTCGTGGTAATATTCGTCAATGACGGTGGGCACTGCGGCACGACCGGTGATGATCTCCTTCTCCGTGCGCTTATCCACAAAGGAAGTGATGTAGCCGCTGTACAGTTCGAAGCGGATCCGGTAGAATTCGTTTTCCAGAATGGTACCGCCGTGTTCGTTGGCTGTCATATTACCGTTCCACGGTGTGGCAGACACGGAGCCTTCCATAGTTTCATCGCCGTCCCGGAGGTAATACACGGCGTAGCCCAGTGCCGGTACGTGTGCCATAAACAGTGTATCGTCACGCCAGAAGCATTCCTTGACTGTGGAGTACACCAGCTGAGACGGAACCTGGTTGCCGTTGGCATCGAACACCTGCCGATACTGCTTGTTGACCCGCACCAGCTCATCGATGTCAAAGCTATGGGGATTGAAGACCACCACGGGCAAACCCTTGGTCTGGTCTGCAGTATTGATGGTCCAGGAGATGGTCTGCAGGGCGTTGTTCTCGGTGACAGCAGCGGTGTTCTTGGCCTGACCCAGCATATTAGCGGCATCGTCGTACACTTCCTTGATGGAGCAGCCGTCCATGGAGTCGTGGAAGTGGCAGAAGCACACGTTCTTCCAAGCCTCTTCCAGTGCAGCATTCACAGGCTTTTTGCCACAGAGCTTTCCTGCCAGCATATTGTAGCGTTCTGCCGCCATCAGGTTCACTTCTGCCCGACGGATCCCGTCCTTGATGGAATGGACAGCGGCAGGGCAACCGGGTGCATGGTGCTGCAGGTCGTCGTGGAGTTCGGGGATGGGATAGCCGGAATTGCGCACGTCCTCGAAGAAGTCGTGGATATCGGAGTAGGTCATCTCGATCTCCGGATGTTCCTTCTGGTATGCTGTGAGGATCTCCAGATTCCGGATGGTGGGGCCGCCGCCGTGGTTGCCTACGCCATAGAAGAACAGCACGGAATCCAGGTCGGTATAGGAGCGTTCGTCCAGGAAATGCCGGCGGTTCTCCATATCCTCGACGGAGTTGAAGTTGTAGCAGTACGGTTCCTCGATGCGGTAGGCCGTGACAGAGGATCCGTCCGGGGAGACCCAATTGAAGATATCGCTGTCCATGGTCTTTTCGTGCTTGCCGGGGCGCATGAAGATGTAGCTGTCCATGCCGCTCTTTTTGAGGATCTGAGGCATCATACCGTTGTGACCGAAGCTATCCACGTTGTAGCCCACCTTGGCGGTGACGCCCAGCTTTTCCTGAAAATACCGCTGGGAATACAGGGACTGCCGGGCAAAGGCTTCACCGGAGGGCAGGTTGCAGTCAGGCTGTACGTGCCAGCCACCCACCACGATGAACCGACCTTCCTTGACTCTTTCCTTGACCTCCTCGAACATTTCGGGAGCAAACTCTTCTACCCACTGGTACACAGAAGCAGAGGAGCACACGAACCGGAAGTCCGGGAATTCGTTCATGCGATCCAGGGCCGAACGGATGGTAGCCTTGGCCTCCGCACTGCCTTCCTGCCAACGCCACTGCCAAACCGGATCCAGGTGTGCGTTCCCCACCAGGTAATACTTCTTTTTATTTTTCATTTTTTGTTCCTTTCCATTGCATTTGCGCTTTTGATAAATGTACCATATTTTTCTGTATCTGTCAAGAGGTTTTTATCATTTTTCTTTGGTCTTGTTTTTCACCAAATGTGGTACATCACACCCGTGTGGCAGCTCACCCTATTTCATAATCCAAAACGTTCAGGAGGAGTACGCGGCTTTTGAAAAAGCCCGGCAAAACTTTTTGGACTGTTATACCAATCTCGTGCGGTACAGGCAGAGCGTTGCCGAACCTACAGCGGTGACGTACAGTGTCGGGTTGCTGGGGTGCACACGGGTAGTGTCGTGCTCCGGGAGTGGAGATATACCTTCCGGCGCTACGCTTTGTTTGGGCTATGTAGTAGAGCGGTCAAACGGACATTAGGTTCTGTTATAGGACTGACCGCCGGTGTATATTGTACAGTACAGACAGCTTGTTACAGAACCTCTTGCCATTTTGGTTATCTTCCTATCTCAAGCGGCACGTTACAAAGCATTTGAAATAGCGAAGCGACTTCCATCATGCTTCATTCCCCTTCGCTACCCCAGCTTTCCAGCATTTTTTCCATGGCGGTATCGATGGAGGAACGCTTCTTTTCCAGCTCCGAGGTGAAAGGCTTGTCGGAGAAAATATAGTTGGTGGCGATATCATTGATGCTGCCGAAATTGCACAGGATACCGAAATCGATGTACAGGTTGTTGAGCAGGGTATCCAGCACGTCTGCGGTACGAGGGTCACGGCTGGTCTTATCCTTATACGCCACGTCAAAGGCTAAGGAACGCATATTGTCGTGGGAATACCGTGCCATGGCTTCGGTGACAAGTCCGGTCACTTCCGGTTCTGCCGTGGCAGGGATGCCAATGAAGCTGGTACACCAACCGGACACCATGGAGATATAGTGATCCTGATCCAAGTCTGCTTTCGGCTCCGGCAGCACCAGATACGGGTTTTCCATATCCCGCAGGTGTGTGGCGGCGGATTCCAGCTTATGCTGTAGGAACAGCGCCTTGTCCACCTTGAAGCAGTAGTTGATCACGTCGTTGATATCTTCGTATGTGATGTTCTGGCAGAAGGAGGCAAGCTTTTCCATGATCGCCAGCGTTCGTTCGTTGGCGCCGTCCAATGTCAGCGTATCGCCATCCTTGATCACAAAGGCAGCATCGGCACCTGCCAGAAAAGCGGTGGCGGTCTCGTTGGTAGGCTGCATACCCACACCAAAGAAGTCGTCCTTGGCCTTCCAGGCATTGTCCTCGTTCAGGTCCCGGTCGATATCCTTCTGGATCCCGATCAGCTCGTCCAGCGTCCATTTGCCATCAATGACCAGCTGGTAGATATCCGTTTCAATGCCGTAATCCTCATACAGCTGCAGGTTCAGGAACATACAGCAGGGGGACTGGTACACAGAAGGACAGATATCCGAGGCGGTCACGTACATGGCGTTGTGGATGGAGAGACTTTCGGCCATCAGTGGGCTATACCACTGTTGATCCAGCTCCATATAGGGCAGCTCCAGCATATTGTATAGGTATCCGCCGCTGATCTGGTTGTACAGGTTGAAGATGGTGGATATGGCCAGATTGTATTGGGAATCCCCGGCCTTCACCAGCTTTTGCAGCGCAGAAGCACCGGAACTGGCATCTGTCATTTCGTAGTTGATCACCACATTGTACATTTCTTCCAGCGCACTGTCTCGGTTGATCATGGCATCGTTGATCGCTTCGCCGGTCAGATCCTCACCGGGAATATTCACCTGCAGGCCGTTGGATGCATTCATGTCGAACACATTGTAGGCAGCACCGCCAAGATCCTTTACGGTCAGCTGCGATAGTGACGTAGTTTCCGTTTCGGTCTCGGTTTCGATGGACGTGGTATCGGCACCGGCGGTATGGCTCTCGTTCTCCGTGGTATCTCCGCTGCAGGAGACAAGCGCGCAGGATGTCAGCAGAGCAAGTAAAATACAAACAAATCTACGCATGGGTATTTCCTCCAAAAAAATGATATCGGGTTCGCTTATGCCTTCATTATACGATTTACCGCACTTGTATAGGTGAACAAATTGTAAACATTCCCTTTTGTCCTACCAAAGCAAAAGACCGCCCCGGGTTCAGGAGCGGTCTATGATTCTCTAATATGCTTATCTCTTCTTGGAAACAGCGTAACCGGCGGCAGAAACGATGGCGGCCACAGCGGCGATCACACCGGCGTCAAAGGTCTGAGGAGCAGCTACAGCAACTTCGGCAGCGGCGTCCACCACTTCGGCTTCGGTCTCCGGTGCTTCGGTCTCTACAACAGGCGCAGCACCCAGAGTCAGCGTACCGAAATATTCGGTGCTCTGGTACGGAGGCGTATCCCCGTTGGCGGTGTCTACGTTCCAACGATAGGCTTCCACGAAATCGGAGGCAGAGTTGCCTTCGTTGTACATGAATTCCAGACCGATCTGCATACCTTCAACCGGCTTGGCTGCCATCCACATAATGCAGCCTTCCAGCAGATACTTGTCGCCACCCAGAGCATTGACGGAGCATTCTACGTCAGACTGGTGGTTGGTACCGGCGTTGTCGGGCAGCTTCCCATCGGCCACCTTGAAACGGGTCTGGCTGTCGTCGTCGCCGAAGGAGGAAGCTCTGTCCATCAGCTCATCGATGTACACTTCCACGATATCGTTTTCCACATTGATATCGGTGTCATACACTTCGGCCAAGAAGTACAGGTGGTATTCGTCCCACAGCATCTTGATCTTCAGGGTAGAATCGGTATCGGTGGAGCCGTCAAAGGGCTTGTCTACGGCAGTCCATTCGGCGTATTCCCAAACGGCATCCACTTCCCCGTCCATATCGGGCGTACCGTACGGTGCGGTGTAGGTGCGGTCAAAAGCGGCACCGGCAGACAGAGCCATGGCACCGGTCATCAGGGTCGCAAGCAGCAAAGCGAGAGTCTTCTTCATGTTTCTTCCTCCACAAATGTAGTTAAATTTCACAACGCATCTCACAGATACGCTATGGATCGTCGTTATTATACCATACTCTCCTGCGGATGTCAAGACATATATACCAAAAAATGCGGCCGATTTGGGAGATTTTTTTACGCCTCACCGCTTCTGCAGCATATACGCACGCAGCTCTCGTTTGGGTAGGCGCACCACACCATTTTCGCAAAGGAAGGTTTCGTCGGTCAGCAGATCCACATAGGTGCCATCGGTCGGCATATGCACCACGGCTTCGTTCTCCGTGGCATTGTAGACCCCCACAAAGGCGGCGTTGGCATAGGTGTAGACTCGGTCGTTTTCGCTGTACAGGAAGATACCGTTCTCCTGCAGCAGTGTCCGCAGCAGTGCACCGGGGATGTGATAGGTGGCCGCATAGTACGACCGATAGTCCTGCAGAGTCTTACCGACAACAGCCGCCGTGCCGTTCTCGAACCGGGCGTATACAGTGGCATCCGGATCGGAGACAGCGAAGTAGGGTGCGGCGGTTGCGATCCCATCGGGCAAGAGCTTCCCGGGAGACACCGTTGTCTCCGTTACGGCAATACCGGTCATGGCGCTGATCCGGTCTGCATCGTTTGCGCCATCGGTGGCATAGTCCGGCGCATACAGCCACAGGATCCCTTTGCCCTCTCTTCGGCAGTTTTCCTCGATGCACCGCCGGGTCTCCGGTGAGATACAGTAGGCGTCTGCGAATATGTAGAAGCGGTACCGGTCGTGGTCGATGGCAGGCAGGTCCCCGATGCTGTAGAGATCGTAGGGTGCGCCCATGTCTGCCAGGGTCCGCCGGATCCCACCCAGGCACACCGATGCAATGGGAGATGTTTTGCGCACGTGGTACATGGATTCGCCGCCTTCGCAGAATACCGCCACCTGCGCCACGCTGCGTCTCTCTGCCGCCAACAGTGCCTTGTCGATCTCGATCATGTGGTGGATGGCGCACATCATGCCCGGTGAGCGGAACCAGCCGTCGAACATATCGAACCACCACAGTGCGGCGCCATGGGCTTCACACAGGAGAAAGTCCCGATACAATAGATTGATGGATTCCTGTTCGGTCTTGCAGCCGGAGTCCCAGCCGGGTATCTTGGGAAAGGATGTATTGCCGCTTGTGTCCTCCACCGGTTCCTGTACCTCCGCCGGTGCGGTGTGGGTGCGATGGTCGAACTCCAGAAAATACAGCTTGTTTTGCCGATCCAAGGTCTTTTGGGTCACCATGAAGGCGGATGGATCGGTCTGCTTCCGGTAGCCGTAGGCCGAGGGTGAGGAGATCATATCGATGTCCGGCGAGGCAAAGACCCGTTCGTAGTCCAAGTGCCCGGCGTTGTGGAGTCGTGGCGTCCCCAGCTCAAAGAGGTAGCCGAAATACAGCCCCAGCAGCTTTTGGTGGTGGATCACGTCCTGCACCGCCGCCGCACAGTGTAACACCAAATCGGAGATCAGTCTGGCGTGAAATGCCCGGAAGGTGACAATATCTTCCTCGTCCTTTTCCAGAAACACGGGACCGTTGCTGTCCAGTCGTGCTTTGGCAGGCAAAGTGGCGTGCTCGTCATGGAGAACCCGCCGGAACGCCGCTTCCTTCCATGGGTGTGGTGCTTCGTAGTCGCCGTCGGAGAACCATTCGGTGGTGTGACCGCCCAGCAGGAAATAGCCCCAGATGCGTTCGCCGTATTTCTCCTCACAATGGGTCACCACCGCTTGCAGATAAGCGGCAGCATCCCTTTGGAATGTGGGATCTCCGGCGATCTGGGACAGGTGCGTGAAGGAGTTGGGACAATCCGCACGAGCCGCCATGTACCAGGGTCGGGTATCGATCTGGAACATGGGTGCAAAATAACCCTCCGGTGCGTTTGCCAGAAACATATCCATCTGCCGGTCGATGGGATCAAAATCGTATTGTCCGTCTCCCACCCAGCTTTCGCCAAACCGGGAATAGGGCACGCCCAAGGCACAAATGATCCCACTGGAGAGCACGGTGAACAGACGCACACCGGCCTCGTGAAACTCCCGGATATTCTGTGGATTGGGTCGAAAGGACTTGAAGGATAGCGGCGGATACAGCTTGCCGTCGATATCGATGGACAGCTGCCCGGCCTGTCTGGTGAGAGAAACTTGCATAAGAGAACCTCGCAGTGGCAATATAGTATCGTTGTGTGGGAACAAAAGCGGCTTATTCGTTGACGGTTTCTTCCAGCTTTTCAATGGCCTTTTCCACGGCACCGGAAATACCGGCCAGCATGGATGCCACCTGGGTGTCGGTGTTTGTCAGCAGCTTGGTGCTCATATCGCCAAAGTTCCAGATCATCCCAATGTCATAGATCACCGTATCGAATACGATATCCAGCATGGCAGAGGCCTTGGTGTCCCGTACCAGCTTGCTGCCCAAAATATTTTCGTATAGCGGAGAGATCACCGTATAGTGAGAATCCCACGCCAGCATCTCGGCCACCACGGCATTGCGTGCCACATCTTCCACGGTTTTGGGATAGCACAGGAAGGTAGCGGCATAGGGATTGACCGCCGTACCATAATCGGTCTGCTCCTCGGTGAGCTTGGGCGTAGGCAGGATCCCAAAGTCGGCTTCCATGTCCCGCATCAAAAACAGCGACTGGATGGGTCGGAGCAGGAACATGGCTCTGTTTTCCCGGAACATTTTGACGGCATCCTCCAAAGACGCACCCCAGGTCTGCCGGTTGAAGAACTGCGTCTGGTCGCCCATGATGGTGTAGATCTTCTGCAGCGCTGTCACGGCCTGTTCGCTGGTCAGGGACAATGCGATCTTGCCGTCCTCGTTTTCCTCGCAGTACCGGATCCGGCCGCCGTGGAGCAGATAATACACCGCATCGTTCTGGCAGGACAGCGGATAGGCATCGTTTTGGTCATAGATACCATCGCCGTTCAGGTCCTGGGACACAGAGGCACCCATGGTCAGCAGATTGTCCAGCGTCCATTTGTCCTCGATGACCGTTTCGTACAGGTCGCCTAAGCTATGATCCTCTGCCATTTGCTGGTTGAAATAGGTGACAATGGTACAGACCTTGTCCTGGTAGGTGATATCCGACACCATGCCGAACTGCTTGCCGTAGATCGATAGCGCATCGTTTGCCTCTTTGTTCCACCAAGGGGCGTTGGTATCGCGGAAGGGCACGGTGTTCATGTCCATCAGATAGCCGCCGTTGACCATAGAAGGCATCAGATACAGCCGGGGAAAGAGCATATCCACGTCCTGGCTGCCGGCCGTCACCGATTGCCGCAGACCATTTGCCATGCCATCGTCCCGATCCTCCACGGACAGGGTGACGTTCAAGGCTTCCTCAATATTTTTGTTTCGGGTATATACGGCATCGTTCAGCACGTCCCCATTCAGCTCGGTGCTGTAGAGATCGTTGGGAATGGCAGTGGGATCCCACAGGTTTGCGGTCACGTTGTCATAATTCCAGATCACCACGGTATAGCCGCCGTAATCGATACCGGACACATCAAAGGACAGCTTTTCGGTCTCCGTTTCGGTCACAATCTCCGACGTTGGATCCTCCTGTCCCTGCCCGGTCGATGTGGTTTCGCCAGCGTTGTTGGTGCCGCAGCCGGACACGCAAAGAAGCGCACACAGCAGCAGAGCTATCATTCGTCTTTTTTGCATAGGTACTCCACCTTTCTCGTTCTGGATTCAGCTACCATAATTATACACAACGTCGGCAGCCTTGTCAAGTATACAATGGGTAAAATGCATAAAAATCACAGGGGATTTGACAAGGTGTGGGGAATGTGGTATCATACATAGGAAAGAAACTATGCTGTATGAAAATATACTTTTTCCCAGATGAAGATATTGGCGAAAACGATCTATATTACCTATGCTTCGTGATCGAACGAACTGCACACCGGATCCACCAACAAAACCGGATCGGGAGCGAACAAATGGATCGATACCTACCACTTAGAGCCGGGGGATTTTTCCATCACAAAAACCATAAGGCGCCACCGCACAATTCTGATGATGCAGATGCGTCGGCAGATTTTTCGTCAGACAAAACAAATTCACCGCAGGCTTACACTCGTAAGGCAAGGTGGATTTGTGAAGTATGACGGGAAAGATGCAAGCAGATGTGCCATCAAGGCGTTAGCCGTGAATTGTGCGGTGGTGCCATAAGTAAAAAACGTACAAGGCACACACCCTGTACGTTTTTCTTGTGTCGCATTGTATTCGCCTATGCGCCAAAGACCTTGCCTTCCCATTCCTTGACCGCCGGCACCTCCAACAGATGCACGACAGTCGTGGCGATATCCTTGATGGATACGTCTTCCAGCACGGTGTCCGGCGTGAACCGAGGGCCGCAGAAGAATACCGGGATGGTCATGTCCTCCGGCAGGTCGGAACCGTGGCTCCGGTCGTGTCCGCCGTGGT
>CAZUUA010000032.1:0-21332 GCA_964623635.1 uncultured Ruminococcus sp.
GCTAAGACACCGCCCTTTCACGGCGGTAACGGGAGTTCGATTCTCCCACGGGTCACCAGAGATCCTGCCTTTGTGTATTTTTGGCCCGTTGGTCAAGAGGCTAAGACACCGCCCTTTCACGGCGGTAACGGGAGTTCGATTCTCCCACGGGTCATGAAGCAGTACAGAAATGTATTGCTTTTTTCGTTTTTTCGGGATCTTTCCGTTGTGAGTCCTCACGATCGCCCTTCTGAAATCTACAGAGATCCTTAGAAGATACATCGCTCTCCATGATCGAAACGATCCAACCACGGCTCCAGCCTGTATGTCCACCGCCGTTCGATAGCCGGGTCTCCAGCGTCTTCCGTGCGGCTGCCATGCTTTCCGGAGTGCTTTCGGTGATCTGCCTGCCGGGATACAGGGCAAAGAGATGGGAAATGTGGCGGTGTTCATCCATTCTAAGATCCGTCCGTCGGAGGCGATTACCACGGGACGCAGTCGGGAAAGCAGACCTTGGTAGAGCGATGTGTCCTTGCCCAATACGGCACCTGCCTCGATGACAGCGGAGAATAGCTCCGACAGAATCTGCTGATCCATGGCTGCATCGTCGCACAGACAGGTTGCCTGTCCATTGGGCAATCGGTAAACATTCTCCGGTGACAGCGAGGGGGACACATACAGTTTCCCGTCCTCGTCAGAGAGCAGCGTGTCTACGAAGAACAGGGCGGCCTCCTCCAGGAGGGGTAGTATTCTGCCAGAAAGCCTTCGTCCATCGTAAAGCGGTAATGCTCCATGATGTGTAGGGAAAGCCAAGCAGCGCCCATTTGCCAGATGGTAGAGCTTAGACTGCTGTCCTGTGGCGCACAGTCTCCCCACACATCGGTGTTGTGATGGGCGACCCACCCACGGGTACCATACATTTCCTGCGCCACACGTCGTCCCTGGGGGAGCATCCGCTGCATATGGGCAAAGAGGGAAGGTGCATCTCCGACAGATGACAGGATTCGGCAGGCCAATAGT
Organism: uncultured Ruminococcus sp.; assembly: GCA_964623635.1. Lineage (GTDB taxonomy): Bacteria > Bacillota > Clostridia > Oscillospirales > CAG-272 > UMGS1696. The sequence continues at coordinate 1,000 of CAZUUA010000032.1, forward strand.
TCATTTCTGCATTGATGTTGATGGTGTATTTGCTGTCCCACGGTGGTCGATAGCTTTGGTTCCAGATGCCTTGCAGATTGAGAGGCATACTGCCGGGGCGGCTGCCTGTTGCCATGAGATAGCGTCCCATGGTGAACATATCTGCCACAAGTCCAAGGTTGCTCTCTCCGCTTCGTACTCGTTCCAGACGTTTGTCGTAGGGGAGAGCAAGCAGTGCCTTGTCGGTGGGAAGGGTCAGGGTACACCGTTCCATCAGGGGACAAAAGTCCGCCAGATACTCGTCCTTGAGTGTCTCGTAGCCCTTTGCCTGTGCTTTGTCCAGCTTGTCCCGTGCGACTTGCCGATACCCTGCGCCGTCCCGGAAGGAGGTAGCGGCGGTGAGGAGCAGAACGGCATGGCTACTGCCCTTGATATAGTCACCGCAGACGAGTCCATCTCCTTCGACGATCCGCATAAGACAGCAGAGCTCGGTGCCGCCGTTTCCCATCGCTGCTTCCAAAGACAGGGTATGCGTATCGATCTGCCAGTGTGCGCTTACACGTCCGCCTCGCCGCAAGAAGGCACGCCAGTCGCCGTATGGTGGAGAGCATCAACCGCCACGGTGGCAATGCAAAGCTGACCGTCTACCCCGGTGTGGGGCATGACAGCTGGGTCCCTGCCTATGCGGAGCCGGGGCTTGTTGATTGGATCATGGAGAAAAAACGAGAACAAGCATGACCGAGACGACCAAAACGATCTTTGCGAGGTACGAGATCCGCAAATCGAAAAAACAAAAAGCCGCATTTTTGTCGTATGTACAGGAGCAGGAAAAAAACTGGGGCTACGACTGCCACATAGAAAAAGGCTCCTTGGGCGCACAGAATTTGGTGGTGGGTGATGGCAGGACCGGCCAACCGACATACCGCCAACGACAACACCTCCGGGGTCACGGTGCTGCTGGACAGTATGCAGACCATGCCTGTGGAAAACCGTAGAGATGTGGCGTACATCTTCTTTGATCTGGAGAAAATGGGCCTCTTGGGTTCCAGCGGATATTCCAGCCGCCACAGAATGGAGATGCAGAACAAGCTGGTGGTCAACTTCGACTGCGTGTCCGATGGAGATACGATCCTGTTTGCACCGCAAAGAAAAGCCAAGCCATACCTGCCTAAGCTCCGGGCAGCCTTTCCGAGCACCGAGCATTGCACAGTAGACGTACCGGAGAGAGGTGTGTTCTATCCTTCCGACCAGGTCGCATTCCCCTGCGGCGTAGGCGTGGCTGCCATGCGAAAAACAAAGCGAGGCGAGATCCTGTATATGGACAAGATCCATACGGCGAAGGACAGGGTGTACCGGGAAGAAAACATTGCCTATTTAGCAGAATGCACGGTACGGCTGGCACAAGGCTTCCAGGCAAAGTGAATACAAAAAATGCTCTCTGTGACATATCGTATGTCCCGTATCAGAGAGCATTTTTTATTATTTTATATTCGTTATTGCTTTTGCAGCAGGAGCTCGATGTCCACCTTCCCCGATGCCTTGACGGTGAAGTCCACATAATGGGACGTGCCGACCATGGAGAGTATGTAGTCCGCTGCTTCTCCATTCACGGTGACGCTGGTGGCGGCGTATCCATCCGGCAGATAGATGTGACAATCCACCGTTTCGGCAGGAGCGGTCAGGGTGTAGCGCATTCCTTCGTCCGTCCAGATCCAGCGCAGATCCACCACTGTGTCGGTCTTTTCGTAGCCGGTGATGTAGCGCAGCTCCCGATAGGGCGTCACAGGGAACCGAGGCGAGAAACGGATGTGGTGGTAACCAAAGTCCATGTCCTCAATACCGGCCAGTCCTTCATCGATGGCAGACAGCAGTGCCGCCGCACCCCATCCACTGGGACCGCCGCCTTGCTTCTGTTGGGTGATGGGATCGTACAGGAAGTAGATGCTGCCGTCTCGTTCGAACATCTCCATGCACCGACTGAGAATGTCCCAGCCGTAGCTTTCGTAGCCGCAGGTGAAGGCACCCTTTGCCAGCTCCCCGGCCGTGAACGGAGAAATGGCACCGTTGACGTAGTGACCGGGTTTGTTGCCGTTGAAGTCCAGGTACGGCGGATCGATGGAGAACCATTCGGCAAAGGCGTCGGTGGTCTTTCTGCGGCGCATATATTCTTCTACGATAGAACGCTTCTCAGCCAGCGTCAGGATCCCCCGGTTCAAGGCGTAGCTGTTGGAAAGGGACAGGCGCACGGCTTCGTTGTCGTCCACACCGTTGTGGTTCAGGGGCAGCATATGGATAAAGTAGGAGCCGTTCCAGAGATAGCGCATGATGTTTTGCCGCAGCTTTTCTGCCCGGTCTTCCCACACGGCTGCTTTGTAGTCGTAGCCCAAACGCCGGTTCATCCACGCCAGCATCTGCATGGCCTGGTACACACCGGTGTTGTCGCCGTGGTGGATGGACATGGGTGTGGTCTTTTCGATGCGGCGGTTGTTGTTGGGCACACCGTAGGCAAAGTCCCAGGTATCGATGGTGGCGCCACGCTTACACAGCCCATGCTCTGGATCCCAGCGATCCGGCGAGGAGGTCATATAGTCGATGCCTCGTTCCAGTTTGGGCAAAATCGCCGACAGCCATACCGTATTGCCTGTGACCCGGAACACCTGCATGGCACCCTCGACCACCAGGTATTCGATGTCGGATTCGATCTCCAGCCGCACCAATGCCAGGTTGTCCTCGTTGTAGATGACCCGGCTTTCGGGATCTACGAACTGCCAGTGCCCGTCGTCCAGCTGCTTGATCAGCTCGTAGAACATACCGTCGTCCCGTTGGGTTTCGATGATGAAGTCCAAGAAGGAACGCAGATCGTATTCCCAGTGTTTGAAGGCTTTCATCTGGTGGACGTGGTCCCGGATCCAGTTCAAAGAGCAGCCTAATTTTTTGCCATCGATGAACACCAGCCGCCGGTCGTCTGCCACGATGTTGTGGAGTCCATGGAGAAAATACCCCAGTCGGGGATCAGTGGTGGTCAATACGCCGGGCATGACAAGCTCTTCGTTGTTGTAGGTGCCGTTCGCTTTGCCGTCCACACGCATGGCAGGCAGCTTATGCTTGTACGAGATCATAGGGAGTGCCTCCTTTTTTGGATGAATAATTAAGACAAAAAACGGATAATTGTGGTAGGATGCTTTGTATTCTACATTTTTTATGTGGTTGGTACGATATCGATGACCACAACCTCCGGACGATTGCAGATGCGGGGCAGATCGTTTTTGCACAGTCCCCGGCTGACAATCATGGTGGTGTCGCCTAAGGTATACAGACCGCCGGCATAGTCGGGAAAGTAGCCCTGGTTGGGTGCGAACAGACCATTGAGGAAAAATGGTATCCGCACCTGTCCGCCGTGGGTGTGACCGGACAATACCAGATCAAATGGGGACTTTTCGTATTCCGTGACCTTTTCCGGCCGGTGTGAAAGCAGTACCCGGTAGGTGTTCGTTTCTGCCGCCACAGCTTCCGTGACCATAGCCAGCTGCCCCAGCCACGAATCCGGCTCCGGTACACCGGCTGTGCCATTTTCGTAAAACCCGGTGGGATCGTCGATACCGGATAGCAGAATGGTCGTATCTTCCTTGACAAACGGCGCCGTATCGCCAGCCAGCACCGTTACGCCGTAGGAGGTCATCAGCGCCTTGAGCACCCACACTTCCTCCGACCAGTGCTCATGGTTGCCGGTGACATAATAGCACGGATAGCGGTCTGTCAAGCCGTCCAGCAGGTCGATGGTGCCCTGATGAGAGGCTTCGTCGTCAAAGATATCGCCGACCAGACAGACCAGATCCGGGGATGCTTTGTCGATGGCAGCCAGCAGGTCTGCCTGTTTTTCACCATAGGTACAGCTGTGCAGATCGGTCAGCAGCACCAACCGTATGGGCGTGGATACTTTTTGTGTGGTCAATGCATAGGAGACGGTGTGCAGGGCTTCGGAAAACGCATAACCGAGCAAGGCAAGCAGTAGCAAAAAAATCACCAGCGGTACCAAACAGGAGCGCCGCAGCCCTGTCTGCAGAGAACGTTTGGACATAAAAACTCCTTTTATCTCCTATCTCCGGTCTTGCCGGACGCTGACTTCACCGCTGGACAACGCTTGTACGGTACCGTCTTCGTTTTGTACCAGCAGACGAAAATCCCGATCCACATCCAGACAGGTGCCATGTCCGGTGCCGCTGCCCCACAGGATCTGCACGGATCTGCCCCGGAGCATGAGCCGATCCCGGTAGGCGTCGTAGAATGGCTTGGCAGACAGGTGCGGATAGTAGTCTAAGAACCGATCTACAATGGATGCCGCCAGCTGGGGACGCAGGTCGGTGTCGGTGCGGTCAAAGACGGCGGCAGCTATGTTCGCAAGCGCCGGTGGAAAATCCCCAGCCGGTACTGCCAGATTCACGCCGATTCCCAAAATGGCATACCGCAGTGCCGACCCGTCCGGGGAGAATGCCGCCTCGGTCAAAATGCCGCAGACCTTCCTTTCGCCCAAAAACACATCGTTGACCCACTTGATCTCGGCCTGTACGGTCTTGCCCGTATGTTGACACACAAGTGCTTCGATGGCTTCACAGACGCATACGGCAGCACAGGTGGTGATGGACAGCGCTTCCGTTGGCGGCAGTGTGGGACGGAGCAGCAGACTCATATACAGTCCCGTATCCTCCGGCGAATAGAACGACCGTCCCAGCCGGCCTCGTCCCGCACGTTGCGACCCGGCAATGACAAGCGTACCCTCCGGTGCATCCTGTTCAGCCAGAGCTTTGCATTGGATATTGGTGGAGTCGGTGGTCTCGAACAAAACGATGTCCGATAACGGATGGCGCAGGTGTGCGGTGAGAGCGGTCGTAGCAAACATAGGGTGATCCTTTGTGGGTTTGGATTTGCAGCTGGTGCGATAACTGCAATTGTGTTGTACCTACAGTATACCACAAATGGGGAAAAAGGTCAAGGCACGTATTTTTACCGGCGTAAAAAAACACGGAAAATCTCCTATACCTCTTGCTATTGGCACAAAAATATGGTATCATTACGGTAACACCATTCCATTTGGAGGTATATCCTATGACAAAGATCTGTGTGACCGAGCACGGCATCGAGAAAAGCAGCGATACTTTTGTGTGTCAGGCCGACAAGCTGCAAGCCTTATTCGATGCGGCGCCGGACGACTGCGAAGTGTTTTTCCCGGCCGGTCGGTATTATTGGACAAGACCCCTCACCATTTCCGGCAAAAAGAACTTCACCGTGTGCGGCGAACCGGGGACTGTATTCGTTGTGCATTTTACTCCCTGGGGGGATCCGGTAGAAAACAACAACGGCTTCCACGGCAGAGACTGCCATGGTCTGACCTTCCGCAACATCACCTGGACCACCGACAATCCCATCAACTGCGCCGGTCGGGTCACCTCTGTGGACAACGAACACCACTGCTATGAGGTGGACATCGATCCCCAGTTCCCCATCACTGGTTGGGAACACTTCTGGGGCACCGACACCTGCGACGAAGAAGGCACACCGGACTACGTGATCGAGACCTACGACCGGATCGTCAAGGAAGAGCTGACAGACGAAAACGGCAACAAACGGGTCAAATACACCGGTACGAGGTACGAGCACCTGGGGAACAACCACATCCGTGTGTTCATGCCGGCAGACCGGGATCTGTCCCGCCTGACCGTGGGGCATCGTGTACTGTACCGCTACATGATTTATGGTGCGACCGTGTACCATTTTGCCGGGTGCCATGATGTGCTGCTGCAGCATATCGAGATCCAGCGTACCTCCGGGATGGGTGCCATCATTGCGCCTCGTTCCTCCAACTTCACCTTTGATGATTTCAATATTCGTCTGGCAAAGGACGACCATGCCCTGTACGCTTCCGGGGCCGACGGGATCCACATCACGGGTCTGTCGGGGTATCTCCATATGAAGGACTGCGACTTCCTTGGTCTGGGAGACGATGCGCTGAATATCCATAGCACCGCCGGAGAAGTGGAAGACTTCGATCCTGCCACCGGTATCATGCCCTGTATCTATCGCCACCGTGCCATGGAGCCGGATAAACTGGGACCACTGTGGGCGCAGGCCGGAGACTGGCTGGTGGTCTACGACAGAGAGACCTTCCTGCAAAAGGGCAGAGTACTGCTGAAGGATTACCACGACAGCACCGCCTACGTGGAAAAGGTGGAAGGAAAGGTTGCCAAAGGGGACATTCTTGCCAACGAGACCTTCTTTGCTTCCGTGCATCTGGACAACTGCACCGTTACCCACACCAGAGCCAGAGGGTTCCTTTTGCAATCCTGGAATATGCTGGTGGAAAACTGCAGGATCTACGGTATGTCGCTGCCGGGCATCATCGTTTCGCCGGACATCCGGGTGTGGTACGAGGTGGGTCCGTCCAAGAATGTGGAGATCCGGGGCTGCACCTTCTCCAAGTGTGGGATCAATGGCAGTGCCGCCAACATGGGTGCCATCGTAGTCAAGGCCAGCCACGACGTAGATGCGGACAACTACCCCGCCGGTGTCCATGACGGTGTACACATCCACCACAACCTGTTCCAAAACTGCGGCAACAGCGGTATCTTCGTCAATGCGGCAAAGAACGTGCGTATCCACGACAACCGGTTCGAAAACTGCTCCTGCAAGCGGTTCAGCGAAAAGGTGGACACGAACCTATACGATATTATGCTCAGAAGATGCGAAAATAGTACCACCGCAGACAACACCACTACCAAGGATGTACAGTGGCTGGAAAAGCGGGAAGAATGCGTAGAGTAATAAGAAGTTAGAAATAAGAAATAAGAAGTGGTACGATCGGGTTTGTACCACTTCTTATTTCTTATTTATTTGTCCCTAAATGCGATGGGATAATCTCCATATCCCATACAGCAGGATAGTCCGCAGAGCGAATCTTGCTCCACCTGCATCAGTCCCACCAGCAGCGATAGCACCGTGTGGTATTCTTCTCGAATGTCCTAGGTCTTGCCCAGTACCTTGTGCTTGGAGATCTTTTCCACGATCACTTCCCCCTCGCACAGGGTGTCCAGTGCTGTTTGCAGAGCATCTTTGTCTAAGGATAGCTTTTCGGACAGCTCGTCGAAGCTGATGTCGCTCATGGATAGGATCGCCAGCACCACGGCAAAGGTGTTTGGCTGTCCCAATACGCCAAAGAGCTGCTGGGACATATCGACCATGTCCGGTGTCAGCTGGCGAAAGAAATCACGGGTCAGAATGGCACCAAATCCCTTGCCGCTCAGCATCGATGCGCCGCCTTCTCCGGTGATGTGGACAGGCTCCGTTCCTTCCTCAATGGGGGATCGACCACGGAGATTGCCGCAGGAGATCCCATGGTGCGCATAGGCAAAGAGCCGCCACGCCGTGCGGTAGCTGTCCTCGCTCATTTGTGGCAGAGAGCGCACCGCCCGAAAGCACCGCTCAAACAGATCCCCATCGTCTCCGGCAGGACCATAGAACAGGCCATCGATGGTCACGTGGAGGGTCTCAGCCAAAAGGGGCAGCATAGCGGTGTCCGGCTGACTGGCTCCCGTTTCCCATTTGCTTACCGCTTGTGGTGATAAATGCAGCACCTCAGCAAGCTGTTCCTGGGTCAAGCCCAAATGCCGCCGGTACGCTGCGATATTTTGCGCCATAGAAATTTCAGACATACTGTAGTCCTCCTTGGTTTTGGTGTACTTACAGTATAACACAACCCACAGGTGAAGTCAATGGAGCAGATTTCGAGAAACACAACCGTACGTTGTGACGTTGATACAGACAAACAACCGACAGTAGAAAAACAAACCTTCACGAATCCTCTTCATGAAGGTTTGTTACTTTTCGTATTCCACTTTCTTGCTCAGTACAAATGCCAGCATCAGCGGCAACCACACGAACCAAATACATTTTTGTCCCATCATGTGCCACAGAAAATACATAGCTGTGATCCCGCTGTGGAAGGCAAGCAGCGTGAAGCCGAAGAAATGGAGCCGCAGCTTGGCGTTTTCTCTTGCTTCTGGTTCTTTATCGGTGAGATAAAGATACAGTCCCGTGACAAATTGCCGGTAGTTGTTGGTGGAGAAGGTGTTGGCACTGACAAGGCCGGGGAGCCCGTTAAAGCTGCACCACTGGCAAGCCATAGCAAAGGACAGGGGACATAGCCCCACAAGCGGTGGCAGTGGCGGCAGAAACCCAAGCACCAATGCAGCTACGGCATCCACTCCTATGGCGAGGCGCTGCTTTTGTCGCACCGGCCGTTTGGCGATCCACAATGTCAAAAGAATCCCCAAGGTATATGCCGCCAGATTCGCCAGCCGCTGCAGCAGAGAGACTGTGTCCCACTCCAGCAGACTGCTGACGATCATGATCAGGTTGTTGGTCTGGGCAGAACCGAAGGTGTTGGCAAACTGCAGCAGGGCATAGATCCCAAAGCAGCCGCCTACCAGCGCCATCACATAATGGAGCCGGGCCTGCCATTTTACGTCGTCATTCATACATTCAATCACACATTCGCAGGTGCATGGTCGGCGGCAGACGGGGTGATCCGGTCGGTCAGGATCGTCACAGCGTCTCCCGAAACCATGGCAAGTCCGGCGCCAATGGCAGACCGAAGCACCGTTTGTCCGGCAAGGGTAGCAGTCACTTCCCCGGCCGCCACTGCCATCAGTGCATCCGTGTGCCCGGGATGGATACCGATGCTGCCACCACAATGCTTGTTCTTGCCCTGCCCGTCCGGAATGGTGAACTGCAGTGCATCACAGGTACAGGTGGTCGTCTGTCCATCTGGCACGATCAGGGTCAGGGTAATCGTTTTTTCCATAGGCAATCAACCTTTGGCGGCTGCCCACACATCGTCGATGGTACCAGCCATCAGGAAGGCAGATTCCGGCAGATCGTCGCATTCCCCACCCAAAATGGCTTCAAACCCGGCGATGGTGTCATTGACACGGACATACTTGCCCTGGATTCCGGTGAAGCCCTCGGCCACGTGGAAGGGCTGACTCATGAACCGCTGGACACGACGGGCATTGCGGACGGCCATTTTGTCTTCCTCCGACAGCTCATCCATACCTAAGATGGCGATGATGTCCTGCAGTTCGTTGTACCGCTGCAGCACTCTGGTCACTTCCTTGGCACAGCGATAATGTCTGTCACCTACTACATCGGGCGACAGCATTCTGGAACCGGATTCCAGCGGTGACACGGCCGGATAGATCCCCAGCTCCACGATGCTGCGGGACAACACAGTGGTGGCGTCCAGATGAGAGAAGGTGGTGGCAGGGGCCGGGTCGGTCAGGTCGTCTGCCGGTACGTAAATGGCCTGCACCGAGGTGATGGAACCGCTGTGTGTGGACACGATCCGTTCCTGCAGCTTCCCCATTTCGGAGGCCAGTGTAGGCTGATATCCCACAGCAGAGGGCATCCGTCCCAGCAGGGCAGAGACCTCCGAACCGGCCTGGGTGAACCGGAAGATGTTGTCGATGAACAAGAGAATGTCTTTGTGGCTGTTTTCTCGGAAGTATTCGGCCATGGTCAGACCGGCCAGCGGCACACGGAGTCGGGCACCGGCAGTCTCGTTCATCTGCCCGAAGACCAGCGCCGTTTTGTCCAGCACCCCGGACTGCTTCATTTCGTTCCACAGATCGTTGCCCTCCCGGGAACGTTCACCCACACCGGCGAATACGGAATATCCGTCGTGCTCGAAGGCGATGTTCCGGATCAGCTCCATGATCAGCACGGTCTTGCCGACCCCGGCACCGCCGAACAGACCGATCTTCCCACCTTTGGCATATGGTGTCATCAGGTCAATGACCTTGATCCCGGTCTCCAAAATTTCGCCGGCGGTCACGATGTCGGTGAAGGCCGGTGCCGGATGGTGGATGGGCCAACGTTCTTCCGTGACGATAGCTCCGGCACGGTCGATGGGTTCGCCGGTCACATTGGTCATACGCCCCAGAGTGCCACTGCCTACCGGAACGGTAATGGGCGAGCCGGTGTCGATGGCAGTCATACCACGGGAAAGACCGTCGGTGGGCGACATGGCAATGCACCGCACTTCATTCTGGCTCAGGTGCTGCAGGACCTCCAAGGTGAAGGTCGCCTTTTCGGTGGGGATCACCACCGCATGAAATATATCCGGCAGAGCCAGGTCGGCGAACATGATGTCCACCACCGGCCCATTGATCCGGGTGATAATGCCTTTTGCATCTTTTGGCATAGTTTGCTCCTTTTACAGAAAATCAGAGAATCGGAAACGCACCGGAAAGGCTGCCACATACGGGGCTCTTTGGTGCGTTTGCAGTGTGTACGGAATCAGCAAGCGTGCGCCCCATACCGCTGCCTTCATCCTATTCTTCTATGAACCCACCGGATGTTTCGATCACGCTGGAGGTGACGTCACTCTGGCGCTTGCGGCTAATGGCAGATTCCAGCTCTGCTGCCGATTCTTCTGCATTGTCGAAGGCCGAACGCATGGCGATCAGGGTCGCAGCCTGATTTCCGGCACCGGCTTCCAGCATATGGCTGTAAAAATCCGCTTGCAGACAGGTACGGGCAGCCGCCTGCAGCACCGTTTCTCTGTCCGGCACATACAGCTCTGTGGAAACCGTTGCCTTTTGGGGGTGTTTACCCGGGTAAATACCCGAGCAATTGCTCGAGTTTTCCACAGGTTCTGTTTTCGTCTTCGGCGAGGACAGCGGCAGGAGACAGTGGGTCGTCGGCACCTGGGTGAGCATATTGACAAATTTTTGATACACCAACACCACAGCGGAAACAGCACCGGTCTCGTACAACGATGTGATCTCGTCCAGCAGCGCCATACAGTCCTCATACCGCAGGTTGTCCGGCAGCACCAGCGATCTGTGGATGGGCCAAGCTGTGCTCTGGTAATGGGCAATGGCGTGCTTGCCTACCACGATGAACAGCTTATCCTTTTCGTCTTTGGCAAGCACCGTATCCGTGTAGCTGTACAGCTCGATGTTGTAGCCGCCGCACAGTCCCCGGTTGGCACCCAGCAGCACATAGCATACCGGCGCATCCGGATCCGGACAGGGAAGCATGGTCGCCAGATCGTTTCCGAACCGGTCGATCATTTTTTGGCACAGAGACTGATAGGCAGAAAAGCTTTGCAGTGCGCCGTTCAGTCGATTCAGCTTGGCAGCAGATACCGTCTTCATAGCACCGGCAAGCTGTCCCGTCATTTGGATGCTGTGCAGGTGCTTTTTCAGTTCCAAAAGACTGGGCATATCATGCTACCTCACTTGCGGTACCAGATCCCGTTTCATAGGAAGCAATGGCACCACGCAGCTCGTCCTTTTCGGCATCGGTCAGCTTTTTGCCGCTCTGCAGAGCAGTGGTCACCGTGGGATAATGGGTTTGGATGTGCAGGGCAAGGCGTGTGGCGTAGGTCTCCATGTTGTCCGGTTCCACATGGTCAGCCAGTCCTTCCGATACGGCAAAGAGCAACAGAACCTGTTCCCAGTCCGGCAGCGGTGTGAATCGACCCTGCAGGAGAGCCGCCATCATACGACGACCACTGTCCAGCACCTTCTTGGTGGATGCGTCTACATCGGAGCCAAACTGGGTAAAGCCGGCCAGCTCCCGGTATTGTGCCAGATCCATACGCAGTCGACCGGACACCTGCTTCATCAGCTTGGTCTGTGCCGCACTGCCTACACGGGACACCGACAACCCCACATTGACTGCCGGGCGCTGGCCTTCGTTGAATAGGTCTGCATCTAAGAAGATCTGTCCGTCGGTGATGGAGATCACGTTGGTGGGGATGTATGCGGAAATATCGCCGGCCTGGGTCTCGATGATGGGCAGTGCCGTCATAGAACCGCCACCCAGTTCCGGAGAAAGCTGTGCTGCCCGTTCCAAAAGCCGGGAGTGCAGATAGAATACGTCTCCGGGGTATGCTTCACGACCGGACGGACGATGCAGCAGCAGGGAAAGTTCCCGGTATGCCACAGCGTGCTTGGACAGGTCGTCGTACACGATCAGTACGTCCTTGCCCTGGTACATGAAATATTCAGCCATAGCAGCACCGGCAAAGGGTGCGATATATTGGATGGAAGCAGAGGAAGACGCAGAGGCACACACCAGTGTGGTGTATCCCATAGCGCCGTACTGCACCAGTCTGTCCCGGATCTCGGCGATGGTGGTGTCCTTCTGCCCGATGGCAACGTAGATACAAATGGTCCCGGTGCCCTTTTGGTTGATGATGGTGTCAATGGCGATGGAGGACTTGCCGGTCTGCCGGTCGCCGATGATCAGCTCACGCTGGCCTCTGCCAATGGGCACCAGTGCATCGATGGCCTTGATCCCCGTGTGCATAGGACGGGAGACGGCGGCACGATCGGGGATGGAGGGTGCGGCACATTCGATGGGTCGGCGTTCCTGGGTCCAGATACGACCCTTGCCGTCCAGAGAATGTCCCAGCGGATCCACCACACGACCCAGCAGCTCCTCGCCTACTGGTACGCTGGCGATACGACCCACACGGCGTACCCGGCTGCCGCTTTCGATGTGCTCATACCGGCCATAGATGATACAGCCGATGCGGTCCGGTTCGATGTCCAGCACCATGCCACGTTCGCCGCATTCGAACTCGATGACCTCGCCGTACATGATGTCGGCAAGCCCATCCAGCCAACAGATCCCGTCGGATACGCTGATGACACGACCCAGCTGGAATTCGCTGACGGTGGGTTCCTGTTCGGTGATCCCACGGGTCAGATCGGCGATGAGCTTTTGGGCATCCTCTTCACCGGTGATATCCTGCTTCTCCAAGGTATGGCGCAGCTGATACAGCCGGTCGGCCACGGTCATGTCGTAGATGGTGTCGCCGACCCGCAGCCGAAAGCCGCCAAGGAGCGTCGGATCCGTCTTGACCCAATAGGACGCCTTCCCACCAACGGCTTCCAGAAGTGCCGTGGCCTTGGCACCGATGCGATCCACAAGGGACTGCTCCAGCGGGAAAGCGGAGGTCAGGGTCACGTACAGTACATCCTTGCGCCGCAGGTACGCCATATCACCGGGCGTGATCTCCATTCTTTCCATGATCCGTTCGGCAATCTCCGGCTCCTTGGCACGGATGGCAGAGACATATGGCTCCTCTGTCAACATAGTCTGGATGTGCGCCAGCAGTCGATCGATGTACCGTTCCTTGACGTCCAGCAGCATTTCCCGGCGCAGATCCTCGATGGTGTCCTCGGTCTGGCGGCGCATGATACCGGCGGAGTTTTCCGCATTCTGGTGGATCTTCTCGATCTCAGCCTTTACGGTGTCGGGCAGCTCGTCCGAATACCGCTCAGGCAAAGTGGGAACGGGCATATCCGTCTGCTCCAACCGTTCTGCTTCTGTTAAGGCTGCATCGATCCGTTCCCGGCGTCCCCGAAAGATCCGCACGATGGACTTGCCAAACAGTAGCAGGATGATGGCAGCCAGAATGGCAAAATTGATAAGTGAATAAACAAATTGCAGCATTTCGTTCCTTCGTCAGGACAACAGCGTGGAGGCATACAGCTTTGAGAGGGCCTCCATCTGCTCGTCCAGAACTTTTTCGATTTTTAGCGATTCCTCTTCCAACTGCGCCACGTGCAGATCCAGCAGTTGGTTTTGCTTCTTGTGGGTGACGGAGACCAGTGTCTCTGCATCCTTATGGGCCTTGGCGATCTCTGTCTGCACCAGATCGGCCAGATGATGCTGTTCCTCCACACGAAAGGCAGCCAACGCTTCGTCAGCCTCTGCCAGAGCCTTGTTGTGTGCTTCCTGCTTCTGCTGTGCCTTCTTGATCTTTTCCTGTCGCTGGTCCATGACGGCAAACAGCGGCTTGAACAAAAACCGGTTCACGATGAACACGAACAGACAAAAGCAGATCACGGTCCAGAGCAGGACCGATATTTGAATGGTCACGATGTGCCTCCTTAGATCTTGGAAGCCAGAATGAAGCCGATCAGCAGGCCGTAAATGGTCAGAGCTTCCATCAGAGACAGAGCAATGATCAGAGTCGAGCGAATATCTCCAGCAGCGTCAGGCTGACGGGCAATGCTTTCCATAGCGGCTTTGGCGGCAAGACCCTGACCGATGGCCGGGAAAATGGTGCTGACGGCAATGGCGAGAGCAGCGGCAAGAGCGATAATAGCGGAACTATCCATGGTTGTATTCTCCTTTTGGATGATAAAATTTGTTTGGCTGTGTTATTCTACTTCAATGGTTTCCTGCAAATAGATGGAAGTCAGCATGGTGAAGACCAGCGCCTGGATGGCACAGAACAGACAGGACAGCGCCATCATCAGTACCGGTGCACCGATGGGAAGCAGATCGTACAGATTGTGTGTGACCGTTTCTTCGCCGAAGACGTTACCGAACAGACGGAGCGCCAGGGAAGCCGGCTTGATGAATTCGTCCAGTACCATCAGCGGCAGCATCACCGCAATGGGACTGACGAAGCGCTTGAAATAGTGCTTGGCGCCTACCCGCAGACCGGAGATCTGGATGAAGAAGAATGTACATATGCCCAGACCCAGCGTGACGGACAGGGAAGAAGTGGGTGCCTTAAAATATGCCGTCAGACCAACGCCGGGGATCAGTCCCAGATAGTTGGCGAAAATGATGAATATAAATAGGGAACCCAGATAGTAGAAGTATTTGCGTGTGTGTGTTTTGCCGATGATCCCGGAGAAAAAGTTGTCCAGATATTCTACACCGGTCTCGACCATATTTTGAAAGACACCCGGTCGTTCCTTGAGGTTGTGTGTCGCAATGCAGGACAGCACCAGCACGATGGCAAGCAGCGCCCACATGGCAACGACCTCTCCGGTCACGTCCAGGATACCACCCAAATGGATGATCACCTCGGATTCTTCTCCCATTCAGGAATCGCCTCCTTTATCGTTTTGTGGATTTGTGGTAGATGACGGTTTGGTCGGAGACTCTTTTTTGCCGATCTGCTTCAGCAGTCGGAACGTGAAGAAAAACATGGGCAGCGTCAGTCCTATGCAGGCACCAGCCAAAGGCCAGAGTCTTTCCCACGGCAGGTACGGCGAGACCAGATACACCAACACCAGATACCCCACGCTCAGTGCCATGCGCAATACGGGGATCAGGGAAAGCGTGGTGGTTCCGGAGACAGCCGCCTTGGCCGTGAGCCTTGCATTGATCCAGGCAATGAGGATTCCGGGCAGTGCTGCCAGGATACAGCCGACGATGGGATGGGTCAAAGAAATGCACCTCCTTTGGTTGTACATTTCTCACCGAACGACAACCGTAGCATCTTTTGCTTATTATAGCACCGTTCTTCGAAAAAAGCAACATTATAGGAAGATTTTCAGCAGTTTCCAGTATTCTACCCCTGTGTATCGAATGGTTTTTAGGGGAAATTCAAATAGGCAAAAAGAGACCTCTCCGAAGAGAGATCTCTTTGATAGGCAGATCATTCTCGATAGAACGAATCGTTTGTCACCAAGCGGATCATTCGTCGTCTTCTTCCACATTGGCCACCACAGCGATGCCCAGTTCATCCAATGCCTTGGGGTCAGCCAGGTTCGGGCAGCCGGACATGAGCTCGGACGCATTCTGTACCTTCGGGAAGGCGATCACGTCACGAATGTCGTCCAGACCCAGCAGCAATGCCACCACTCTGTCCAGACCAAAGGCCAGACCACCGTGAGGCGGTACACCGTATTTGAAGGCCTCCAGCAGGAAACCAAACTTTTCTTCCGCTTCCTTGTCGCCGATACCCAGGGCTGCGAACATCTTCTTCTGCAGTGCTGTGTTGGAGATACGGATGGAACCGCCGCCCAGCTCGGTACCGTTCAGCACGATATCGTAAGCTCTGGCACGAACCTTGCCGGGATCGGTGTCCAGCAGGGGCATATCCTCTTCCATAGGCATGGTGAAAGGATGGTGCATGGCGTAGAAACGACCGTCTTCTTCGGAGTACTCCAGCAGCGGGAATTCCGTTACCCACAGGAAGTTGAACTTGGACTTGTCGATCATATCCATCCGCTTGGCCACTTCGCAGCGCAGCGCACCCAGTGCATCGTAAACTACCTTGTTCTTGGCAGCCACGATCAGGGCCAGATCCCCTTCCTGTACGTGCAGGCGATCCAGCAGGGCGTGCATTTCGTCCTCAGTCATGAACTTGGCGAAGGAGGAGGACACAGCACCGGCGGCATTCTTGAACCATGCCAGACCCTTGGCGCCGTA
The DNA here is from genome assembly GCA_964623635.1 of uncultured Ruminococcus sp. GTDB lineage: Bacteria > Bacillota > Clostridia > Oscillospirales > CAG-272 > UMGS1696. Next base: position 17,224 of record CAZUUA010000032.1, read on the forward strand.
GGTCTTTACGAATTCAACCAGAGAGTCGATCTCCTTCCGGGACATCTTGGCACCGCCGGGAACGGTGATCCCACGAACGGAACCGCCGTCTGCCACAGCACCGGAGAACACGGAGAAGCCGCAGTCCTTCACCAGGTCAGACAGGTCACACAGCTCCATACCGAAACGGGTGTCGGGCTTGTCGGAACCGAAGCGATCCATAGCTTCCTGCCAGGTGATGCGCGGGAAAGGAATGGTCAGAGGCTGGTGCATGAACTCGTCGAACACCTTCTTCATGAAGCCTTCGTTGATGGCGATGATATCTTCTTCGTCGGCAAAGGACATTTCCAGGTCGATCTGGGTAAATTCCGGCTGCCGGTCCGCACGCAGGTCTTCGTCACGGTAGCAGCGGGCGATCTGGATGTAGCGGTCGAAGCCGGCATACATCAGAAGCTGCTTGTACAGCTGGGGAGACTGGGGCAGGGCATAGAACTTACCGGGATGCACACGGCTGGGCACCAGATAGTCTCTTGCGCCTTCGGGAGTGGGCTTGACCAGGTTGGGGGTCTCGATATCGATGAAGCCATTGTCGGCATAGTAGTTCCGGGCGATCTTGACGATCTGGCTGCGGGCAATGATGTTGCGCTGCAGGTCGGGACGGCGCAGGTCTAAGAACCGGTTTTTCAGCCGCAGCTCCGGCTTTACGTCACTGCCTTCCACGATGGCAAACGGGGGCGTCTGTGCCACGGACAGGATCTTGAAGCCGTCAACAGCGATCTCGATCTCACCGGTAGGCAGGTCATGGTTGATGGCAGCCTCGCCACGGGAACGAACGACGCCCTGTGCGGCAAGCACGTATTCGGCACGTACACCAAAGGCCTTGTCGAAAATTTCCCGGTCGGTGTTGTCGTCAAAGGCCAGCTGCACGATGCCGGATCTGTCCCGCAGGTCGATGAAGATCAGGCTACCCAGGTCTCTCTGCTTCTGACACCAACCCAGCACAGCGACTCTCTTGCCAATGTCGGCAGAGGTGAGCGTACCGCAATAGTGGGTACGTTTATCGGTATTCTTAAAAGATTCCATGATGATCTATATTCCTTTCGATATTGTATTCCATGTTGATTTTTTTATGGTTTTATAGCGCCGTATGTATCCAGGGGACAGATGCATCGGTTTCGGTATAGTCTGTATACCGCATGATACCACATCCTTTCCTGTATAAGCATCATTTCCGCAGTCTTTCCACGACCTCGGTCAGGCTCTCACATTCGATGGCTTGTACACCAACGGTGTCGGCGGCGTGGCGTTCCTCGGCATTCCACACGATCATGGCAGAGGCAGCAGGATCGTCTCCGGCCAGTCCCTTTTGCAAAAGCGCTGTCAGGCTGTCGTAGGCAGGCGATGCATCGTTGATCCAGGTGAAGCTGTCCGGTGAGATGTCCATGGCAAGAAGTCGGTCAGTGGTGGCTTCCTTGGTCTGGTAGGTCAGAAGCACCAGTGTTACATCCGTTTTCCCTAACACCTCGACCATACGAGCGGCCTCCTCCGGTGCACCTTCCAATGTGGTCAGAGTGACGAACAATTTGTGTGTGGCAACAGATTCGTACATGGTGTCGTTCTCCACCCAGTCACGTCCCATATTGTGACGGAACTTGCGGATATACGCATCGGAGAATTCCTTGGCAGTGATTCCGTAGGACTCCATCATGTCCAGCAGATACATGAACACGTCCGCCACTTCTTCCACATAGTGCTCTCGGACGCTGGGATTTTCCATGATGGCATCGGAGCCTTTTTTCTTAATGATGGCAATGGCCTCACCCAGCTCATCGATGGACCACAATATGCTCATGGGTGCGTGCGCCGGTGTGCGGTCTTTCAGCCAGCCTTTTTTTTCAGCCAATGTGTGCTGCATCTTCAGTAGTTCACGGATCGTAACGTCTGCCATATGCGTCTCCTGTGACAAAACAAAATATTCCTATACAACGTATAAGTATAGCACAAACCTTGGCAAATTGCAAGAGGAAATTGGAAAACATAGCAAAATAGAAAAAAGTGCCGACTCACATTAAGCCGACACTGTATAGTGCTTATTTTGTTTTCAGTGCTGCCTTCAATGCGACGATGTCACTATGGGAAAGCTCAGACGAGTTGATCACGTTGAGCAGCAGCTCCAAGGGCTCGTCCAGGTAGGCACGATGGAGAAAATCTTCTGTCAGAAGCTGTCTGTAAGTATGCACATCCACAAGCGGTGTGTAGCAGTTGGCACGGCCGCTTTTATCGGCAGACAGAAATCCTCTTGCCACCAGGCGATTGATCAAGGTCAACACCGTGGTCATCTTTCGGCGTGTCAGCTCCGGGAAATGCTTGATGGCCATGCTGGCAGTGACCGGCTTTTCTTCCTTTTCGTACAGTGCCCAGATTGCTTCCATGACCTCCAGCTCGCTATCCGGCAGTTTGGTAAATGCTTGGTTGTCAGTCATACAAAAATATCCTCCTTCGGAATGGCTATAGGGCGACCTGTGTATCTAGATAAACAAGTCGTAGAAAGGAGATTTCCTCTTTAAGATATTTATATTATATCATGCATTTTGACACATGTCAATACGCAAAGAGCGATTTCGTTACAAAAAATTCATTTGCTAATGTAGAAAAATACCAAGAAAAATCGTGCAAAATGGAGAATTTCAGTAAAAAGATGGATGTGGCAGCGAAAAAAAACGGGGACGCATTGCCGGAAGATGCGCATTGTAAGCAAAAAGAGCACAAGCGATGTGCCTGTACTCTTTTTGGCTATATTACAGATGTAATACGAAACTTATCTCTTCTTGGAGATAGCGTAACCGGCAGCGGATACAACAGCAGCAACAGCAGCTACGATACCAGCGTCGAAGGTCTGAGGAGCAGCTACGGTTTCGGCAGCAGCGTCAGCAACTACTTCGGGTTCGGTTTCAACAACGGGTTCAACGTATTCGTCAGCGACCATGGTCAGGTTGTCCCAAGTGGAGTCAGCGGTGGACCAAGCGGAACCCTGGTTAGCGTTAGTGAAGTTGTGGAATTCACGGGTCAGGGGATCTTCGTCAGCGTCATCGTTGATACCAACAACGAAGCCGATGGAAGCGCCTTCTTCTACGGAGTAGTCAGCACCCCAAGGCAGAGCGAGCTCCATGGTGTAACCGAAATCGGTGTAGGTGTAAGCGAATTCAGCGTCAGCCATGTTGTTTTCTCTGTGCAGACCGCCACCAGCCCATTCGGTGAAGGAAGGACCAACGGTGTACTGAGCAGCGTTGATATCGGCAATAGCGCCTTCTTCGCCGGACAGGTTGATGTACACTTCGATGGAGTCGTTCATGTAAACGGAGGTAACGTCAGCAGCCTTGGTAACGGTATCGTCGTTTACTTCAACGTATACGTACAGATAATCATCGTCCCATGCAGCCCAAGCGGTACCGGTGGAACCACCTTCGGTGCCTTCTACTTCGGGAACAGTGATGGTGAAGCCATCGTTCACGTAAGCAGCGTCCTTAACACCGTCCAGTTCGATGCCCCAGTTGTTGGCGTTGGATGCAGAATATTCTGCGGCAGAGGCAGCTACGGACAGAGAGGCCAGCATAGCGATAGCCAGTGCAGATGCAAGATACTTTTTCATAAGTCTTGATCCTTTCGTTCATAAAAAGATAAAAACGGTTTTCCCCGTGTCTCTATTATACCGATTTTGTCCTCATTTGTCAAGGGACAGTTACACAGCATTTTTGCCGAAAAGCGTGTTCACATTTTGTTAAAATTGCTAAGAATTGCAAATGTATACCCAATTGGTGGGAAATAGATCGCTCTCCTACACAGCTGCAGAGCATGACCAATTGACGGTCGCACCAAAACGTTGGGAAATTTTCCGTCAGGGAAATTTCCGGGAGTTAGGGTACCTAACTCGGGGGAAATAGATCGCTCTCCTACGCAGCTGCAGAGCATGACCAATTGACGGTTGCACCAAAACGTTGGGAAATTTTCCGTCAGGGAAATTTCCGGGAGTTAGGGTACTTAACTCGGGGGAAAAGATCGCTCTCCTACACAGCTACAGAGCATGACCAATTGACGGTTGCACCAAAACGTTGGGAAATTTTCCGTCAGGG
>CAZUUA010000032.1:21432-21649 GCA_964623635.1 uncultured Ruminococcus sp.
AAATTTCCGGGAGTGGGAAAAGATCGCTCTCCTACGCAGCTGCAGAGCATTCCCACTCAGTCCACAAAGTCAAAGGCAAAGCCGCCGATCTGTACCGTGTCGCCTTCTTCGCAGCCTGCTTCCCGGAGCTTGTCGATGATGCCGGTTTTCTGCAGCATATTCTCGAAATACATCATGGATTCCCGGTCGTTGAAGTTGACCCGGTCGATGAGCAGCT